>JBBFLA010000029.1:0-36817 GCA_037481795.1 Spirochaetota bacterium
ACATTTTTAAAAATTAAGACTTTTTATTTTAAAGAATTACTAAATTTTTTTGTTTTGACTTTTGTTCAGAGGTCTCATTTTTATTAAATTCCGCAGTTCTTTATGTTTTGAATTTGTGTTTTTTTAAAAATACTTCGATTAGTTAATATCTTTAAAAGACTGAATATTTTTGTGTCAACAATTTTTTATTATAGTAGCATAAAAATTGTCACGTCCAGTTTAGGGTATAATCCTATCAGACACATGAGATATTATTTCTGCTCCAGCGACTTATGGATCATGGTAGTGTCCCATACGCTCATCAAATCATACTGATAATGAAAATTTTTGACTGCTATGGTGTTAGTCTAATGAATCCATAGTAGTATGGGTAGGGCTCTAATTTAGTTGAAATTCATAATGGTTACTTAAAAATTTATATTTTAGAATAATAAAAATAAAAAAAATCACTATGAATACAAAGTGAACAAAAAATTAAGTCTAAAAGAGTCAACAGAAAAAGAGCTGCATGACATTTTATATCTCTTTGGGCTAATTGACCCCAGGGAAGATTTCTTCAAAGTGGAGAGCGGATGCATCGGCTCAGGGGATGTTTGAGTATTGCGCCTCTAAAAAAAATATGGGAAACGTAGTGATCGAAGAAAATATTAAAATTGACAGACAGGTTTGTTGAGGATATGAGGATTATACAGCTATGAATTTCCACTAAAAGCGGGACAAACTCGTTTTAGAGGTTTTAAATAAAATATATATACGGAGGGTAAGCTCTATGCAATCGAGAGAAAATGTTGAATTTCAATCATCCGGCACCATCTGTCGTGGTTGGTTTTACTCGGGCGGCGGTGGGAAGCGTCCCTGTATTGTAATGGCGCACGGTTTCGGCGGAGTGAAGGAGATGAGGCTCGATGCTTATGCTGAAGTGTTTGCTCGCGAAGGATATCATGTGTTGGTGTTCGATTATCGGCATTTCGGAGCAAGCGATGGAAATCCACGACAGCTTCTCAGTATTTGGAGGCAACATGATGATTGGCGCGCGGCGCTGAGCTTTGTGCGATCGAGAGCGGATGTTGATACAAAGAAAATCGTTTTATGGGGAACGTCGTTTAGCGGAGGCCATGTCGCGGCTTTAGCCGCAAAAGAAAAAGGAATTGCGGCAGCGATTTCACAGGTGCCCCATCTTGACGGGATTGCAACGGCATTGGCTTCGGGTTTTACGAAAAACATCAGGCTTTTGCTTGCGTCGCTTGCAGATCTGCTGCGCGCGCTTTTTGGAATGGAACCGTATTATGTGGATATTGTTGCCGAGCCCGGAAAACTGGGCGCAATGACCGCTCCTGGAGCGCTTGAAAGCGTGATGCGGCTTATCCCTCCAAATTTTCAGTATAATGAAAAAGTTGCTGCACGGATTTTTTTCTCGGTGCCGTTCTATTCGCCTGGAAAAAATGCGAAGAAAATCAACTGCCCATGGCTGGTGCAGGTAGCGCTGCGCGATCTGACGACGCCGTCGAAGCCGGCCTTCGTAGCTTCGAAAAAAGCCCCAAAAGGCGAGCTGATTACGTACGATCTGGATCACTTCGATGTCTATGTTGATCCGTATTTCGAAAAAACGGTTTCCGATCAGCTTGCATTTTTAAAGCGGCATGTTTCGATATGAAGAGAGTTTTCTTTGGCGTTTCACTTAGCATCGTCTGTTTAATTTCGGTTGCGGTTGCGTCATAATACTGGTATAATTTTGTGGGAAATACGAGGGTGGCAAGCGTGGTAAAACATAAGGACGAAACACAGGCAGCAACCTATTACTATGCAAGTGACCACTTAGGTTCATCATCAGTGCTCACCACCAACACTGGCGCCTATCATGAACGTATAGAGTACCTGCCGTATGGGGAGACGTGGGTGGAGGATGCTTCGACAAGCGGTCACTGAGCCACGTCGAAGTGCTTAGCAACCGATGCTGCCAACAAAGACAGCTACACTACACCATACAAATTCACCGGCAAAGAACAGGATAGGGAAACAGGCCTGTATTACTTCGGCGCACGGTATTATGATGCACGGCTGGGGAGGTGGATATCAACGGATCCGGCGTTTGGATTGTATTTAAATGGGAATCCTAGCAATGGTGTTTATAATCCGATAAATATTGATGTCTACCGCTATGCGCAAAACAAACCAATAATATTGGTAGACCCAAATGGTATGTGGGAGGATAAGTCGATAACTGTTGGGTACGAGAACAAAGGAGTACAACGGCAAGCTGATGTAAATATGGGCACAGTTACTGAGGGAGATACATTGGTAAAGCTTGCTGAAATGCAACTAAAGGCTGAAACCGGGAGTAACAAATTTACAGGGGAAGATGTTAAAAAGAAGGTGGAACAGATAAAGCAGATAAATGGATTAAAATCGGATACGATACAAGTGGGGCAGAATTTACTATTGGGAGTAAGCAATGAAAGAGTAGTAGGTGAACAGGGGATACAGCAGAGTAATATAGATTTGTTATTGATAGGAGGAGCAGCATACGGGTTAACGAAAGCGGGAATAACAGGGGCAGGAATGATAATGGATGCAGCGTTAGCAACTGATACAGGTATAAAGGCGTCGTTGTATGGAGGATTATTGGCATCAGGGGTAAGGGCAGGATTAGAGAATGGTTCGTTGTAACCGAGTACAATACAGACGATACCAGGTGTAGGGAATATGATGCTCAGGTATGGGCCACAGATAAATCAATATGGCGGAGCATTTATAAGTGGATATATGCCATCGGGACCATCGACGTTTAGGAATGGTTATGAAGCTATTATTTGGACAATTGCTAATAAAGCAAGTGATAAGATAAATGAATAATTATAAAACATATACTAAAAAGATTAATTTTGATAAAGAATATATAATGTTGTTTTATTTTATACCTTTTCTAAGCAATGCATCCATCATGGATATTATAAAAGGAGGTAATACATGGGGTCCATATAAAAATGCTCTTACTGATGTTCAAGTTAGAATTTTAGGTGTTTTTACCTCGATTTTGTGTATTTATATTATATATAATGTATTGATACAATGGCCAAAAACTATAGGAGGTAAGCAAAAAGTAAAAGAAGTATTAAAAATATTTTTAAGTTCGTGGTTTTTGTTTTTATGGGTACAGTCTTTTATGTTATACTTTTGCTATGAGATTTATCATATAGCTATTTTAAAATATGCCTATTTTATTACAATAGGGGTATGCGTATATTTTCAACATAAATTTATAAAGAGAGTGAATGAGCTATTAAACTCTGATAACACGAAAAAAGTTGAATAAAATATTAAAGGTCACATCCAATTTAGCGTGTAATCCTATCAGATACATAAGAAATTATTTTTTGCTCCAATGACTTATGCTTTTCGACACCATTTTATACGTTCATCACATCATATTGATAATGAAAATTTTTGACTGCCATAATGTTTGCCTAATGAATGTAATAAATCCCAAGTAGTATGAATTGTGCTACTCCTGATAATAATAATTTTAATCAATAATAACATTTAATCATATATGATGAGAGTATAATGCTTTTCTGTAAGCATCGTTTACACAGTGTGCGAGATATCAACTAATCAAAAAATAAAATAAATAATTAACTGAACTATAGTTAACACAGTTGCCCACAATCGCAAATCGCGCCAGCGTTTTTTATCTGGAGCACCCTTGACAATAAAATCATACGGCAAAAGCCATGCCACAACAAGCATGAATAAAAAAATGAGCATTGCAATAATTTTTGCATACCACAGTGGAAGTGAACAAAGTGTTTCTGCCATTTGAGTCTCCAACAATTAGTCTATTTCAACAACATTGCTGTATACAAGATTTTTCAGTTCAGCATTGGATTTTCTTTTGGTAAACAGTGAAATAATGTAAAGAACTATCGCCGAATATACAAATGAAAGGAATGCTATATACAACATATTAAATTTTAACCAACCTAAGACTGCTGCAACAGCCAGCCCGGATATCATGCTAAAAAGACCGGCTGAAGGTGTAATACGTTTATCTAAGATACCAAAGAGCATCAGGGCAAAAATTGGCCCCTGAAAAAGGGATAGAGCATACTGCACGTATACATAAATACCCTGAAAGTATGCTGTAATTGGTGCAAATAAAATGCCTACAATAAGAATGATAAATGTGAATAATTTCCCAAGGCGCAATTGTGCGCTATCGGTTAGTTTATCTTTTTTGGCAACATTAATAATGTCACGCACAATCATAACCGAGGTGGAATTCATGGTTGAATCTATTGATGACTGTAAGGCAGCAATGAATGCAACAAACATAAGTCCTGAAATGCCAGCAGGCAGTATATGTTTAATAACCCATGGCAATGCCTGATCCTGGTGAGTGATACTTTTGCCTGCAAGGGTTAGAGCAAGTAACCCTGGCATTACAATTAAAAAAGGCACAAACGTTTTGAGACATGCAGCAAACATCATTGAAGCTCTACCATCCCATTCACTTTGAGCTGCAAAGGTTCGCTGTAAAATTGCTTGATTGGCACACCAGTATGCGGGAGAAAGCACAATGCCAAGTCCCAATATTACTCCTGGCCATGGGAATACTGGGTGATTGGCAGGCAAAAAGGCATGGAGGTGATCGGGGTAATTGTTTTGTAATGTTTTTATGAACATATCAAAGCCACCAATTTTTTCAATACCAATAAAAGCAACAATAATGGCCGTAAAAAACATGATAAATGTCTGTACGGTATCGGTAATAGCAACTGCACCAAGACCGCCTGATATAGTATAAAAGCCAACAACGGTAGCTGTAACCAGTATTGAAAACCAGATTGGCCAGCCTAAATATGTTTGGAGCATAATAGCAGTTGCCCACAGAAACACTCCAACTATCACTACTGCAAAAACACTCATGACGCAAGCTGCAATAAAACGCACTGCATTATTATATCGCAAGCCTAAATATTCAGGTATTGAATAGACGCCTGCACGCCAGAAAAATGGAATAAAAACAAGTGCCGATAGTATCATGGCAGGTATAGCACCTATCCATTCAAAATTTGCCTGAGCTATACCAATGCTGTATGCATTACCTGCAGCACCAATGTAATCGTTGGAACCAATATTGGTGCCAATAATTGAAAGGCCTATGACCCACCAGGGCAAGGACCTGTTAGCTAAAAAATAATCTTTTGCTGTTTTAACGTGTGATTTGTAATAAAAACCAAATATGGTTATCCCTGCCAAATAGCTGATTATCAAAACAATATCTATCCAGTGAACACTTGTTGAAGTAAATTTCCACATAGTGAATCCTCAAAATATTTTTCTTGCAATATATCGATACCGATTATATAATTCATATCACAAACAATCAATTCTTTTTTTTCAGGTAAGTACAACAATTGGATAGATTATTTTGAAAAATAAAAAATATTATTGATATTTCTTTTATGCTAAAATTACTATAGTATTGTAGTCTTTGGTTATGGAGTTTTATATGAGTAACATTATTACTACTGAAAAAGAGTTAAAACAAATGGTTAAAGAAAACTTAGCCGAAATATTAAAGAATCGAAAAGATTTGCTGGAGATAATTGAGGACGTTGCTTTTGGGAAAATCATAGAAGAAGGAGATAAGAGTAATTTTGTTTCCGAAGATGTTATATTAAAATCATTAAAAGAATAGATGATGGATATTAAATTTGAAAAATCATTTCTATATGATATTGAGAAAATAAAAGAAAAGAAAATTAAAAAAAGGATTGAGTTATTAATAACTGAAGTAAGGAAATGCAGTAATTTTAGAGAAATTAAAAGTGTTAAGAAATTGGCAGGTTATAAGTACTATTACAGAATAAGAATCGGTAGTTATAGGGTGGGAATAAAATATCTTGATGAAAGCGAGTCAATAATTTTTATTAGGTGCAAACATAGAAAAGATATTTATAAACATTTCCCATAATAATTTTTAATCTGTAAAAAAACTAAAGATAACTTCAATATTCAATATTTATACTAATTTTTCTTGCAATATATCGTTATCGATTATACAATTCACATCACAAACAATCAATTCTTTTTTTCTGGAGGGGTTATGAACATTAAGAAAATTGCTATTATTTTGTTTGTACTATTAATTATTATTGTAATAATTATTTTTGGTGTTGCCTGGCATTTTTCAAATCAGCTTATTAACCCAAAACCATATACATGCCAGGTTGATCATTTTGTTTATTGCGATGGTATAGGTGAACTGGGTATACCGTATATGGATGTTGAATTTAAGAATGATGTAAATCTTACTCTGAAAGGTTGGCTTGTTCCCGGAAATTCAAACAATGCAATTGTAATGGTTCATGGCATTACCGCTGACAGGCGTGAGGGGTTGCGGTGGGTAAAAGCGCTGCATAATGCAGGATATAATCTATTGTTATTTGATCTTCGAAATCATGGAAAAAGCGATAAAGCAAAAACAGGCATGGGCTATTATGAAAAGAATGACGTTATTGCAGCGGTTGATTTTTTACTATCAAAAGGATATAAAAACATTGGTGTTTTTGGTGTATCAATGGGAGCTTCCACTGCAATTCAGGCCATGGCTATTGACAAGCGCATACAGGCGGGCGTATTTGAAGCTGCATTTGCCAATTTGGGAGATTTGCTTGCTGAAATAGCAAAACGTGATTTTGGCCTTCCACGATTTCCTATCATTAATGCAGTTATGTGTGTGTATAGCATGCGCCTGGGAGCAGATGCTAATGCTATAAATCCTGAAGATTTTATTGGGAGCATTTCACCACGTCCCGTATTTATTATACATTGCGACAGTGATGATTATATAGCCTATCATCATGGCCAGCGCATTTTTGAAAAAGCCAGAGAACCAAAGTATATGTGGACAGCACATTGTAATAAGCATGCACGAGCATGGCAATCAAATCCTCAAGAAGCCGAAAAAAAAGTGGTTGATTTTTATAATAAATTTATTAGTCGTAAATAAAATTTTGGGTAAAAAAATATCAATATTCTTTCATTAATTTTGTAGGCAAGAAAGAATCTATTACTCCTGCAGCCTTCAGTAGCAGGAGTATACAATTACACTATATATAGAAGATTAAAGAATGCTTTGGGAGGACTATATGAATATTGAAACCACCACCTGTATTTCCATTGAACATTTGACTCTCTTACAATTTCATGCCAAACGATATAATATGTCATTAAGAACTTTTATATCCGCCATTATAAGTTTTGCAGCACAGTGGGAAAAAGAAGATGCAAAATCGTTTCAACAGCTTTCATACCGTAAAAAAGGGAGTTCATGGAAACGCTTACACATTGTGTTATATGAAGATGAATATGAATTTTTTATGGATGTGAAGAAGATCTGGAAGATGTCTCTGGCTAAGATTATTGAATTTTGTTTGGATAATGTATTGGATGAATTTTTAAAAATCCTTGATGATATTGGAGATGATAACTATACCGATAACTATCGGCACACTGGGTATACATTTTGCTTTTATAGAGAAGAGGATATTATTTGTTGCCAATTTTACTGGGGACCACACCCAGAAATAGTGCGAAAATCCAAAATAGTATCAGAATAACATAAATTTATAATATACATTTGTAATCTTCATTATTAATTGTTTGCAATAATTTGGACAACCATCCAAAAAATACTTGATTTTTTAATTAAGAAAATCAATATATACCTAACAAGAAACAGGGGGCATTCTATGAAATCATTAAAAGGTCAATTGGCATTAGTTACCGGTGCTGCGATGGGTATGGGCAGAAGTTTATCGGAATTACTGCTGGATGAAGGTTGTGAAGTTGCTATGGTGGATATTAATGAAAAGGAATTAACAAAAGTTGTTAAGCAATTACAAACAAAAGGAAAATGCCGTGCATATATATGTGATGTGTCAAAACGTGATGCCGTATATAAACTACAAAAAAAAGTTAAGAAAGAAATGGGCGAGGTCACTATTCTTGTTAACAATGCTGGCGTTGTCAAAGTAGGTAACTTTTTACATCTGGAAGATAAAGCAATTGAATGGATTGTCAATGTAAATCTGATGTCAATATTCTGGATGTGCAAGGCATTCATGCCTGATATGATACATAAACCATGGGCACATGTTGTTAATTTTGCTTCGGCTGGTGGAATGTTAGCATTGCCTGATATATCAATTTATTGTGCAACTAAATTTGCAGTTGTGGGATTTTCAGATGCATTGCGCCAGGAAATGAAAAAATACAAATACAATGTAGGTGTCACCATGGTATGCCCCTACACTGTGGCAACCGGTATGTTTGCAGGCTTCAAGGAAGTTGCTGGCACAAAAATACTTAAAACTGAAGAAGTGACAACACGGGTTGTAAAAGCAATTAAGAAAAACAAACCATTGGTAGCAGTCCCCAATTTTCAGGTTAATTTCTTAACACCACTTACCAAGCTTATACTTCCTGTCCATACCATGGATTTTGTTAATAAAATGGTTGGTATGTGGACAGCAAATGAGCATACCCATGAGCGTAAATATAAAATATAACCACTATGCTAATCCACCTGCTATTACGATTAATATCAGGTGTGAAATACAGGATGAGTAAATACTTTAAAGTTATATTGGTTTAGCTCCAGATTTATTGTATAGGTGTATACATTTTTATGTTGGGTTTTATTTTTACTGTATAAATAATACTCTCACATCATAGTAAATAAAAAATTCTTTCAATAATTAATACATTGGTCTATCCCATGATAAAGAAACAATTAATATATATTGGGTAAATAAAGCTTTTTATAAGGAGGTGCTATCAACATGAAAATTAAATGGTTATCTATTGGGGTATTATTCATTTTATGTATAGCATGCATTAAGACAAAACCATTATCAGAAGTTTCTGAATATACAAAAATTTTAAACCAGAATTTTCCGCTGCAGTTTGATAGTCTTGATAAACAGGAAGCAACACGTGGATTAATTGCCGAAGCAAAAAGCCTGAACATAAAAGATAAAGAAGGCAATGTTGTGTGGGATATGTCAGCATATTCATTTTTAAAAAAAGAAAAACCAAAAACAGCGCATCCATTACTATGGGAAATGGCACAATTGAATGCAACTCCCGGATTATATCTGGTTGCAAGAGGCATATATCAAATAAGGGGATTTGATATCGCAAATATAACCATAATTGAGGGGAAAACAGGCTGGATTGTTGTGGATACGCTTACCACAAAAGAAACAGCAAGGGCAGCATTTGATTTTTTTGAAAAGAATGTGAAGAAAAAACCGATTGTTGCAATTATTTTCACTCATAGCCATATTGACCATTTTGGTGGTGTGTTGGGGATAATTACTGAAAACGACGTTAAATTAAAAAAAATAAAGGTGATAGCCCCTAAAGGGTTTATGGAAGAAGCGTTCAGTGAAAATATACTCCTTGCCAATGCCATGGCACGCAGAGCTGAGTATCAATTTGGACAGGATTTACCCATTTCACCTACAGGGCAGATAGATAGTGGCATTGGGAAAACTGTGGCACAGGGTTCGTACAGTATTGTGGAGCCGACAGTTACTGTTGATACAACTCCAACAAAAATGATAATCGATGGTGTTGAGTTTATATTTCAGTATACACCCGATACTGAGGCTCCAGCAGAGATGACGTTTTACCTGCCTGCTTATAAGGCCTTTTGCCCGGCTGAGATTGCAAGTCGCACCATGCACAATCTGTATACGTTGCGCGGCGCGAAAATTCGAGATTCATATACATGGAGTAAATACATTAATGAATCACTACAACTTTTTCCTGATGTTGAAGTGTGCTTTTTTACTCATAACTGGCCAATGTATGGTAACAATCGCATCAGGGAATTTCTAATAAAGCAGGCTGATATGTACAAATTTATTCATGACCAGACCATACGGCTGGCAAACAAAGGATTTACACCTGAAGAGATAGCTCATGAAATAACACTTCCACAGTCACTATCGCTCTTTATACCTAACCGACAGTTTTACGGTGTACTACAGCAAAACGTTAAGGCTATATACCAGATGTATATGGGATGGTTTAATGGTAATCCCGCATATCTCAACCAGCTGCCCGATGTAGAAAGGGCTAAGCGGTATGTGGAGTATATGGGTGGGGTCAAAAGCATACTTGAAAAAGCAGGTAAATCATATAGTAACGGTGATTACCAGTGGGTTGCTGAGGTATTGAATCATGTGGTAATGGCACAGCCCAGTAATGAAGAAGCGCGTACGCTACTTGCAAAAACATACACGCAACTGGCTTATCAGGCTGAATCTGGTGTATGGCGAAATGTGTATTTAAAAGCTGCACAGGAATTAACTGGCGGTATGCAAAAGAAAAAATCAGTGATGTTTAAGGGATATGATATGCTGAAACACATGCCACCCGAAAAATTATTTGATAGCATGGCAGTTAACCTAAATCCCGAGAAAGCAGAAAATAGCAAGCTTGCAATTGCAATTCATTTCAGCGATAAGAATGCGTCATATATGCTGTATATACGCAATTCAGTGTTGTATTACTCTAAAGTAGTTTCTGGCAACAACGATGCTGATTTACACATACCATATACTACTTTCATTAAGCTTATTACCGGAGCTATCGACAAAACAAAAATACTATTTGATACGGATGTTCATTGGAATGGAAGCAAAGTGGCGCTGATAAAATTTTTTACCATGTTTGAAAAACCTGAACGTTTTGCGATAGTAACACCACGCTAATTAATGCGGTAACGATAAATAGTTATTGACTATATATGTAGTTTAGATTACTATCAATAAAAACAGATATATGTTAAATTTGAGGTGTTATCATGACTGGATTTTCCCAATGGTTTTTTGTTGATTATGAACACAGCGATTACCTTACAAAACGAAAAGCATTTCTGGTGTTTGTTTTTGCACTGGCAGTTATTGTGTTGCTCAATTTAGGTGTTATATTTTCATTTATTTTTATCAGCGTTGAACGTGGGGTAGGTTTTTTACAGTCTGCTATCCCGGCGTCAATCTTTTCTTTAATTACGATGTATTATATTAAAAAAGGGAGGTTGCAACTGGCCTCCAATATTCTGGTTATTTTTTGCTCTCTGGTGGTACTTATAGGTCTTTTTACAAAAGCCGCCCACGTTGGATTTGTTACAATGGTGTATTTTATGTTTGCTACCATGCTGTTTGCCTCTGCATTTTCAACCAGGATAATTGCTTCAATCATTTATGGCACCTATATTGTAGGGTTATTCGTATTTTACTTTTTAAATGTTGACAAGGTTGAAGGAAAACTTTCTGAAGCATTGAAGATTGGACTGATTGATAGCACTGCAGCATTGACGCTTTCATATTTAATTGTTATGATGACCATTACTTCATTCAATAGAGTTATTGAATCTCTCAATATTGAAAAGAATAAAACTATTCAGCAGATTGGAGTAATGAAAAGCTTGCATGCTATTATTGAAGATATTTCTAACAAAATGTTGTCAATATCTGAACTTATTTCTAATAAATTGAAGGATTTTTTGCAAAATATTCAGGACCAGGCTTCATCTGTTGAGGAGATAACTGCATCAACACAGGAAGTGTCTAATGGTTTTGGCAATGTAAACCAGAATGTTAATAAACAATATAATGCATTGAAAAAGCTCTTTGATACCATTAATGCCCTTGCACAGGAGATAGATTTATTAAAAAGCAGGTCGGTTGAAATATCAAATGCGTTTGAATCAATATTGACTATCACCAGAAAAGGGGAAGACGCTATCAGGATTGTAAATGATAACGCTAAAGCACTGTTAGATAGTTCTGGCAAATTAACCTCAATTATGAACATTTTACAGGATATATTTGATAAGATCCAGTTACTGGCGCTCAATGCATCCATTGAGGCTGCCCGTGCCGGCGAAGCTGGAAGAGGCTTTGCAGTGGTTGCCGATGAGGTTAATAAACTTTCTGAGCAGTCGGTTATGAGTTTAAAAGAAATTAATGTAAATATTCAGTCCAATATTCACAGTGTGGAAACATCAAATACTGGTGTTGCCACAATTGTGAATTTGTTTCAGGATATAGTAACCACATTAAATACAGTCAGTGCTGGCATGCAGGACATATTCAAGCATATCGATAATCAGGAAAAAATAAAAGAAGAAATACAAACTCAGGTTGCAGGTTCACAGTCTCTTTCAGAGCAGATTGCTGAAGATACCAATCGCCATAATGAAATCATTACTGAGATTTCAAACTCAATTGCAAATATTAATACACTTATTCAGAATAACATGGCTGTTGCCGAAGATATCAGCGACACATCGCAAGAGCTGTCGAACATGGGTAAAGATATGCTCATTAAAATTAAAGAAGAGGTTTAAACTTATAACGGGCACTGTGTATTCAGTTTTTTATGCGTAAATGACCGTTTGCCTTTTGCATAGTCTTCAACAATGTTGCCATTTCCAATTAGTTTATATTTATAAATTACCAGACCTTCTAAACCAACTGGTCCACGTGCGTGAATTTTAGAAGTACTGATTCCTACTTCTGCGCCAAAACCATATCGGAATCCATCGCTGAACCGGGTTGAACAGTTCCAGAAGACATTACCTGAATCAACCAGATCAAGAAATTTCTTTGCGGTGTCCCTGTTGCTGGTGATAATGCTGTCAGTATGTTTTGAACCATACTTATTAATATGCTTGATTGCGTCTTCAACACTATCAACAACTTTGATGGAAAGTTTATAATCCAGATATTCCGTTTTCCAGTCTTCTTGGGTTGCGGGATTTACAGAAATAATCTTTTGAGTTTCCTTGCATCCAACTATCTCCACATTATATTTTTTGAGTTCCTGTTCAATTAAAGGCAAAAAAGTATGTGCGATAGTTCTGTGTACCAGCAATGTTTCGGTAGCATTACACACTGCAACATACTGAACCTTGGAGTCAGTAACAACAGTTACCGCCATGTTCAGGTCAGCATCTTTATCAACATAACAGTGACATATGCCATCAGCATGGCCCAGCACTGGTATGCGTGAGTTGTCCATGATATATTTGACGAAAGCATTTGAGCCGCGGGGGATGATAAGGTCAATATAATCATCCATCTTTAAAAGAGCTGTTACATCTTCACGCGTTTCAAGCAGTGTTAGCCAATTTTCCGGTATGCCAGCTCTGACACCTGCGGTGTAAATTATTTCGGCAAGAATTTTGTTGGTTTCTTTTGCTTCGCTGCCACCTTTCAGAAGCACTGCATTGCCACTTTTCAAGCACAGTGTTGATATCTGAACCAGTGCATCTGGCCGTGATTCAAAAATAACACCAATAACACCAATAGGACAGCTAACTTTATAGAGGGTCAGAGCATCATCAAGCTCTGTTGCAAGCAGGGTATTTCCCACAGGATCAGGTAATTTTATGAGACTTTCAATACCGGCAATAACTTCATTAATTTTGGTCTGGTCAAATTTTAAGCGTTTGAGCAATGGTACGGGCAGATGTTCTTCCTGGCTGCGCTGTATATCACTGGCATTAACCTGTATTATTGCATTTGCGTTTTTTTTAATTTCATCAGCTATTGTCTGTAATGCATTATTTTTAATGCTGGAAGAAACAGCTCCAAGATAAATGGATGCTTGCTTTGCAGCCTTTGCAGATTGTAATACGCTCATGGGATGACCTCTTTTAGTATAAATATACTGTTATTGGTTAAAAGTTTTGATATTTGTGTCAATATCTTTTTGTTGCAGTTAGAGCAAAAGCTCACCTCGACAATAAGCACACAGGCGTTCAATACACTCTTCCAACGAATTACCCAACTCTAAAAAATATTGATGCAGTGTAATCTTTATAGTGGGGCGATAGTTACTGTCAAAATAAGCCCTTGATCCACCAAAGTAGCTTTCAAAAGGGCTTTTTACTTTGCCTGCGCGCACCGGATTGTTAGCAAAATACCAGATTAAGGTAAGTAAATACATACGAGGATTATCTGCAAACTCTACAATGCTGTCTTTGAAGCGTTCATTCCATACAGGACCGGTTCGTTGCATCATGCGGTTAAACCGTTGGGCAAACCGCGACTTTATATACTGCACTATGCGCGATATAGTAGCACCACCTTCTACCGTACGAATAAGCAGATGAATGTGATTATCCATAATCTGATAATTGATGAGCTCAAAGGTATATTTGTCCAGTGCCCGTGTAATGCAGTATTCAAATACTGCCTTGATACGGTCTTCTTCCATCATGTTTCTGCATTCAATGATACGGCTGGTGACATGATAGGTAATATTAGGGGCAATAAAACGAGGTTTGCGCATGGTAGTTCCTCCCAAAGTGATAAAGATAAAAAACACTTTTTATATATACAACGCATGAAAATGGAAAATAGTAACAAGAAATGACAAAAAATTAAAAAAAAATGGAAAAAATGAGTGTCAGAGCAACGATGCTTGGCATATAATAGTGTGGTGTCAGAGCAAAAGGGAAAAAACAAGCAAGAACAAGGGAATAAATCTCATCATCGGTAACTATCGCCCCAATGGCGCCCCAATGGGGTCAGAGCCTAATTTTATGATTTACACAGAAAAGAAATGAAAATGATTGACAAAAATTAACAATAAAATTAATGGTTGTTCATTAACTTTTAAATCTTTGTAATGATTTCATTAGGAGGCATCATGGGTGTCAGAGCAATTAAAAAAATAACCGTTATTGGCTCAGGTGCTATGGGCAGTGGTATAGCTGAAATACTTATTGTCAATGGGTTTAATTCAGTAATAGTGGATATCAGCAATGATTTATTGCAAAAGGCCATTGAGAAAATTACGTCAAACCTTTCTTTTCTGGTTAACAGGCAAAAAATGACACAAACAGCTATGGAAGAAGCAATGGCTCGGCTTTCAACATCCACTGATATTACATTGTCAGTAAAAGATGCTGATTGCATTATTGAAGCGGTGCCAGAGCTTATGGATTTAAAGAAAAAGATATTCAAAACAGTATCTGACACAGCTAGAATGGATGCAATTATTGCCAGCAATACTTCTTCACTAAGTATCACTCAGTTAGCTGAAACGGTGTCAGAGCCGTCTCGTTTTGCTGGTTTCCATTTCTTTAACCCTGTTAACAGAATGCGCTTAGTTGAAGTTATTTATGGGAAAAAGACGTCTGATGAAACCATTAATACCCTCATGGATTTAGGTGCAAAGTTGGGTAAAGTAGCCATTAAGGTTTTACGCGATAGGCCTGGCTTTATTGTAAACAGGATAAATGCTCCATTACAACCATTATGGAGTGCAATTCTTGATGAAAGAAAAATTTTGCCAGCAAGCATTGACACTTTGATGAAAAATCACGGAGCAAAAATGGGGCCATTTGAGCTAATGGATTTTGTTGGGCTGGATGTTATTTATAACGTTATGCAATATTATAAAACTACACTGTCACCAGAATGGAACCCGGGCACATTCATAACTGAATGTGTAAAGAAAAACGAATTAGGTATGAAAACTGGTAAAGGTATCTATGTATGGGAAGGTGGTAAGGCAATTATAGATTCTTCAACAGTAACAGATATCATAAAGCCAATTGATCCATTAGCCGTTCAGCTTAACGAAGCTATCCGTGTTTTGAAAGAAAAAGTAGCTGCAAGTGCTGAAGATATTGATAAAGGGCAGGATGCTGGGATGAATCAGCCTGGGCCATTCAAAACAGCAATGAATATTGATCATAAACTTTTAGCTGAACGGCTGAACTGGATGAGTGAAAAATATAATCTGACATATCTAAAACCCGAACCTGAAATACAGGATGGTAGTTTTAAATCATTTTTGAAATAGAGGAAAAGTATGAGTGAACAGGAATATATTATTACAGAAGTGAAAGATACAGTAGCTTTTGTATATATTAATAGAACCAACGTTATGAATGCACTGAATAGAAGGCTAATTGTTGAGTTAGGTAAAAAGATTAAGGACGTGTGTGCTAATGCTGGGGTCAGAGCCATCATTATTGCCGGGAAGGGCGATAACTTTGCAGCAGGTGCCGACATTGGTGAAATGGTACAGCAAAACCCGCACCAGGCTTTGGCTTTCAGTTTTAATGATGTGTATACTATGATAGAGCAACTCCCTGTTCCTACATGTGCTGCCATTAAAGGATATGCGCTTGGTGGAGGTTTGGAATTAGCATTAACATGTGATTTTAGAATTTGCCATACTTCCGCAAGGTTAGGCCTTCCTGAAATAAAGCTTGGTATTATTCCTGGAGCTGGGGGAACGCAGCGGCTTCCTCGTCTTATTGGTTTGAGTCGTGCAAAAGAGGTTATCTTCAGCGGTGAATTTATCACAGCAGAAAAAGCTTATCAGTGGGGATTATGTGATCGATTAACAGATAATGATCCAGTACAGGAGGCAGAAAATTTTCTGAGTACAATTATCAAACGTCCTTCGTTAGCATTACACGCAGCAAAAAAATCTATAATGTTTGGTTTGGATAGCTCTTTAAAAGAAGGACTGGAATATGAAGCATTATCTTTTGGGATTTTATTCTCCACCTATGATCAGAAAGAAGGGATGAAAGCTTTTATAGAAAAACGCAAACCAAATTTCAAGGGATGTTAGGAGGCATTATATGGATACTAATGATGTTGTTATAGTTTCTGCATGCAGGATTGCCATAGGAAAGTTTGGAGGTATGTATGCTAATACCAGTGCATTGGAATTAACAATTCCGGTTATGCAGGCACTTGTTAAGCGTTCAGGAATAGATCCCGGGATAATTGATGATTGTATCTGGGGTTGTAATTACCAGAGGACCAATGGTGAAAATAATTTAGCTCGTGTTGCGTTTGTAAAAGCTGGTCTTCCTATTTCAGTGCCAGGAATTACTGTTCATAGAAATTGTACTTCTTCAATGTCTTCAGTGCAATTGGGATATTATCAGATAAAAGCTGGAGAAGCCGATTGCATAATGGCAGGTGGCACAGATAGCATGAGTAATGCACAGTACACTATGGATAAATTGCGATATGGTACTCGCATAGGGCATACTGAAATACGTGATTCAATGTGGGATTCGCTTACAAATTTAGGTATTGGCCCTGCAATGGGTATCACTGCTGAGAATTTAGCAGCAAAGTATAATATCGCGCGTAAAGAGCAGGATGAATTAGCATTGCTTTCTCACAAAAGAGCTATTGCTGCAATTGATAAAGGATATTTTAAAGATGAGATAGTTCCTGTTGAAGTAAAAGGACAGAAGGGAACAACCATCGCTGACACTGATGAACATCCACGCCGCGATGTTACCATGGAAAAACTGGCAGCATTAAAACCAGCGTTTAAAGATGATGGAACCGTAACAGCAGGGAATGCTTCAGGCATTAATGATGGTGCTGCCGGTGTTATATTAATGTCAGCAAAGAAAGCTAAAGAATTAAAAGTTCCTGTTTTAGGAAGGATTGTATCAACAGCAACGGCTGGGGTTGATCCTGATATTATGGGTATTGGTCCGGTTCCAGCAAGCAAAAAAGCATTAGCAAAAGCAGGCCTAACATTGAAGGACATACATCTTATTGAAGTGAATGAAGCATTTGCTGCACAATACCTGGCCTGTGAAAAAGAATTGGGCTTAAACAGGGAAATTACTAATGTAAATGGTAGCGGTATTTCATTAGGCCATCCTGTTGGTGCTACAGGAGTACGAATTATAGTGACACTTTTGCATGAAATGAAACGGAGAAATGTCCAGTATGGCATTGCAACTCTCTGTGCAGGTGGTGGTATGGGGACAGCTGTTCTTATAGAATGTATATAAAAAAAGGAGGATTGGTATGCAAGCAAATCTGTTAGTGGATTCACGTGACGTAAGATTTGTTTTATTTGAGATGTTTGATCTTGAGTCACTTTCAGAATATGAACCATATAAAGAATTTGATAGACAAACATATGAAGCTGTACTTGATCTGGCAGAACAAATTGCCATGGAAGAAGTTTACCCTGCCAACACTATCGCTGATAAAGAAGGTGTAATATTTAATCCAGATACTCACGATGTTGTTGTTCCTGAAGTTTTTAAAAAAGCAATGAAAGCTTTTAATGATGCAGGATTCGCTGGGATTGTTCAACCACTATCCTGTGGTGGTATGGGTATGCCTGAGATGCTATATCGATCAGTTCTGGAGTACTTTTTGGCTGCCAGTATTTCTTTTACCATTTATATTACGCTATCAAATGGTGCAACCAATCTGGTGCGCATATTTGGTAATGAAGAACAAAAACAGTTATATCTTCATAATATGGTAAACGGCAGGTGGGGCGGTACTATGTGTTTGACAGAGCCGCAAGCAGGTTCGGATGTTGGAGCTATTAAGACAAAGGCATACAGACAGCAGGACGGAACATATAGGATTAAAGGGCAAAAGATTTTTATTTCATCTGGTGAAAATGATTTGTATGAAAATATAATACACATGGTGCTTGCCCGTATTGATGGTGATCCGGAAGGAACAAAGGGGTTATCACTTTTTCTGGTACCAAAAATTCTGGTTAACAGTGATGGCTCGCTGGGTAGGCGCAATGATGTTATATGTATCGGTGTGGAACATAAAATGGGCATTAAAGCTTCAGCAACCTGTACACTTAGCTTTGGCGATAACGATAACTGTGTTGGATATATTTTAGGCAAAGAACGTGATGGCATTAAGAACATGTTCCACATGATGAATGAAGCACGGCTTGATGTGGGATTGGAGGGGTTAGGTGTTTCCAGTGCAGCATATATGCATGCAGTTCAGTATGCAAAATCACGTATTCAGGGAAAAACAATTTCAAAAGATGAACCTACAATTATTGGACATCCTGATGTTAAGCGGATGCTGTTGTGGATGAAATCACATGTTGAGGCTATGCGTATGCTTGTTGCGTTGATTGCATATCATATTGATATTTCACGATTACGCAATGATGAAGTTGGTAAAAAGGCATATGCTTTGGTGGAGTTTTTAATCCCTATCTGTAAAGCAGGTAATACCGACCTGTCGTGGTTTATTACAGCTGAAGCTGTTCAGGTGTATGGTGGGTATGGGTATTGTGGTGAGTACCCTGTTGAACAGTATGCTCGCGATTCCAAAATTCTTTCTATCTATGAAGGTACTAATGGAATTCAGTCAATAGACCTTACCATGCGCAAAATTTTGTCTGATGAAAAGCGCCAGCGGTACAATGCATATAAAGACTATGCCAAGGACGTTATGAAAAAAGCGCGGGCGATAGTTCCTGAAAATATTATTAATAAGCTGAAAATTGGTATTGCTGAAATGGATTCCCTCATTGAGGTACTTGCTGAAAAGGATACAGCTTTTGCCCTGAGTGTTGCAACAATGTTGCAGCAAGCTTTCCGAATACTTACGCATGGAATACTACACCTGAATTCGATGACCATTGCAATCCAGAAGTTGCAATCACTGGTAGATGGTTATACATATAATCAGATTCCAGCAGGTTTTGAAGATAATTCTGAAATAGCCTTTTATTATGGCAAAGTGCTATCAGCACAGTTTTTCCTGACAGTGGAATTTGAAAAATATTCAGGGATTGTGCAGGGTATTCTTAATGAAAACGGAGTTGTATTGCAGGCTGGATCATCAATCTTTACAGGTGTTCTGGAAGCATAAAACAATGCAAATTCATCCATCCATTTACATCCATAATGCCGAAGTAACGCCGCGCGGTAAAAAAGCACTCATCGTTGAAGGTGGAGGTATGCGCGGCGTTTTTTCTGCGGGCGTTCTGTTTGCTATGGGAATGAAACGCTTTACAGAGTTTGATTTATATATTGGTGTTTCAGCTGGTGCATGTAATCTGGCATCTTTCCTTGGCAGGCAGTACGAGCGTAATTTTTATATAATGGAAAGCTGGTCGGCATCATGGAGGTTTATAAATCCTTTCAGGATTTTTTGGGGAAGTGTTATGGATCTGGACTGGCTATGGGACATTACTATCAGTAACTATCGCTTAAACTTAAATGAAATATTTAGAGATAGTAGCAGGGAGTTTCTTATTGTTGTAACTTCAATGAATTCAGGAAAAGCGTTATATGTAAAACCTGATAAAAAAAATCTGGAATTTGTGTTAAAAGCTTCAAGTGCACTACCAGTATTATATAGAGGTAAATTATTTATAGAAGGTCAAAGAGTAGCTGATGGTGGTGTTGGTGATTCAATTCCAGTTATAGAAGCATACAGACGTGGTGCACGCGATATTGTGGTAATACGTTCACAGACTAAAGGATACAGGAAAAACGAATCTGGAAATGGTACTTTACTGAAATTATTGTTCAGAAGTTATCCTGAATTTGCTAAAGCTTTAATACAAAGGCCTGTAAATTATAATAAGGCAATTGAATTTATTGAAAATCCTCCTGATGATGCACGTGTAACAGAAGTTTGCCCACCTGCCTGTTTTAAAACAAAACGAACAACAATCAGCAAACAACAGCTTTTAAGGGATTATTATTCTGGCATACAGACTGGCTTTTTGCTGTCTAATTATTATAAATCTTTTCAATAAAAATGGAGGAATTTTATGGAGCGTTTATGGGAAAAGAATTATGATTTCTGGTACCATTCTGTTCACTTTCAAAGGATGACAGTGCAGGATATGTTGCATTGCAGTTGTTGCACTTGTATATCCATCTGAGATTGATGATGTTCTTTTAAAGCATCCAAAGGTTGATAAAGCTGTTACGGTTGGTGTTCCAGATGCATATAGAGGTGAGACAGTAAAAGCATTTATTGTTTTAAAAGAGGGAGAAGTTGCAAAAGAAGGGGAAATTATAGAATATTGTAAGCAGCATTTAGCTGCGTACAAGGTGCCAAAGATTATTGAGTTTAGAAAAGAGCTGCCAATGTCGGCTGTTGGAAAGATTTTACGCAAAGTTCTCCGTGAAGAAGAAATGAAAAAAGCTGCAAAATAACACTAACATTTTATCAAGGCCATTAAAAGACTCATAATAAACCCCACCTGGTGAAGTGGGGTTTATTATATAATATTTCTGAGTATATGGAATAACACCAAAATGCATTAACTATTGTTTAATATTATAGCTGAATCATTATGATGGTGTTATCAATTGTATCAATACATTTACTCTTCCTGAGGCAATGAAGCCAATTCGGGATAATGCGCATGTACATTTTTATAGAAGTCTCTTATTATCTGAAAGTCAGCTTTCATATTGCCTGTAGGGTATACTACAGCACCTACGCCACCAGATTTTGTTTTGTAATCTAAAAATGCCAGAATAATAGGCACATGTGCACCTGTTGCAATATGGTAAAAACCGGTTTTCCATTTTTCCACTTTTTTTCGGGTACCTTCAGGAGCTAATGCTATGGCAAATTTTTCATGCTTGTTATACATATCAATTGTTGCCTGTACAGTATTACTTGATACTGAGCGGTCTATAGGTATGCCACCTAAAAAACGTACCAGCGGTGCAAATGGGAATCGGAAGAGTTGATTTTTTGCCATGAAATAGATATCAACATTAAATCCAAAGGCTATCAGAACACCATAAAATACATCCCAGTTAGAAGTATGAAATGCAAGTATAGCTAAATATTTTGGGACATCTGGAAGTGTTCCCACTTTTTTCCAACCCAACAATGTTCTTAAAATAAATGCAATTGCGCGAAGTATATGTTTAACGATGGGGGTATTAAACATGGTATATTGAATGCGCTTGTTTTTCATGGTTATTATTGCCCTGTAAAATAAAAATTTTTTAAAGATTCAATCATATAGCTAATTATATGACAATAATATTTTATACTATTTATGAAAAATTTTCTGGTGCATGGTATTAAATAATCACTTCAATATCATTGACATTATATTGGTATTATATATTATCATCAAAGCGGGGTCAGAGCAATGAGTATACAGTGGAATTGCAGTGTTCAGGAAGCTATTGCTATACAAAAAAATCTTGCTGGTAACGTTATCATCAAGGGAAAGCCTGAAAAAGTTGAACACATAGCAGGTATAGATGTGGCTCTGACCCCAAATGACAGGGGGTTTTGCATCATTGCAGTTTTTAGTTTCCCCGTCATGGAACTATGCGAGGAGGTTTTTTGCTCTGACACCATTAGCTTTCCGTATGTTCCGGGGCTTCTGTCATTCAGGGAAGGGCCATTGGTGTTGAAAGCCTATGAAAAGTTATCAATAAAACCTGATGTTTTAGTCTTTGATGGGCAGGGTATTGCACACCCACGCCGATGTGGTATTGCAAGCCATATAGGCGTGTTGCTGGACATTCCATCTATTGGGTGTGCAAAATCACGATTGTGCGGTACCTACACTGAACCAGGACCAAATAGAGGTGACAGAGCATATCTGTATGATAATGATGAGATTATTGGTGTGGTATTGCGTACTCGCGCACATGTTAAGCCGGTATTTGTATCGCCGGGACATAAGATTGGTATTGATGAAGCAGCTGATATCATGATGCAGTGTACCGGTAACTATCGCATACCTGTACCCACACGGTATGCTCACTGCAGGGTTACTGAGTATAGAAAGCGTGAGGGAAATATAAGTTTAAAACATGTTGATTTATAACTCATTTGACATTATCAAAAAATATTGTATCAAGGATAGTTATATAATACCACATTGGTACAGGTAAAATTATACATGCAGTGAAATGTGATAGGCAATGGTTTATATTTGTATGTTTACAATGGCATTTTGCTGCATAGAATAGATGTTTATGGTATTAATGAAAAACTTATTTTGACACAATATCATGGTGTAAAATATCATAGTGGTGAAATTATATGCATACTATTTCCAGTAATCGCTTTACTATTTATATTAATGAGCTTATCCATTCATGGCTCAAAACGCTGATATTGCTTGGTTCAATTTTAGTTCCTGGCTTTTTGATACTTGATTATGTAATTACACCACATGAATTGTTTCCCCGTTTTGTTGTATATCGAATTGTATCAACAGCATTATTAATTATACAATATATAATACTTAGAATATCAAAACCGGGCAGATTCAGTTTTATTCATGGATACATAGCAGCATTAAATACCGGATTTGTCATTGCGCTTATGACAGTTGATTTAGGTGGATTTTCTTCTGGCTATTATGCAGGGCTTAATCTTGTAATTATTGGTGTCAATTTGTTAACACCATGGCCGTTTATCCATTCTTTAATTAACGGATGTGCTGTGGTGTGTATGTATGTAGGGCTTAATCTTGTTACGTCACAATCAGCTGATTATCTCTACATGATCAATAATCTTTTTTTTATGGTAGCAACGGTTATCATTACGGCAAGCTTTAGCTTTTTAAGGTTTAAACAATTAAAAAGTGAATTTGATTTACGGACTAAACTTACTGATGCTCAGGTTGATGAAATACAGGCACTTGCAAATATTGCAGCTGTTATTGCACGGGGTGATCTCACAGTAACTATCGCTGCATCATCAGATGGTGCTGCAGGAGCACTTGAGCGGTCATTCAGTGTTATGGTGGCAAACTTAAGACAGGCAATACAGCAGTTTAAGGAGCTATCGCAATCCCTTACGGAGTACAGTGATACAATCAAACAAAGCACCGATGCAATCCAGAAAGGTGTGAATGTTCAACTTGATGTAGCAGGCAAAGCATCAAGCATTATACATTCTATGACACAATGGTTTAAAAAGAATGCGCGTGAATCAGAGGATATACAGAAGTTGGCAGATAATGCTATTAATACTGCTACTGGCAGCAGCAGATTAATGGAACAGGCTATTGAAGGTATGGACAGGATAGGGCAGGTTGTTAAGGTTTCTTCAGAGGAGGTACAATCATTGAGCCAATCCAGTAAAAGAATCCACGAAATAGCTGAAGCAATTGAGGAGATAGCTGATCAGACTAACCTTTTAGCATTGAATGCAGCCATTGAGGCAGCGCGAGCAGGAGAGCATGGTCGTGGCTTTGCTGTTGTTTCGGATGAAATCAGTAAACTGGCGGATCGCACAAGCAGAGCAACCAAAGAGATATCCAGTATGACCCAGCGGATTATCAAGGATATTTCTAACACAGCACATGCCATGTTTGAAGTTAACAGGGAAGTTGAAACTTCTTCTGCGCTGATTGCCAGTATGAAAAATGAGATGAGCCAGCTTGTGAATCTGGCTCAGAAGTTTAATGCGTTAATAACCAATATTTCACAATCATCACAGGATCAGTCAAAGTTAATTGCCGATGCTGGCAATACATTACAAAGTATAAACACTGTTTCCAATGAGCTGTCGCAACTTGTTAAAGATATTAATGCAATAGTTATTGGAATAAATAGTTCGACTAAAAAATTAGAAAATATGGTGCAGGAATTTAAAGTATAAATTGGAATAATTTTTATTGACGAATAGAAGTGAACAATTTACACTTTAAAAAAATTATTTTTCCAATCTCTGTATATAGTATACTATTTCCTTATAATTATCATGGTATGTTTTTTATTAATGAACAAGTATGAGATAGTTATCGGTATAATTTTTTAAATGTGAGAATCATCATATGGAACAAAAAAAGATAATTATTGCCGGATTGGGTTCAGCAGGTTTTGCAGCACTGATGACAATTAAGCGGATTAATCCTAAAGCTCATGTTATTGTGATAGATCCTAAAGACAAAGATATTGTCCATCCCTGTGGGTTGCCGTATGCTCTTGAAGGCACGGTTAATGAAGACGATTTACAACAGGATATATTTCTTTCCAGAATGAATGTTGAAAAAGTAAAGGGTATTGTTCATAGCGTTGATGCTAAAAAGAAAGAAATAGTAGTTCATAGCGATGACAAAAAATTCACCCTGCCATTTGATACAGTTTTACTGTGTACCGGATATAAGCCGCAGTTACCACCAATTGCTGATATTGAACGCTTTATAAACAAAGGTGTATACACATTAAGCAACATTGATGATTTGAAGCGGATAAAAAATGACATACAGGGAAAGGTTAGGGCCATAGTTATTGGTGCAGGAGCTATAGGTATAGAAGTTGCTTTTGCCCTTAATGTGTATGGCCTTACCGTAACTGTTATTGAAGCAAAAGAGGTATTACCGCAAGCAATTGACAGTGATATGGCCAAGCTTGTAGAACAGTACTGTAGCAATCAGCATGTTATTAATGTACAAACACATGCCCCGGTCACAGCAATAGAAAAGCGCAATAGTCAATTTATCATTAGAACACGGGAAAAAGAATATACTGCTGACATTGTCATTGTTGCAACCGGTTTTGCTGCTAACTGCGATTGGGCTATTAATTCATCATTTGAAACAGGAAGGTGGGGAGTCATTGTCAATGAACATCTGGAAGTAAAACCTTCTATATATGCAGCAGGAGATTGTATACAAAACTGGTCAGTTATTGATAAAAAACCTTTTCCTGTAAAATTAGCAACATCAGCATATAAACAGGGGATTGTTGCTGCTGAGCATGCTATGGGATTGAATTCATCCTATAAAGGTACTGCAGGCACATTTGTAACAAAGGCTGGAGAATTTGAAATAGCTGCAACAGGATTTTCAGCACAGGTTGCCCGTGAAAGAGGTTTTTCTGTGATTGCGGGGAAAATTAGTGCTACAGTAAAACCAGAATATTTTCCTGAAAATGAACGTTTGACTTTCAAAGTATTGTGTGATACAACGGGTAAACTATTAGGTGCACAGGCAATAGGAAATGGTGCAGCAGCACGAATAAATATAATAAGCCTGGCTATAGAACATGGTTTAACACTTGATGATATCCTGCGCTTTGAAATGGCATACTGTCCGGCTGTAAGCGAGGTTAACGATATTTTATTTAAAGCATGTGAATTTACAAAACGGAGAATTAAATGACAGCACAGAGAACTTTTCTATATGATGATCATATAAAGTTGGGCGGCAAAATGGTTGAATTTGCCGGATGGGAACTGCCGGTAATGTATTCTTCAATTATTGACGAACATATGGCAGTGCGTGAGAAAGCAGGGCTTTTTGATGTTTCCCATATGGGGGAGATAGTTGTTAAGGGAAGAGGTGCGGGGGCAGCATTGCAAAAACTCATTCCCACTGATATGGGAAGGCTTGAAAAGGGTAAATCAATGTACACCTGTTTTTTAAATGATACGGGTGGAGTTATAGATGATCTTTTTATTTTTATGCTTTCTGTTAATGAATATTACCTTGTTGTAAATGCTGCTACCACGCAGAGGGATGTAGAGTGGTTAACACAGCATTGCAAAACTAACGTATCAATACAGGATGTTTCGGCTGCAACTGCAAAGATTGATCTGCAGGGTCCGCAATCATTTAACATCTTAAAAAAAATAATCAGGGACGACCGCTTAGAAAACCTCAAACGATTCCATTTCTTTACTGGTGCTTATAAGGGTGAACCCGTGCTAATATCGCAGACAGGATATACAGGTGAGTTTGGCTATGAGCTTTTCTGTATAAATAATGTTGCTTCCCGTTTATGGAATGATTTACTTGAAGCAGGCAAAGAGTATGGGATAAAACCCGTGGGCCTGGGAGCACGCGACACATTGCGTTTAGAGGCATGCTATTCATTGTACGGGCACGAATTAAACGATACCATAACACCTGTAGAAGGTGGTATTGGTTTTGTAGTAAGTGCACAATCTGAGTATATTGCCAGAGATATTATTGAAAATCAAAAAACACATGGCGCACCACGACAGATAATCTGTCTGGAAATGCTTGGTAAGGCAATACCGCGAAGCGAATACAAAGTACTGTATAATAATCAGGATATTGGATACATTACAAGCGGTGGTTATTCGCCTGTTTTTAAAAAGGGCATAGCAATGGCACTGGTAACAAGTGGTGTTGTTTCAGTAGGGGATGAGGTGGCGATAGTTATCAGGGATAAAACAAGCCCTGCAAAAGTAGTCCAGCGTCCACTTTACAAATATTCAGGCAAAAGATTGTAGTAATTGTAAGGGCATAAAGATAAAGATTTCCTTCCCTGGTAAATGGGGATTTGAAATGACATGACGATTATAATATTTTCTCAAAGGAGCATAACAATGAGCAACATTCCAGAAAATCTCAAGTACACTAAAACACATGAATGGATTGAAGTACAGGATGATTATACCGGTATTTGCGGTATTACCGATCATGCACAGGAAATGCTAACTGATATCGTATTTGTAGAATTACCTGAGGTGGGCATTGAGGTAAAAAGTGGTGAACAGATTGCAGTAGTTGAGTCAGTAAAAGCAGTGAGTGATGTATATGCGCCAGTAAGCGGGCGTATAACCGAAGTAAACAAAACTCTTGAAGATTCACCGGATTTACTTAACAGCGACCCCTATGGCAAAGGCTGGATATTTAAGATAGATATTAAAGTTAAACATGAGCTTGATGAACTCATGGATGCAGCGCAGTATGCTGAGCATGTTGCTTCAGGAGTATAGCTATGAGCTTTTTACCCAACAGCGATGAAGATATCAGGTTGATGTGTAATGAGATTGGAGTCAATTCTGTAGAGGATCTTTTTGTTGATATACCATTGCAAGTAAAAAATCCAGACATTCAATTACCATCACCATTATCCGAACAGGAAGCATTCCATTCCATATTGCGCACTGCCAATACTAATAAACTGGTGTGTTCGCTTGTAGGTGGTGGCATATATAATCACTATGTGCCTGCGGTTGTGGAGCATCTTGCATCGCGATCTGAATTTTACACAGCGTATACCCCGTATCAGCCTGAGGTTAGCCAGGGAACGCTGGCGGCAATATTTGAATTCCAGACGTATATGTGCAGGCTTACGGGCATGGATATTGCCAATGCCAGCATGTATGATGGCGCAACAGCGCTGGCTGAAGCGGTACTCATGGCTGTACGTACCACCAAGAAAAACAAAGTTTTATGTTCGGCTACAGTTCATCCCCATTACCGTCAGGTGCTTGCTACGTATGCATGGGCATCGGATGTTTCATTGGAGATAGTTCCTTACAAAAACGGAATAACTGATTTTAATGAACTATCGCACATAATAAACGATACTGTTGCCTGTGTTATTGTGCAAAGCCCCAACTTCTTTGGTGTGATTGAAGACATTGAAAAAGCAGCACATATTGCACATGAACATAGGGCGTTATGTATTGCAACATTTACTGAAGCAATGAGTTTAGGGCTATTAAAAAGCCCTGGTGAATGTGGTGCCGATATTGCATGTGGTGAAGGCCAGTCATTTGGCAACTACCCTGCCTGTGGAGGGCCGCTTTTAGGGATACTTGCTTGCAAAAAAGAGTTTATGCGCACCATTCCTGGAAGGCTTATTGGCAAAACGGTTGATGAAAATGCAAAGGAATGTTATGTGATGACGCTGCAAACACGAGAGCAGCATATACGACGGGAACGTGCCACATCAAATATATGTACCAATGAAGGGTTATGTGCATTGCGGGCAACAATATACCTTAGCCTGGTAGGTAACAGGCTTGCAGAGCTTGCACGTACCAACCATGCAGCAGCAAGTTACTGTATGGAAAAATTAGTTGATCTGGGATATGAACGTGTTTTTGATAAGCCGTTTTTTAATGAATTTGTCATTAAGATTAACAATGCCAGAGATATTCAAAATAAGCTTATGGATAATGGTTTTGCATTAGGGATACCACTTGAAGAATATTATCCTGAGCTTTCGGATTGCCTTTTAATTACAGCAACGGAATGTACCACAAAAGATGATATAGACACACTGGTAAAACTATTGCAAACAATATAATGGTGAGTGCCATGCAAACAATATTTTCATTACATAAAGAAGGCAGGAATAAATATACAGTACCACAGTTTGGTGCTGAAAGCTACGATTCAATCCCACAGCATCTGTGTCGGGATAAGCTTAACCTTGTTGATGTGAGCGAGGTTGATGTTGTACGACATTACCGTAAGCTTTCAAGCCTTAACTTTGGCGTTGATAATGGCATGTATCCTTTAGGCAGTTGTACTATGAAATATAACCCAAAGGTAAACGATGTTGTTGCAAGTTTGACTCAATTTACTCAGCAACACCCTGCAACTATTGAAGAGTTATCACAGGGATCTTTACAAATCATGTATTCCTTGCAGGAGATGCTATGTGCAATTACCGGTATGAAACAGTTTACCCTTATGCCATCTGCTGGTGCACATGGAGAGCTTGCAAGTGTCATGGTTATTAAAAAATATTTTGAAACAAAAGGTGAAAAACGGAATATCATCCTGATACCTGATTCAGCACATGGTACAAATCCTGCATCAGTTGCAATGTGTGGCTTCACTGTAAAAGAAATTCCTTCCAACAGTGATGGTGATGTTGATATAGATGCACTGCGTGCTGCAATAGATGAAAATGTTGCTGCTATGATGCTGACCTGTCCCAATACTTTAGGCCTTTTTGACAAGAATATCATGACAATTGCAGATATATTACACAGTAAAGGTGCATTGTTTTACTGTGATGGTGCAAATCTCAATGCTATTGTTGGCAAAGTGCGTCCTGCGGATTTAGGTTTTGATATTATGCATGTTAATTTGCATAAAACATTTTCAACACCCCATGGTGGTGGCGGGCCAGGTTCAGGGCCAATTGGTGTTGTTGAAAAACTTACATCTTTTATGCCCGTTCCCGTGATTGCAAAAAAGGACAATAGGTATTATCTTGATTATGACAGGCCACAATCAATTGGGCGAGTGCATAGCTACTATGGAAATTTTTTAGTGATGCTCAGGGCCTATACATACATTGTAATGTTAGGAGCCAGCGGCTTAAAACAGGTGGCTGAAAATGCTGTTGTCAATGCAAACTACCTGCGTGTAAAATTGCAAAAGCATTTTAACCTGCCCTATAATCGCATATGCATGCATGAATTTGTCATAAACGATGAAGGAATGCCAGATGGCATCACAACAAATGAAATTGCCAAGCGGCTTCTTGATTATGGATTCCATGCACCAACGATTTATTTCCCGCTTATAGTTCATGGTGCAATGATGATTGAACCAACTGAAACAGAACACAAGGATACGCTTGATGCATTTGTGGATACCATGATTGCAATAAAAAACGAAGCCCACACAAATCCTGAAATGCTCAAAGCCGCACCACAAACAACGCCAGTGCGCAAAGTTGATGCAGTGCTGGCAGCACGCAAACCGGTACTGAAATGGGAAGAGTAAGAACCATACCTGACTGGATAAAATTTTCTATACCTTCAGGTGAGCAGTACAAAAAGGTGCAAAAACATGTATCAGGCTGTGGTCTGCATACAGTATGCCTTGAGGCAAGCTGTCCCAATATTGGTGAGTGCTTTTCTAAAGGGCATGCAACATTTCTCATAATGGGCAATATCTGCACTCGTAACTGCAAATATTGTGCTGTAAACAAGGGACAACCACAACCATTAGATAAAAATGAACCACAAAATATAGCAAGTGCTGTAGCAAACTTACATTTAGAGTATGTTGTTATCACATCGGTGACGCGTGATGACCTGGAGGATGGTGGAGCATTGCATTTTGTAAAAACTATAGAAGCAATACGCACTACCAATAATAACACTAACACAAAAATAGAGGTATTAATCCCCGATTTTAAGTTTTCGCAGCAACGTTCACTTGCCATGATAATGGATGCTCAACCTGATGTTATTAACCACAACATTGAGGTAGTAAAAAGCTATTACCATACATTACGTCCAAAAGGGGATTACCAGGCCTCGCTTAATGTACTGGCGATAGTTACTGAGCATGGATTTGTTGCCAAATCAGGCCTTATGATAGGATTTGGAGAAACCTTTGACGATATAATCAAAACGCTTGAGGATGTTTATTCTGCCGGATGCAGGATACTTACAGTTGGGCAATATTGTGCTTCGCATAGAGGAGCATATCCGGTACAGAAATATTACACACCAGAAGAATTCAAAAAAATTGAAACCATTGCTTACCAGATAGGTTTTACCAGAGTGCTTGCAGCACCGCTGGTACGCAGTTCATACAGAGCAGGTGAGCTTTTTTCATGAGCATTCATGTTGTACTCAAAAATCCAGGAGAAAAATTAGTACATATCGATGTTGATTTTTACAAGAATACCATTTCGTTTATTCATATTTCAGGGGATTTTTTTATATACCCGGAAGAAGCAATTGACAATATAGAACAAGCTCTGTTGGGCTTACCGGTTGATTTCCAATTGATTGAACAAAATATTGTTACACTAATTCAAAATAACAATATTGAAATGGTGGGAATTTCAGCTGCTACAATTGCACAGGGCATACAGGAGGCTTTTACAAAATCATGAATACCTGGCGTCTTGTTATTCATACTGCCTGTACACCATCATGGAATATGGCAGTAGACAGTGCCATTTTGAGGCTTACCAAAACGCCAACGCTACGCCTATATCGTTGGAGTATACCAGCAATAACCATAGGATATTTTCAGGATATTGAGAAAGAGGTAAATATAGAGCTTTGTAAAAAGGATGGTATACCGGTTATACGCAGGTTCACCGGTGGTGGAGCAGTATTTCATCATGAAGAACTTACCTATAGTCTGGTGCATCCTTTACAGGGACCTTTTGGCAAAAGTAGTATTATTCATTCATACTCATTAATTGCACAGCCACTTATTCAAGCATTGCATGCTATAGGGGTGGATGCACAGTATCGCCCCATTAATGATATTATTGTTGGCAATAGAAAAATCTCTGGCAGTGCACAAACACGAAAAGAAGGCAGACTGTTGCAACATGGCACCATCCTTGTGGCAACAGATACAGAAAAGATGCTTAGCTATTTAACTATTGACCCTAAAAAAATAAAACAGGAAGGAAAACCAGTTATCACGTTGAGTGAGATCTTAAAAGATATATCAATAGAAGTTATTTTTGAGCAACTCATTAAAGCTATTATTTCTTCATTTAAGGAAATATTTGCTGTTGATTTTAAAGAATCTGATATTTCACTGCAAGAAAAAGATGTAGCTATTCAATTAGAACGTCACTATTTTTCAAATGAACAGTGGAATTGCAGGCGCCTATCGCCCTAACATTACACGTCAATGCCAATATATTTTTTTATAAAAAAACCAATGGCAAAAGATATGCCTGCTACGCCCAAACTGATTATTGCCATTTCGGAAAAACGTTTTTTGAAATTAAGGTCTTTTGCAATGGCAATATAGTAATTAAAGAGAAAGATTATCAGCAGTGCAATTGTAAGCGTGATGCAAAGAGCAACCAAGTAATGGCCTGCCACAAAGTACGGGATAATTAAAAGTAACACTGTGATAATATAGGCAATCCCCGTGTATATGGCTGACTTCAGTGCATCTTTTGCTTCTTCGGCTTTGCTTGAAAGATACTCTGATGCTGCCATGGACAACGCAGCTGCAACACCAGTTATAAGACCTGCTAATGCAATAAGCCGTGTGTTTGCCAGCGCAAATGAAAGGCCGGCTAATGTACCGGTAAGCTCTACCAGCGCATCGTTAAGCCCCAGTACTACTGAGCCAACATACTGAAGATGTTCTTCCTCAAGCAGGATATATAATTCTTTTTCGTGAGCATGTTCGTCTTTGATGATTTTTTTTACTTCAGGGATAATGGATTCCAAAGATTTGTAGGAAGCCTGAGCCTGTTCTTCGCCGCGTTCCATTAGTTTTACGCCAAATGTCAGCCCAAATAAACGTGAGATAATATAATATTTTATTATCTTCCACCTATCAGGTTTTACATCTGAATGAGTATAGCTTTTCCAGAACTCATAATGCTTTCTTTCATCTTCTGCTACTTTTTTCAATATGCGTGCATTATGATGGTTCTTAATGTGAGAAGCTAAAAGATTATAGATATGGTATTCGGTTAATTCACTTTTTTGAAATTTAATAATCATTAATATGGTTTCAGGAGTCAAATGCTTTTGCATAGGTTTCCCTTACATTTCTATGATATCATACACTATATTGAATGAAATAAGACATTGGAGTACAGCCTTAAGCGGCATTCCTTTTGTAAATTGTAAAAGGAAGTCATTTGAAACATCACAGAACTGCCAGTTGCTACCTTCAACCAGGATTTTGCCTGAGTATTCCAGTGAATCTGCATCATACAAAATTACTTCTTTGATGTTCATACTCATACGCAACTCTCCTGAATGCATGTTTTGTTTAATTTTAACGACATATTACATGCCCATAAAAGGAAGAAAGCATTTGAAGACTATTCAAATAAAATCGTCATAATTATCAAGTGTTTTTATGTTTCCGCGCTGTTTTCTTTCAATTATTTCTTTTAATGCTGTCCTGGCTTCATCACTTATAAATGGGTTTTCATGTATAATTGCTGCCCGTACACAGTCTGCGGATTTTTCAGTGCCAATATGTTTTAATCCTTGTATGGCAAGCATCTTGCAATCCTCATCGTCTATAGTCAGTGCCTGTTGCAGCAGCATTTCTGATTCTTCAGATGGAAAATATGATGCCAGCTGTATGAGGCGTTTTTTTACAATAAGTGGGGCATCATGAAAAGACTCTAGCAAACGGTGTGCTGTATTGCTATCAATATTTTTTGAAAGAGCATAGATTGCACTTGATTTAATGATTGGGTAATTTTCATTTAATAGTAAGTCAGTCAATGGTTTGATTATTAATCTGTTACTGAATGCACTCAGTGCGCGGGCACATGCTTCCACAAATTGAGGGTTGGAATCTGAAAGCCCCTGTATAAGGTGCTCAATTGCGCGTTTGTCCTCAATGACTCCTAAGGAACGCGCTGCAAAAATGCGGAGACTTAAATTTTCTGATTGCATCATTTCTATGAGTTTTGGCACAGATAACTTTTTATATCGTATAAACAGTGGCATCATCTCATTAATGGGAAAAATGCTTTCATCATAAATCTTTTCAAACAACGGTTCAATAGTCAACTCGCCAATATTAATTAAAGCATCTATGGTTGTAATAATTATCTGCCTGTTGCTGTGATTGACAAAAGGTATGAGATAATTAATGGCATCAGGTTCGCGCAATTGGCCTAATAATTGGATGATATATGATAGCTGTTGAATGTCATGTGTAGTTGTAAGAAGATTAATTAACCTGTCAAGTTTAGGTGAAGCAATTTTTGCAAGGATAGGTATAATATCATTGCTGTTGCGAGATGATTGCATTAATTGTTGCAATAATGGTTCACACGCAGGTTCACCAATATGTTCTAAGATCCACTTTGCTGTATCCTTAAGCAGAATACTATCATCATACAAACAATTGACAATGTCCTGTACAGTTTGAGGATCATCGTAGCCAATTTTTACCAGTGACCATGCTGCGGTTTCTCTAACCTTTTCGTTTTCATCTTTTAAAAGAGTAATTAATGCTTTTGTTGCATGTGGGTTTTTGCAAATCCCTAAACAGAAAGCTGCGGATTCCCGTATTACAGGATTTCTGTTCGATAGTTCCTGTACAAGTGCCTGGCCTGCATACTCTTTCATCTCGCATAATGCCCATATTACACTGTCGCGTATCTGCTCATCAGGATGTGAGAGTAACGTAATAAGAGGCACTATAGCATCTTTCCCGTATTCTATTATTTCTTCAAATGCTTTATTGCGAAGAATATCGTCACCTGTTTGTATCTGTTTCATTATCTGCTCTATAGTATGTGAAGGTTGGGATTTTGACATATAGTAATACTGCCTTATTAATAAGGGATTGAATTATGGTAATCAATACCTTTGTTGAAATATATAGTGTAAATGGTATATTTTCAAAATAAAATATAATTGCTTTGAGTATATGCTATGAATAATAAAAAAAGCAAGATTATTTATTTTTACGATAAAACTAATATATGAATCCCCTGCAAAAAGGGCAAGAGTTATACAAATGAAATTTTATAGGTGAAATCATATAAATTAATTTACAGGATGTCAACAATATAGTATAGGGGCACAAAATTTTTAAGGAGAAATAGTTGTGTTTAGAGAAAACAGAACTCACGAAATGCCAGAACTATTTTCTGAGAAGAACATGATGCCGGATACTTTAAAAAAGAGATATGAGAAAAGCTGGGCAAGAGCATTTTACGAAGATGTATTTTGCAGAATTGACGAGACGATATTTTCAGTATTGTATTCAGACAAGGTATCACGTCCCAATCTGCCAGTAAATATATATGTATCGCTTGAGATATTGAAGGAATTATTTGGTCTGAGTGACGAGAAGTTTTTAGGCAGGTTTTATTTTGAACATTTGAATGCTTGAATAGTTCTTTTGAACGGTTTTAAACTGGGGTTAAAAGATGGGCCAAAGGAGACATGAAGAAGAGGTGGCTTGATGCTGCAATTTTACAGAGTGAAGAGCGGATGCATCGACTCAGTGGATTTATGAGTATTAAGCCTCTGATAAAAAGTAGTGAAAAAGTATTGAGCGAAGAAAAAATTAAAATTGACAGGAAGATTTGTTGAGGATATGAATGTTATACTGCTATGGAATTTCCACTAAAAGCGGGATGAGCTCTTATGGGTAATTTCTATTGACTTTTTTTGAAAAGACTGATGTTGATATTACAATGATGAATAAAGGATTGCCAAAAATCAATATTAGAAAAGACGAGTCAGGTGAAATTAGAGTTTCATTTAGTAGTTATCAGTCCATTCTTGTGAAAAAGATAAAAAACATTAAGGGAGGCAGATGGCATCCAGATGAAAAATATTGGTCATTTCCGAATACTAACGGAATTTTAGAGAAGATTTTTAAAGTCTTTGAAAGTGAAGAAATTAATTTAGACCCTGCTCTCCAATCTCAGCATCCTTCTCCCATCATTGTGAGGGACAAAATTTCCCCTGCGGAAGCAGACAAGCAATCTCTCTATAACTTTGAGGATTTGAGAAGAGAACTTGTTTCAAGAAAATACAGCTATAAAACCATTAAAGCCTATATTTATTTCAATAAAGATTTTCTAAACTTCTTAGGTAAAAGACTACCTGACATTAATGATGATGATATAAAGAATTACCTTCTTCATCTTGCAGAAAATAAACAATCTGCAACTTCTACCCTGAATCAAGCCATCAACGCATTAAAGTTTTACTATGGTGAGGTGCTAAAGCGGAAGTTTGTTTATGAAATTAAAAGACCGCGCAAAGATAAAAAACTGCCTGTTATTTTAAGCCAGGAAGAAATTACAAAAATCCTCTCGTCTGTTGATAATATCAAGCATAAGGCAATCTTAATGCTTATTTATTCTGCTGGATTAAGGGTGGGCGAAGTGGTCAAACTGAAACCCGAGGATATAGATAGCAAAAGAATGCTGATCCACATTAAAGGGTCAAAGGGACGGAAAGATAGGTATACGATTCTATCGGAGACTGCATTAGAAATTCTCAGGGAGTATTGGAGGGAATATAAACCCAGGAAGTGGCTTTTTGAAGGGGCAAGACCAGGCAGATATTTATCCATAAGAACCGTTGAAAAGATTTTGGAGCATGCCTGTGAAAAGGCAAATATAAGAAAAGATGTTTCAGTCCATACTTTGAGACACAGCTTTGCCACTCATTTACTGGAAGGCGGAACTGATTTAAGATATATTCAAGAGTTATTGGGACATAAAGATAGTAAAACGACCGAAATTTATACTCACGTGAGCATTAAAAGTATTGGGAAGATAAAG
>JBBFLA010000030.1:0-5855 GCA_037481795.1 Spirochaetota bacterium
TTTGTACACATTACCCCTCTTTTGTCGCTTTTTCCGCCTGAAAAACAATGTCTCTGCCAAATCTTTTCGTCCTCTGACTTTTATCTCCCTATACACCCATTGATATATGGTCTCATGCGAACAGTATACAGCATGTTGTGTCTTCAATATATGTGCGATTCTCTCAGGCGAATAATACTGATATAATAGCTCTTCTATCTTCTGCCGTAATCCCTTATTCGTATCTATTTTGCACTGTTTTGCCTGGCTGCGACGTGCTTTTGATTTTGTTTGGGCTTCTTGCCAATTGTACCCTTTTGTTGAGTTCCTCCGTATTTCTCGTGATATCGTGGACACTGATCTTCCCAGTACCCGTGCTATCTGACTTTTATTTACTTTTTTTGATGAATTCATCATTTTTTGGATGACTATTCGTTCATATTCTTGTACATGTCTATAAAGCCTCATATGTGAGCATCCTTGTGTTGGTTGGGTGGTGAAAATCACTATAAGAATGTTCTCCTTAACATGATACATTTTTTTATTTTGTTTTGATCTTCATTCTTGAATCTGCCACGCTTTTAGATTCATGCAGCCGGTGACTGTCGCAATCGATCTGCACCCATATGCAACAGTGGACCAACCGTTCGATGACGGTCGACCCGAGCACAGGGTTCTATAAATTAGGGACCCTTGCTGAAGTCCCGGTTTCTGGTGATCATGGAGGACGTGCGTTCATAGTGGCAGCAGACGATCTCGCAAGCGTCGATTTCCTTGCGCGCGGAGAGCTCCAAAAAGCCGAAAGCGTTGATGACCATCAGCGGAACATCAATATTGCGGAGAAATGTCGCATGACAAACTAACAAAAGATCAAAACAAGGCAGAGTTCTAACGTGTTGCATTTTGGAAAAAGCTTGACAATTCGTTTAATTAGGTTTAGGCCAATCTTGTTGAGTACAACGAAAATCAAACACAGCGGCAAGTATTGTTTTGGCTTACAAAAATATGGAGAAATTGTTTACCGAAAAAAATTGACAGGAAAGTTTGTTGAGAGCATCAAGATTATACTGCTAAAAAATTTCCACTAAAAGCGGGACAAGTTCTAAATATATAATGGAGTTTTTATGGATGAAGATTTCAAGAATTTAATGAAACTTGTAAACAAAATAAGAGAAATAGCATCTCAATACCAATTTGAAGTAGAATGTGATAATGTTATCAAGAATGTATATTTATTAAGAAAATTCTGGAAACCGAAAAAAATAAAATTATTACTGTTAGCTGAATCGCACGTATGGACTACAGAAGAAGAGTCAAAAGTTAAAGTTATTATTGAAAATACTATGTTGGGAGATGACTATCCAAAACACTATTCCAGATTTGTTTATTGTTTAGGATACGGCGAAAATAGTTTATTAAATAATGAAATACAAAACAACAATGGAACTCCTCAATTTTGGAAATTATTTTATGGATTGTTTAAAGATTTGAGTGTTCAAAATAATAGAAACAATATTAATGTACTAAAATCTCATGTGAGAAACAATCAAGTTAGAATACAAAACAAAATAAAACTCTTGAGCAAAATGAAGGAAAAGGGGGGTTGGTTATTGGACGCAAGCCCGATAGCTTTATACAGAAATAATGAAAGAGCCTGCAATGATTTATACCGTGAAGTTTTACATTTATCTATGGATTGCTACATAAATAGAATTATTGAAAGAGAACAGCCATTAAATATTTTAGTAATTGGGAGAAGTGTATTCGATATACTTGAAAGCAAAATTAAAGGAAGCACTTTAGAAAGAATAACTTCTTGGATTTACCAGCCACAAGCAAAGCTAAGCAGAGAAGCACATAATAAAAATTTTAAGAAATTATATAAAATCGCAAGCAATATCATTAATGGGTAAGCATCAAATCACCTACCCCACTCAGGAGCGGGGCACCAGGGATGGATCGTGATGGCATGGCAGGAGAGCGAGGATTTCGTCGTCGCTGCCGGCGGCGTGTAGTTTTTCGAACAGACGGCGCAGATGCCAGTACACCTCGTGCCCGTTCGCTTTGCAGTTTCGATGATGCTATACAATGCGGCACTAGCCGATGCGCCGCACAGACTCCCGGAGAAGAGCAAGTTCTTGCGCTGTCTATTAGTATGCGTAATAAAGTTATGGGTGTGTTATCTGGACTACTTCATATAAAAACCAACCTGCTGAATTCCTTGCTTTTGCAATAGTTTTTCTATATGCTTTTGTGTTTCTTCATTTGTTATAGGTTCAATATCCGAAATTACTTTTCCTTCAGTAACCTGCGCTGCATAGGTATTTACAATTCCTGCAACTGTTGCAAACATACATCCACCCACACCACAGCATGATTTATTGGTTACAGAATAACCTACAAAATACAGCACATCTCTGTCATTAAGCTCAAGACGCCGTTCCTCTGTGAATACATAAAAACCTGCTATTGATTCAACCTCTTCACCTAAGGGTGGATGTGTAAATTTTACATTCATTATTACCTACAACAATTACCACCCTTTAGCGTACAAAGATTATTGCGCTCAATTTGTAAGGTGGTATGGGTAATATTAAATTTTTCTTCAAGCATTGCGTTTATAGATTGAATTACTGAATCGGTATCAGAAGACAGATCATTGTTAACACACACATGGCATGACAAAAAAACCTCATTGGAATCAACCGACCATATATGAAGTCCATGAATTGTTGCAACATCAGGCACTGAAAGTAGCGCATTATATACTTCATCAAAATCAAGCCGTGAAGGCACTCCCTGCAAAAATACCCGCAAAGAGCTTTTAATGATATCAAGGGAGCTTGCCACAATCATTAGCGCTATTGCTACGCTTACTACTAAATCCAGTATAACCCAATTGCTTTTAACAAGCAGTACAAATCCTACTATGATAACGCCAATTGATGAAACAGCATCATAAAACAAATGTAAAAAAGCAGCCTTTAAGTTAAGGTTTTGATCTTTACTTTTGTATAATAGAAGTATTGAAAGTGTATTGCCACCAAGACCAACAAAGGCTATTGGAAGCATAAGTGCTGCATTTATCGGCTGGGTATTAATATAACGGTCTATTGCTTCAGAAATTATATATCCGCCAATGGCAAGAAGCGTTAACGCATTAATAAGCGCTACAAGCACCTCAAACCGTTTAAGCCCAAATGAATATTTTTTCCCCGGCTTTTGACGCGATACCTTTTGTCCAATATAACCTAAAATTAACGAAGCCACATCGGAAAGGTTATGCCCCGCATCTGATATCAGTGCCAAACTTCCCGATATAATTCCACCAATGTATTCAGCAACAGTTATTAGGATATTAAGAATAACAACTGTTATAAACCGTGAAAGTGACTGATCGGCATGTGCATGAGAGTGTTCGTGATGATGTTCCATAGAAAACTCTTTTAGGTGAAAATCGAAGTCTATAGTATAGAATACTATACTGCAATACTTTTGAAGATTCAATAATTTTACAAGAAATTTTTGGTTTGGCAACTCCTGCCGGTAACTATCGCTCAAAATACTATTGACTTTACTCAATTGTCAGCCGATACTTAAAATGTACAGATATATTTTTTAAACTAAAGGATACTACTATGAAAAAAAAGATAGTATGCACATGCATTGCAATGATAATGCTTATATATACACAATTAATAATAGGACAGGCACAAAATAAAAACGAAGCGCAACCAACACAAAGTAAAAATATTGCTGATGGGTACGGCAATGTAAAGTGGGGAAGTTTCTATGACGATGTAAAGCCAAATGTATTGGGAAGGATTGTCTTTACCGATGAAAAACGAATCATTGTTTCCAGAGATGGAGAGCTTGAATACCGTTATGGATTCTTTTATGCAGAATATAATCAAACAAATGAAACCCAGCAACCAAAACTGTTTTATGTGATAATTCAGTTTCCCTATATTGCATTAGATGATATAAAGAAAAAAATGGTGGAAAAGTATGGTCCACCAACAGGTGAGTCTCTAAAGAATAATCAGGGTGCATATGTCTGGGATTCGGATTCAACTGCTATAATTGCATGGATCGATAGTTATGAAAAAAAGCCCTTCTGCCGCAAGATTACTTATTTGAGTAAAATAATGGCAAAGGACATTAATGCCTACCATACCTTGGTGTTTAGCAAAAAAGAGCAGGAAATACTCAAGCAACTTCAGCCATAAATGCGGTAGTAGCTACATCTTCCAGATCATTACCGGAATCAATGCTATGCCATCATCAAGCGCGGTGAGTGCTTTTGCAAACACCGTGCCTACTTTATCAAACGAATCAATGGTGGCAGCCATGCCACATCCCGGTATATCTGATGTCACTAAAAGGTCACCGGGTTTAACTGGCTTCTGGCGCGCATCCACCTTACATAACACCGATCCTGTTAAAACCACTGGATACAGCTTTGTCTGTGCTGTTGCATTGTTTAAAACCACAACCGGATTGCCTGCAACAACGCCAATAACGCCTTTGTTATATGCAGTGCGCGAACGTGAAAGCACAGCGTTGCCCTGTGCACTTACAACAAGCACATCACCAGGTGAAATAAATTCCTGTTCATCGGTTTCAAACATCTCAACTATATTGGCAAAGTACTCTTTTGTGTTGGTATCCAGTACAATTTTGCCTTTAAAATAGGACTCACCGTTAACAAAGAGTGCTTTGCCCTGACCAGTTAAATGCAGTGTATCATCATAGTGGGCGATAGTTCCAAAGCCATCAGCCACAAGCGACCAGTTATGCTCACTTGCAAACACACCACCTGCTCCAAACCGCGATATACCAAGCACTCCGCACCCTTGAGTCTTGCCAGAATTTCCCTGGGATTGCCCGCGTACACCACACAGCGGTGCATGTCCTAACACACCATATGACTTTACCTCTGAATCACTGGAAGGTTGAGCAATGCCGGCAACACCAATGGTATTGCCCGTGTTTGCAATATTTTTGCCATACAGTACTGCACTATCCTGAGTGGGCGGTGTAATATCAACAAACTCACCTGATTTTTCCTGAGTGATGGCTATGGTTCCCGTATGGCTTTCAAATGAATGTACCAGCGGTGCATAGTCATGTGTGTGGGGTAATGGTTCACGTTTATCACACAACCGTGGGTCATCCGACTGAACCACATGGTTTTTGCGGACTTCACCATGTTTTGCCAGTGTTACAATTCCAGGGGTTTCCTCTGTGGCTTCTTTTAACCTGCGGTCATTGCCCTGTACCACCACGCCTGCTGCATCTTCTCCATCTTCGGCCAACTCCACTATCCCCTTGCTGTGCGTGGTTGCTTCCTTCAGCCTCTTATCATTGCCCTGTACCACTACACCTGCTGCATCCTCTCCATCTTCGGCTAACTCCACTATCCCCTTGCTATGCGTGGTTGCTTCCTTCAGCCTCTTATCATTGCCCTGTACCACCACATTTGGCGCATCCTCACCATCCTCGGCCAACTCCACTATCCCCTTGCTATGCGTGGTTGCTTCCTTCAACCGCTTATCATTGCCCTGTACTACCACATTTGGTGCATCTTCACCGTCTTCAGCTAATTCTACGATTCCTTTATTTTTTGTTGTTGCTTCTCTCAACCTCTTATCATTGCCCTGTACCACTACATTTGGTGCATCCTCTCCATCTTCGGCCAACTCCACTATACCCTTGCTGTGCGTGGTTGCTTCCTTCAACCTCTTATCATTGCCCTGCACCACTACACCTGCTGCATCCTCTCCATCCTCTGCTAATTCCACTATACCCTTGCTGTGCGTGGTTGCTTCTTTAAGCCTTCTATCATTGCCCTGTACCACTACATTTGGTGCATC
>JBBFLA010000030.1:5955-35561 GCA_037481795.1 Spirochaetota bacterium
GCCTCCTTCAATCGCTTATCATTGCCCTGCACCACTACATTTGGTGCATCTTCACCATCCTCGGCCAACTCCACTATACCCTTGCTGTGCGTGGTTGCTTCTTTAAGCCTTCTATCATTGCCCTGTACCACTACATTTGGTGCATCCTCACCGTCTTCAGCTAATTCTACAATTCCTTTGCTTTTTGTTGTTGCCTCCTTCAATCGCTTATCATTGCCCTGCACCACTACATTTGGTGCATCTTCACCATCCTCGGCCAACTCCACTATCCCTTTTGAGACTATCGTTGCATCCTTTAGACGCTTATCATTGCCCTGAACAACGCAGAATTCATTATCTTCACCATTTTCGGCTAAACGAACAATACCAAAACTTTTTGTGGTTGCTTTCTGTATTCTACTGTCATCACCACGTACAACTGCATTACTTATATACTGACCATTGGGGCATAATTTAACTATACCAAACGTTGTGTCTGTTGCTTCTCTAATTCGTGAGTCAGTTGATTGTACTACAGCACCTTCGGCTACTTCCCTGTCATAGGCCAGCCGGACAATACCGGGTTTCAGTTCGGTTGCAGGTGCAAGCCGTGAATCGGATGCTTGAACAGCCAATCCTTCCTGGTTTGCTCCATCAACAGCCAATTGCACTATACCTTTAAATATGGTACTGGCATCCCGTAACCGTGTATCATTTGCCTGGACAACGGTACCTGGAGTAGTATCTCCATCAGCTGCCAGTTTTACAATGCCAGGTTGAAAAACTGTTGCATACTGTACTGCAGCATTAATATGGAAATGCCTCAAAGCTGGTAATGCAGCATGGGCAAAAATGCCCGCTATCTGCGCACAATATTTCTGCTTTTCGGTTTGTACTGTTAAAACATTGAAACGTATATACCGGGCATTGAACTGATATCCACCAAAAATATATGACCCATTTGGTTGGGCTTTAAACCGTTTTACATCTGCAAGGGTTGTCCAAATTTTTTTATCTTCAGTTATTTCTATGGAAAACTGCTCCGGGAAAAGTGCGGGATTTTGTGGTGCGACAATTCCTATATTTGTCAGTGAGAAGATCATTCCAAAATCCACTTCAATCCACTGACGTGATGCATTGCTGGTGATCTCCGATTCCCAGTATTTTTGATTATTAATTTCTATTACGTTGGAAGGATCATGTTCATATGAAGAACTTGAACTAGCAGTAATTGAAGCTGCACCCTGAATACCTGCCTGTATCTTTCCTATTTCAGCAAAGTATTTTGCTGCAATACGCTTTGGTTTTACTATATACAGTTTTAAATACTGAAATACTGTCATGGGCAACAATAATCTGTAAGCATCTTCATCAAGTATAAATCTATTCTCTGTTTTTATAACTTCCCAGCTAATTCCATCTATACTGCATTCTAATCGAAATTCTGAAGGGAATGTTGTTTTCCCTGAAGGGGAAGGATAAATTTCGATAATATTAACAGCAACTATCGAACCATAGTCTATAATAATATATTCACTTACAGCATTATGACTTTTGGCAGTACACCAGAATGATCCATCATTATTTAAAACATTTTTGGCCTCATTTGTTTCAAAACTACTTGATACAGCATGAATTTTTCCTGGATACCGAACAGGAAAAAGTATATTAACTGTATTCATTGTGTTCTCCTTAGAATATAAACTTACTCTTAAAGAAATTATTTGTACTATTATTTTTGCATTTAATATTTACATTTGCTTGATTTTTTATCAATTACATTTTAATGGGTATACAGTATTTTAATCTTTAATTATTGCTTCTTTATACATACATTGTAACTATTGTAATAATTGGTGTAAAAAGTACACTGTGCTAACTAATTATAAAATTTCAATGAAAATTTACCGCTTTTCATAATTACTCTTTAAAGGTTTATGTATTATGTCAATACCCATAGTTGAGGAAAAAACACCAAAAGGCTACACTTTAAAAATAAACATTGCAAAAAAACAGTATATTGCATTTAATCCAAAAGGGGAAATTATCTATTCCGATGATAATAAAACAAAACCTTTCCATATAATGAAAACAATTGTTTTCATAGGCCTTAAATCAGACGCTAAAACCAGAAATCACCCTTATCAGTTATTAAAAATTCAAAACAATAATGTAATTGTCCCCTACGATGCTGGTGATACCAAACGCCAGTACCTTTTTCTTCCCTTTGATACCCTGCTTGATACGGTACCATGTATTACAGAATTTTTTGATGATATAGCTTCATTTGTTAGTTTTGTAAAAAAAAGCAATCCCCCTGATTATATAATTGTCAATAGCACATTCAGTAACAACGATATTACGTTTATCTCCTCCCTGTCTTCTTCATCTCATATAGAGAAAGTCAATACAACTTCTGCTGTAACTATTGATGACACCAAACGTGCCACTGACCAGATGAATAACGTTGATATTAATTTGCTCTCACAGAACCCTGTATTTCTGGCACGGATTCACCTGCGTAACCTTGATTTAGTCCGTGTAAAACAAATCATACTTGATATGGACATTACAGAATCAGATGCACAATATATTATTGCATTTCTTTCTACAATGATTAAAAATTCAGATAAAGAAGAACTTAAAAAACATGTTGAAAAACTTAAAGAATTAAAACGAACATATGAATTTTATTTTTATCTAATAACACACAATGATGAAAAAATACAGGAGTTCATAACACAAGCCAGTAAAAATGATCTGGTAACATTCCAGACTTTAATACAAAAGGCTAAATTACTTTTCCCCACAAAGGAAGAAAGTTTGCGATTTGTTGAATATGAAAACTTAATCTGGGAAAAACATCAATGAAACATTATAACAAATTATCTATTGTACTTTTGCTGGTAATTGCTGTATATACGTTTGTTTATGCTCAGTTGCCCATTGAAGTATATTTTACCACGCCTGAAAAAGAAGAACAAATAACTGCTATCCAGAAAGCATTAGTAGAGAAAATAAATACTGCCAAAACATCTATCTATGCTGCCCTTTTTGAAATTACCGACCCATTAATTATTGATGCTCTATGTAAAGCCAAAAGTAATGGCATTGATGTCAAATTAGTATTGGAATCAGAAAGATTAAAAGAACAGATAAAAACAAAACTTGAATCATCCAATATACCTTTACGACTGGATGAGCGGAAAGGATTTATGCATAACAAGTTCTTTATTTTTGACAATCGAGCAGTATGGACCGGGTCATATAACATTACCGAACGTGAAGCAAAACATAATAACAATAATGCTATATATATTGAAAATGAAGAGATAGCATCCATATACCTGGCAGAATTTAATGAAATGTTTGAACAGGCTGTATTTGGCAATCGCACTGAATACACCCCTTTCCCTTTTCTATCAAATAAATATTATGTCAAAATCAATGATATAGACATTAATGTGTATTTTTCACCTGATGATGATATTGAACGCATCATTACAAAGCGGGTAGAAAAAGCAAAAAAATCCATTTTATTTTTAGCTTTTTCATTTACCAGTGATGCTATAGGTGAAGCAATGATTGCTAAATACAAGCAGGGTATTGCTGTTAAAGGTGTTTTTGAAAAACGTGATATTAAGAATGTGAATAGCGAATACATTAAATTAAAGGTTGAAGGGCTTGATGTTTTCTATGATGCCAATCCTCAAACAATGCATCATAAGGTAATCATTATTGACGATGAATGGGTCATTACTGGCTCATATAATTTTTCAAAAAATGCCAGGAAAAGAAATGATGAAAATTGCATCATGATAAGATCACCTGAAATAGCAAAAATGTATACACAGGAATTTGAAAAAATTTACTCACTGGCTTATAGAGCTAAAACCAAAAAAAAGAAGTAATGTAAAAAAATACTTTACATATAGATACTTGTAATATTTTTTATCATTATATTAGACTATATTATCATAATACAATATAAGAATATGAAAATTAAAAGCGCACTGATTAATAGGTTTGTTGAGCTGATTGAAGAAAACCATCAGATTATTACTGAACAGTTTATGAACAATCTTTTGCGCAATCCTGATACCATAGCATTCAGGAAGTTAGACAGGCAGCTTATATATGAATTTGCCGACAACCTGTATCGCGAGCTATCAAAATGGATAGCCAAAGATTATCCCAAAGAAGAAATTGTTCGCTACTATCGAAGAGTTGGACACGAGCGTTTTGAACAGGGAATACCAGTGTCACAGGCATGCAAAGCATTAATCTTGCAGAAACGGCACCTGTGGCTCTTTGTACTGGATAAATTATATGATGACACCACCGCCTATAAGGAAGCACTGGCCTTAAACAACCGTGTTGTGCTGTATTTTGACCGTGCAACGTTTGCCATGCTTCAAGGGTATGAAGATATGCTTTACAGGAAATTATAATTCCACATTCTGACCTTTTAAAAACTTTTTATATACAGTAGCAGATCTTTCAGGTTTTTCAATCATTGGAAGATGGCCACATTCTTTAAATATCACCAGTTGTGCATTATGTATTTTTTCTTTAAAGACATACGCACCTGATACATCCAGTACCCTATCATTTTCACCCCACAGTATTAATGTTGGCGTGTGTATGGTACCCAGATATTTTTCAAGCAGTGTAACATCATGAATCTGCTTAAAAATATACTGGAAATGGGCTTTCTTTGCAACTGCTTGTGTGGCAAAGTACTTTTTTGCAAAACCTGGCAGCCATATTGGTTTATAGAAAACAAATTCCATAAGACCATCATAGCTTTTCACATCCTCAACAATAAGAGGGTTGTTTCCTTTTTTCAGTTCTTTCATTAGCTCACTTTCATTGGGACTTTTTACACCGGCTGCTGCAAACAATCCTAATGTTTTGATATCGTCTGGATAGGTGACCGCATAGTAGCCAGCAATATAACCACCCATTGAATTACCAACTATGTGAAACTTCTGCAAATTCAATGTGTGTGCAAATTTGTGGACTCTTTCCACCTGTTTTGCTATTGAATAGTCACCCCCTTCATTAAAAGAACTATCGCCAAAACCTGGAAGGTCAAGCGCCACAACTCTGTATGAATCCGTCATATACCGTGCAAAGCGCGTCCAGTGATCCATAGTACCACCAAAACCATGAATGCAAAGGACTGTGTCACCCTTTCCACCTTCAAGATAGTGAATTGTGTGGTCGTCAATGATAACTGTTTTTTCAGTTAAGCTGGCCTTAGAGCGTTCGTACCATCTAAAAAAATTCAGTAACGAAGAAGAGCAGGAAACATAAACAAAAAATATTACAATAATTAATACAACAACCTTTTTATTCATAGTAAACCTCCAGAAACGATATTTATAAACACCCCTGTCAAAAGTGACAGAGGGGTTCATTACATTACCCCAACTTTTCCCTGCTTGTGGCAAGCTTCCCAAGCACTTCCTCAAGTTCTGCTTTTTTATTCTGTTCTTTTTCAATAATATGCGCTGGTGCTTTTGCAAGAAATGTGCTGTCGTTTAATTTTTTCAGCACCTTGTCAAGCTCACCCTGTATACGTGCAATTTCCTTATCAAGGCGTGCTTTTTCCTTATCAAGATCTATTAAACCTTTTAGCGGCATATAAAGCTCACATTCAGGAAGCACCGCTGAGGCATCTGTCTTCTGCGGTGTATATTCAGGATTGTATTCAACTGCTTCAAGTTTTGCTAAAATTTTCAGGTTATTCTCCTGCTTTTGAATAAACTGTTCAATTTTTTTCCCTGCCTTGATAACAACATGAGCTTTTTTATCAGGTGGTACATTCATTTCACCGCGGATATTTCGTATTTTATAAACTATCTCCTTGAACAATTCAGCATTATTAAACTCATGTTCAAAATTGAAACGTTCATCATACTGTGGCCATGGCGCCACCACAATGCGCCCTTCACCATTTGTAATGTTACTCCATATCTCTTCGGTAATAAACGGCATAAACGGGTGCAGCAATTTAAGGTATTCATGCAACACAAAATACAGTACCTGTTTGGCGATAGTTCCTGTTGAAGAGTCCCCCGCATAAATGCGCGGCTTTGACAGCTCAATATACCAGTCGCAGAATTCATGCCACCAGAAGTCATACAGCGTTTGTGCTGCATCATTGAACCGATACTCAACAAGCGCTTGAGTTGTCTTCTTCACGGTTTGGTTGAATGCATGTAATATCCATTTATCAAACATGTCCAGTGAATTTAAGTCAATAGCTTGGGGCTTGAAATCATTGCCTAAATTCATCAGAATAAAACGGGTGCTATTCCATATCTTGTTGCAGAATGCGCTGTATCCTTCAATGCGCTTTTCAGACAAAATTATATCCCTGCCCTGCGCAGCAAAAATTGCAAGTGTAAACCTGAACGCATCCGTTCCGTATTTATCCATCATAATAAGCGGATCTATAACATTGCCACGGGACTTACTCATCTTCTGCCCATGTTCGTCCCTTACCAGCGCGTGGATGTACACATCGTAAAATGGGACATCATTCATGAATTTGCAGCCCATCATAATCATGCGGGCCACCCAGAAGAAAATAATATCAAAACCTGTTACCAGTACACTGGTGGGATAAAATTTTTTCAGCGACTTTGTCTTTTCAGGCCAGCCAAAGGTTGAGAATGGCCATAACGCCGATGAAAACCATGTATCAAGTACGTCCGGGTCCTGTTCTAAATTTTTGGAATTGCACATGCTGCACACGGTTGGATCTTCAAGCTCTACCATGATATGGCCGCAGTCCTTACAGTAAAATGCAGGTATACGGTGTCCCCACCACAATTGCCGCGAAATACACCAGTCTTTAATATTGTACATCCATTCAAAGTATATCTTTGTCCACTGCTGTGGTATAAATCGTATTTTGCCTTCTTCAACAACCCTGATTGCTTCCTGTGCCAGCGGTTGAATCTTTACAAACCACTGTTTTGACAAATACGGTTCTATGACAGTGTGACAACGATAACAATGGCCAACTGCATGGTTATGATCTTCTATCTTTTCCAGAAGACCCAGCGCTTTTAAATCTTCAAGAACTTTCTCACGAGCCTGATAGCGGTCAAGGCCCCTGTATTTGCCACCGTTTTCATTAACGATTGCATTTTTATCAAAGATATTCACTTCTTCAAGGTTATGGCGCTTTCCCATTTCAAAGTCATTGGGGTCATGTGCCGGTGTTACCTTTACAAGCCCTGTACCAAATGCAGGATCAACAAACTCATCGGCAATGATAGGGATGGGTTTATTAACCAGTGGCAATATCACATGTTTGCCTATTAAATGAGCATACCGGCTATCATTGGGATTTACCGCAACGGCGGTATCACCTAACATGGTTTCAGGCCGTGTTGTTGCCACCGTAATATGCCCTTTACCATCTTGGTATGGATAATGGATATAGTATAATTTTCCTGCTAAATCCTTATATTCGGTTTCAATATCTGATAGTGCAGTTTCGCAGCGGGGACACCAGTTAATGATTCGGTATCCCTGGTAAATCAACCCTTCTTTGTAAAGTGTCACAAATACACTACGCACCGCATGCGACAGCCCTTCATCCAGTGTAAAGCGTTCACGAACCCAGTCAAGCGAACACCCCAAACGCTTGAGCTGTTCTTTAATCTGCCCGCCTGAGTGTTCCTTCCAATCCCACACGCGTTTTACAAACTCATCACGGCCCAAATCATACTTGGACTTACCCTCTTTTAACAGCAAACGTTCCACAACATTCTGTGTAGCAATCCCTGCATGGTCCATGCCAGGCATCCAGCATGTTGCCTTACCATTCATTCTTTGCCAGCGGATAAGGATATCCTGTAATGTATTATTCAGGGCATGCCCCATATGCAGATTGCCAGTAACATTAGGTGGTGGTATAACAATTGAATATGCTTCACGCGGGTCATTTTCATCACCATGAAAAAGCCCTTCCTTTTCCCAGATTGCATACCATCTGGATTCGGCAATTTTTGGATCGTATGATGCTGACAATTCCATATACTACCACCTGTTGTTAAAAATATCCCGTGTAATAAATAATAGCTATGTTAATTATTGAGCATGATATATAGTGTCAATGAATTTTTTTTGAAGAGTAGATAATTACTCTATTCAGAAATATCAGGGTTTTGAAAAAGTCTTTTTTTGAAAGTAGCTTTCAAAAAGGCCTTTATCAATTGCAAGCAGTCGGTCACGAATTTCAAAAATACTTTTCTGTTCAAACTGCTGAAACTCAAAGTAATCCAGCATCCATAAATAGCGGTTTATAAGGCGTGGCACAATATTTGATTGTGCTACTTTCTCTTTATCCAGCGTTTGAAAACTTGCCTCTAATTTCACAATATCCTTTTTTATAGTTTCAAGCTGTGATGAATTGAGCTGTCGCTTAACATAAAAAATATCATGAATGTGTGCCATAACCGGAACCCATTCTCGCACATCAGAGCAATCAGGTTTATGCTGCTTAACCAGTTCTAAAGCTTCAATAATGGGTTTGGCCGATAGTAACTGTATATCAATCTCAGATGGATTAAGAAGAAATGCTTCTCTAAAATAAAGCAGCGCCCGCGGTACATCTCCGGTATGATAATAGCTTTCAGCTAATAATGATAATATACATGCGTTGCTCCGGTAGGCACTGCGAGCATACTCCAGTGCTTCAATAGTATGCTGATACTCACCCAATCTGATAAAACACGTACCCAGCTGCATAAGAAGCTGAAGATTATCAGTTGGGTTTTCCCTGTCATTGAATGCAATAGTGTAATGCTCAGATGCACAAAAAAAGACAAACCGCATTGCTTTTTGATATGCTGTTGCCCAAACAAGCCCCTTGCTTTGAGCAAAAGATTCAAACTCCTCCCACTGGGTCATAAGGAAATCCGCTGTTTCCTTCCCTTTTTGAAGTTCCAGCATTGCCTTTTTTCTTGATTCCCAGAAACGCGCAACTCTGTAGGCTTCTGCCAGTCCCGGGTAATCAGGATTAATTGTCATAAGGTCATCTATCTTTTTAACTGCCTGAGTGAAATCACCTGCTTCAATAAACGTATAGGCTTCATTAATACCCTGAAGCAATGGATCATCAAAAAATGTTAATTGTCCGTTTTTATCCATAGAATTACAATTCAGTAACTGCACACATTTTTTTTATATTGGAATTATGAGTAAAAACTATCACCTGCCTGTTGCCAGCCCACTGTTGCAATGTTTTTATAAACTCAGCCATGGTATCTTCATCCATAAGCACAAACGGATCATCAATAATTAATGGCAGATAAATGTTTGGCAATTCCTGCTTTAATAATTGATACAGAGCAAAGATTGCAGCAACATATATACAGTATTTTAATGAAGCATTGGATGTATTAAGTGAATTTGTTATTACTTTCTTTATGTATTCTTCATCAATTTTCCCAAATTTATTTTGGGGAAGATCCTGTAGCATTATTTTTATTCTACCTGACAATATATCAAATCTATCCTTATAATAACGCTGCATTGCTGTATCAAATGAAGTTACAATGATATTAATGAGACGATCTTTTTCATTTATGGTTTTCAGCTCTTTTTCCAGATCAGCTATCTCCTGTACTATACCATTCTTCTCATCTTCAAGAGTAATAATCTCCTCAGGCATAGTATCCAGCTTATTCTGAAATGAAAGCAGTAAAGCTTTTTTTTCATCCAGTTCATTTTGCATACTCATTTTTATTGACATACTATGCTCTGCAGATTCAATTGCCATTCCAATATCTTCTTGCAGCGTATGAAGTTGTTCATTCAACATCTTCAAATTGCTTTCAAGCTTTCTTCTTTCCTCTTCAAGAACATCAATTGAGATACTCTCATCAATTTCTTTTTGTATTGTCAAAAGGTCTATCTGCTTTTCATTATATTCATTATATTCTTCAAAATACTGCAACAGGAATTCATATATTTCATCAATGGTTATCCCATCCAGTGATATACCATTCTGATTCAGCAATGTCTCTAATTTAATCTGATAAGTTTCTTTTTGTTGCTGTAACGGCAAAACTATTTTTTTAAATGAATGCATCATTACATAAATAAGGTAATACCCTATACTTGATATCTGAATCAAAATTAATAAACCCACCATCAACCAGCGATGCACAGAAGTTAACCCAAGAACTGGTTTTAAAAATACAAATAGTACCCCTAACGCAAGCAAAATATTAATAATGAGCAGATTACGCGCAAGTGCATGATTTTTGCTTTCCTGTCCAAAGATAATAGTTTCTATCTCCTCAGAAATAGCCTGTATCTGCCGGTAAATGTTTTGCATTGCATGAATATTGTTCCTCTTTTCTGCGGAAAAGTCTTTAAACTGGGGATATTTGGTAGCTATCAGTTTTGTATATTTTTCTTGAGTGTCTAACTTTTCTTCAAGCTCTTTTATCTGGCCATTAACATCCTCTATCTGTTTTTTAACAGTATCAATAGCAACCAGAGTGTCCATATACCTATTACAGGCTTCTATCCTTTTCAGAAGTTGATTAATTTCACTGGTGCACGACGCAATTTTTTCATTAACTTCATGTATTTCTGCACGATGTTTTTTCTGTTTCTGTTCCTTAAGTTGCAGCAAATCAAGTTTTGTTTTGCAATGTTTTATTTTATTCTGAATCTCTGCCTGCACATGAGCCTGATAATTACCTGTTTTGTTTATCGTATCAGCAAACAACCTGGAAAACGCATAATAATATAAAGATCTATCCAGTAAAAGAATTGATTTCATGCTTTCAGAAAAATCTTTACTGTAATAGTGAGTATCTAACGGTGAAGGTATATAAGAGAGAACTAAAAACGTATCTTTACTAAAAAGTCCATACAGCCTATCAAGACAGCTAACCGATAGACTCCATGGATTTACAGACAAAGGGATTGTATCTTCTTTTATACTGCTACCATTTGAGGCAAATTCAAATACTTTTACTTCCTTATTTCCTTTTCTCTGAATTTCTATTTTTGTCTGGTTGCATTCAAGCGTAAATGTTACAAACATTGTATCCCATGCATCGTTATCAATTAATGATGGATTATGAGGATAGATTGTATCAATAAAGCTCTTTGAAATGAGTGTTTTACCGGAATTATTTTTACCAAAGATAAAATGAATCCCATCATGAAAATCTGTTTGTTTGCTTTCTGCAAAACCAATTTTTGACACTATACTCCGTATTAACTTCACAGATCACCTTTATATGCAGAGCATGTATTTTCAATATCATTAATGATATCTAGCAATATCTCTCCAGGAACATTGTCCAAATTCTTCTGCAATTCAGTAAAAAAATACCCTTTAAGTGATTTCTCATCTTTATACTGAGCACAAATAAATTCACCCGAAAGCTTTGAATTGTCCTTAATGATTACACCAGCACATCTGTTACATATCTTCAAGATTTCATTACAGTCAAATGAACGAACTCCTTCCAGTGTACAGTGCAACACCATAGAAGGTTTGTTATAAGGCTTTAGCAGGTTATGCAACTTTTCATTTGAATGGATGGTATCGCACTGTATAGTCAGTGATTCTATCCGTAATGAATTTACTGTGATACGTTTTATCTGATGGATTTCATTATTCGTGACAGTAATTGAAAGGACATATCTGTCGCCGGTTTCACTGAAAGCCACTGCCTCAGGACTTCCGGGATATGCTCCAATAATTTTATTTTTATACTTATACATTGAAAAATTATGGTGATGCCCCAGTGCATAAAAGTCTAAGGGCATCGATTTTAACACTTTAACTGAAATCACTTGGGAATCAACAGCATTATGATTATTTTCTTCAAGGTCAACATGGAAAACACCAATATGGAAACCTTCCTGGCTTGCCTTTGTGATACTGGCAATGTCATTATCCCCTCCATAGCAATACACTATCTCTTTATCAAATATAAGATCAAAACAATTCTCAGAGTTACCAAATAATGTAACCGTTGAAGGAATTTCATGAATAGCATCTATATTTCTGTTATCCTCCAGTTCTGCTTCGCCAGGGATATATACTATTTTCACTCCTTCCTGTAGTAATGACTGCAACAAATCTTTAATGGAACTATAATAGGGATTTTGTGCGATAGTTCCTTCAAATAGATCACCTGCAATAATAAAAATTGAATGCTGTCTGGCAATCATACAGATTTTCTGGAACGTGGCAAACCTGACACTGTCATCAATATATGGCAGCGCCTTATCGGTACCAAAATGGATGTCAGACATCAACAAAATCGAAATCATTGTTTATATTTCACTTTCTACATATATAGTTAATTTTTTAGTAATTATTCCTTCAGAATATTTTATTATTAAATATTTGCATATTACTGCAAAAAAACAGTGAAGTATACGATACATAATTTTTTAAAAAAATTCTGAATTATAGTTGCAAATAACTACACTTTGGTCAAACATAATTTAAAAAAATGATTGTATAAATATTATTTATTGTGATTATTGGTAAAAGTGATGTAGCTCTTTTTATAAGGGTCATTAATATTAAAATAAAAAATTAGTCTGGATTTAAATTGCAATTCATACAACTACTTTTATAGTGTATTTAAGTTATTGTATTCATCGCACATGGTATTGAAAGAACATAACATATAAAATTAAAACTGGAAGCATAGTAATAAAACAATTAGCATACTGTAACAGTGGTGCATTGTTACCAGAGAAACAATATAAAAACTTACAGCAAGGGAAAATGCAAGGAATTAATTCAACACCAAATGTAATGGAAATCACAACCACTTTGCCACCAGAAAGAACAGGTATCAATAGAATAGTTGGCAACAATAAAACTATCATTTCTCTTAAAAACAAAATAAAGCAGATAGCTGGCTCAAAAGCTACAGTCATGATATTGGGCGAAAGTGGAACTGGTAAAGAGCTGATTGCTCGCGCAATCCATGAGGAAAGCCAGAGAAAACATAATCAGTTTATACCAGTTGACTGCAGCACACTTACCGAAACCATCATAGAATCTGAACTGTTTGGCCATATTAAAGGAGCATTTACCGGTGCTGATAAAAACAAAAAGGGACTATTTGAGGAAGCCAATGGTGGCACTATATTTCTTGATGAAATTGGTAACCTTAAACCGCATATACAGAGCAAGCTTTTACGTTTTTTACAGGAACGTGAAATCAAACCGGTAGGTTCAAGTAAAATAGTAAAAGTTGACGTACGGATAATCAGTGCAACAAACATTAATGTTGATGAAGAAATTTCACAGGGGAATTTCAGACAAGACTTATACTACCGCCTCTCAGCAATTGAGCTTCACATACCCCCATTACGTGAACGTCGTGATGACATACCAGTGCTTGCTGAGCACTTCATACATATGTATACGCATGACCTCCAAAAACCCATTATCGGCATACGTGATGATGCATTGGAACTGCTTTCCAATAGAGAATGGAAAGGCAACGTCCGTGAATTACAGAATGTTATCGAACATGCCATGATCGTAGAGAGCGATACCATTCTGTCAAAAGATACATTTATGCAAATTTTACCTGAATATAAGGAAGGAATATCACAGGAACTATCGCCCCTTAACCTTTCCAGAGCCTTAGAAGAATTTGAAAAAAAACATATTATCTATGTACTATCCCTGGCTCATCAGAATAAATCACGTGCAGCCAAGATGCTTGGAATCAGCAGAAGTGTACTATATGAAAAACTGAAAAAATATGGTATACAGTAAAACATTACTTCAATAAAACATCCAGATCCTCTAAGTTAAACGGCTTCATTAAAAAGAAAAGATTTTGATCATTACCGTGTTCACTGATAAATGAAGACATGTCATACCCACTCATTATAAATACTGGCACGTTGGCATTAAAGTTCCTTATTCTATTTAACACATCCTTGCCATTTATATCAGGCAAAATAAGATCCAGAAATATGCAATCAAATCGATTGGGGGCACTTTGCACCATTTCAACAGCACTTAATCCATTATTGGATATAGTAACTAACGCGCCACTGTCCTCAAAATAAGAGCGTAATAACAGACATGTTTCATTATTATCATCAACAACTAATATTCGTTGATACCGCGGTTGTTTTAGTATTGCAAGGTCTGGCTCTTTGATTGCAGGTAATAAAATTGTAACTTTTGTACCTCTTTCTACCCGAGATAGTGTTATATGTCCTTCATGATTTTTTATATGCCCAAAAACAATCGCCAGCCCCATACCAGTATGCTTCAATGTATCTTTTGTGGTAAAATATGGCTCGAACACTTTGGGAATTATTGAATCATCAATCCCTGTTCCAGAATCAATAATATCAATCTGAACACATTTAATATATTTTTTTCTGATTTCTGCTGGTAGAAATTCATTGCTCACGTACTTTACTTTAATTTCAATTTCACCTTCTGTACCTATTGCTTCTGCTGCATTACGCAGTATTTCAATAAAAACCTGCCGCAATTGATGTACATCACCGTATACTTTATATTCAGATTCCTCAAATTCTTTCTTTATAGTGATTCTGTTATGGAGATTGGGAGTGGCACCTATAGCATACATTATGGGAGCTCTAATATCAAGATATGATGGATTATACAGTTGACCCCGGGCAAATCCTAATAATTGATTGGTAAGTGTTGCAGCCTTGCTAGCCGCTTCAAATATCCTGTTTGCAAAATATCTGTTGGGGTCATCAGGAGTCATTTTTCTTAAAAGAATTTCTGCAAATCCAGATATACCAGCAAGTATATTATTAAATTCATGCGCAATACCCCGGGCCAATCGTCCTACACTTTCAAGCCGTTTAGTTTCAAGTGTTTCTTCTTCACGCTTTTGTCGTGCCGAAACATCTTCAAGCATAACAACAAAACCTTCAGGTTCACGAGAAGAACGCATGTAGGGGAAAGCTTTTCCAGCAAAATAAAATGTAACCTCCTCACCCTTAATTTTAACTGTATAGGGAAATCGTGGAATATCCATAATACGACCGCGCAGTACTTCTTTAAAAATAAGATCAATACCGTATTTTTGAATTTGTTTATCTTTCAACACATTATAATTGGGTATCATAGCATCTACATGTTCTGCAATTGCTCTAAATGCCATATTTTGCCGCTTAATAAATCCCTCGTTGTCAAAGAGCAGTATTATGTACGGTGAATATATAAATAGATTTTCTGAAAAGTAAAAAGCCTGTAACATCTCTTCTTCTAAACGCTTGCGCTCGGTAATATCGCGTATCACTGCGTGTATTCGTATAACCGTATCCCCCTGTTTGATATAAATATTTTTCTGTTCAACCCAGATAATTCTACCATCGTTTGTTTTTACCTCAAAAATAAGTGATGGTATTAAAATCCCATCTTTTATATCCCGCCAGTGCTGTATATATTTTCTTCTGTATTTTGGGAGAACACAATACGAAAGATCGCGCAATTTTTTTGCTCTTTTTATTGAAAATCCCAAACGTTCAATTGCATTAAGGTTTGCATACTGTATGATACCAGAAGGATAATCAACCGAAATAACAATATCTGGAAGGTTATCAATGAGCTCTTTAATCCTGGAATTATTTCCAAAAGAATTTTCCATATGGTTACACTATAATCTTTTAACACTCATTATTCCTGATAATGGCAATTCATACATTAGTAGCAAGCACTGTCTATTCCTTACGTTTTGTATGGCTAAGAACACATTCCATTCCTTCTGTACAATATTTCTGAAAAACATCAATACCATTTTCTTACCATTATTCTAAAGAATATAAAAGGGATTGTCAAGAATAAAGTATTTTGATATATTATATAGAGCCGTTATTGCCAGCAGCCAGGAGGTGTGGTAATCTAAAGAATGTCGATATCCTGATAGGTAGTGAGGAGAAACGACACTCATTATGAACGCTATTTTATAGGGGGTAATGCAAAAAATGGGTAGATTATTAATTTTAGCAGGAATACTGTTAATCATAGCCGGAATCTTATTTCAGGTATTCCCTAAATTTTTAGGGAAATTGCCTGGTGATGTGATGTACAGTAAAAGCAATATTACCGTTTATTTCCCTTTTATGAGCATGCTTATCATTAGCATCATTCTAACTATACTGATTAATGTATTCCTGCGTTTTTTTAAATAACAGTAACTATCGCCCAATCATATATAGTTATAATGTTATTTTAATATTTGAATGTAATTAACCTATAAAATTTTTATTATTGACAGTATAATTAATAGTATTGATTTTATCTTAAAATTATACTGTATACTTCCTTTATCCAGTATCACATCCAACATACAGGGTGATGAACAATGCATACCGTAATTCTTGGCGCAGGTGTCGTTGGATATCAGATAGCCGAACAGCTTATCTCCGAAGGGAAAGATGTGGTAATCCTTGAAAAGAATCCTGAACGTGCCAAATTCATATCTGAACATCTTGACTGCATGGTAATTAATGATGATGGCACCAATTTATCTTCTTTAAAACGTGCAGGAACCAAAGAAGCCTCAATTTTTATCAGTGCAACCAACTCCGATGAAGTAAATATGATTGCCTGTGGTCTTGTTGCCAGCGAATTTAATGTTCCGCTAAAAATTGCCCGTGTTCGAAATATTGATTATTCTAAATCAAAGATTATGGGAAAAGCTTTCTTAGGCATTGACCTGATTGTCAATTCAGAGGTAGAAACAGCTCGCCAGATAGCAAACACTATTGCACTTGGTGCAGACAGTGATGTGATGTTCTTTGAAAATACCGACCTTCAGATGCGCAACATAGTAGTAACCAGAGGGTCATACTTTGCCAATAAAACTGTTAAAGACATACGCAAAGGAATTTATGAACCATTTCTTATTTCAGGGATAATGCGCAATAATGACTTTTTGATCCCAACAGGCGATACCATGGTCCGTGAGGGTGATAATATCTATTTAATGGCAACACAAAAAAATTTTACCAGGATTTTTATACAGGTAGGGAAAAAACAGGAAAAGATTGATCGCATAGTAATTATTGGTGGAGGCCGCGTTGGGTCCCTTGCGTGTGAATATTTAATTAGAACTGGAAGAAAAATAACTGTAGTTGAAACTGATTATGAACGATGCAAATTCTTAGCTGATAAATTTCCTGATGCGCTTATCCTGAATGCCGATATTTCTGATGAAAGTGTTTTCCACGAAGAAGAAATAGCAAAACATGACCTTATAGTTACCGTCACCGATAATCAGGAACTCAATATGCTAATCAGCCTTTATGCAAAAAGTATGGGGATCAAACGGTCAATTGCCCTTGTTACAAATTCAAGCTATCTGACCATTGCCTCACGATTGGATATTGACGTAACAGTTAATCCCAAACTCAGTACCGTTGATGCAATAATGAAATTCATCAGAAGAGGTAATATAAAAAGTTTACATAGCATTTTTCATGGACGAGCTGAAGTTATTGAATTTTCAGTTGATGAAAAGAATCCTTTGGTTGGCAAACCACTCAAAGATATGCAATTCCCTGAAAATTCCATTATTCTTTCAGTTGTACGAAATAACAAAAATATATTACCTCATGGGAACATAGTAATAGAGCCTGATGATCTTGTTATTATAATTGCAGAAAAAACATCCATACCTGAGCTTGAACGATTTATACAGGAATAACGGAGTTACAAGCAAGTGAATCCTCTATTAATCATAAAAATTCTATCATTTCTTCTTATTATAGTTTCTTCATTTATGGCAATACCGGCTGGTATTGCACTGTATCATGGTGAATTGTCAAGCTTTTATGCCTTTGCCCTTACCATATCAGTAGTGATAGTAGTTGCTGTAACTACACTCATACTTCTTCGCTCCAAAAAAGTTGAAATACTTACAACTCGTGATGGTTTTCTTCTTGTTACATTTAGCTGGATATCTGCTTCAATTATTGGATCTTTGCCGTTTTATATATCAGGAGTAATGCCATCGTATACAGATGCATTCTTTGAAACTGTTTCGGGCTTTACAACAACAGGTGCTTCAATTTTAACCGATATTGAATCCTTGCCCCGATCGTTACTTTTCTGGCGTTCATTAACACACTGGCTTGGGGGCATGGGCATAGTAGTTCTGGCTGTGGCAATACTTCCCATGATGGGTATTGGTGGGTTACAGCTTATTCGCGCTGAAGCTCCTGGCCCAACGGTTGACAGGATTTCGCCCCGCATTACCAAAACTGCAAAAACACTGTGGTTATTATATATTGGATTTACTGTACTTGAAACTCTGTTACTTATGATTGGGGGCATGGATTTATTTGATAGCCTTTCTCATACATTTGGCACACTTGCAACAGGAGGCTTTTCAACAAAAAATGCAAGCGTAGGACAATTCAATTCAGCCTATATTGATGGCGTCATTACCGTTTTCATGCTTATTGCCGGGATAAACTTTTCCCTCCACTATCGTTTATTGACAGGAAGATTCAAATCACTTATCCGCGATACAGAATTAAAAGCTTTTTTATTTATATTTATTGTTTCAACCATGTTAATAGCCATCTCATTGTATGGTACTACCTATCAAACAATAGGAGAATGTCTCCGGTATGCATCATTTCAGGCTGCAAGTATCCTGACAACAACCGGATTTGCTACAGCTGATTATGAGCAATGGGTCCCCTTTGCTCATACAATTCTTTTCATCCTGATGTTTGTTGGGGGATGCTCTGGTTCTACCGGTGGTGGCATAAAAGTTGTACGGCTTGTTATACTTTTAAAACAGGCACTCAACGAAATGAAATTATTAATTCACCCCAGGGGTGTTTTTGCTTTAAAGATAAGTGGCAATATGGTGAAAAAAAATATTGTTTATGCCGTGATGGGCTTCTTTTTCCTTTATATAATGATTCTTCTTATTGTTACATTTGTTATAGCATTTGACGGGCATGATATTACAACATCATTTTCAACAGCACTGGCCACCTTAGGCAACATTGGCCCGGGTTTTGCAAAAGTTGGCCCCACAAAAAATTATGCATTTTATGAAAGTTATATTAAATGGGTACTGTCATTTGCTATGATAGTTGGTCGTTTGGAACTTTATACTGTTCTGGTAATTTGCATGCCACATTTCTGGAAGCGGTAATAATTGCTATATTGAATACTTGCACGTATACATTGTATTCCCCCAAACCATACAATGAAAATCATCAAAATTATTCTTGACGCAAAAAGCAAATTTTGCTTGTGTTCAAATCTCATTGTTATAATACTACTGTACAACTTACTCACTTACTATAGAAGGAAAAAACAATGCCCAAATATTCACTGAAAGATATCATAGAGCGCTCTAAAGGATGGCTTAAGCACCCATACAGCCGCATTGCGTTTATAATTTTTATAGCTATCTCATTATATCTGATAATTTCAGCTATCATTGTTGTGGTATTGACCAAACCCGAAAAAGAAGTTAAAATCCCTGATATTGTTGGTAAACGTTACGCTGATGTCCATAACAGCCTTATCCGTAAAGGATTAAAGCCTCAGCTTAAATTTTATGATGTACATGATATAAACAATGATATTATTTTGCGACAGTATCCTGAACCAGGGGAGATAGTTTCTGAAAACAGCACCATACGTCTTTTAGTCAGCAGAAGCAACCTGACCATTGATATGCCCAGCGTGGTTGGTATGGAATTGCCATTTGCATTAAATAAATTAAAAAATCTGCATTTATACGATAAAACCATATCGCTGCGTGTTGGTGTTATTTCCTACATACCATCGGAAAAAACTGCTGACAATGTGGTTATTGACCAGAGCCCAAAATCAGGTGAAAAGATTGTACTGGACCGCAAGGTTAACCTGCTTGTATCAAGTGGAAGCACCACACAGCCTGTTATGCCAAAAGTTGTTGGCCAGTCAGTAGACCTGTGTTTCCCTCTTCTTATGTCAAAGAAAGTGTTTGTTTCATTTACTGTACTGCCCACCAACGACATTGCACAAAGTGGCATCATAGCCAGTGTTAGCCCACAGGAAGGCCAGCCTATCACAGAAGGGCAAACAGTAACCATTCAGGTATACTATTACGAAATGAAGGATAAACCTTATTACGCTTATGAACGTCTGAAATATACCGTGCCTGGTGATGAAAACGAAGGACTATATGAAATATATGTAAGCGATAATAAATCAAAGAGGCTGTGTTTTTCGCAGAATTTGAAACCCGGCAACACTATTGATTGTGTATTCCACCGTACGGGCAATGCACGTGTTTACGTTATGTGCAATAAAAAGCAGATTAAGGTACTGAGTTTTGATGTTGAAGAATTTGACTGATACCATTTTACTATCGCCATCTATTATTGCCACTGACCTTTCAACCCTGGGATCAGTGGTAACAACATTTGACCCTTCATGTATGCATTTTTTGCATATTGATGTAATGGATGGCAGCTTTGTGCCAAACATCACCATTGGCCCCGGTTACATAAAAAATCTTAAGCAACACACTGATATCCCGCTTGACATACACCTGATGATTGAAAAACCGGAGCTATCGCTTCAAAGCTTTATTGACTGCAAGCCGTATTTTTTAACCCTGCATTTTGAAAGTACACGTCAACCGGTGCGACTGCTGCAAAGCATAAAAAATTCTGGTGTAAAAGCAGGTATTAGCATTAATCCTGCCACACCAGTTGAACAGCTTTTTGATATCCTTGCGTATACTGATATGGTTTTACTTATGTCAGTTGAGCCGGGATTTTATGGACAGACATTTATTCCATCTTCTTTGAAAAAGATAGAAAAACTCAATACATTCATACACACCAATAATTTTAATACCATCATTGAAGTTGATGGCGGTATTAACGAAGACAATATTGCTGATGTTGTAAAAGCTGGTGCTACTGTTATTGTTGCTGGTAGCAGTGTGTTTAAATCTGCAGACGTAAATAAACAGGCACAAAAGTTACTGGAAATAGCAAAAAAGGCACAAGAATAAACCCAATAAAATTTGTATGTATTTTAAGAATGTGCTAATACACTACTATATATTTCAATACATGGTTTTTTTATTACTCTGTAAAATGTTTCAGATTATCCTTGATTTATATAAGACGGTGTATTATATTTTGTATTGACAAAAAATACTTATCAAAAATAATCATCCACTAATTATTTCAGGAGGTAGATACGTGGTTAAGATTCGATTGCAACGCGCTGGAACCAGGAAAAAACCATTTTATAAGGTAGTGGTGGTTGATTCACGAAAACGTCGTGATGGTGCTGTTATTGAAAGCCTGGGGCATTATCAACCCATCGTTAAAGGTGAGCAGTTTGTTGTTGACAGGGAAAAAGTAGCAGAATGGCTGAAAAAAGGGGCTCAGCCCACAGAAACTATCGCAAAATTACTAAAAAAAGCCGGTATATAAAGGCTTATTCCAATCTTACAGGTGGAGGCGATGACGATGAATTACAAGGAACTTGTGGAGTACATGGTTAAATCTCTTGTTGATCATCCCGATAAAGTTGAAATAAGGGAGATAGAAGGCGAAAAATCTACTATTCTTGAATTAAAGGTCACCAAAGAAGACATTGGAAAAGTTATTGGCAAACATGGAAGGATTGCGCGTGCAATTCGAACCATATTAAATGCATCAGCAACAAAAACAGGTAAAAGGATAGTTCTGGAAATACTTGATTGAGCAGTAAAGAATATTTTCGTATTGGAGTCATCTCTGGCATCCATGGGCTGGATGGATGTCTTAAAGTTCATATAATTACCGATTTCCCTGAGCGATTTTCCGGTGATGTCCCGGTGTATGTGAACATACGCGGACATTACAAACCTTTTACCATAACAGGTTTTACCTTTGCAGCAAAACGTACCGGTTACATGTATTTAGAAGGAATACATGATGTAACTGCTGCAAATGCAATAAAGGGATGTGAAATATTCATTAATGCTTGTGATACTGAAGTAATACTTGAACATAACAGTTTTCATTATTCAGCAATCATTGGCTGCCAGGTTTACTATAACAATACAATCTTTGGTCATGTAATTGATATTATACAGACGGGAGCAGCCGATACACTGGTACTAAAGACACCTGAAGGCAAAGAATATCTGATACCGTTTGTTGAAAGTATGGTAAGCACCAATCGATTGCACGAGCAAATTCTTGAGATTTTCCCTATTGAAGGGCTTATTGAGTGAAGATCTTTAAAATTATTACGCTGTTTCCGGAATTTTTTGAAAGCCCTCTGCAAACCGGGCTTATGGGAAAAGCTGTTGAAAAAGGGTTGTGCCGCTTTGAAATAATAAACCTGCGACAGTGGGGCGAAGGTCAATACCGTCAGTGTGATGATTACCCGTATGGTGGCGGAAGCGGTATGGTTCTTATGCCAGGACCACTATTCAAAGCCATTGAATTGCATAAAGGTGACTCAACAGTCATTTACCCGTCACCATCAGGAGTTTTGCTAACACAGGAGCTTGTAAAAAAGCTTTTTTTATACGATAGTTACTGTTTTATATGTGGCCAGTATGAAGGTATAGACCAGCGGGTGATTGACCGCTTTGTTGATTATGAAGTATCTGTTGGTGACTATGTCCTTTCAGGCGGCGAATATGCAACATTAACCATTATTGATGCATTGTGCCGATATATACCGGGATTTATGTCAAATCCGCAGTCGCTACGTGAGGAAAGCTTTGAAAATTATCTTTTAGAATATCCGCAGTATACACGCCCACGTGAAATTGACGGGATGGCTGTACCGGATATACTGATAAGTGGCAATCATGAGAAAATACGGCAGTGGCGACTGGAAAAAAGTATTGAAAAGACTAAGGCAGTAAGGCCTGATCTGTATAGATTGTATAAAGCAAAAAAGAACGAGGTAGAACAATGAAAGCAATACAGTTAGTACAAAATGAATTCAGTAAAAGTTACCGTGATGTAAACTTTGAAGTGGGCGATACCGTTAAAGTCCACTACAGGATAATTGAAGGGGACAAAGAGCGAATCCAGGTATATGAAGGCATCGTTATTGCTATTGATAATAAAGGCATTAGCAAAACCTTCACAGTTAGGCGAATATCCTATGATGTTGGCGTTGAGAGGATATTCCCGTTGCATTCCCCACGAATTGAAAAAATTACTGTGGTTAGAAAGGGCAAAAAACGTAGAGCCAAACTCTATTTTCTGCGTGAACGAACCGGTAAATCAGCAAAACTTAAAGAAGTACGTTCCCGTAAAAAAGCTATTGAAACACCTGCAACACATGAGGTTGTTGACAATTCCGAAACTACTGAACCAAATGCTTAACACTGTATGGGTGCAAAACCTGATTTTGCAATAGAACAGGAAGAATGTACAAAAGGTTATACCATCATTGCTGGCATAGATGAAGCAGGAAGGGGCTCCTTAGCAGGGCCTCTTTCTGTTTCTATGGTTATCTATCCTGTTGAAATCTTTAACAATCCTCCAGAAGAAATTCTTGGTTGCATAAATGATTCAAAAAAGCTATCCCATAAAAAACGCATACAGGCAAAAAATATAATCACACAATATTGTTTGTGGTGGGATTGCCTTCTTGTACCACCTGAAATTATTGACCAAAAGAACATAAACGGGGCCACATACTTTGCCATCACAACGCTTCTACAACAATGCTCACATACACCACATATGGTGCTTCTTGATGGCAATTTTTCATTTCCACTATCGCTGCCCTATACATCCATTATAAAAGGCGATTGCCTGTCGCTTTCCATTGCATCAGCATCAATTATTGCCAAGGTAATCCGCGATGAATATATGATTACCCTTAATGCGCAGTACCCCGAATATGGCTTTGCTCACCATAAAGGATATGCAACTGTGGAACATATAAATGCCATTAAAAAATACGGACCATCGCCTGTGCACCGGAAGACCTATGAGCCAGTTGCAAGTTTATTCTATGAACTATCGCTATTTACATGAAAATCACAGACAACATTGTTAGCGCGCACCGCATACAATCATCATCCACCACACTGAAAAGCGGTCAAATCGTTGTGGGAACCATCACCAAACGTTTAACGGCATCCACCGCTATGGTGCGTGTGGGAAACCAGATTTTTGAAACACATTTTGCCAGAGGTCTTCCACAATCCAACCATATACTACTAAAATTTGATAAAATATCAGGTAACCGTTTTATCTTTTCACTGATTGAACCCAAAGCTTTAGGCAATACCGATATACTGTGTGCAACACCTTCCAACTATGCATTATTTATGCGAAACCTGAATGCTGCAGATTCCCTGACAGTGTTTTCCATACACAAGGCACTGTTTGACACAAATGCTAAAGGCGAATATGCCTTTACAGTGATTGCTCCGCTATTGCAACGTTTGTTGCAAAAAGGTGTACCGGAAAAGCTGCTACAAAAATTTTGTTACACTTTATCCAAAGACCCTGGTATAAGTTTAACTATGCATATATTACAAAATATTGGCAATAGCTCATTACAAGACTTTGAGCTTCACGATTATGAAATTGGAAAGCTTATGTCAATGATGTCAAAAGATGATATTGAGAGCCTTATACAATATCTGGGCAATAGCTCCGGAAATTTATTCACAGTGCCATTGTATGATGGCAATTCATTCAGTGATGCTTATGTCCTTTCCGATGATAATTATGTATGTATTGATGTGACATTTTCACATTTGGGAAAGTTGAATATTGTGATAACTCATAAGGATACGATAGCTGCTACCATATACTGTTTTAATGAAGCTGCCTTCAGCCTGTTGCATCAGCAATGTCCTGACATAGCACGGAGTATCTATGAACAAACTGGTAAAAAAGCAGCCTGTAATTGTATACAACGAAGTGATTGGGAAGAAAAAATTATTGTATTAATTAACAATATGTATATACAATATAGTATTGATTTTTCGGTATAGGAAAGTCCATAATGGAAGACATTGCGGTAGCACTGCAGTATTCAGTTGAAGAACACATTCCCAAAGTCATTGCTAAGGGGAAAGGCAAACTAGCAAAAAGTATTCTTGACAAAGCAAAAGAGTATAATATACCTATTTATCAGGACAAAGATCTGGCAGCAGTACTTTCATACCTGCAAGCCGGATCATATATACCTGAAAACCTTTACAGGGCTGTTGCAGTAGTACTGGCATATTGCTATCAAATAAACAGCGATTTTAGAAAAAAATTGAATTGAAATAATACACTTTTTACATTATAAAGTGCATAAACACTATGTGAACAAGGGGAAAACATAAAAATTTGACAACTATGGCTGAAATGCGAAAAATACCAGTAGATGAATTAAAACCCGGGATGAGATTTGATAAACCCGTTTATATAGATAGCAACAATATGCTTGTTGCTGCCAATGTGTCCATCAAGCTTGATGATATCAAAAAACTTATGCGCTGGGGGGTCAGTGAGGTTGAAACTGCTGGAAATTTAGTCTCAACCGAGCAGGAAATCAAGGCTGCAACTGCTCGTTCTACCACTACCGAAAGCGATGAAGCAAAGAAGATCATTGATGATTATAATAAGCTTCTTACCCAGCGAGTGCCCCTGATAGAAATACATAAAGAAGCATGTAAAGCGGTTGCAAATGTTCATAATGCCATAAAAGCAGATCAACAGTTTGCTATTGATGAAATTGATGTTTCCCTAACAAAAATAATGGAAATCATGAAGAATTACCCCAATATCTTTTTATTTTTATATGGATTGGAAGAAGGCAAAAATTATTTAGTTGTTCATTCTGTTAACGTCACATTTTACTCCCTGCTTATAGGCATGGCATTGAAATATACGCCCCTGAAACTGCGTGAACTGGGAATTGGTACCATGTTTATAGATGCCGGTATGATTAAATTGCCCGCATACATCATGCATAAGCAATCCAACCTTACCGAGCATGAATTTAATCAGATAAAAACACATCCTCTGCATGGATATAAAGCACTGCGCCAATTAGGCAAGATCCCTGAAAAAAGTGCCCTTGTATGCCTGCAACACCATGAACAGTATGATGGTAAAGGGTACCCCAGAGGTTTAAAAGGCACCCAAATTGACGAATATGCCCGTATTGCTGCAATAGCTGACTCATACGAAGCCCAGATAGCAAACAGGGCTTACCGGAAACGAATATTTTTCTATCAGGCAATGAAAAATCTCCTTTCAAGTGGAATTAATAAATTTGACCCGGTTATATTGCGTATATTCCTGTCAAGGATGTCAGTGTATCCTATTGGTTCTATTGTTGAGCTTAATAATGGCACCATAGGGATTGTTATTGGTTCTATTCCGCAAAAGCCTTTACGCCCTATTATTAAGCTTATTATTGATTCAAATAAAAAACGTTTTACCGATACCATTATCGTTAACCTTCTTGAAGAAAAAGCTCTGTATATTACACGGGCACTTGATGAAGCCGAAATTGGCGTAAATCTTTTTGAAGTACTTTAATCTGATACATAAATTTAACATACATAGCGGAGTACATTAATGAACAATTACCAGTATGGCACTGAGGGAGAAACCCTTGCTAAAGATTATATAGAAAAACAGGGATTTACCGTTATTGAACAGAATTTCCGCTACGGGCGTTATGGTGAAATTGACATCATTGCCATAAAGGATACCTTGCTTGTTTTCTTTGAGGTTAAAACTCGCCATACCTTAGCATACGGTAATCCATCATACGCTATCACCCATAAAAAGAAAAAAGCACTGCGCGCAGTGGCAACCTATTTCCTTATTCAAAATCCACACTACAATAGTAAACACTACACTCTTCGATTTGATTGCATAACTATATTAGGGCAAACAATAGAATGGATACAGGATATAGTACGGTGAACTTAGCGCGCACCACCGTTTTGAATATATCCCCACTGTTTGAGCAGCGTGTTCATTTCATTGGAAATGGCTACATTTTCCGAAACCTTCTGTATGCCACCTTTTTGGGGTTTACTCCACACAATGAGCTCATCAGGAAATAGACGTAAAGCTGCATCATCCGGCATTTTCTGTAACATAGGATTGGTTAGATCAAAGACATACATTCCACCAGTTTCAGGAAGAGCAGTGCCATTGTATCCCCACAGCACAACTGTGCCATCAGTCTGGATATAACAGGCAGTGCGTGATGGAATAGTTGAAAAAACAATGCTTTGCCCTTTTTTTAGGGTAAACGCATACTGTTGCCGTGAAATTTTCTTCACCACACCACCAGACTCTACCGTATAAAAAAAACCTTCCCTGACACTGATGCTTCCCTTCACATCCCTTTTAGCAAACAGAATATTCTCAGGCTGCTTGAACCGCAGTGCATACAATTTCTGCTGCATTTCAAACGCTTTTTTTGTATCAACAGCCACTATATTATATAGCTCATCAGGATCATCATTTAAATCATATAATTCATAATAATAATCAACAAAAGCCCCACCCCAGTGATGTGGCTTAATCCCAAATCCATAAAATTTTTCAACATACTTGAAATTGTCAATCCTGACAGCATACATCAGCCTGCCTTCACTGTATAAAGGCCTGTCCTGCATCTCTTTGCCTGTAATAAAACTCATAAGAGTTTTTCCCTGGTAACTATCGGGTACAGGTATGCCGCTTAATTCACACACCGTTGGTGCTATATCAATATTGCGTACCTGATAGGGCACTGCTGCAAAACTCTTAAAGATATTTTTTGGCAGCTTGATAATTAATGGCACATGCAATTCTTCGTCATACATTGTCTGCCCATGGGTGAAAATTGACTTTTTGTCAGTGTATGGGCTATGTTCATGTGCGCTGTTAAACACCTCACCATGATCGGAGGTAACCACAATAATGGTGTTATCATACAGGTTTAGTTTTTTCAGCGCTGACACCACCCTACCAATGTAATCATCAGTATAAGCCACCTCACCCAGATATCGTCTGAACCATGGATGCACATTTTTAATTGATTTTCTCAATGGCTCTAAATATTCCGGAGGCGGGATATAGGCATTGTGCGGAGCATTGAAATTAATGAAAAGAAAGAATGGTTTATCTTTATTTTCAGTGATCCATTGAATTACTTCATCAGCAATATCCATGGTATCTTCCCACTGACGCTGGTACTCTGACATATCATCAAAGCCCAGGTCAACGCCAATACCCGAATGATCCAGAATAAATGCATTGTTGCCAATAGAACGCGTAACATACCCATGCGTGCCAAACACAACGGGCAAAGGCAGCACTTTACTCTCAGAATAAAAATAATTTTTTTCCTGCTTTGATACCTGAAAATAGTAAATGTTAACACCCGTTGTTGAGCCATACACCGATGAAAGCATGGCAATCGTTGATGGACGTGTCCAGTTTGCCACCACAAAGTGTTTGGTGAACGCAGCACCATCATGTGCCAGCGCATCCATGGTAGCAGTGATGTTGTATTTTGGATCAATACAGTGTACTGCATCTGCACGCAAAGCATCCACAGAGATAAACACCACATTTGGTTTTTTAAAGTCATTAGCTCTATGCTTCACGAAAGCATTTGCAATAAAACAATATGCAGGATCTTTTGAATACGATTGAAATTCCATAACAAGCTTTGCGTCAGTAAATAAATGAGGTATGGTGCACTGCACGTGCGTAAATGGCAGGGAAGACAGGTTATATTCACCCAGTATCATTTTTTTTGTGGGCGATAGTAACTGTATAATAAGCCTGCCGTGACCCATTGATGCACAGTTAAAATAAAGCGTGCCGCTATGGTGCAGTGGGAACAAAACCTTTCCCGGATTTTGTTTAGTTGCAGCAATCACCAGTGAACGTGTTGTCTTTGACCATTTTTTTTGTTTATCGATATCATGGGCAACTTTAACAATGAATGGCTTCTTTTGCCATGGGTCAACATAGACAGTATCAGAATACAGATCTTCCAGAAGCTGTAGATTATACTCTACGGTGAAATCAGTCTGAAGCAATTTTGTTAACACCGGCTTACTGCTGCATGCAGTGAAAAGCAACACAACACTTATGCTATATAGTGTCAGAATATATCGTTTCATAAATTCCATAATCTTATAATTACAAACACAAGGATGTAACATCCCGTATTAATGCAATACAATTTTGATATCGTGATTAATTATTCTTGTAAATGATTTCATGCTTTATCTTTTTAGACATTTTTATTCACATATTAAATCTGTCATTATCAAACTTAAATCGCATAGCAATTCTTCTATTGTGTTTGGATTTTATATTTTTTTGTTATGACCACAGTTTTCTACTATAATTTCTCAGTTATTTTCTCTTTTTTTAAAACAGTATTTTACAAACATTCTCTCTTCCTTAATTTAATCTGAAATATATTTTATTTACAGTATCCAGATTCAATGTCCAATATCAACGCAGGGCAGGGTTTGTGACTATGTACCATGTTCTTATGATAAATGAGACCTCTGAACAAAAGTCAAAACAAAAAAATTTAGTAATTCTTTAAAATAAAAAGTCTTAATTTTTAAAAA
>JBBFLA010000031.1:0-34498 GCA_037481795.1 Spirochaetota bacterium
CAGTACCAAGGCCATCTCACCAAAAAAGTTGCCTTCTGCAAGTAAGGATATCAGTTCTTCATTTTTATTCATTGCCCTGTAAACACTAACATCCCCTTTTCTGATTAAAAACAATGCATCCCCAACATCACCCTGTTTAAAAATCACATCACCTTTCTTTACATGGACTAACCTGACAACATCCAGTATTTCATTGAAAACCTCTTCGCGCAGATGTGTGAAAATTGGTATGGAACGCAGATTGTTACGCATTTTCCGCTGCAGAAATGCATTATTGAGTTTTTCATACGTTGCAGGCGAAGATGCAATAATTTTTGTCAATTCCTGCTTCCCAATTGCAAGCAAGATACAGTCAGTAAATGCTATCGCCGTGCTTTCCCGTGGCTCATTTCGGATTACAATGTCCTCCCCAAAAAAGTCTTCAGGCCCCAATGCATATAGCTCCAACTTGGTATAATCGGGCGTAATAATAAATACTGAAATTTCACCCGTGAGCACAACATATAACCACTCATTGTATCTCCCATGCCTGCTAATAATTTCATCTTTGGCATACTGATGTATGAATATGTCATCAACTATCTCCTGCAAAACATCTTCAGGAACATCTTTAAAAAATGTTAAAGATTTTACTACTTCAACAGGCGATACCTTTTGTAAAAGAGGGAATTTCTTGATTGTCCCAATAAGTTCACTGATAGTAAATACTTTCATATAATTTCCTTTCTTTGATTAAAGATACTACATTTTAAGGTAGAGTCTTCAAATAATAATTGCAAGTATAATTGAATAAAATTCTTATAAGAACTATACCTGAAGAAAAGATGCTACCATAAAATAAGGTATTCATTTTTTCTGTGTTTTGATTATTCCTTAATACCGTACAAATAATTATTTTTCAAAAAGAAAACATCAAATCTCTACTTAATATCTGATCCGGGATCCGGGCGGGCACTTACTTCTTTTGAATGTTTTGATTCATGATTAAACATAGTATCAGGTTTATATGAATCATAGGCAGCCACTGCAAAAAAATACAGTACATTGTTTTGAAGCAGGGGGTAGGTTAAAAATCCTTTTGTATCAGCTAACCTGTTTTCCTCAATAATATCATTGTTTATGGTTACTGAAATATATCCTGAATTGTCCGACAGTTCATTGGAAATTCTTTTGCCATTAATTAAGGAAATCACACCATCATAGTTTTTGCTTTTTACTCCATAATAAATTTTATATCCAAGTATATCATGTTCAACATTCTTCTTCCATTTCAACCTTATCGCTTTCTCGCTTACAGCATCCACAGTGACAAAAGTGGGCGGTTGTGGCGCTGTATCTAATGTATACTCCAATCCAATGTTGTAAATAATTGGGGCACTTAATCCATCAGGCGAAGCTATTAAATGTGCTCGCCATTGATAGTATTTCCCACGCAAAAATTCATCACCTGCTTTATGCAAATAAATATTTTTCTGATTATTATTAATACGGTACCATCGTAGTGAAGGATCATCCTGCTTAAAGAATTCATCACTAATTCTGAATTCCATCCATATATACGTTGAGGGTGGCAGCATCTCATTCCACTTAAACAATGTAACCATTGTTCCATAATCGGGAAACTGATAGACCGGGCTTGTAATGATTCCTTCTCTGTTAATGGTTTCCCTGTTATAGTAGGTTATTGCTTTGTAGTTTGTTTTTGCAATCTGGGTTTCTTTTTCAAGATCCACTATATACCGTTGTGAAATTTTTATTACATCAATTACTCCGTATACGTCTTTACCAACTAATGCAACCGGAATATCTGAGCACCTGAATCGCGGTACCAGCACATCTATAAAGGGCTCACCGCTCTCAGTGCAAAAAACCGTTTCCACTACTGTACCATTAAGTAATGTTTCAAGCCTCCCTGAAATTCTATCAAAACTTACTGCACAATGATACCATTCATTTAAATTGAGTACCGGTGATCTTTGAAGGTATACATCCACAGGTACATTATCCTTTTTATAAAACATTTTGTAAAAACGAATGGCAAGCCTGTTATTCACACACACTATCTCAAAACCGCTTTTACCTGCAGAATACCCAATACGGGAAAGAAGTACGGCATTGCTGCTATATCTGGTTAATTTAAACTTTATCTCAATAGTAAATGAACCCAGATCATCGCAATTGGTAAGCCAGGTCTGTTTTGCTGTCTGAATCTCTACACGGTGATCCTTATGGAAGAATTGTGCGCTGCCCTCACCTTCTGTATCATCCTTTGAGAATAAATACTGTGCATAGCGTACTGCGTAATGCCCGGCATCATCCTTCAACAAATAGGGAAAGTCCTTATCAAAGGTAAGTAATAAATCAGTTATTAATGGATTGACTGTTTCTTTATAATTTATTTGTGCAACAGTGTAGCCAGTACCTCCACCTTTTAATGTTACCCGTTTTGCATTAAACAGATCAAGTCCCGTATGGTCAAATGTTATTGTATATAGCGTATCGTAGGTTAATGCCAAACAAAGTATTGTAAAAACAATACTAATTGTTACAATTAATCGTTTTAGTACATGCTTACTCATTGTAGTTTTTCAATCGTTTCAATTTTTCCAATTTTTTCTAAACGACGCTGATGCCTTCCGCCTTCAAACCCGGCCTTTATAAAAGCTTCAATGATATGAATTGCTAAATCAACACCTACCACCCGTGCACCCAGCACCAGAACATTTGCATCATTGTGCCTTCGAGCCATAGTAGCCATAAATTCATTGGTACACAGGGCTGCGCGTATCCCCTTGTGCTTATTGGCTACAATACTTGCACCAATTCCTGTTCCGCATATAGCTATGCCCAAATCCACCTGTTTTTCCTGAACAGCTCTGGCAACTGGTTGTATGTAATCGGGATAGTCGCAGGATTCTGTTGAATTGGTACCCATATCAACAAATTCATAGTCCTTAAAATGTTGTAGTATATAGCGCTTTAACTCTACACCAGCATGGTCATTCCCTATTGCTATTTTCACTAACTGTCTCCCCTTAAAAAAATTCAGTGAATCATTTTAAAATTTTGCATTTCCTGGAGTCCGTGGAAATGGAATTACATCACGGATATTCTGCATGCCGGTTATAAATTGAATTGCCCGCTCAAATCCCAGGCCAAAACCCGCATGGGGTGCTGAACCATATTTCCGAATATCCAGATACCACCAGTAATCATCAGGGTTTAATCCCATTTCTTTCATACGTGCAATCAACACATCATACCGGTCTTCGCGCTCGCTTCCACCAATAATCTCGCCAACACCCGGCACCAGCACATCCATTGCCCTTACAGTGTTATTATCGTCATTCAGCTTCATATAAAAAGCTTTTATTGCCTTTGGATAATGTATAACTATTATTGGTTTTTTGAAATATTTTTCAGTTAACCAGCGTTCATGTTCAGTTTGCAGGTCCATCCCCCAGTGTACGGGAAATTCAAATGATTCTTTAGATTGACTTAATTTTTCAATGGCCTGGGTATAGGTAACTATCTCAAAAGAACTGTTTACAATTAATTCTAAATTCTGGATAATGCCCGGCTTAATTCTTTCATTAAAAAACTGCATGTCTTCCTGGCACTTTTCAAGCACCCACTTAAAAACAAATCGCAAAAATTCTTCTGCTAAGGAACAATCATCTTCTAGCGTTGCAAACGCCATCTCGGGCTCAACCATCCAGAACTCAGACAAATGGCGCGTGGTATTGGAATTTTCAGCCCTGAATGTGGGCCCAAATGTATAAATATCCCCCAATGCCATGGCCAACAACTCCCCTTCAAGCTGGCCACTGACTGTTAATGCAGCCTTTGCACCAAAAAAGTCCTGGGTATAATCAATTGACCCGTTAACCAACGGCAGATTATGCAAATCAAGCGTGGTTACCTGAAACATCTCGCCTGCACCTTCACAATCGCTTGTGGTTATTATGGGTGTGTGAACATACAAAAATCCTTTTTGCTGAAAGAAGGTATGAATGGCATACGACACCTGATTGCGGATTCGCATAATTGCACCCATGGTATTGGTTCGCGGGCGCAGGTGCGCAATCTCGCGTAAAAATTCAAATGAATGTCGTTTTTTTTGCAACGGATAGTTTTCAGGGTCGGCTTCGCCTAACACAGTAATAACAGCAGGCTTTAATTCCCACTTCTGACCTGTAGCAGGGGATGGCACCAGACTGCCGTGTATATACACACTTGCCCCCGTATGCAACCTTTGGGCTATATCAAAATAACTATCGCCCACACCCACCACCACCTGCAAATTTGCCAGGCAGGAGCCATCATTAATTTCAATAAAAATATTTTCTTTGGATTCCCGTTTTGTTCGCACCCATCCAGCTACAGTACATTCATTAATTGGTGCTTCACTTTTCAAACATTCAACAATACGAATTCGCTTCATCATCGTTTACATTGTCCTTCCTATAATACCTCAATTATTTCATCCACTGTACTATCAGTATTAACACCATCTACTTCAAAAGGGGATTTTGTATGGATTTAAAATTTCTCATGGTATTACCACAGAACTGTTCATTGCAATGGCATTTTCTTGTAATTTAAACTATTTCTTTACGTTTCTTTAATGCCAGGGCTTCCTTAATTCCCTTCTCACGTATGACTTTAAGCTTCAACCCAAATTCGGTCATTTTAAAGTATCGTTTCCCATATTTTGACAGTAATTTTTTGTCAATCTCAAAACCAAGTCCCGGGCGTGTGAAAGGCTTTAGCATTGCATTTTTGTCAGGGATAATTGGCTCAATGATGCCATCTCTGAATTCAGGAATCCATGAAGGCTCTTCAAGTGGATATTCCAGTGGCAGTTTGTTTTTAGTATCAGCAAGAACCATATTCCAGTTAATATAAAATCCAATGCCGTTGGTCCATGTATGCGGTGAAAATTCACGTTTTTTCTCGTGGCATGTATCAATAACCTTCTTCACCTGCGCAATGCCCCCGGCAAACGTTGCATCGGGCTGATAGACATGGAAACAGTCCTTTTCAAACATTATCTTTATTTCATCCCATCCGTAGTTGAGTTCTGCCCCAGAGATTTTCACTTTTTTTGAAAAACGTTTTAACGCTGCATTCCCATCATAATCACGTGAATCCAGTGGTTCTTCAAGCCATACAATGTTGTTGCCCTCACACGCTCTTACAAACTCTTTAGCCCGCTTTAAATCCCAGTCAGGAATCCTGTCAACTATTGAAACCGGCCACCCCTGGTTGGCATCAACTCCAAGTTTTACCTTATTACCAACACCCTTAGATATTATTTCAATATGGCGTATATCATCCTTTAGCTCTTTATTTTTTACCCGCAGTTTAAATGTCTTAAAACCGCGCTCGGTTAACTTTAAAATTTCATCAATACGTTTATGCGGATCATGCATTTCACCAGTTGAACAGTATACCTCAACAGGTCGTGCATAGCCACCTAACAGCTCATAGACTGGTTTTCCTTTAGCTTTGCCAATGATGTCCCAGAATGCCGGCTCTATCCAGAAATTCCTCCAACCCAAATACCCCGCCTGTTTTAAAAGGCTCTGAACACGGTCAATATCAGTTGGATCAGTCCCCAAAATATACCCGGCTAAAAGATCGCCCAGCCCTTCACGCTCTTTGCCCATAGCTGCCCCGGCTGAATACCCTTCAATGCCATCATCAGTTATAAGCTTTATCAACGTAAAGCGATTATGTGTTTGTGGATATCCAGGAATCCACGTTGGCCAGAATGTATAGCGCAAAGGGATGGAAACATGGTATAATTCAATACAGCTGATTTTCATGGCTTACCCCCATTCATATAATATTTTTAATATGTTAACAGATTATTATCTATCGTCAACTACAATTCAATTGCTTCACGCTGCTATCTATAATTGTAAAATTACAAACTTTTATGTTGACAGTCCTGGTTTGATATTTGTTTTATAGTTATACTTATTTGTACCGATAGTTACTGTTAATAAAATAAAATCTCTTTGTTCTCAGAGTTAATGAAATTTTTGCATAATTGATCACGCAGTGGACATTGAGAAAGAGTAAGAAAAATTTTTACAGTTGATAGAACAAACTTTGTCATCCCGATAATTCAGGATGAGAAACGGCAAAAAGAACGGATACTACACTATTTTTGAGGAACAGCTATGAGATTTGTTTCCATTGCATTATTATTTTTCTTATTAATTTCACCACTTTACGCCAGCAATAAGGTTTACGTACTTGTTTATCATACCTTTATGGGGAAAAAAATTAAATACGACATATCACTACAAGAATTTCAAAAACAACTTCTTGATTTGCGTTCACATGGATTTTCATTTGTATCATTTGCCGATATAAAATCTGGAAAAGTAAGTGGTGATAAAAATATCCTTATCACTATTGATGATGGGCACCGCACGATTCTTGATGCATACTATTTAGTACTAAAGCCTTTAGGAATCAAGCCTCTTCTGGGCATAAATACATTTATTATTGGTAAAAAGCCCTACGTTCTTACCTGGGAAGAATTACAGCAATTAACCAGGGAAGGATGTGCAATAGCTTCGCATGGGTACTTTCATTTGTTTATTAATGATGAACTCTATACTAAAAACTATCGCTACTTTAAATTAGAAGTATTTGAATCAAAAAAAATCTTAGAGGAAAAATTAGGTATTACCGTTGATACCTTTGTGTACCCCTTTGGCATTGTCACAGATATTGGGAAACAGGCCCTGACACAGGCGGGCTATACGTATGCATTCACTATTAAGTGGGGTTCTGTTGCATTACCTCTACAACATAATACTCTGGAACTTCCTCGCTATATGTATCAGAACAACTGGAATTCCATTGCAAATGCAATTATCTATAAAAATAAAAAACGTACACCAACCAAAGAATCGGAAAAGATAATGGTTTTTACCACACACCCGTTGAAAGGTATTCATCAATAGCTTTTGCTGCTTTTTTCCCTGCTCCCATTGCCTGAATAACTGTGGCAGCACCGGTAACAATATCACCGCCAGCAAACACACCGCGTTTACTGGTTTTCATAGTTTCCGGATCAGCAATGATATTACCACGTTTTGTAGTATTCATCCCCGGTGTAGTTTTTGGTATTAGTGGATTTGGCCCATTGCCAATTGCAATGATTGCCACATCAATTTCGATTATAAACTCTGAGCCTTTAATAGGTATAGGAATTCGTCTTCCAGATGCATCAGGCTCACCCAATTCCATCTGAATACATTCAACCGCGCACACTTTCCCCTTTTCATCACCAATAAACCGCACAGGATTTGTCAAAAGCTTAAAGATAATTCCTTCTTCTTCAGCGCGTTCCACTTCCTCAATTCGTGCTGGCATCTCTTTTTTAGAACGACGGTAAATGATATATACTTCTTTACTGCCCAGGCGCAGGGCTGTTCGTGCAGAATCCATGGCAACATTACCGCCACCAACAACAGCAACCCTTGCACCTCTTACAATTGGTGTATCATATTCAGGGAAACGATATGCTTTCATCAAATTTGACCGTGTTAAATATTCATTGGCACTGTACACACCCTGTAAATTTTCACCCGGTATATCCAGAAATAACGGCAACCCTGCACCGGTAGCAACAAACACCGCATCAAAACCTGATGACAGCAAGTCATTGACGGTTTCCGCAGTGCCTATTACTCTGCTCAGCTCTATGGTAACACCCATTGCTCTAAGGGCATCTATCTCATACTGTACTATATCCTTTGGCAGCCTGAACTCAGGTATTCCATATACCAAAACCCCACCGGCTTTATGCAATGCCTCAAATACCGTAACACTGTACCCCATACGGGCTAAATCTCCTGCAGCTGTTAACCCTGCTGGCCCTGAACCAATTATAGCAACCCTTTTTCCCTTAACTGTTTCATTTCTCTTGAATGTATAATGCTGTTTTTCGCGTTCATAATCAGCAACATACCGTTCCAGGTTACCGATAGCAACTGGCTCTCCTTTCCTGGCAAGAACGCACAACTTTTCACATTGATCCTCCTGTGGGCAAACCCTGCCACACACTGCTGGCAGCGAATTTGTCTGCTTTATAACAGCAAATGCTTCCAGCGGATTGCCCTCTTTCAAAGCTTTGATAAATCCCGGAATATTAATATTCACAGGACACCCTTCCACGCAGGTAGGACGCTTGCACTGCAGACACCGAGTTGCTTCCAGCACTGCTGTTTTCTCGTCATACCCCAATGGAACTTCATTAAAGTTATGAATCCGTTTATCTGGATCTTGCTGAGGCATCTTCTGCCTTGGGATTTTATCGGCCATGGTCTTTCTCCAGCTGGCATGTATGTTTTTCAAAGCTTTCTTTTTCCTGATCCTTATATGTATTAAGCCGTTTCATAAGTTCATCAAAATCAACTAAATGTGCATCAAACTCGGGTCCATCAACACAGGTAAACTGCTTTTTACCATCCACTGTCACCCTGCATCCGCCACACATCCCGGTCCCATCCACCATAATTGAATTCAGGCTAACCAGCGTTTTTACAGTATACATGCGCGTCAGTTCACTCACCGCTTTCATCATGGGTACAGGCCCCACTGCCACAACGATATCAACTTTTGTAGAATCAAGAATCTTATTCAATTCATCGGTTACAAACCCTTTAATACCATATGACCCATCATCGGTAGTAACTATAATCTGGTCACTTTTAGCTTTCAATTCCTGTTCCAGAATTAATAAATCTTTATTCCGTGCACCAATGATGTTTATGCAAAAATTCCCTGCTTCCTTCATTGCAACTGCTATAGGGTAAACGGCAGCAATCCCAATGCCACCCCCCACACAAACTGCAGTTCCATAATTACGTATGTCCGTGGGGTGTCCTAATGGTCCTGCAACATTATATAAATATTCACCTTCTTTTTTGAGCGATAGTTTAAGTGTAGAAGTCCCCACAATCTGATAATACAGGGTAATTGTGCCTTTTTCCCTGTCAGAATCAGCAATGGTAAGAGGGATTCGTTCGCCAACCTCGTCAACTATTACAATAACAAACTGACCTGCCTTTCGGTGTTGTGCTATATATGGAGCCTCAATGACAGCTTTGCCAACATTTTCAGATATTTTACTATTTTGTATTATTTTATTCACAATTGCCTCATTTTATATAAAAGATTTTTAATATATATTAAAATACTTAATAATGTGAAGTTTTTCAACATAAATTTTTATCGCTTACAATAATCCCGATGATTACTATTATTTAACAATACAGGAATGCAAGAAAAAATTATTCTTTTCAAATTTATCTTGTTATGTTACATATATGTTAAATTTTCAGGAATTTATATTACATATATATTAAATATTTTGACTTTTGTGCCAATCACTCATCTATAGCATCAAAGTTCCTTGAAAATATTTTTTCAAAACTCACTGGTTTAATAATTTTTCAAATTGGCATACTTACGTAAAAAGCTTAAAAATTAATAAAATTTTAATACAAAGGAGTACCTTTATGGGAAATCTATCACGACCAAATTCTAACGATGCAACCCGTACTGCTAACCGTTCAAGAAGTGTAGCACCACAGTCTGGTATTTGTTCTCGCTGTTTGGACGGATGTACAGGGAATTGCGAAATTTTCCAGGCTACCATGCGTGGAAGAGAACTTCTGTATCCTGGACCATTTGGCGAGATTACCGCTGGGGCTGATAAGGATTACCCTGTTGATTATTCTCATCTTAACATTCAGGGGTATGCTGCTGGAGCTAAAGGATTACTTAATCCTGGACCAGAAACCGCTCGTTTCCCTGTAGTTTCAACTGAAACCTATTTTGGAACTAAAAACAGGGTCAAACTGGAAGTACCAATGTTTACCGGTGCATTGGGTTCAACTGACATTGCCCGTATTAACTGGGAACATTTTGCTGTTGGTGCTGCCATTTCTGGTATTGCTATTGTATGTGGTGAAAACGTATGTGGAATTGACCCTGGACTGGAAAGAGACAAAAATGGCAAGGTTACCAAATCACCTGAAATGATTCGCCGTGTTGAAACATTTAGAAAATACAAAGCTGAAGCAGGTGATATCTTAGTACAGATGAACGTTGAAGACAGCAATTTAGGTGTTGCAGAATATGTAATTTCACAATTGGGTGTTGAAACTGTCGAGTTAAAATGGGGCCAGGGTGCAAAATGTATTGGAGGTGAAATAAAAGTCCGTAGCCTGGAAAGGGCTATTGAGCTTAAAAATCGCGGCTATATAGTAACACCAGACCCAACTATTCCTGCTATTCAGGCAGCTTTTAAAGATGGTGCTATTAAAGAGTTTGAGCGCCACTCACGCTTAGGGTTTATCAGCAAAGATGCTTTCCTCCAGGAAGTTGAAAGACTCAGAGCATTAGGTGCAAAACGCGTCACATTAAAAACCGGTGCGTATTCACAAAAAGAACTTGCTGCAGCACTCCGCTGGGCATCTGAAGCAAAAATTGACCTTCTAACAATAGATGGCGCCGGCGGCGGTACCGGTATGAGTCCATGGCGCATGATGGAAGAGTGGGGCGTTCCTACGTTCTATCTCCAGTGTATGGCCTATGATATGGCTCAGAAGCTGGCTGCAAAAGGCATGTGGGTTCCTGATTTAGCAATGGCTGGTGGTTTTTCAACTGAAGATCATATATTTAAAGTTTTAGCAATGGGTGCACCATATTTCAAAGCTGTATGTATGGGACGTGCATTAATGATTCCTGGTATGGTTGGTAAAAATATTGAAAAGTGGTTAAAAGAAAATAATCTTCCAAAGAATGTTGCACAACACGGAACAACTAAAGAAGAAATCTTTGTGTGCTACGAAGAACTCAAAGCAAAATACGGAAAAGAAGTTGATAATTTCCCGCTTGGCGCAATAGGTCTTTACACATTCAGCCAGAAAATAAAAGTTGGATTACAGCAGCTTATGGCTGGTAGCCGCAATTTCAGAATTGATACTATCTCACGAAGCGACCTTATGGCACTTACAGAAGAAGCAGCTAAGATTTCTGGCATACCGTATGTAATGGATGCCTATAAGGAAGAAGCTGAAAAGATTCTCTTAGAAGGATGTGATTACATCTAATACTTTTTATTTAAAAAAGGCAGGTTTTGCAACCTGCCTTTTTTAATTGATAGAGATATGAACTTTTTTATGTCAAATACAACAAAGAGTATTAAACATTATTTAATCCTGTTTGTACATCTTTTCAATAATATCTTTATAAACTTCAATAATTACTCGTTTTTTTGCCTTCTGAGTTGGAGTAATCATACCATTTGATTCTGTAAACCTCTGATTCAGTATAGTATAACGCTTGATTTCTTCAAATCTTTCCAATCTTTTGTTTGCTTCTTTTACATCATTGTCTATAAGTTCCTGCAAACGTTTATTATTAATGAAATCATCCCCTACCTTTGTACATATCTGCATGCCACCAATATTTTCATACACCAGTTTTGACTCATCAAAAGGAATTCCTTCCCGTTTAAACAACGCTATAAAGTTTGCAAAATTTGGCACAATTAATGCACTAATAAATGGCTTTTCATCACCTACAAGGAAAATCTGTTCAATCCAGCTGCTGGTTGAAAAAAGATTTTCAATCTTTGCAGGTGCAACGTTTTTGCCAATAGAAGTACAGATTATTCCCTTTTTCCTTTCAACGAATTTAATATATCCATCCGGCGTCAACTCTACCACATCACCCGTTTTAAACCAGCCATCTTTTGTAAATGCATCTTTAGTTTCTTTTGGTTTGTTGAGATAGCCTTTAAATATACCAGCACCTGAAAGCTCTAATTCACCATCAGCAGCTACCCGGCATTTACTACCATTGGCTTCTTTGCCCATACAGCCTGGCTTGCAAGCAGTAATTGGATTAAGCACTGCTGCATTGAAGCTTTCTGTTGAACCATATCCTTCAACAACAGCAAGACCCAAGGCATAATAGAACCGCAGCAAATCGGGCGAAATGGCAGCACTTGCTGAAAACGAATGATGAAATCTGTTTCCAAATAGACCACGCACCTTGGCAAAAAGTTTATCAGCTATTGAATACTTTATTTTCAGGCCTATTGGTAACTTAGATTTCAAATCAAACTCTGGATGCATGTTGTAGCAACCGTTTTCATCTTTACGGTATTCCAATGCCTTCAAACCCACACCTATTGCCCAATCAAATAGTTTCTTTTTAAGTGGGCTTTCTGCCATTGCCTGCTGCATGGTAATATAAATTTTTTCATACAATCGTGGTACACAGTTAATCCATGTAGGATTATATTTTTGCAAATCTTCAATTAAGGTTGCAGGTTTATCAGCATAGCATATTAAAGCACCTTTCGTTAAGGCAAGCCATTGGCATGAACCACGGTCAAATACATGCGACAGAGGCAGATAGCATAGTGTTACATCATTTTCATTAACATCAAAGTTATATTTCCTAAAATATGCAACAGTGCCCTCCAGTCGTGATGAACCAGTCCAGTGTGTTATGATAGCACCTTTCCCCTGTCCGGTTGTCCCTGAAGTATACAGTATTGTGAACCAATCATCCAATTTTACACCTTCTTTGCGTTTGATGTATTTCTTATAATTAGCTTCATTTTTCCGCCACTCTTTACCCATGGCAATAAAATCCTTAATACCATAGACCTTCTTGTTATCACCTTTAAAAGCGATATCCATTACAATAACAGTTTTAAGGTCTTTCAGCTGTTTCCAGATCCTTTTTACCTGATCAAGTTCCTCTTGATTGCCCACAAACATCACTGTGGATTTTGAATCTTTCATTATGTATGTAACTTCAGAATCAGATAATGTAGGATAAATTGTTACACTGACGCCACCAGCACAGGCAATTGCAATATCAACCTGTGTCCACATATAGCTTGTAGGCGCCATAATTGCAGCTCTACCTTTGTAGGGGAACCCTATTTTCATTAATGCACAGGCAATATCCTCTACACGCTCCTTTAACTCTGCATACGTAAACATTCCATTATTGTCATCATACAGCTTACTATTGAATTTTTGTGCAGGCCGTTCAGGAAATCTGCTGCAGGTATCATAAAAATACTGAACCATCGTTTTAAGCTCACCCATAATAACCCCTCTGAATATATTAATTTAAATATAACTATTTATATATCACGGCTGGTAGGTATTTCAAGAAATTAATTACATTTTTACATTTATGTTATTTACTGCTATGCAATACTATTTCCCTGCATTTGGAAAGTGCATTTGCAATATGTTCAGGTGATTTGCCACCAGCCTGTGCCAGATCTTTTCTGCCGCCACCACCGCCACCAATCTCTTTTGACACAGTTTTGATAATAGCACCGCAATCAATACCCTTATCAATAGCACCCTTAGTAGCAGCAGCAATAATAAATGCCTTATTATCCTTTGATGAAGCTAAACACACTACCACAGTATCCGAAAGCTCCCGTATATAATCAGCCAGTGTACGTAATGCTTCAGCATCCATGTTCTGCAGTGATGCGCTTACAAACTTCAGGCTGTTAATATGTTCTGCTTTGCTAAATAGCTCCCTGGCAATATCCTTCAAACCACTGGCTTTAGTCTTTTCCAGTTCCTTTTCCAAATAAGAAACTTTTTCAAGCATTTCGGCAACTTTTTTCTCAATATTTGATTCATTAACTTCCAGCAACCCCATAATCCTTCTTACTATCGAATGCTCATGAATCAGCCGTTCATATACCCCCTTCAGTGTTACACCTTCAATTCTTCTAACACCTGCACCAGGTGAAGACTCACGCATTATTTTAAAAACTCCAATTTTGCCTGTATTGTCTACATGCGTTCCACCACATAATTCCTTGCTGAAATCACTGATGGAAACCATCCTGACAATATCAGAATATTTTTCATCAAATACTGCCATTGCTCCCTGATTTAAGGCTTCCTCCAATGGTATAATGGCTGTACTCACCGGCAATGCAGCCCATACTTTTTCATTAACTATCGCCTCTACCTGCTGAATTTCTTCCTGTGTCATTGCTTTAAAATGAGAAAAATCAAATCTAAAATGCTGGGGATCTACCAGTGAACCTGCCTGTTTTACGTGCTGTCCCAAAACCTGACGTAGTGCTGCCTGTAAAAGATGTGTTGCGGTATGGTTGGCACGGGTAAGATTTCTTCTGAGACCATCGATTGATAACCGTACCTTAGCTCCTTCCTGAAGAGATCCTCTTTCCACCTGCCCAATATGTACAATAAGGTCACCAGATTTTTTTGTGTCCACAACCCTGAATGTTCCGCTATCACCAATGATATAACCAGTATCCCCAACCTGCCCGCCTGACTCACCATAAAATGGCGTGTTTTTGACAACCAGTATTCCTTCCTGCCCCTCACGCAAATGGGTCTTTAAGCCTTCTAAATCTGACAGCACAATAATTTCCGATTCTGAATCATATTTTTCATAGCCTTCAAATTGTGTGCTCTGAACCTTCTTTAATATTTCACCTACAACCCCTTCAATCCTGCCTTCCACACCTTTCCAGCTCTGCCTTCCACGGTTGCGCTGTTCTTCCATTTTGTGTTCAAAACCTTCCCGGTCAATTTGCAATCCATTTTCACGGGCTATCTCTTCAGTCATTTCTACCGGGAAACCAAATGTATCATATAGTACAAACACATCATTTCCGCTAATTGTTGATTCCCCTTTTTTAGTTAATTTCTTGATAATCTCTTCCAGACGGTCCATGCCATTTTCAATTGTTTCTAAAAAGCGCTCTTCTTCACCTTTTATAACAGCCTTAACATTTTCTTTTGTGTCCGATAGTTCCGGATATTGTTTCCCCATGGCTGCAACCAGCGGATCGACAATGGTATACACAAACGGTTCATGAATACCAATCTGGCGGCCATATCGCAGTGCACGTCGTAAGATACGGCGCAATACATAGCCTCTGCCTTCATTCGATGGATACGCACCATCCGATATGGCAAAGGTAAGTGCACGTGCATGTTCTACCAGTACATTGACAGCTATCTTAGCATCACCCTGGTAGGAAATATTACGGGTCTTCACAATATAATCAACAAGCCCTTTCAATTCATCGGTCTGATAGATACTGTCAACATTCTGTACCAGTGTTGCCAGGCGCTCAAGTCCCATTCCAGTATCAATTCCGGTACGGGGAAGTGGATGCAGAACGCCGTCAGTATCCTGAAAATACTGATTGAACACTAAATTCCAGAATTCTAAAAACCGTTCACAATCACAACCGGGTTTGCAATCAGGCTTTCCACAACCAAATGAAGGTCCCCGGTCTAAATACAATTCTGAACAGGGACCACATGCACCTGAATCCCCGGCTGGTCCCCAGAAATTATCTTCTTTGCCCAACCGTACTATCTTTCCTTTTGGCAGGCCAATATCTTTGTGCCATATATCAAATGCTTCATCATCATCTATATATATAGAAACCCAGATATCTTCTTTTGGGAAACCAATAACATCGGTTGAATACTCCCATGCCCACTCAATGGCTTCTTTTTTAAAATAATCACCAAATGAAAAATTGCCTAACATCTCAAAAAAGGTACAATGCCGTTTAGTCTTACCAACATTTTCCAGGTCACTTGTTCGCAAACATTTTTGTATTGATGCTGCGCGGGTATATTCTAATTCAACAGTACCGGCAAACATGGGTTTAAATTGCACCATACCTGCGGTGGTAAACAGCAGTGTTGGGTCATCCTTTGGAATAAGTGAACTTGAAGGGACAATTCTGTGATCCCGCTCTTTAAAAAATGAAATAAATGATGTCCGCAAATCATGTACCTTCATCATACTGTGCATCCCTTATAGATAAAAATTATATCTTTCAAATGTTCAAAACAATGTAAAAAAACAATGGTACAATTTCAATAATATTAATTATAGTAATTGATAAAATAACTTCAGTAATTATTCCTGTATATCATGCATGTCTTCATAATCATCGCCAAATCGCTTCATAACTTTTTTTATAATTTCCCAGCTAAAGCCTCTTTGTTGTAAAAAGGCTACCACTTTTACTGTAGCGTTCAATTTTCCTTTTACCTTATTATACTTTTTTAGTGCCAGCTGATACACTTGCTCAATATCAGGCTCTTTATCCTCTGTTTTCCTGATAGCCTTTTTAATGATTCCTTTGTCAACACCCTTTTCAAAAAGTTTTTTTTCTAACATTTTATTGCCAATAACTTTATGTTCCCTGACTGATTGAATATAGTGCACTGCATATTCATAATCATTAATGAGTCCCCGTTCAGTTAAATACTGCAGTACCCTGCTGATAATAGTTTTATCAAAACCCTTTTTCATAAGATATTTTTTTATATCGTGCTCAGTACGACTACGGATGCTGATATAATACAATGCCTTTTCCTTACACTCAAAGAGCATGGATTCTTCTTTCAAATGATTATATGCTTCAATATTAATAGCTGCACCTTTACGTAGCAACCCTGAAGGAACAGAATCATTTTCCACCCGTATATATTCACCAGTATCCAGTGTTATCCTGATATAGCGATCAGTATATTCAATATCCTGTATAATCATTGCACCACACACATATTAAGAGCATTATGCAAGCATAACAAAAAGGATGCCACCTGGCATCCTTTTTGTAAAGTATATAAATCATTCCATTTTTTATCGTTTGGAAAACTGGAATCTTTTCCGTGCCTTTTTCTGGCCATATTTTTTTCGCTCAACCTCACGTGAATCCCTGGTAAGGAACCCTGCCTGCCGCATAGATTTTTTATATTTTTCATCCAGTGCTGCCAGACATCGGGCAATACCTAATTTAACAGCGCCTGCCTGCCCTGTCCATCCTCCGCCATCAACAGTGGCAACAACATCAAATGAATTCAGTACACCCACCTCTTCAAGTGGCTGTCGTACCACAAGCTCTAAGGTTTGCCGCCTGAAATATTCGTTTATAGGTTTATTATTAATTATTATAGTACCATTTCCCGGTTTTAACCACACACGCGCAACCGCTGACTTTCTTCTTCCTGTTGCATAATTTGCTGCACTTGCCATTTTTATAACCTCATTTTCAATAACGATAAATTTTCTTTAAGTCATTAAAACTTTAATTCCAAAGGCTCAGGTTTCTGTGCCTTATGGGGATGGTCACTTCCGGCATATATTTTTAAATTACCCATTAACTGTCGTGCTAATTTGTTTTTTGGCATCATACCTTTTACTGCATGGTACAATATATATTCAGGCTTTTTCTCAAGCATCTTTTTGATATTTACAAACCTACTCCCGCCCGGATATTTAGAATGAAAGAAATATTCTTTTTCCTGTGGTTTCTTGCCTGTTAAAAGCACTTTATCTGCATTTATTACTATAACATTATCACCCATATCAAGGTGAGGTGAGTATGAAGGTTTGTGTTTCCCCCGCAACACATGTGCTATCTCTGTTGCAAGCCTGCCTAAAACCTTGCCTTCCGCATCAATGATATACCACTTTTTCTCAATCTGAGATTTTTTTAAAGAAAATGTTTGCTGCAAAATACCCATTATATCCTCTCTATAATACTGATTATTTCGCTGTTATACTAAAAAATTATATAGATTACAAATGTAGCACGTTATTTATATTAATCAAGAAACAAAAATCAATAAAAATATACTGTTTTTAAAATTGGTGTTCAAACTTATTTTTACATTATAATTTTGTCAAGGAAATTAAGCAATTTTTTTCGATAGTCATACAAATCGTATATATTCATCAGAAATCATAAATGTACAGGGAGTAATACCAACATATTCGCCTTCCACATCAACTGGAAGCCCTGGAGTTAATATATCTATTCTTCTGGCATCCATATCTTCCACGTAACGAACATTAACATGTGTGCCAGAATATACCCTTGGAAACAACATTAAGAATATTATCTTCTTCATCCACTTAAGCAATAGCATACGAGCTCTATTGCTTAAGGGATCAGAATGAGGGGAAACCTTCATGCCGCCTGCATAATTTGTGGTACCATCTCCACCACACACAATAATAACATCACTTACAGAGGAATGAGCAAGCTCAATTGCATGTCCGCGATTCTTTGTAAAAAAAACTTCATGCTTAAAGTACCTGTCAATACAATTACTGAGCTGGCGATAAACCTTTAATCCAGAACGGGAAGCAGGATTTACTATAATAGTTGCTTTTGGTCTAATGCTATTTTTATTTAGAATCATATCTTTTAAATCCCTTTTAAGCTGTTACTTTATTAAATGCGATTATCACACAAAATAGTATACTATTTTTGAATAGCATTTACTATATAGATAAATTTTTTCAATATATTTTCAATCAAATGGCAATCACCTCAACTTTTTTTCAATCATAAGAATCCTATCATTTCACACAATATATATAAAACCTGTATATAAAAAAAGCAGAGATTTCCATCTCTGCTTTTTTTCATAATTCTTTTAGTCACTTAAAATTTTTTCAGATTTTTTTGATATATAGCTTTTGCTTCTTTTACTGTTCTTTCAATGACTTCTTTTACAGTTGGTACATCATTAATGAGACCCTGACATTGCCCAATAAGCTGTACACCATAATCAAGATCGCCCTTTTCAGTTGCTACTTTTATCTTGTCAAATGCTGTAGCAAAATGTGCCAGTTGAATCATCATCTTTGGACCCTGCAGCATAACACCTAATGCCAATTTAAAATAAGGCATATTCATCATCTTGGCTATCTTATATGATTCTAAGGCTGCATGAGGTAAACTCATACCTTTTCTTATAGCTTTTTCAGCTGATTTAGTTTTTAGCACACGGCAGTAAATTCCATCAAATCTATTGGAATAAATTGTATCTTCAATACCTGCTTTAAGCTGCGCTTCAATGGTTTTCTTATGTAATGGACTTTCCTTCGTCATAGATAAACGGGTACCCATTCCAATACCTTCGGCACCCAGCGCCAATGCAGCAGCCATCCCACGGCCATCTGCTATACCACCAACAGCAACAACAGGAATTTTTACTTTTTCAACTATCGCCGGAACAAGAACAAAGGTGGTAACCTGCCCACCATGAGCAGCAGCCTCATGCCCGGTTACCTGAAGAGCATCAGCACCCTGTTTTTCAGCTGCCAGAGCATGTTTTTCAGTAACTACAGTTGCAATAACCTTGCCGCCATATTTATGTGCACGCTCTGCAATCCAGTCGCACTTACCCAATGATACATTAATGATAGGCACTTTTTCCTCAAGCATGACTTCAGCATTTTCGCGTGCACCTGGCATAATAAGCGTACATCCTGCACCAAAAGGTTTATCGGTAAGCTCACGTATTCTTCGGATAGCCTGGCGGGTTTGTTCCGGTGTCAGAGGCCCGGTTGCCAAATACCCAGTACCACCTGCATTACAAACAGCAGCTACCAGTTCAGGCGTGCTAATCCAGCTCATTCCGGGAAGGATGATAGGATATTTAATACCAAACAGTTCAGTAATTCTTGTTTTCATACGATAACTCCCTATTTACTAAATATTATTATTCTCATTACCGTAAAACATAACACCGTTATATTACTATTGTAGCAATAAATATTTTATATACAACAAAAACTAATTAAAACAATATTATTCTATATACATCTTATCAATGATGTCACTGTATCGTTGCTGAATCACTTTTCGTCTAATTTTCATTGTTGGTGTAATTTCACCGTTTTCCTGTGTGAATTCATGTGGCATTAAGGTAAATTTCTTGATCTTCTCTACCTGTCCCAGGCTTTCAGTTAATTTTTCAATCTTATTGCTGTAGAATTCAACAATTGCTGGATTGGAAATTAGCTCCTGACGGGAAGAATACTGTATTCCTTTTGATTTTGCATATTCTCCCAGCATTTCAAAATTGGGCACAATCAGTGCACTGATATATTTTCGCGCATCGCCAACCACAACAACCTGCTCAATGTAGAGATCTTCGCCTAACATTGTCTCAATTACCTGTGGAGCAATATTCTTACCACCAGCAGTTATAATGAGGTCCTTAATTCTGTCAGTGATGCGGATATACAGTTTCCCATCATGTTCCTCAATGGTTCCCACATCTCCCGTTTTAAACCAGCCATCCTGAGTAAACATCTCTCTGGTTGCTTCAGGTTTATTCAAATAACCCTGCATACACATCGGACCTTTTAGCTGAATTTCACCCTCATCAGAAACTCTGACGTCAACAATATCAAGAATAGGACCACAGACACCCGGATAAGCAGTCGCAGCAGTACCAACGGCAACAGGGAAAAATTCTGTCAATCCATACCCTTGAGCCAATGGGATGCCCAAACCATTGAAAAATGCATTAATCTCGGCAGACATAGCTGCTCCACCAACATGGAAAACCCATACATTGCCACCAACTATCTGCCGTACCTTCTTCAATACAAGGGCGTTTGCAACAAATCTTTTTATACCAAGCCATGGCCCTATAAATTGTTTAGCTCTTTTTTTGGTATCATATACAATACCCGTAGTAGTTGCCCAGTTAAACAATTTCTTCTTTGCAGGTGGTGCTGTTTCCAACCTGTCAAATATGGTGGCATACATCTTTTCCCATAAACGGGGAACGCTGCACATATAATTTGGTTTTGACAATGGCAAAATTTCCATAATGTCTTTTGGATTACGACAGTAATGGTTTTCACCACCTTTCAGCAATACTCCATATGTCCACATGCGTTCAAAAACATGGCTTAAGGGCAAAAACGCAAGGGATACCATACCAGGTCCTGCTTCAGGGAAGCGGAATACAGATGCATAGATACCAGCCAAGAAGCTAGCATGAGTATGCACCGCACCTTTAGGATTGCCGGTAGTTCCAGAAGTATATATTATGGTAAGCATGTCATTGCTTGATAATTCATTAATACGGGCATCAACCGTCTTTTTACTAACATCATCAACTTCAATTTTTACTATCTCATTGAAATAAAAACTATTCTCACCATTTACTATCACGGCATCCTGAAAAGATACTATCATATGTAAGCTGGTTGAATTCATTATTTTAAAGACTTTATCATACTGTTCCTGATCACCGGTGAAGATTGCTTTGATTGAAGCATCATCAAGTATATACTTTGCTTCATCCGTTGAGTTGGTTGCATAAATCGGAACCGGGACACATCCTGCTGCCTGAATCCCTAAATCAGCTAATGTCCATTCGGGGCAATTCTGTGAAAAGATTGCGATACGATCCCCCTTTTGCAGGCCTTTAGAAATTAAAAAATGAGCTATTGCATAAACTATCCTTGTCAGATCTTCCCAGGTATAGCTATACTTTTTGCCATCAATAAATCCCGATAATGCCGCTGCATTACCCCTTTGCTTTGCTCGGGATAATACCATATTGATAACACTTTTTTCACTGGAACAAAATTCCTTATATCCTTCAAGTGTTGCTTTCTGCATAAATACCCCACCCCATTATAAATTTACTGGCAACTGTAAGAAATGATGGCTATTATTTAACTTTTTTTGCCAATTGTTTTTCAATCTCTACGGCTTCTTTTATTATTCTTTCCACAACCTGTTTTACTGTTGGCGTATCTTTTATAATGCCGCTCACCTGACCAAGTGGCAATACCCCTTTTTCAAAATCACCTTCCATACAACCAATCTTAAATGCATCAAAGCCTATTGCCATACGAGCCATCTGAATTGCCCGCTGCGGCCCCATAAACATAATGCCAACTGCAAGTTTCAACCATGGATAGCCTAACATATCAGCAATTTTCTTAGAACGAATGAGAGAACTCAGTGGATTAAGATGTTTTCTCATCAGTCGCTCAACAGCCTTAGATTTCATAAACCTTGCTGGTAGTCCATCAATCTTTGGTGTGTAAACGGTGTTATATACTTCACTTTTTATACTTGCCTGCTTCGCACTTTCGGCCACAGGGCTTTCCTTGGTATTCATAAACCTGGATCCCATTGCGATGCCTTCCGCACCCAGTGCCAGAGCAGCCATCAACCCCCTACCATCGGCAAATCCACCAGCTGCAATAACCGGAATATTTACTGCCTGTGATATTGCCGGAATTAACACCAACGATGTGATGGCTCCACCATGACCTGCCGCCTCATACCCGGTGACTATCAGGGCATCAGCTCCGTCACGCTGGGCTGCCAGTGCATGCTTATGTGTGGTAACTGTCGCTATTACTTTCCCACCGTATGCATGTACTGCTTTTGCAATCTTATCGCCTTTACCCAACGAATAGTTAATGATGGGAACTTTTTCCTCAATGAGAACCTCAGCGTTTCTCTCTGCACCCGGGAAATACAGTGTAACATTTGCTGCAAATGGCTTTTTAGTAAGTTCCCGTACCCTTCGCACTGCTTCACGGGTCTGCTCGGCTGTCAATACACCGGTTGCAAGGATACCAAGACCTCCAGCATTTGATACCGCAGCAACAAGCTCAGGTGTACTTATCCAGCTCATACCTGATAGCACAATTGGATATTTGATCTTGAAAAGTTCTGTAATTTTTGTTTTCATTGCATTTCACCTCACATAACAATATAAATATTTCCGCTAAAAGCGGATGAATTATTCCTTTTTTATAAATCCCCTTTTATTCTATCGCAAACATAACAGGGTTATCTAAAAAAGCAAGAAATATATGCGCTTTTTGTCAAAACTTTTATATAAAAAATTATGTAGTTGAATAATTTATACGGCACAATACATACGGGAGATAGGCATTGCCACTCCATTCTCGTTCTGAAGAGAGTACTATTTTATCATTCAACATCATTGTAACATCACCGCTTACCATGGAATTTAACAATCGCCCCTTAACTTCACCCTGAACAACCAGCCATGCTAAGTCCAAATTGGCTGAAAAGTTCCCCATTAATGTATTTGATTGCCCAAAGCCAATAAACTGGTCTATAATAATCCCTGTTCCCATCTGAACTATCATATCGTTAAAGGATGTAGTGCCCGGTTCCACAACTATATTGCTAAAACTTTCGTGTGGTAAGGTAGCATATCCTCGCGAAGCATTCCCGGTAGGGTGCGTATGTAATAAACGGGCGCTTTGTAAATGAGCAATATAGGTTTTGACATACCCATTTTCAATAATGGTTTTATTCTGTGCCGGTATTCCTTCATCATCAAAAGGACAACTACCAGGTGCAAAATTAATTAACGGATTATCATACACCGTAAACTGCTTACCGAAAACCTTTTCACCAAATTTTCCAATATACCGTGAAACACCGCGTTCAATTGAACGCCCTGTCAACCCCTGCAGCACCACACCCATTATTTGGCCAAACGCCTTTGGTGTAAAAATTACATAATAATTCCCAAATGGCATTTTAACGCTGCGTTCGCTGAATTTTAGCTTTTGTATAACTCGTTTAGTAAGATCATCGATATTAAAATCACTGTTCCAGGTAATACTTTCATAAATCTGAACACGGCTGCCATCAGGCAATATTCGCAAGGCAGATATTGTTGACCCCTGTCGTGAATAGGAGTACCCACCATCAAAACCTCTGGAGTTAACAAGATGCATATAGCCATCCACACACCCAAAACCTGCATCAACCATACAGTCACTGTACACTGAACGTATTGTATCCACAACTTTCTGTAATTTATCCTGATAGTATTGAGTATCCTTATTAAATATTTTTGCATCATAGCATTCAACGTGGGGAGCTGCTTGCATTGCTGGAAGATCATAGTCCTCAATTTCCCCATAGCGTGCTGTTTCACGTGCATATTCTATCACAGCATCAAGCATTGAAATGTCGTTGCAAAATGAAAAACCCGTTTTGTCATCAACATTCATCCTGATACCATAGCCCTTTATTTCTGATTCCCGCACACCATAAAAAACATTATTTTTAAATGAGACAGTTTTGTGTACTGCATACTCAGCAAATACATCCCACCAGCGACTTTTTTGTTTTCCGCAGGTTTCCTGTACTCTACTTAGATTTAGTTTTTCTACTTCCAGCACCTTTCCCTCCTATAAGAACATTTTTAATTAATATATGTGGCCCACCAGAAGAAACTGGCAGCGGAGCCTGACCCTGTTTTCCACAACCACCCAATCCACCAAACAATGTACAATCATTAGCTATAGCTTCAATGTTTGCAAGAGTTACAAATACATTGCCTGTTAGCATACATTCTCTAAACTTCTTTGTTTTCTTTCCTTTTTTTACTTCATACGCGTAGGCAGGCGTAAAGGTAAACATCTCTAAATTTGTTTGTCCTCCCAGTGCTCCCACCACATAGATGCCATTCCACAGCTTTTCAAACAACTCCTCAACTGTGGAATCTCCATTTTCTATATACGTATTTGTCATACGCACAATTGGACTGGCTGAAGCAGTTATAGCACGTGCATTACCGGTCACCTCTTCCCCCATTTTTACCGCCGTTTCCCGTGAATGAAGACGGCTGTGTAAAATTCCATTTTTTATCAAATAGGTTTTTGCCGGCTTTATGCCTTCATCATCACAGGGGATATACCCAGCATACGGCAGCGTCCCATCATCTACAACATTGAGTATGTCCGGACCAAAGCGCTTCCCAATTACCATTATCTCCTTCATCCGTGGATTTTCATATACAAAATCTGCTTCTGACAGATGTCCAAATGCCTCATGAATAAAAACACCAGCTAATTTTGAATCGGCTATAACATCATATACACCGCTTTTTATCTGTGGTGCCAGCACCAGCTCTGTTGCTGTACGCACCACTTCTTCCGCCATTGTGTGTCTATCCTTTACTATCTCAAAACCTGCATAGTTAGCATCCGATTCGCCATATGGCTGAATGACTGTCCCATCTTTTGCAATAGCAGATAGCGACAATCCGCAGAAAGATCTGTCATATTCTAAAACACTGCCATCCGTATTACATAACACATACTGTGTCAGCGAATCACGGTACAATACATTAGTATTTTCAACAAGCTTGTTATCCTTCAATATGTCATTGTACTCAGTAAGTACGTGCATCTTTTCTTCCAAGCTTACAGCATTTGGCGGAATGAGCGTTTTTGTTTTTTCTTTAATTACATTTGTCTGCAATAAAGACAGTGTAGGTGCGTTTTCTTTTTTTTGTATGTGCGATAGCTGTAGTGCCTGTTGCACGGCATAATCAACCATATCAAGAGAAGTAAATGCAAAAAATCCCCAGCAACCTTTATTGTACACACGAACCGACCCTTGAGTTGAAGTGCCTACTTTACAGGTTTCTATCATCCTTTTTGAAAGGTGTATTGTGGTAGAAAAACCTTTACTTATACGAATTTCAGCGTATTCTGCTTTAATGCTTTTTAATTTTTTCTGTAAATCCATTGGATCAACTGACATAGTAATAATCTCCATTGAATAAAATATCTTATTTTTTAAAAACAGGATTTAGTTTAGAATGACAATTCTTGCCTCATTCCCAAAAGCTTTAGCTATCCATCCGCATCTACTGGCAATTACAGGTAACTACTGGTATACTGCATTCACAGCATACTGTATTGCCTGTGCAAGATGATGCGATACTGCTTTCCACTGCCTTTTACTGCTGAAAAAAATCTCCTGGTTAGCTTCCAGCTCAATTCCGCAGTAACTATCGCCATACTGCTTACGCAACCACACCGTTACACCATCACCACATCCTCTAAATGGGTAATTAAATGCTACCCGCAGTGGATATGCTTTCATCAGTGCTTCTTTAATTTTGCTGCAGAATAGTGCTTCTGCAGGGCGGCTCTGGTCATACAGTAACCCTATATCAGTATAGCGTTTAAAACCATATAACTGCGGGGTGAATGAGTGTACTGAAATATGGTACACAGTATCTGAGCTTTGCATCATGGATTTCATAGCTTTTTCAATTTTACTACGATATACAGTATAATAACGCTTAACTATTTCATTTTTTAAAAAAATATTTGTTTCTTTTATTATTCTTGAGAAAAGTTCATTGCTTCCTATTGACCTGTTGCAATCAACCACCAACCGGGTAACAGAAGTATACAAAAGCGGTGCTTTAAGTGTCTTTGCAAGGATGCGTGCCATGGGCAATGCTCCAATATCATACGCCCAATGGGTAGAAAGTATTGATGTGTCAGTGAAAATATCACGCAATGCATCAGGAACACGATTCCCTGCATGTTCACAGGTTATTAAAATAGAAATGTTTTTCATCCATTCCTCAGAATTTTTTATATATCTTGACATTATACCATAGTATGCGTTTTCTTTGGTCAATATATATTTTTTTCAGGAGTTTGATCCATGTTAATTATTACCACTATCATTGGACTATCGGCTGGTATTTTAGGGGGATTAATGGGTATTGGAGGTGGTATCATCATGATTCCTGCACTTATATACCTGCTCCATTTCAATCAGCACTTAGCTCAGGGAACAACATTAGCTGCTATGATACCCCCCATTGGTATATTGGCAGCATATGAATATTACAAATCAGGCAATGTGAATATACCTGTAGCCATAACCCTTGCATTAGGTTTTGTTATTGGTGGCTATATTGGTGGGAAAATTGCTGTATCCCTGGATAATGAAACATTACGTCGGGTGTTTGGTATAATACTTTTTATTATGTCGTTACATATAATCTTCAGTAAATAATTAAGCCTTATAGCCACCTAAGTTAGCTAATGCCACACTGCCGGGACTTATTGTATCTGGATCAGTCATAACATTGACCAGGGCCACAGTGTTGCTCTGTAATGCATCAACGATAGCTGGTTTTATGTCATCAGGTTTTTCAATGAAATACCCCCTACCACCTAAAGCTTCCACCAGCTTATGATAGGGAATATTTCCAATAAATGTTCCTTCTTTTACCGGGTGCCCTATTCGTAAAACCTGGCTATGCCGAATCATCCCCCAACCAAGGTCATTGCTAACAACTATGGTAATTGCCAGCCCTTTCCGTATAGCTGTCTCAATTTCCATAAAATTGAATCCCAAAGAACCATCACCAGTAAAAAGCACAACCCGTGAGTTCTTATAATACAGTTTTGCCGCATTGGCAAATGGAATCCCCACTCCCAGACATCCATACAATCCCGAATCAAGGTATGTTCCACCTTTCTTTACAGTGCGTGTCATTCCCATCCATATCTGCGCATCTCCGCCATCACTAACCACTACATCATCTTCCTTATCCATGATCTGATTTACTTCATATGCAACGCGCATGGCATGAATGGGCACTGCATTACTCAGCCATTGTTGTTGTGCCTGCTTTTTGCTTTCTTCATCGGCTTTTTTAAGCTCATGTACCCATTCTTTGAATCGTTCCACTAAATCCAGTTGTTTTTCTTTTACTATTTTATTACATTCACCAACAAATGAACTGATATCACTGATTATTCCCTTATGTATACTGCGATTACGCCCTATCTCCTCAGGTTCAATATCTACCTGAACTAAAGTAGCATCTTTGTTAAAGATATCGCCAAATATATAGTACAGGCTCACCCGGTTTCCAAGCAGTATCACCATATCAGCATTGAAATTGGCATACAGCGCTGCTCCTGGCCGTATGGCTAATGATGATTCAAAACATAATGGATGGGTATCCGGTACTACACCTCTTCCTGCAGAATTTGTAAAAACAGGGATGCCAGTAAGTTCAACAAATTGCTGCAAATCATTTGCTGCATCGGCATACCATGCCCCACTGCCTGCAATAATAATGGGTTTTTTCTTGTGCTGCAATAGTTCAATCACATCAAAAGCTGCGTTGCTATCGCACGGTTTTGAATATACCACTGTATTTGTTTTTTTTACTTTTGTTTCATCCTGTGCTGCGTTGAGAACATCAACAGGCAATTCTAAATACACCGGTCCAGGCCTGCCCGAACACGCAGTCCTATATGCCATATCAACATATTCGTACACGCGCTCAGGCTTATGGCACACAAAAGCCTTTTTTACCATAGGTTCAATTACCGGCAACTGTTTCATATCCTGTAAATCAAGCTTTTCATTGCTTTCCAGCCCCACACATCCTGCTATAAGAAGCACCGGTGCATTGGATAACCGCGCATTGGCAATAGCGGTAAGAGCGTTGGTAAACCCTGGGCCGGCTGTAACAAGGGCAACTCCAGGCTTTCTACTTAAGCGTCCCCACGCTTCAGCCATGAATACAGCTGCCTGTTCATGACGTGTATCAAATATTTTAATTAATGAGTTTTCCAAATGTTCATAGATAGGGGTAATATGCCCACCACTTAACGAAAAGATGTACTCAACCTGTTTATCCTGTAATGCTTCAACAACAAGTTTTGCTCCATTAGCCATACAATCCTCCATAATACTATAATTCCATTAATTGCCCGCCACAGACATTTATTGCCTGCCCCGTAATATATGAAGATGCCTCAGAAGATAAAAATACAACAAGCCTGGCAACCTCTTCCGGTGAACCAATTCGGTTAAGTGGTATACTCTGACACATGACCTTTTCCCGCTCTTCAGGTGTTGTTTTGAATATTTTTGCTTCTAATTCAAAGCGCCAACGCTCTAAATCAGTATTAATCTGCCCGGGGCAAATTGCATTAACCCGTATACCAGCGCCTGCAAGTTCTTTTGCCATGACCTTGGTGAGCATAATAACGCCTGCCTTGGAAACTGAATAAGCACCATTGAACATAGCAGGAAATTTTCCTGCCCGTGAAGCGGTATTAATTATGGATCCTCCCTGCTTCATGAGGGGCACAATGGCTTTTGAAACCCTGAAAGTCCCATGCAGATTTACATCAATTGTTTTAATCCAGGCCTCATCATCATACGTATGAATAGCGCTGGGAACACCAATCGTTGTACCTGCATTGTTACACAGAATATGTACACACTCAAACAATTCAGAAACTTTTGCAGCAAATTCATCAACTGATTGTTTATCGGTAACATCACAGGGCACTGCATGTGCATTAACTGAGTATTCTTTTTGTAACTCCAAAGCCAATTGCTGCATCTGGCTTAACTGACCGGCCATCATTGTTGTATCGCCAATGGTGCCTTTACCTAAATCGGCTATGATTACATTGGCTCCATTTTTTGCTAGTTCACAAGCAATTGCAAAACCAATTCCCGTTGGCTTACCAGCACCCGTTATAACCGCATTTTTATTTTTCAAATCAGGATACATGACAACCTCCAAAAAATCGATAATGATATATCATGCTATACTATTTACGTCAACTATGATTTATTATTTACGGTAATGGCAGGTTGCAAGCATTGCTACTTTGATTTTTATGGCTTAAACCTTTTTAGTGCAAGCGATAACGTAACCACGGTGACTGAACTTAAAGCCATTGCAGCGCCCGCAAATTCTGGTTTTATTAAAAATCCTGTAAATGGATACAGTATTCCTGCTGCAAAAGGCACCAGTAGCATATTGTATGCAAATGCCCAAAAGATATTCTGCTTAATCCTTTTCATAACTTTTACTGCTAAATCAAAATACGTAACCACATCAGCTAACCGGTTACGAAATAACACCACATCCCCTGCTTCAATGGCAACATCAGTACCTGCACCCATGGCAATGCCAATATCGGCATGGGCTAACACCGGTGCATCATTAATGCCATCCCCAACAAAAGCCACAATATCACCATCGTTTTGAAGCTTCTTTACAATATTCATCTTTGCTTCAGGGGTAACATCAGAATATACTTCATCAAAACCAACTTCACTGGCTATAGCATCCGCTGCCTGTCTATTGTCTCCGGTAATCATTATGATCTTTTTCCCTTTCGCTTTAAGCTTTTGCAATGTTTCACGGGCATCTGGCTTTGGTTTGTCGGCAAGAGTAATAATACCTAGTGGTTTTGTATCAGCTACAACAAGTGCGGTTTTACCCTCTTTTTCAAAAATAGAAATTTGTTGTTCGATAGTTCCAGCATCAACCCTTTCTTTAATAAAAGCCAAACTGCCAACAACAATATTTCTCTTAGCTATCGTACCCATTACACCCTTTCCCTCAAAAACCTTCACGTCCGCTACACCATCTTTAAAAATCACACCTTTGTCTTTAGCATACTGCACTACTGCATCACCAACAGGGTGATTGGCATACCGTTCAAGCGTTGCACATAAAGAAATTAGTTCATCATCTTTCTCATTTATGGGTACAACATCAATAACTGTAAGCTTTCCTGTTGTAAGGGTACCTGTTTTATCAAAGACAACAGTAGTAACATTGCTTGCCTTCTCAAGTGCTTCAGCATTTTTTATAAGAATCCCTAACTCAGCACCCCTGCCAAGGCCAACAGTCACCGCAGTGGGGGTTGCAAGCCCCAGCGCGCATGGACAGGCAATAACGATAACCGCAACAAAAACCTGAAATGCAAACATTGCATTGCTGGTATATACATACCACAACACCGAAGCTACAAAAGCAATAATCAGTATAACAGGAATAAAATACCCCACAACTCTGTCAGCAAACCGCTGCATTGCTGGCTTAGAGCCCTGCGCCTGTTCCACCAGTGAAATAATCCGTGAAAGTACAGAATCGCTTCCCAGTACCTGTGCCTGTATTACAAGCAGGTTATTTTTATTCAGTGTTCCGCTAATAACCCTGTCGCCTTCCTTTTTATATACCGGCACCGATTCGCCGGTTATCATTGATTCATCAATGTACCCGGCACCTTTTATAATCACGCCATCAACCGGCACACGCGACTGTGGTTTTACAATGATACTGTCTCCCACAACGACGTCTTCGGTTTTAATTTCAATTTCATTATCATCACGAATAACGGTAGCCGTGTCGGGTTTAAGCGATAGTAACTTTTGAATAGTCCCTGATGTTCTTGACCGTGCCCTATCCTCTAAATACTTTCCAATATTAAGAAACGTTGCTAAAAAAATAGCTGTTTCAAACACAAAAAACTCATGGGGTAAGATGCCAAACGTAGCACATACACTTGCAACAAACGAAACACCCGTACCCAGTGCATACATCACATCCATGGATAAAACCCTATTTTTTAGTGCATGGTAGGCATGGATAAAGATTGGAAAGCTTATAAACACAAATACTGGCACAGAGATTAAAGAAGCAATCCAGTGACTGAAAACCACCGGCACATACATCATTGCCATAAGTATACTTCCCGCTATAAGCCCGGTAATAATCTGAACCAGTTTAAGATTAGAAGACTTTTGTTCTTCGGCATCAGAACCTAAAAACTGATACCCCGCTTCTTCAACTTTTGTTTTAATATCTTCGGTGCTGACGGTATGTGGAGTAACTAACAATATGGCTTTCCCCGTTGCATAGTTAACTGAAACATCAAGAATACCTTCTAAATCCATAACACTACGCGTTACCGCTTTTGAGCACATTACACAACTCATCCCTCCAACGGAAGCCTGCAGCACTTCTTTTTCCACATATAAGCCTGCAGCCTCTAAGGCTTCCAGTATCTTCCCGGGACTTACAACAGAGCTATCGTACACAATATAATATTTTTTGTTCTTATATTCTATCTGATGTATACCCTGCACTCTGGACAACACATCCTCTACCACCTGCAGTGAAGTATCCTGTATTCCTGTAATGAGTGTTCTTTGCATATTAAGATTCCTCTTAAATTCTTAATTAGTATAATATACAACATTTGCATTACAAAAACAACAATAATTAGTAAAACATGTTATTAGCATAAAATAATTTGTATTAATTACCTGATGAAATCTAAATGTATATATATGATGAGAAGAGTTAACGATAATTTCACCAAAAAAATATATCAAAATCTTTTTTAAGGGATCACGATTTTATAAGGATGAAAAATGATAGAGCATAAAATATTTTTATAAAAAAAGCAAAATCTTTTGATCTATATCATAGACAAAATAAAATAGTTCAAATTACCATCACTAAAATATAAACAAATAATAATGACGCTGAAGATACGGTTAGAAAAATTCCAGCAATAGAATAATCTTCATCAGTTATATTTATACAAAATCAATACCTATAATAATCTCATCATCTTTTTGCGGGATACTTATGGACTTATGCTCCAAATGTTTTTTAATAGCATTAATAGTTTCTTCTGCATTTGTATAACTAAACTTCTTTATAAAAGTTTTAAGTTCATCGTATCCATTTTCAAACTGCACTGGATTTAATTCCTCTAAAATACCATCAGTAAATAAAAACAATGTATCCTTTTGGTTAAATTCAATGTTTTGATCCTTATAGACAGATGTACGCGATATACCAATTGCTGGTCCGGTACGGGATAAGTCATGGATATTACCATTTTTAACCATAATCTGGTCAGGATGACCCGCTGAAGCATATATAATGTAATTATTTTTTGTATTAATATCTACCACAACACCGGTTATATACATCTTAAGGGATCTATAATACTCAGAAAATATATCATTAAGCCTACCAAGTACTTCAGAAGGTTTTGCACAGACCTCCTTAATTTTATCATATTCAACCTTTATTAAAATTGTTGCCAATGATGCACTGATGCCATGACCTGTTGCATCAGCAACAAATATTCGCGTTTGTCCTGCCGGGAGCATGACAATATCATAAAAATCACCACCAATCTCCATAAAAGGTTTAGTGTACATTGTTACTTTTATCTCAGGGAATGTACTGCATTCTTTTGGGATAATCCTATCATGTACAATCTTTGCCAGGTGTATTTCATGTGACATCTGCTGATACAATGCAGATAATTTTTTATATGTTTCTTCCGCTTCCTGACGTGCGGTCAAAGCTTCTTCAGTCTTTTGTAACAATTCTGATGTTTTTTTGTTAACCTCTTCATTAAGATTGTTTGAAAGATATTCGGAAAGTTTAAATGCCCGTGAAAAACGAAGTGATAAAACAGAAGATTGAAACAGAATAAAAAAGGCCAGTCCATATTCTGAAATAAATGCAGTACGTATAATAAAAAGATTATGTAACATATCATTTAAGAAGCTTAACATTAATATAATAAAACCACATAAAATTAATAAAGCATCTTCACGCTTTCTAAAAGAAGCTATAATTAATATATAAAAACTGCCAATTAATGAAATCAAAAGAAACAGATTGAAGACATCAATAAGCTTTGTAAAAATTTGTGGAGGAAATAGAATTGGCACACATATAAAAATAAGCCCTGCAATTACCAAGAAAAAAATAAATATTCTGCCTGTCTCCCGGGGAAAAAGTGAATAGATATATAATGCCAGGCTTGACCATCCTAATCCCAAACTTGCATATTCAATGGCAAATCGTATAAAATAAATCTTTTGGTTACTGAAAATTTGTTCCAGATAGTTCCCTACAACAAAAGAATGGCTAAAAACAGCAAAACAGAAAATCGAAAACCACAGAGAACTTTTATCCTTCATCCGTCCAAAAAAGAGAATGATATGGTAAATAGTAGTTATTATTAGAATTCCCAGAATAAGCGTTGCAGAAAAATCTCTTTGCCAGAGGAGTTTGCTAATGCTGTCAAAAGAACCAATAACGATAGATTTATTAAGCCCACCACCCCTATGATAAAAATTAGTTACTTTTACTGCAATGACAATTTCCTTAGGATTATTGTGTATATGCAAAGGTTGAAATTGTGGTTTTAAACTGGGAACAGAGGTTTCCCTGTTAACACCTGCAACCCCGGCATACAAGACTTTCTTCCCATTGCAATAGAGTTCATACGCTGTATTTGCCCCCTGAAGATAAATGGCAGGATTGCTTTCCCAGAAACTATTATTAACCTTGACCTTTAATCTGAACCATCCAAATCCTTCTCCTTTATACTTTTTCACGTTCCAGTAATTAGGAATTTTTATCATATCCCATTGTGAATCATCAACATCCGCTAATGCATATTCAGGGTTATCTTCATACATTTTGAATTTCCATTCACCTTTTAGTTCAACCGGGTTTTCTTTTGTAAAATCCAATTTTGAACAATCTAAAACCCCACCAGTTGCAACATACGGTGAGAAAAATATTTTTGAAGGCGAACATCCACATACATTACACACACATACATAATATAATAAAATAAAAGCAAACAATCGTAATGTAGACAGTGAGTTTTGTTTTACTTCCATAATGTTTTTATATTTGGATTATTAATAGTAAAACTACTCTGCTTTTGTAATTATGAGGCACTGTGAGGGAAATATCTTTTATTGTATAAAACATTATCAACATAATATTTCAATAATCTCTTTTGAATAATTGTTCATGTTGATCCCGTTTCTTCTGATAGTATACATATATAACTATTTTGTCAATAAATATTTATTGTATTACAATTCAATCACGTTACTCCTTTATCACAGCACATTGTAATATATAATAACACTGTTGTTACTGAT
>JBBFLA010000032.1:0-32423 GCA_037481795.1 Spirochaetota bacterium
GTATACTATATCAAATTTACACTATACAATATCTGCTCAGAATGAAAAATGGTATCAAAAGGGCCGCTATAAGGTTGCAATAAAATTTTATAATAAATATAAAGAAGAATTGCAGCTAACATGGAAGACAACAGAATTAGCCGAACAGTATGATATTAAAAAAGTTGATCTATTCCCTCAATCAATATGGCATTTTTGATATAATTTAGGATTATCATATGAAGGAGATTATAAAAAAGTGGTTCATATTATCTTTAGCAATTTATATAGCATCAGCACTATTAACTGGTTTCTCAGCTGATACTGCTACATCAATCATTATAGCATCAGCACTGTTGGGTATTATGAATGTTTTTATTAAACCTGTTCTTTTACTGATAACCTTGCCAATAAACCTGCTTACATTAGGATTATTTACATTCATTCTTAATGCAATGTTATTATATTTTGTTTCATATCTAGTAAAAGGAATAATAATTGATTCTTTTTTAACAGCATTAGTTGCATCAATAATAATAAGTATAATATCTGTAACTGTAGAATGGTTATTGGGTTGATTTTGACTATTAAGTTTCACAGTTCACAAAAGATAAACATTAGGAAAACATAATAGTATATATTATCATGTTCATAGTATCAATTGGTGCAGGGAAAAATCAAATACCTCTGATAAAAGCTATCAAAGAATTGGGGTATACCATAATAGGAATTGATAAAAACCCTTTAGCAGAGGGTTTTCAATACTGTGATATAAAAGTAATAGAATCTATCTATAATTATCATGATATATACCTTTTATTGAAAGACCAGCTTGTATTTGATGACATAGCTGCTATAGTAAGTAGGTCGTATGGTCAGGCTATAAAAACTGTAGCGTATTTGTGCCAGCAATTCAGATTGCCTTATATTGATTTCAATACGGTGGATGATCTTACAGATAAATCAAGATTCAGAACTATCGCTGCTATACATAACATACCAATGCCTCATGGTTTTATTATACATAAAAAAGATTTACACACGTTGAATAAACTACCCTTTCCTTGCATTGTTAAACCACCAAAAGGACATGCTAAACAAAGCGTTAAGCTTATCAATAGTTACCATGAGTTGTGTACATACATAAAATCAATAAAACAGGATACCGTAATCATTGAAGAATACATTAATGGTGATGAAATTATTGTTTTAGGGTTTGTTCATAACAGAACATTTTATATTTATGATATTAGTGATAAAATACTGAACGCTAAACCATATTTTGTAGATAGAATGCATGTTCTACCTTCACAATATTATACTATGTATAATGAGTTACAACAACTTGGCCAAAAGATAACCGACGCATTTTCATTACACACAACCCCATTGTTAATGGAATGTATTATTTGTAATAATTCCATTTATTTAATTGAAGCTGCCTGCGAATTTGGTGGTGAATATTTAGCTGATTATGCTATTCCTTCACGTTTGAAGAGTAATATTTTCAAATCGTTTTTACAGACAATTATTACAGGTAACGTTAATTTGCCAGATCAATCTTCAGTAGCTACTGTTGTAAAATACATTATGGGGCGCAATGGCACCTTGATTTCCTATTCTATACCAAAAAATAATCACTTAATTCATGCAGAAATTTTTGCAAAACCTGGTGATACTTTGTATTACCCAAGAAATAATCATGAACGTTTAGGTGTTATTATTACAATGGGAAAAACAGTTGAAAAAGCCATACAAACAGCCGACAAATTACTTGAAAAAATGCACATCATCATCGAATGACCATGGATACAACAACAAAAAGCTGGAATAAACATTATACACGCAATACCTCTGTACTATTATATCCTGATGAACAGCTTGTGCGGATGCTTGCAAAATATGCAGGTAATAAAAAAAAGGCAATTGATGTTGGATGCGGTACAGGACGCCATGTAAAACTTTTACATGAATATGGCTGCGATTTCGTTGTTGGCATTGATATTAGTTTTAATGCACTTGCACAGTGTAAAAAAATATTACAAGGCAGTTTTGTTCAGGCAAATACTCAAAGACTTCCATTTGGCGATAGTTCATTTGATATAGTTGTTGCTTGGGGATCACTCCATTATACAACAAAAGATAAGTTGCCCGTAATGTTACACGAAATTAAACGAATACTTTGCCCCAAAGGAGTATTTTTTGGAACACTGCGCAGTATTAATGATACCTATATAACACAAGGCAAACACCTTGGCGATAATACCTGGGAAACTACCCTACCCGATATCAATGGCGCAGTAGTTTCACTATTCTCATTTGATGAAGTTAAAACATATTTACAAATATTTAATGAGTATCATATTGGTTTGATGGAAAGGACTGTTCTTGATGACCTTGACAAAACATTATCTCACTGGTATTTTTACGCTACAGTATGAAACAAACACTTGAATTTTATCACGAATTGGATACATGCCCTCTATGCAAAAGTAAAAAAATATTTTTTTTATATGCGATAGTTCATGCAAAACCACCCTTTACGGTATATCAGTGTAATGCTTGTAATTTCATTTTTATGAATCCACCACTTACCAAAGAGAGTGAACTGGCATTATATGATGAAGGATACTATACCGGTGAAGCTGATTATACATACTATGACGAAAGAAATGTTGAACACTATGCTCGGTATGTATGGAATGCACGATTAAAAACTATAAGAAAATATGTTAAATCAGGGAATTTACTGGATGTAGGATGTTCATTTGGGGGATTTTTACAGGTTGCTTCTCAGTATTTTAAGGTTTATGGGATTGAACCGTCACTATATTCTGGCAAATATGCACAACAACGTTTTGGCAATAACGTAATTCATGTGGGGACATTATTTGACCATCCATTTAAGCAAAATAGCTTTTCAGTAATCACCATGATTGAAGTTTTGGAACACATACGAAATCCTCATGAAGCTTTAACAGAATGTTACCGTTTGTGTACCGATAATGGATTACTGGTAATACAGACAGCAAATATGGATGGCTTACAAGCAAAATTACAGAAGCAAAAGTATGGATATTTTTTACCCGGGCATTTTTCATATTTTACCAAACAAAACCTTACTGAAACATTAACACACATTGGTTTTAGAAAAGTTATGGTTTTTCAACCTGTTGATTTTGGATTATTGCCAAAATTGCTTAAATCCCGTATGAATTTTAAGACAATAACAGATTATAAAAGCTGGCTACGAATTGCAACATATCACTATATAAGTAAGATACACCTTGGAAACTTTGCACTTACCAGTTCAATGGTTGTTTATGCATTCAAATAATTCAGGAAATTAACTTTCATATTTTACTGTTAAAATAATATCTATATATATCGAAAACGATAAAAATATTAAAATATTCTTGACTTTTTAACAATAGTAAATTGAAAATTTCTTTGTTTAAAGTATTCTTTAAAAATTTTAAAAGGAGTAAGCCAATGAAAAAAAGCTTTTTAACGTTTCTTATTTTAATGCTGTCGTTGGCTATTGCTATGCCTTCATTTGCTGCAAAACTTTCTGATGAGGATGTGGCAAAGAAGAAAGAAGGCTGGTATCCAACGGGTTTGCCATTACTTAACTATGACAGTGACAATGGTTTTGGATATGGGGTGCGGGCTTATTTGTACAATAATGGCTCAAGGGATGAAGAGTATTTTGCCTATGCTCCCTATAAAATGCAGTTGTATGCACAGTTTTATCAAACAACTAATGGTTATCAGTACCATGAAGTGAACTTAGATATGCCCTATATCATGGGTACTAAATTCAGAATTATAACATCTGTTGCGTATGATAAAAAGATCAACGCAAACTTCTTTGGAATTGGTGCTGATGCTGCAAAGGGAAAATTATCATTGGATTCAAATAGCGATTATACCTTCGACAAACAATTTGACACATATCAAGATTATTTAGACTATGCTAATGATAATGAACAATTTAAAAAATATTACAATTATCAGTATACCAAACCAAGTTATTTCCTTAACATTTATCGTGACCTAACACAAAATTTAAAAATGCTGGTTGGATTTGAAGTAAAGAAAGTTACTATTGATACATGGGATGGCGAAAAGTTTGATGGTGATGTGCAGGGACCAACATTATTAGAACAGTGGAAACCTGAAGGATATAAAGGTGGTTGGTCAAACTTTGCCCGTATTGGTGTATACTATGATACCCGTGATTATGAACCGGATCCCAAGTCAGGCTATTTTATTGACTATGCATTTGAAGTTTCCAGAGGGTGGTTAGGTTCAGATTATGATTTTATACGGAATACTGTTCAGTTACAGTATTATATCCCACTTCTATCAAGCTTAACATTGGCTTTGCGTGCAGGTTACACTGATACTAACATGGATGCTCCATTCTTTGAAATGGGCTATTTTGGATTTTCACTGAACCGAAGAACTGGTAACGGCAGTAACCGTACAATCCACGGCTATAAAGAACAGCGCTTTGTTGCACCAACTATGACAGTTGCTAATACTGAATTGCGCTGGAAGTTCGCTGAAGCAAATCCATGGAATCAGAATTTCCAGTTTAAATTGACTGCATTTTATGATGTAGGAAATGTTTATGACAAAGCTGGCGATCCTTTCAGTGAACCACGCTGGGGTGATTACCATCAGGGTTATGGTGGTGGTTTAGTCATAGCATGGAATATGGCTACTATTATACACTTCTACTATGGTATGAGTGAAGAAGATACTTCAATATCAGTAAACTTTAACCATACGTTCTAATGATATAACTTAGGGGCGGATAAAAAATTCGCCCCTATTATTATAAATTTCACATCTACTTGATTTTCCGCCAATTTTTATCCTTTAAATCTAAACCTAACTGCCCACCGGGATTCATAATATTATTAGGATCAAAATGCTTTTTAAGAGCACGCAAAATAGCCATCTGCTCTTTCCCAATATGTTCTTCCATCCAGGGAGCAAGCATTCGTCCTACTCCATGATGATGGCTCAGTGAACCACCACTCTTTGCAATGGTATCAATAATACCATCCTGAAATTTAATGTATTCATTGATATCGTCTGTTTTCATGATATAGATGAAATATAAATTGGTTCCTTGTGGATAAAAATGTGATGCATGCGTCATGCATACAGTTTGGGGTCTATTCTTTATGAATTGTCGCACTGCTTTATGAACATGATGGAGATTATCCCATTTAACACTTGTTTCAAGTGTATCAATAAGGATTCCATAATCATTCAAATCTTCCCGCAAGTAGGGATCCTTATAACGACCAGGTTCCCACATACGTGTTGGCAAACCAGTAATGTACATACCACCATGTTTTTTACAGATCTTCTTTACCTGTTTTTTAATGTTCTTTGTGAAATTCTTTTCGCCTTCAGCTGAACCTATAAAGAGGCATCGCTGCATGGGTTTATAACCCCGCAATTGCATAAATTTATCTAAAATTGTGCCATCAATGCCGTATAGTTTTAAACCAATATGCGTTTCTTCCTCATCAGAAATTCTGAATACTGCAGGCATGCCAAATTCACCCTGTGAAATTTCACGAGAAGCATTTATAGCGTCTTGAAATGTTTTAAATATAAATCCAAACCTCTTGCGATTTTCAGGCATGTATCTGAATATTTTCCAGGTTACTTCAACAAGCACACCAAAAGTGCCTTCACATCCTTTCATAATATCATTTACTTTGGGACCTGTTGCAGTTGCTGCATAATCTTTTGTTGTAAACGTTCCAGCAGGAGTAACCCACTTCATGCTGATTACAAGATCATATGCATCACCATAGTAACTTGAAGACTGTCCTGAACCAAGAGTAACAATCCAACCACCAATCGATGAATATTCAAATGATTGAGGGAAATGACCGCAGGTATAATTATATTTTGTACCAAATAGTTTTTGTGCATTATTTAATGCTTCTTCAAGTGCAGGACCCAGTATACCAGCTTGAACTGTTACCGTTTGATTTGTTTCATTGACATTCAGTATTTTATTCATATGAGTGGATAGCACCAATGTTACGCCACCTTTAGCAGGCCGTAATCCAAAATTAACTGATGAACCACCACCATATACATAGATGGGGATTTTACTATTATTGCAATAAGCTACAATTTTTTGAACATCCTCCTCATTCCTGGGATGTACAACACAGTCAGCTACCCGTTCAATAATTCCTTTTCTAAGCTTCAATGCTTCTTCAAGAGTTTTGCCAGTTGAAAATTTTAACCTGTCATATTCTTTAGTACTGATATTATCATAACCAACAATCCCAGCTAATGCTTTAATCTGATTTTGAGTTAATTTTACTGTTTTTTTGTATTGAACATGCTGGCGCCCTTCATTCCTTTTGTACTGGAAATAACTATCATCAAGTTGAAATATTTGTTTTAATTCCTGATATAACTTTGGATTTGGATGTTTAAAGGTTTCAGGATCGCCCCATTTAAAAATTGAACGATATGAATATGGTTCTGGTGCTTTTTCAGACCATTCAGGGACAAATTTTTTTGCCATAATTATTCTCCTTATTTAAGTGGTTCAGTGGTTCAACCTCTTACTACAAGCTTATCTAAAAACTCATGTAGTTCAAGAATTTTTTTATATACGTATTAAAAAAAATCTACTTGCAAAAAATTTATAGTATAAAAGTATTACAAAATTCAGGTTAGTAACATTTTTATTGTTTAATTAAGTAACTTTTTAAATAGTGTAACAAAAAATACGCATGTTATTATCACACTAATCGTTGAAAGAAAATTTATCCGTAAAGTAAATGTTTCTGATTTCAATTAAAGTTTGGTATTTATCCTAAAATGAATGAAGAATTACATATCACACAGATAGTTATCTCAGCAATAACAGCTGCATGTTCAGTTGTTATACCGATTTTGTTTCATCTACTGGGGCTTGGGTCAATTTTTTTACCAATGTTTATACCACTGTCAATAGGAGCTTATTTCCTTACGCCAGCATATGCTCTTTTAACAGGAACTATCGCCCCAATTACTTCAACAATATTAACCGGAATGCCACCACTTTATCCGCCAGTTGCCATTATCATGATGATTGAATTGGCATTATTTTGTTTTGCAATTTCTTTATTAAATCAAAAATTTCATCTTAACAGTTATTTTATTATTGTAATTGCAATTATTTTTGACAGAATAATTTTATATGCACTATATTCAATTATACTTCCTTATTTTAAAATATCATTTGCAATATTCAGCCTGTATGACGTATTCAAAAGTTTTCCAGGAATAATATTGCTCATAATAATTACACCCACAGCAGTTAATGGTATCAACGTTATAGTGCAAAAAAATATGGGGCGATAGATATGCTTAATAAAAACTATTATGATAAAATCAACTATTTCAATACCTTGAGTAAGAACTGGGACGAAATTGTTGGCAACGATGAACATCGTATCCAAAAAATTAAGAATATTTTCAGTATGATAGATATTACATCTGGTTCACGCGTAATGGATGTTGGTTGTGGTACGGGAGTGCTTTTCCCCATCATTGAGGATTATATTGGCTCACAGGGAACGTTAATTGCTGTTGATACCTCTGATAAGATGATTGAAGAAGCAAAAGCGCGATATAAGCATTTTACAAATATACACTATATAGTTGCACCTCTTGAAGAAATAGCAGTACCGCATAATAGTATTGATGTTGTTCTGTGTTTTGCAGTTTTTCCGCACATTGAAGATAAGCGTAAAGCGTTAACAAAATGTCACGATTGTTTAAAAAATAATGGTTCACTCTATATATTTCACCTGTCTGATACAAAGTCACTCAATGAATTTCACCATAATCTTGATGCACCGGTGAGCAGAGATTATATGCCGTATCAAGAAGAACTTGAAACAATGTTACGTGATACCGGTTTTGTCATGAAGAAATATATTGACCAGCCTGAATTAAATTTCATTCACGCTATAGCAGAATAATGCAAATTTTTGAATGGATAAAAATAATTATTACAATCAGTGTAATCATACTGTGTTCAGTTAGTACTACTGTATCGGTTTTATGGATTGCATCATGTTTTGTTATTTGTATGATATATTTCATGTATATTCCTAAGCAACAGCGCTTTTTGTTGGTGATGATTATACCACTGGTCATTACCATAGCAGTAATGCAGCTTTTAACAGGTTTTATTGTTTCACAACTTGATTTTGTAATAATCGGAGTCACAGCTTTTAAGATTGTATGTATCACGATAATTATTATAAGTTCGCGTTTTTTTATTGGTCAAGATGGTTTTAAAGCATTTATAAACATACTTCCTCATACATTAAAATTATTTTTTCTTATTTTTATCCGAATACTCTATATGTTATTAAAATTAAACAGGATGATTGTTTTCCAGATTCAGTCACGTATAGATTTAAAAACCAAAGAAAAATATTACATTCCAAAATATTATTCCATTGCCTTTCTTTCAAATCAGTTTTATGCACTTGCACATTATAAGAATGGAATTTTATCACGAACCATTAACACTATACCAGATTTCATTATTCACAATGAGCATTCTATGGATGAGTACATTTCAAGTGGTGTAATTGTATTTATATTAATCGTATATTGCATATCTCAAGGGATGTAAAATAAAATGAATATAATCAACGTAGAAAATGTGGAATATCAGTATCCAGATGGTACTATAGCATTGAATAATATATCTTTTTCCATTTTGGATAACCAAAAAGTTGCTATTATTGGCCATAATGGTTCCGGAAAGTCAACATTATTATTATTGTTATCCGCATTGCTATTGCCAACACGTGGTACTATAACAATTCTTGATATGCAATTAACTGCACGCAACAAATCTCAAATTAGAAAATCCATTGGCATGTTATTTTCACAGGTTGAATATCAATTCATCATGCCTGATATTATAAATGATATAATGCTAAGTATTGAGGCTGGTACAATTGAAGAAAAAAAACAGATTGCATTGCAGTGGCTACAAAAAGTTAATCTTGAAGGGATGCAATTTCATAGCCCTTTATCTCTATCAACCGGGCAAATGAAACGTGCTGCATTAGCTGCTGTTTTAGCAAAACAACCTTCAGTTTTACTACTAGATGAACCTCTGGCAAGCTTGGATAAACCATCGTCTGAAGCAGTCATACAAATACTTACACAAATAAAAATTCCTATTATATTTGCAACTCATTCATTGTATGCAGTAAATACGTTAGCCCAAAGGGTAATAGTTCTTGATAAGGGAAAAATAACCTTTGATGGGAAAGTCAATGATAAAAAACTCACAAAACATATTAAAAACATATTAATGTGAGTTAATTGTTATACTCATTTATATATTTTAAAGTATGTAATGCATATTCTTTATAAAATATCACCGGGGCTATATGCTTGCCAGGTAAAATAAAAAGATGTAATTTTGAGATACCAATGGCTTCAGGATAAAATGTTTTAAAAAAGATATCGGTATTTTCAGGACTTGCATAGTTTTTCCCAACAATGTCTTTTGGATTAAATAAAGAATCATCTTCTCCAAAAATAACAACGATGGAAGATAAATTTTTTACAGGATACATTGCAACTGATGTGGCATCTGAGATATCTTTATATGGTCGGAATAGTTTTAAAAGATTGAAATTACCATAAATGCACGAATTACAGGATCTTATTGTATCACCTGTAATACCTTTTGTAATACCCCAACTTGCTGATAGCACCTCTCCCCCATTTCCTTTGAATATTTCTGTAGAAATCCGAATACCTTCCCAATTGAATGAAGAGAGTAAACAACATGAAGCTACACATTGATTATCATTCCATTGGATGAAACCGGCAGGACAAATCTGGACTAAATTTTTAACACTGGTAAATGTACTTGCCGTCATCCTAGCCAGAATTGCTCCATGTGACCATCCAACTGCGGAGATTTCAACTTTAGTTGTACTTTCATCTACTGGAATAGTTTTGTGATTGATAGTAATTGGTATGTTATGAGAAGAGTAATTCTTGACATCCATAGCATAAAATGAAAGAGCGTATCGTACAATCTCCATAAGGATGACAATTTTTCCTTTGTCACCACGAAATTCTTTATTTTTACCAAATGGGGTATCACAAACCGGGACAATAACTATACCCGATTTAGATTGAAGCGCTAACTTTGATGTAAATGCATACGCATCATCTGGACGTTGAGCGTGCCCCTGGAAAAATACTATAACTGTTCCATCAACTGACTTTTTTTGCAGATGTAATGACTTTTCTTCGTTTGTTCGTGCATCAATTATTACAAAATAACCTTTTAATGATTCTTCATTAAATTTTACATCAACAGCCTGAACTATTGGGTTTTTTGGAATAGTTCGTTCTGCATACACAACAAATGGATGTAAAAAAATTAATAAAAAAATAACTGTTTTATAAATATTCAAAATGTTCATAAAAATTACAGTTTATCTTCAATAATTTGAATTATATTTTCAGCAATTTCCTTTTTGGTCATTTTGTGCAATTCAAAAATTTGTGCATCATCAAGCATTACGGTTACTTCATTAAAGTCGCTCCCAAAACCTGTTCCAGTTTTACTTACATCATTAATACAGATCATTGTCAATTCTTTTTCTATAAGTTTATTTTTCCCATATTGAATCACATCAGTAGTTTCAGCTGCAAATCCAATAAGTGTAATGTTTCTATATTCATTCTTTTCCTTTTTTAATTGTGCAATTGTTTTTAAAATATCTGGATTGCGTTGTAATTCTATTGTCAGGTTTTCATTAGTTTTTTTTATCTTTATAGGGGATTTAGTAACAGGTTGGTAATCAGCAGGTGCAGCAGCCATTATTAAAATACAATTGGGCGATAGTTCCTGCATTATTGCATTGAGCATATCAACAGTAGTTTCAACTCCAACGCAACGATACTGCTTATGAGAAGCAAGCGATGCATCAATAGGTCCATGAATGAATACTACCTCACGGCATTTGGGATAAGCAGCATCAGCTATAGCAATTCCCATTTTGCCACTGGAAGCGTTGGATATATACCGTACGGGATCAATCCATTCACGTGTTGGACCGCCGGTAACAATTATCTTTTTATCATTTAATTGCATTTATTGCTACCTTGTATATTGATTCAATTGAGGCCAACCTACCCTGCCCTTCATCACCGCAGGCAACAAGGCCAGTTTCGGGTTCAACAAATATACAGCCCCACTCCTTTAGTTTTTTGATATTTTCCTGTACAGCCTTGTGTTTCCACATATTGGGATTCATGGCAGGTGCTATCACCACAGGACAGTCAACAGCTAAAAAAGTAGTACTTAAAAGATCATCAGCAATTCCATTGGCAAATTTGCCAATAATATTTGCTGTTGCAGGTGCAACCAGTAAGAGCTTAGCATTTTCTTTAAGTTCAATATGCCCCATCTCACGCCATTGTATTGCAAAGCTAGTAGTATAAACAGGATTTCCAGTAAGTGTTTGCAATGTGAGAGGCGCTACTAGCTGTGTAGCGTTTTGTGTAAGCACACAAAAGACATCATAACCATTTTTAGTAAACATGCGTGCCAGATCACAAGCTTTATATGCTGCAATTGATGAAGAAATTCCTAAAATTATTTTTTGTTTCATTATCGTTTGAAAAACCTCTCTAAATCAGATTTTGATAACACATATACAAATGGTCGCCCATGAGGGCATCGGTAATCATTTGTTGAAAGTACATAATCAGCTATTGCAATAATATCATCCTGAGTTATTATATCATTGGCACGTTTTGCAGAATGGCAAGCAATTTTTTCAATTATTTTAATTTTAATATTGTTTGCTGAATTTTTGTTTTCATGCATACTATTAATAATATCTTTTACTAATCCTTCTATATCGTTGCTTTTGCAAAAATCAGGTATAGCATTAATAACAATTGAATGTTCATCAAATTGGTCCATGATAATTCCATAATCAGTGAGAATATCTTTATAAACATGTATATTAATGAGTAAATCAGGCGACAGTTCCATAACAACTGGCATAAGAAGTTGTTGAACTGCAGTAACAGAATCAATACTCATAAGATAATCATATAATTTTTTTTCATGAGCGGCATGGAAGTCTATAAAATAGAGATTATTTTCTTTTTGTATCAGTATATACGAATCAAATAGAGTTCCAATTATAGTATAATCTCTATGATTAAGCTGGGTGTACAGATGCTGTACTTCATGTAGTAAGGTTTGAGAAGTAACGTTTGGCTGTGTATACATTAAAGGTGGTTCATTATTATCAGGAAAATTTTCTGAATATGATGGAGTGGCAAGTTTTTTATTGGGTAGTTGTGTATCATTGTGTTTAATTGGAAATGTGTGTATAGTTCCACTCATGACCTTGTTTGCAAAATTATAGATCATTGAATGTATATAGTTACTATCAAAAAAGCGTATTTCTTTTTTTGCCGGATGGACATTGACATCAATAAGGTTGGGTTTTATGGTGCAAAAAATAAATGCTGCAGGATATTGTCCCTTTTGTAATATTGTTTGGTACACTTGCTGTAAAATAAAATTAAAATATGGAAACTGGACAGGCCTCTGGTTGACATATAAAAATTGTAATGACCTGTTTGACCGGTAATAGTTTGGTTTAGTGCAATAGCCCTCAATAGTACAGTGTAAATCGGTTAATGAACCATATAATAAATTATCGGACATTTCCTTGCCATAAATCTGAGAAATCCTTTGTATAGTATCCGCTGGTTCAAAGACAAAAGCAATTTTATTATCAATCTTCACCTTAAATTGTATATGAGGATATGCTATAGCTATTGCAAATAATGTATCTTTAATTCTATTGAGTTCAGACTTTAAGCCTTTTATAAATTTTTTACGGGCAGGTGTGTTAAAAAAAAGATTTTCTACAATTACCGTTGTGCCGATTGGCCCTGCCCAGTCAAACATTTCTTTTTTGCCGTCAGCTATCACGAGCTTACCGCCAATATCCTCTTCGATTGTCCGAGACAATATTGTACATTGTGATACTTCTGCAATACTGGAAAGTGCCTCGCCTCTAAATCCCATGGTAATAATTGAAAAGATATCATCTATATTTTTGATTTTACTGGTGGCATGTTCCTCAACAGCTAAAGGCAGATCGTCTCGATATATTCCTGTACCATTATCCCGTACCACAATACGTTTTAAGCCGCTTTCCTCAATTTCAATGTCAATTTCAGTAGCCCGGGCATCAAGAGCATTTTCCACAAGTTCTTTGATTACTGAATAGGGGCCATCAATTACCTCGCCAGCAGCTATTTTTCTTTTTACAGCATCAGGTAATATCTGTATTCTTGGTTTTATGTTTGGCGATAGCTCCATGAATTAAGCCTGTAGAGCTTTTATGGCTTCAATAAATTTTGGCAATGTTTCCCCAACTTTGCCCTGAATAAAAATGTCAGTTATAATTGGTGTAATGACAGTTTTTTCTAAATTAAATTCAATGATATATGCTCCATTAGCCTTGGCTATATGGGGAATGCTGCTTGCAGGATATACAACAGCAGATGTTCCAATAACAAGAACAACTCGGGCATCGCTGGCTAAATTTTGCGATTCCATTAATGCATTATGAGGAATCATCTCACCAAAGAATACAACGCTTGGTTTTAAGATTTCACCACACTTTTTACACGCAGGAGGCTCATTTTCAATAATAAATTCGTCAGGTGCATATTCTGCACCACAGTAAATACACTGCAACCGTTCTGAATTGCCGTGAAATTCAATTACATTTTTGCTGCCTGCCCTTTGATGAAGATTGTCAATATTTTGTGTTATTACAGCTTTTAATAAGCCCATCTCTTCCAGTTGTGCCAGTGCAATATGAGCTGGATTTGGCATAGCATTTCTGGTCATGTCCATTAGCTCAAATATCATCTTCCATATTTTACGTGGATTTTTTCTAAAACCATCAATATGAGCATATTCTTCAGGGTTATATCGTGTCCATAATCCACCCGCACTACGGAAATCAGGTATGCCACTTTCAACCGAGATGCCTGCACCAGTTAAAGCAATAGTAGAGATAGAATCTTTTACAATTTTTGCAGCAGTTTTAATTAAATCATCCATAACCTACCTACAAATAGTTATACTATTATAATCTTTTAAAATAATATCAATTTTAAAGAAAATATAATAACATGTTATTGGCAAGTAATTTTTTTTTACAGAATACATGATGCTTATACTGGAACGGTTCAAAAGAAATGTTGGTTTATATATTTTACCATATAAAATATTTGACAAATTATAAGTTATTAGATTAAAATGTATAAATCAGTAAAAAATGTTAAAATAAAACGTATTTATTGCAGCATGATAAAGAATAGAGATAAAACAATTAACTTTAAAAATAAATTATTCATTATTATAGTAACATTACTTTTATTTTTATATTTTTTTCATGCCATTCCTCTTTACGCTATAGAGATAATAGATACATATAATCAAATAAAAACAACCTTTGATGGATTATCACGTTTTCTGGATAATATATATTCTTTTATAGCTGCAATTTCTAATATTTTAGGTTACAGAGCAATCGCGCTTTTTTTTGCAATTGCTTTCACTTCAGCGGGTTTATCAGCAATAGGTTTTCCCAAAGGTAAAACATCTTTTTTTATTTCCATGATAATAATAAACATACTGTGGTTTACATGGAACACAAGTTTTGAAATTGATTATATATACACTATAAGTACAATGTTAAAAACAAATAGTATTATTTTGCTCCCGTATATTCTGTTTCTCATTATCAAATATTACAAAGATGTTATAAAAAAGTTTATGTATAAATTATTTTATTTTATATTTCCTTTTATAAAGAAAGATGTAATTCACAAACAAACATTACAGGAATCACTAAAATTAATAAATACAACATATACAGAAGTAATAGAATATTTAATGAAGGATTATTTCTATGGAGATGATTACATTAAACTATCAAATAATTCAATAAAAGCTATTGAACAATTAGAAAATATTTTAAAAAAAATAAAAGAATGTGCGAGAAGTAAATGAATTTTACATATGCTCATTACTCTGATCTTGTTATAATAACCATTACGGGTATTGGCGAGTATGGAGATGATGTGAAATTAATAAAATTAATTGAAAAGCTGATTCCGGAAAAAATTTCAACTGTTGCAATTAATTTTTCACAGGTTGATACCATAAATTCTGCAGCAGTTGCAGCTATTATGTATCTTGTAAAATATGGCGATGAACATAACTTTGATGTTGTTTTTTTTGCTGCTAATGATAAAATATACATGATTCTTGAAAGGGCATTGCCTAAATATTCAATAAATATTTTTACAGAAGATGAATTTTATAAAAAATACAATATTACAGTTTGAAGGGGTAAGCCATGATTTTTACGAAAAAAGAAGAAGAAAACCGATGTATATTTGTTATCAGTGAACAATTAAATCCAAGAACTTTGAAGGATTTAATTGAAGAAATGCATAATTTTTTACAAAATGACAGCCGTGATGCTATAATTGATATGAGCAATGTTGAAGTAGTTGATTCAACAATTTTAGCAGGCTTCATGACATTGTATAACAATTTTAATAACAATCGAAGAAAGTTTAGAATAATTAATGCAAATAATTATGTAAAACGCGTTATAGAATTAGCTTCACTTGAAACATTTCTTCTGGAGGAGTAGATGAAATTATTGCCCAACGGTTTTAGCAGAAGAAAGGGACCTCTTGTATTAATAATTATGGATGGCATTGGTATTGGGCCACAGGATGAAGGGAATGCTTTCTTCCTTGCACGTACTCCTGTATTAGATAGATTAATGAAAACCTGTCCCTACACAACATTGAAAGCACATGGGACTGCAGTTGGACTTCCATCAGATGCCGATATGGGCAATTCAGAAGTTGGACATAATGCATTAGGTGCTGGCAGGATTTTTGATCAGGGTGCAAAGCTTGTTGATAAAGCCATTGAATCAAAACAGATATTTTCAACTGAAATTTGGCACAAATTACTGAAAAAACCACTTAATGAAGGCAAAACATTGCATTTTATTGGGCTGCTTTCAGATGGTAATGTACATTCGCATATTAATCACCTCTTTAAACTCATTGAACAGGCTGCTTCTGAAGGAGTAAAGAAAATTTGCGTACATATTTTATTGGATGGAAGGGATGTTCCCGAAACATCAGCCTTGCAATACGTTAATAGCTTAGAGAAATTTCTTCATGCTTTCAATGATAAAGGTTTTGATTTTTGTATTGCTTCTGGTGGTGGAAGAATGGTAACCACCATGGACAGGTATGAAGCTGACTGGAATATTGTTAAACGTGGCTGGGAAGCACATGTCTTAGGTAAAGGAAGAGCTTTTTCGTCTGCTACTGAAGCAATAGAAACATATAGAAAAGAACAACCTGGTATAACCGATCAATATTTGCCGTCATTTGTAATTGCAAAAGATGGAAAACCTGTTGGGCCAATTAATGATGGTGATTCGGTAGTCCTGTACAATTTCCGTGGTGATAGAGCTATTGAAATTTCCCGTGCCTTTGAAGAAAAGGATTTCAATAAATTTGATCGCGAACGTTTTCCGGATATAGTTTTTGCTGGCATGATGGAATATGATGGCGATCTTCATATTCCCAAAAATTATCTGGTCTTTCCCCCTTCTATTGATAAAACCATAAGCGAGTATTTGGTTCATAATGGATGCAGACAATTTGCAATATCTGAAACACAAAAGTTTGGGCATGTCACCTACTTCTGGAATGGAAATAGAAGCGGTATGTTTGATCATAACTACGAAACGTATCAGGAAATACCTTCTGACAGGGTGCAATTCAACGAGCGGCCATGGATGAAAGCCGCTGAAATAACAGATGCTGTAATTGATGCAATTAACAGTGCAAAATATGATTTTATTCGTCTGAATTATGCTAATGGTGATATGGTTGGTCATACTGGCATATTAGAAGCAGCTATAATTGCTGCTGAAACTGTTGATTTATGCATTGGGCGCTTACTGCAGACAATAGATAATACCGGAGCTATTGCAATAATTACTGCTGATCATGGTAACCTTGATGAGATGTTTGAAAAAGATGCTAAAACTGGAACAATAAAAATTGATAAAAAGACAGGTAAACCACAGCCTAAAACATCACATACATTGAATCCAGTACCATTTATTATATATGACCCTCACTATAATGGTGAATATACACTAACAACTCACAAAGAACAGGGACTTGCAAATGTTGCTGCAACCATCTGTACATTATTAGGATTTCACCCACCTGAAGAATATTATCCATCATTAGTGACGCTTACAAAATAGAATGAATATTGCGTTTATTACAAGTGAAGCGTACCCCTTTGCCAAGACTGGAGGTCTTGCTGATTATTCATATTCGCTGCCAAAAGCATTGGCAAAACGTGGGCATACAGTTCATCTTTTTTTACCACGATATTATTGTGTTGATAAACATAGGTTTCACTGTACATTAATTGGTAAACCCTTAGCGGTACCAATAGGAAACGGTATTCGATGGGCAGGTATATATTATACCAATTATCTGGAAGGTGTTCACACTTATTTTATTGAACATGATGATTACTATGGACGTGATGGTTTGTATGACTACAATGGAGTATCATACAGTGATAATGCAGAACGCTTTATATATTTTTGCAGAGCTTGTATTGAAGCGATGAAACAATTGGCAATAGCTCCGGATATAATCCACTGTAATGATTGGCAAACTGCTTTGATTCCGTTATTTCTTAAAACTCATTATATACAAGAACCAATAGTTCAAAAAGCTAAATCACTTCTTAGTGTTCATAACGTTGGTTATCAGGGTGTTTTTATAAAAGAAGTTTTACAGTTAATGCAACTTTCAGATAGCTTGTACAATTATGAACATATTGAATTTTATGGTAAAGTGAATTTTTTAAAAGCTGGCATTGTCTATGCTGATTGCATTACAACCGTCAGCAAAAAGTATGCCACTGAAATACAGGAACAAGAATATGGGTACGATTTATCTACTGTTTTTAAGTCCCACAGTAAAAAGCTTTTTGGTATTTTAAACGGTGTAGATTATGAGCACTGGAATCCAGAAAAAGACAATCTAATACCTCATAATTATTCAATTGCTAATTTAAGCGGTAAGTCCAGATGCAAAAAAGCGTTACAGGAATTTTATGGATTAACAAAAAGCAATTTTCCAATTATAGGATGCATAAGTCGTTTGACTTATCAAAAAGGTATAGATATTCTTATTAATACACTGGATTGGCTTTTTTTTGATGAAAAAGAAGTGCAATTTGTTATTGTTGGTAGTGGTGAACAGTGGATAGTTGATAGATTTGAGGTATTACGTGCAATGTTTCCTGATAGAATTGGTGTATGGTGGGGATATAACGAGGAACTTGCACACTTAATAGAAGCTGGCAGCGATTTTTATGTTATGCCTTCTCGTTATGAGCCTTCAGGTTTAAATCAGATGTATAGTTTAGCATATGGTACTATTCCTATAGTACGGGCAACTGGAGGACTGGACGATTCAATTGAACAATTTGATGAAAAATTAACAACAGGTAATGGATTTAAATATAAAAATAATGATAGTGCAGAACTTTATACAACCATTAGACATGCACTGAGAGTATATAAAAATAAGTTTTTAATGAAAAAATTAATTAATAATGCAATGTCATTTAAAAGAAGCTGGAATGATACGGCAAAAGAATATGAAGAGTTATATAATACTATTCTTTAAAAAAATTAGTAGAGTGTCTACTATCTTTTTGTTAACATATATTATTTTATATAACTTTACTCCTTTTCTTGTTAATGCACAGATTAAATCTAAGAAAACAGATGATAATACTATTGAATATTATAATATTCAGCATAATAAAGAGAATAAAACCACAAAAGTTGATCTATCAAAAAATCCGTATGATGAAATTATTATTAATATTTGTAAAAATGAAAATATTGACCCGCAGCTAATACGATGCATTATTAAAGTTGAATCCAATTTTAATAAAGATGCCGTTTCTGTAGCTGGAGCAATGGGCTTAATGCAACTTATGCAGGAAACTGCACAAGCTTATAATGTTCAGAATCCATTTGATCCCTATCAGAATATTCAAGCTGGAGTAAAGCATTTAAAATCATTATTAACTGTTTTTAAAAATGATATTGTTTTGGCTTTGGCTGCCTATCATGCAGGTTTGGGAATTGTAAGAAAAAATATGGCTGTTCCAAATATAAAATCAACTATTACCTATGTTAATGATGTAATGAAACTTTATCAACCGAGCCAGCATTACGATTACTCTTCTAAAATAGAAAAACTATATATGCATATAATGCCAGATGGAACAATAAATATTACACAATGAGACCAAAAATTAAGCTAAACCTTTACGGATTTCATTAATCTCAAATAGTGCCATTTTATTATCAGGGTCAATATTGGCAACGCGTTCAAAAATCTGTAATGCATCCTGATACATGCCTATTTTCTTATAGGCCATACCTAATGCAAATAATGCATTGGTGAAGTTGGGGTCCAAACTTTGAGCTTTTTCAAGCAATTGTATTGCTTTTTCATAGTTCATCATCTGATAATATGCTGCGCCACCAACGTAATATGCATATTTATTTCGTTTATCCATTTCTAAATACTGTTCAATTAATTCAGTTGCCTTGCCAAAGTTATTTACTCTGAAATAATTTTTTGCTAAATTATATATAAGTTTGCGATTATTTGGATAGAGCGCAAGACTTCTTTCTAAGTAATCGATAGCTTCGTAATATTTATGTTCATCAATTAACTTTTTTGCCTGTTTTATGATATCAACAGCTTCATCTCGAGCAAGTTCAATAACCAGTAAAGTTATATCATCTTCTACAGGTGCTTTGCCTTTAAAACGATGTACATCTTCAATTATGTAACTTGTAAAGTCATCCAGAGGTAGATGCCTATTTTTAAGTGAAATTTCAAGAAGCCTTTCAACTGAATATTCTTCACGTTCCATATTAGCTGCTTCAGGAATACCATCCGTATAGAGCAACAGGCGGTCACCGTATTTTAATTTTGTTTCTTTTTCTTCATAGGTTTCACGAGCTTCTTCAATAGCACCTATAAACAATCCATTGGTATCAAGAAGCTCTGTCCTTCCTTCATCAGAACGTATCAAAATTGCTTTTTGATGACTTGCATTAGCATACGTCAGATTATAATCATCATCTATAACAACAAAAAAAGCAGTCATATAATCCTGTGTCTTAATGTGTTCAAGGATATTTTGATTGACTTCCTGGAATACCCTTTTAGGTGAATCATATTGCTGGGTAGCAGAACTAAATGAAATTTTTGCCATTGACGTAATAAGAGCAGCAGGAATACCATGACCAGATACGTCAGCAACTAATATCCCTAATTTATCTCCTTTCATCTGATATACATCATAAAAGTCACCGCCAATTTTTTCCATTGCAATATATCGTACTGAAAATTTCAGCTCATTCCAGTCATCAATACGCCCTGGCAATATACTGCGCTGTATATTGCTTGCTATCTCTAATTGTTTCTGAATCATATCATCTTTTTCTTTAAGACTTGCCAGTGCTTCACGCAACTCTTCTGTTCGCTGTTCTACTTTTAACTCTAAGTTTTTTCTGTGTTCTTCAATTTCTTTTGCCATTTCAAGGATTGAATATTCTATTTCGGCAAACTCTCTTTCATAAGACATTACTCTAAACCATGCTTCCTGACCTGAGGAAATTCTTTTTGTAACAATCCCCATTTCATTCAGAATTCGCATAACAGAATCTGAATTTATGTACATAAGAAAGACACCGGCAACTATAGAAATTAAAAAATAGGTTAGAATATTTATATATCTGGTTTCTTCATATAAACGATGCTGTTCCATCATTGCAGCAAACGTGAAAAGAGTTATAATCATAAGTATTATGAAAAAGCTAAATTTAATACGCAAACCAATTAATCCACGAGGATATATATTAATATTTCGTTGACGTAATTTCTGATATATCAGTGCCCGGTGTGGATTTGTAATAATTTCAGTTAATAAGTATGTTGACATTCCATATAACACAACAACCACTAAAACACCTATTGTTACTATTTTAATGCCAATTTTTATTTTTATTAAGGACAATGTACCATTTGTGAACATGTCATAGTATCCAAAACCCATTAAAAAAAAGCCGCAAATTGTACCAAAAAATGAAGCTGCAACCATATTGTACATTGGAAGATGTGATAATTGAACGTATAACACCTGAAGATCCTCATCAGTAAGAGATGGATTGAGTGTTCCACCTTTCAATGCTTTGTTGATATCACGTAAAGATTTAAAAAATGCAGGAATTCCTAAAGGGGTTAAAAAGCCAAATGTTAGATAATGCATTAAAGTTGGAATAAGTACCGATAATGGAAGCCACTTTACAGCCAGTGAATGCATTACATTATACTCAGCAAGAATAAATGAGGTGCCAAGATAATAGCCAAATACTGCACTCATCCATCCACCGAATATGGTATAAAAACAAAGTGCAAATGTATATGAAAATTTCTTGTTTAACCATTCAAATATATTCATGATCACATATCCTTTTTAATTATCATGTAATTTACATTGGTTATTATTAATAATCGACATTGTAATCATATATTAACAATAGCAAAAATCATATAAATTATTCCTGTGTTTGAATGTATCAATTAAAATAATATTAAATTAAAACAAGTCAAAATTAATAAACATACAATCCCTTTTAACAAAGAGTTTATTATAAAAAATATCAAGAACTTTTTATTACATAGAACAGATTTAATCTAAATCAGTACGATTGAAATATTTTTTTATCAGGAAGGCGTAAGCATGTTAATGGGCCACCGTAAGCAGCACCGGTATCTATACCAATTATGTTTTTATGAACATCATCGTAAATCTCAGATATAGGAAGTCCAGTAATATTAACAGTTGTTGTATGCCCAAAAACTACTAGTTTTGGCCATCGGTACGGCTTAAAAAAGAATTCTTCTCTAATCCATGTCATATCGTATGAGGATTGCAATTCAACAGGTATACCGGGTCGCATGCCGGCATGAATGGCAATAAAATCATCAGTTTCATAATATAATTTCAAATTATTGAAAAATGCTTTATGATCTTCTGGTAGTCGCAATGATCCCATCATCTTGATATATGAATCTATTGTAGCCTGGCCACCATTATACATATATAATTGAATTTCTCTATTTTGCAAATAATCCAGAAACATAGATTCATGGTTGCCACGTAAAAAAATTGTGTTATAGTTATGTTGTAAATCTATTAAAAATTCTATAACTTCAAAAGAATGATGTCCACGGTCAATATAATCACCTAAAAAAATAATTGTATCATCATCAGTAATATGCTTTTGAACTTTCTCAAAAAGCCCTAATAATTTATTATAATATCCGTGTATGTCACCAATAATATAGAACATTTATGGATTGCTCAATTCCTTATAAAGAGTATTAATGTATTGTTTACCAGCTTGATAGTCAACAATATCATACAAACCAAATATCCATTCTTTATATTGGGCTATATAACAGTAACTATCGCCTAATTTTTTAAAAGCTATTTTTACTTTACCTGTTTCTAAAATCATCAGCGTACTATCATTTTTTAAAATTGTATCATAATTTTGAGATGCATCAATATGTGTAGAATAAAGTTTAAAAAAAACCATAATGTCTTTAGATTCTATAATTTTTTTCCCAACTACTATGTTTTTTAAATAAGGAATTTGTGATATACCTTCATTAAATAGTATTATACTATCGATGTCGCAATACTTAGATATCTTCACAATATAATCAGGCAGTGCGTGGACATTTTGTATTTTAGAGAGTATATTTTCAATTATGCTTTTTTGCGTCTGTATAAAATCAAGGTCATTAGTTTCAACTTTTAGAAAATAATTTCCTTTAAATGCAATGCTTTTATTGTTCCAGTATACGCTGTAATCGTTTTTAAACAATGATTTTTCCAGGCTTACCCTTTCACGTGTAAACAATCCATATGCATCATCAACTGTTAATGTTCTGGCGATAGTTACTGTAACAAAAAATGAGCTGTTATTAATTGATTGATAGTCACCTTTAACTATTTCCATGGTGCTATAGTATTTATAATAATCAGGTGAAATGTTCACTATAGCATCTTTATTAGTAACAGATGAACTTTTTATCAATTTCCAGGTATATAGTTCTGTTTCTCTGGGTAAGAGGTCTTTTGTTTCCTGTTTTTCTTCAAAAAAAGAAAGACATGCAATAGTATTAGATACAAATAGCAGCAGTACTATTTTAACGATATTGTTTTGGATCAAGCGCATCCTGCAATCCTTCGCCAACTAAATTATAGGATGTGATGGTTATGAATATAGCAAATCCCGGAATCAAAGTCAACCACCATGCAAAATCAATGAAATCCCGTGATTGTGATAATATATCACCCCAGCTTGGTGTAGGTGGTTGTACGCCAAATCCAAGGAAGCTTAATGATGACTCAATAAGTATAGTTGAAGCTATGCCAAATGTTGCAGAAACCATAACGGGTGCCATAGCATTTGGTAGTATATGCATAAAGATAATCCAGTAATCTCTTGCTCCAAGTGCCTTTGAAGCCATGACAAAATCCTGTTCACGTAGTTTAAAAAATTCACCACGTACAATACGGGCAATTCCTGTCCAGCCTGTTATACCTATTACAATCATGACATTAAGAAGGCTCTGACCCCACAGTGCAAGGATAGTAAGAATTAAGAAAAATGTTGGGAAACACATTACAATTTCTATAATACGAGAGATAATGATATCAACCCATCCTCCATAAAATCCAGCTAAGGCACCAATAATTATACCTATAGTTACATAAATAAATACCGCCACAAATCCCACAAATATAGATACACGTGTTCCATATAACATACGTGCAGCTAAATCCCTGCCCTGTTCATCTGTTCCTAAGATATGATCAGTAGTTGGTGGCAGCACAATTGCATTAAGGTCATATTCAGAATATGAATATGGTATTGGTGGGAAGATTTTGTATCCCTCAATTTTTTTAAAATCAATCCCTGCTAATTCCTTATATTCAAATAGAATTGGAAAATAAATTTTATCGTTATAAATTAAAATATAGGGTTTGTTATTGGCAATTAATGGTGCATACAATGCAATCATAAACAGGAAAATAACAATACAAAGGCCAACTACAGCCAGTTTGTTTTGTTTAAAGCGTTTCCATACAATTGACCAGTATCCTGTCATTGTTTAGCCTCCAGCCTGATACGAGGATCCGCAATTGCATACATAATATCAGCAAGGAAAATACCAATTAATGTTAAAAAGGCGGAAATTGAGGTTATAGCCATTATAATGGGAATATCCCGTGAAAGAATGGATTCAAATGCCAGCATTCCCATTCCAGGTATTGAAAAGATAGATTCTACTATAACACTGCCACCCAAAAGACCAGGAAGCATGGTTGCCATAAGTGTCAGCAATGGAATGAGTGAATTTCTAAATGCATGAACAAACAAAACCTTTTTTTCGGATAGTCCTTTTGCACGTGCCGTGATAATATATTGCTGATTAATAACATCAAGCATGGTTGCCCGTGTGTAGCGCGAAAGAAATGCAAAACCACCATAGGTTAATGTTGCTACTGGCAAAATCAAATGCCACAATATATCCATTGCTTTTTGAAAAAGATTTAATTGGTCAAACCAGTCTGAATATAAGCCTGCTAATGGAAATAAGTTCAGGTAATCTCCCCCACTCAGATATTTTAATAGCAATAAGGCAACCCAAAACGAAGGTAATGAGTAAAGCAAAAATAGTGTTAGGCTAATAATTCTGTCCTGAAAGGTATCTTTTTTTATTGAAGAATAAATCCCCAGAGGGATAGAAATAATATATACAATGATTATAGAAAGAATGTTCAATCCCAATGTAATTGGTAATGCATCCAAAATATGGGAAATAACTTTGCGCCCATCTTTACGTGAGGTTCCAAAATCAAGTTTTATTGTTTTATAAAACCACTCAGCATAACCTACAATGACTGGTTTATCAAGCCCATAGAGTTTCTTTTCCTGTTCAAATATCTCTTTTGATAGACTTCCTGCTTTCAATTCACCTTCTACACCAGCTCTAAGCGAAGTATAATCGCCTGGTGCAAGTCGTATCATAAGATATGTAATAAAGGTTATGCCAATAAATGTTGGTATAATAATAAGAATTCGTTTTAAAATATAATATTTCATTATTACTGCTTAACCTTCCATTCAGTATAATTCAAACCTCTTTTATGGACTATAACATTATCAAAACGTTTGCTGACAACTACCAGTGCAGGAGTGCAATACAAAAACGTATAGGGTTGCTCGTCATGAATTATTTCATGAAAACGTCTGTACATTTTAATACGATTTTGAACATCAAACTCTTTACGTGCTTTTTCAATTATTTCATCTGCTTCGGTATTGACAAAATAACAAAAATTAGACCCTGCTTTTACCTGTGATGAATGCCATAGCTGGTATGGGTCACCTTCCCAGGACAGTGACCAGCCCAGTGTAACAGCATCAAAATCACGTTTATCTACTTTATTAACAAAAACAGCCCATTCATAACGGTTTATATCCATCTGTATGCCAACCTTTGCAAAATCTTCTTTAAGAATGGTTGCCAGCCTTTCAGCAAACTTGCTTGCTGATGCTATAGTCAAAGTAAATTTGAAGGCAATACCGTTTTTATCAAGGATTCCATCACCATTACTGTCGCTCCAACCTGCCCTGCGCAATATTTCTTTTGCTTTTACAGGATCGTATGGCAAAGGCTGTATATCATGATTATAATTTTTATCATGAATATAAAACGGGCCTGTAACTACTGTCCCCAATCCAAACAATAAACTGTCAAGAATTGCCTGACGGTTAATGAGCATGGTAAGCGCTTTACGAACATTTTTATCTTTAAATAGGGGATTTTGTGCATTCCAGCCAATATAGTTATAATACGGCTGATAGTACATAAATTTGAAGAAGGATTCCTGAAAATGCTTTGAATTTGTCTGCCGTACCCACTGTATTGGCCTCAATGCCATGACATCAAGCTCACCTTTCTTCAACATCTGTAATGCAACGTTGGGTTCGGGGATAATTTTATATACTATTCGCTTAATATCAGGCTTTGGACCCCAGTATCTATCGTTCACAACTAATTCAATGGTTTTACCTGTATTCCATATTACAAATTTATATGGTCCTGTGCCAACAGGGAAACGGTTATTTTTATGTGTATTGAAATCAGTTCCATCATCAAATATATGTTTGGGAACGATAGGAATGCTTCCACAGATTTCAAGTGCCAGGAAGTAAGGCTTAGCATACGCAAATTCAACAATATATGGAGAAATTTTTTTTACACTTTTAACGTCAATATAGTATACTTTTAACGGTGCATTGGCAACGGTTGGATCTTTAATAACCTTGAATGAATATACAATGTCGTCAGCTGTAAAAGGTTTGCCATCACTCCAGTATATGTTTTTTTTAAGATAAAAGCGGTAATGCAGCTTATCAGATGAAATTTCCCATTTATCAGCCAATTGTGGCTTTAATTCTAACGTATCATAATCCCTGTCAAGCAGTGTTTCATAAATATATGTATTTATTGAAGAAGCAATAGCTTCGTTTGAAGTTATGGGATTAAGATGTCCTGGTTCAGCCGAAATATGAATATATAAAGTATATGGGTCGCGAATTGATTCAAAGCGTGTGCAGGAAGACAGGATAATGTTCAGTAAAACTATTATATAATATAATCTTTTATGAGATTTAATCATATCACTACAACAACCTTGTTATTGTAAGTTAGTTACTTACTGTAACTTTCTCTGAAAACAGAATTAAAGAATTTATTATATTGAATTATGTTTCTTAAAGAAAAGATTTGTTTCATTTTTTATTACAAATGAAAGACCAAGTAACGCTATCAAGTTTGGAAATGCCATAAGCCCATTCATTATATCAGTTAACGTCCATACTATTTCTAATTTTCCGATAGCTCCTATAAACACAACTATCACCCATAATAATCTATATGGCTTTATTGCCTTTTCACCTGCTATGTATTCAACTGATTTCTCGCCATAGTATGCCCATCCTAAAATAGTAGAATAAGCAAAAAATATAAGACTGAGTGAAACAACAATACCACCCCAGCTACCTGGCAAGCCCAAACGAAAAGCATGTTCGGTCAATGCTGCAGCTGTTTTTCCACTTTTCCATGCACCAGTTACCAGTATAACCAGTCCTGTAAACGTGCATACAACAATGGTATCAATAAAAGTCTGTGTCATTGAAACAAAAGCCTGCCTTACTGGTTCATCAGTCTTTGCAGCTGCAGCAGCTATTGGTGAGCTACCAAGGCCAGATTCATTGGACAATAGACCTCTGGATACACCCATCTGCATTGCCATTTTGAAGGTTGCACCAGCAAACCCGCCAGCAGCAGCTATGGGAGTAAACGCATGAATAAAAATTAGCTTAAAAGACTGTATAATATTTTCGTGGTAGATTATTAAAACAATTGTTCCGGCAATCAAATAAAATAAAATCATAATCGGAACTATCGCCGAAGCAGCCCGTGCAATACTTTTGATGCCACCCATAATAACAAGAAAAGTTAAAATAAAAAGCACAATACCGGTAATCCGGTGATCAATGTTAAACGTTGCTTTGATGGCTTCAGCAACTGAGTTTGATTGTATCATGTTGCCTGTACCAAATGCAGCACAAGCAGCAAATACAGCAAATATCATTGCAATCCAGTTATTCTTTAACCCTTTTTCTATGTAATACATTGGTCCGCCGGACATGGTTCCCAGTGCATCAACTTCACGGTATTTTACAGCAAGCACTGCTTCGCTATACTTTGTGGCCATTCCAAATAAACCTGTAAGCCACATCCAGAACATTGCACCAGGCCCACCAATAGCAATAGCTGAAGCAACACCTGCAATATTTCCAGTGCCAACAGTGGCAGCCAGTGCTGTCATTAAAGCCTGAAAATGTGAAATATCACCAGGATGTGCGCCATATTCTTTTCGTTTTATTAATGCCAGGTATAATGAAGAAAAAAGTGTCCTGAATTGTAATCCTTTAAGCAAAATTGTAAGATATATTCCAGTTCCAAGCAACAAAATAATAAGTGGTGCTCCCCACACAAAATCACGTATTTGATTAAGATATTCCATAGTATACCCTGATAAAAAATTTGTATTGTTATACATTGATGCTATATTGTTACCCTATCCGTCAAGCAGTAATTTTATAACAATCCCAAATTATCTTTTTTTACTTGATTATTTTCCTTAGTAAAGGAAAATTTACTTTTTCTGTTATTTATTATTAACTATATGTTGCAGTATGAGGTTTGTATGATTGATAGATATTCACGGAAACAAATTGCCAATATATGGTCACTGGAAAACAAATTTAAGATATGGCTTGATATTGAGATAGCAGCCTGCGAAGCAAATGCACAGTTAGGAGTTATACCACAGCAAGATTTAGCAATAATAAAAGAAAAAGCAAATTTTAATGTTACCCGAATTGAAGAGATAGAAAGTCAGGTGCACCATGATGTGATAGCATTTTTAACCTGTGTTGCCGAATATGTTGGACCATCAAGCAGATACATTCATTATGGCCTTACATCAAGTGATATTGTTGACACTGCTCTCTCCATTCAGATGAAACAGGCTGGCGAAATTATTCTTAATGATATTGACCAGCTTGTGGAATTATTGAAAAAATTAGCACTTAAATACAAACATACTCCATGTATGGGGCGCTCACATGGCGTTCATGCAGAACCAACTACATTTGGCACCAAGATGGCACTGTATTATCATGAATTTTTACGTAACCGCAAAAGAATGCAGGATGCTATTGACGAAATATCCTATGGAAAGCTTTCGGGTGCTGTTGGCACATTCAGCAATATTGATCCGCGTGTTGAAGAGATAGTTTGTAAAAAATTAGGTCTTAAACCTGATCCAATATCAACACAGATAATACAAAGAGATAGACACGCACATTATATGTCAGCTGTAGCTATTTGCGCAGGAACACTGGATAAATTGGCAACTGAAATACGCCACCTGCAGCGAACGGAGGTTCGTGAAGTTGAAGAACCTTTTCAAAAAGGTCAGAAAGGATCATCAGCAATGCCTCATAAACGAAATCCCATCTTATGCGAAAGAATATCAGGATTATCACGAGTTATAAAGTCTAACCTTATGGTTGCACTGGATAACATGACTTTGTGGCATGAACGAGATATATCACATTCATCAGCTGAGCGTGTTATACTGCCTGATAGCACTATTGCACTTGATTATCTCCTTTCAAAGATGATTTTTATTCTTGAAAATCTTCATGTATATCCCGATGCCATGATGAAAACCATTGAAAAAACAGGTGGGTTATTTTATTCACAGGCTTTATTACTTAAACTGGTAGAAAAAGGCTATACTCGTGAAGAGGCATACCAGATAGTTCAGGATAATGCAATGAGAGTGTGGAATGCAGGAGGCTCATTAAAGGAGCTATCGCTTAATGATGAAAGAATTACTGCAAAACTTTCTCAAGATGAAATAGAAGAAATATTCAAACTGGATAATTTCCTGCATAATATTGATTATGTATTTAAAAAAGCTGGTTTGGAATAAATAATACATCTTACGCTTGTGCCAATAGCGGCAAAAGTGTGTGTTTCATCATATCTTAAAACGCTCTATAACCTTTTTGAGCTCTGCCGCCATAGATTCAAGCTCTGCTGAAGTGTTTGTCAGATTTTCAGACAGAGCAACAAACTGGCCTGCAACTGCATTAACGTTTTCAATAGATTGGACTATCTTCTTGGTATTATCGCTCAATTCAGTCATTGATAGCGATAGTCCTCTGGAAAATTCGCTGGCACTGGCAATGCCTTCATGAATCCTTGCAAAGTCCTGAACTCTTTGATTAATTGTTTCAATAAAACCAGTTATTAATGCTACACTGCGTTCAATATCCTGTATGATGTTCATCAATACTTTTCGCATGGTGTCCATCATGCTCATGTTGCTATTCATAGCAGCGTTGCCTTCATTAATTATTTTTGAAATTTCCTTAAGGTTTTGTGAAGTTCTGTCTGCAAGCCTTGAAATTTCCTCTGCAACCACAGCAAATCCTCGGCCATGTTCACCAGCCCTTGCTGCTTCAATTGACGCATTGAGTGACAAAAGATTAACCTGTTCAGCAATGTCAGATATTAATCCTATAACATTCATAATATTTTCAAAAAAACTTGCTATTTGCTTTGATGATTCTGCTGTATTGGCCACAAGATTTTCACTATCATGAGCGCTTTTTTCAACCCCTCGTATTGCTACTATGACCTGCTGTGCATCGTTATTCAATATATTCATTGCAGCATTGAGATTATTAACAATATCTTCTAGATTTTTCAAAATATCACTTTGCTTATTGGCATCGGACGCAATTGTGTAAAAAGAACTGGAAACTTCAGCTATAATTGAAGTAACCTGTTCAATATTTTGTGCCTGTTGTGAAGCCTCTTCCTTCATTGATTTTCCGGAAAATGCTAAAGCTTCGGATGAAATAAGTACCTTTTCGCTGAGTTCATTAGATTTTTGTATAAATTCAATAATAATTTCCCTGAAACCAATAAAACTTCGTATAAAATCCTCCATTATATCACGTGATTTTATTAGTGTAATTTCACCTGATAGATCGCCTTTGGTTGCCTTTTGCAAGACAGGCATAGCTATATCAATAGCTTTTGAGAGTTTTAGCAACTTTCGGTTAATGAGATATCTGATTATTAAATTAACAATTATCATACCAAGTATTATAAAAAATAAACTTCTATATACAGTTTTATATAATGTCATTTCATTAAAGGCAGCAATTATAATTCGATTGCTCTGAGGAATAGCATAACCAAATAATACAGCTTGATTGCCATCAAATACACCATCTACTTTTGAATACTTAGTAGCTTTTATATTTTGTATAAATTGAATGGTATCATTATATAAAAATTGTGGCTGGTTCCCTTTTTTAATTGTTTGATTAAGGGGTAATGCTAAAAATTCTTCTTTATTACTCATAATAACAGTATTATCTTGGGAAACAAGAATTACACCTCCATATTCTTTAATTACCGTTGGAATGCTTTGAGTAAATGTTTCATGAGTATCCAATTGAATTGAAGTAAAACTATCATATATTCTGGCTGAAATTAATGAATCAACATTTGATTTATCTATACGATAAAATAATACCAGAAGGAATACAGATGTTAAAAGTGTTATAGGTATAACTATGCTTAAAATTTTACTGCGAAGTCTTTGAACTGCAACTGGTATTCCAAAACGTCCCAATGGATAAGTCCTGGTATACCATACCTGCATTGAATTGAATCCAATAAATAAGAACACAAAAACTAAAATAAAGAAAACATAAAAATGATAATATATGTTATTATATCCAAATTTAAAATACATCAAGAAAAACAAAGGTATATATACGATAATTAAATACCCCATATTAAGTAACATTGTTTGCTGTGCACTTGTCTTAAATTTATTAAAGATCTTTTCATACCTTTGCGGGTCATCACTTTCAAATAATCTTAATATACTCTTAACCATCCACATGTAATATGTAAATAATGATGAAAAAGATATTACCCAGAAAATAATAAATGCTAATAACAACCTGATATCTTTAAATAATGGGAATGAGCTGCTCATAATAATGACAAATAGTAATGCATTAAATAAAATAACAGCACTTCCGTATTTCTGAAATTGTTTGATAAGTTGTTTTGGTTGCATTTTTTTTACCCTAAAAAACATATAAATGGTTAAGATAATAATGTAAAGAAAAAAAACAATAATTATATTAAAATATACAAATAATTTTACAGATAAAAAATATATGATTAAAAAAAACGTCAAATTTACAGCTAAAAAGCTATATTAAAGCTTTTCCAGTAATTACAAACATACTATAACCATTGTTAATAAAGCCAGAAGTTATACGAAAATCAAATAATCAAAAAAACATAAGGAGGCTCACATATGAGGCTGTATAGACATGTACAAGAATACGAACGAATACTCATCCAAAAAAATGATG
>JBBFLA010000033.1:0-32251 GCA_037481795.1 Spirochaetota bacterium
GGCAATTAATCCAATTAATCGCCCTGCTTTTACTGATGAAGATATGCAGCTATTTTTGGCATTTGCTGATCAGGCAGTACTGGCTGTACAGAATGCCATCTTTTTTGAGCATGCTATTGAGGAAGCTCGCATGCGCCATGAACTGGAAGCCGCACGTTCAATTCAGCATTCATTACATCCTGCAATTTCAGAGGATTATGGTTTGTGTAAAATAGCAGCACGATATCTTCCTGCACGTGAGGTTGGTGGTGAATTTTATGAATTATTGTACCAAAAAGATACTGTAAACATAGCGTTATGTGATGTTCACAATAAGGGAGTGCCTGGAGCACTCAATGCATCACTGGTTAATGGAATAGTAAAAGGTTTAATGAATATATATAAAAATGCAGTGAGCCCGGTATTTATTAATACTTTGCGTGTGGTTAATGAGCAAAATTTGCAATATGTTTCTTTATTCTATGGTATGATAAATTTACATTCAAAAACACTTACATTCATGAATACCGGTGAAGCTTATCCTATCTTAGTCCGCGACAATATTGCGAGGTATCTGCGTTTTTCATATACACGGGATAGTAAAAAAATTGTTGTTAAACTTAAATCCAATGACATGTTTATTATTGTCACTGATGGAATAGTAAATTGTAAAAACCGCAATGCACGCCTCTTTGGGTTAAAACAGGTAATGGACACATGCTGCCAGTATGATGAACCATCTCAATGCATAGATGGTCTGCTTACAAAAGTAAAAGAATTTATGCAGGGTCTGGCACAGCGAGAAGATATATCAGTTATTGCTGTAAAAATACAATAAACAAGAGGTTTTTTAATGGAATATGTTTCGGTAATTTTATGCCGCAATTGTGGCTCGCGATATGTTGAAGTGAATGAATGGACGCAGGATAAAAAGGCTGTATTTCATTGCCGCACTTGTGGCAAAAAGGAAATTGTTGAATGGTTTACATTAGGAAGGTGCCAGGTAACACAAACGGAGTTGCAGAAGGCACGCGATACTAAGGCAAAGCCCGGCAAATATGAACGATAGTATTTGTTGAAGTAGGTTTTATATCCAATTAGTTTTATTTCCGTAACCTTTGCCACAAAACCTGTATGTAAAAAAGAAGCAAACGCAAAAGACGCAAATACCGCCAGGGACGTGAAATAATTCTATAAAACCAGTCAAGCCCTTTTTCCATAAAATATGCTGGGGCTTTTCGTTTTTGCCCGGAGATTACATCTATGCTGCCACCTATGCCAATAAATACAGTATTTTTAAACTGGTTCTTGATTTCATAAATCCATTTATCCTCTTTTGGGAAACCAAGTCCAATAAGTATTATCTGTGCTTCGGATTTTCGCATTGCTTCAATGACATTTGCAGCTCGTTCTTTATTGAAATAGCCCCCATGTCGGCCTACTATGCGGATTTTGGGAAATGATTTTTTTATGTTTGCATATGCCTGTTCAATAATCTCAGGCTTTGCTCCTACCATAAATATGGTAAGCTCTTTTATTTCGGCTATGCGGATTAGATCCATGAGAAAACTCATGAAATGAATTCGTTCTTTTAATGGTTTTCCTAAAAATTTTGCAGCCCATGGAAGGCCAGCACCAACGGCCAGTTTCAAATCAGCTTTTGATGCAATGAGGTTAAGGTCATTGTTGGTTGTAAGACGGTGGAGTTTATAAGGATTGAGTGTCATCACGTGGTGCACGCCACCTTCTTCAATCATACGAAGTACCTTAACAACAGCCTGCTGACGGGTGCAATTGTGTATGCCAATGCCAATAATATTTACCAGGCTAACATCAGCTAATGATGTTTGATTATATTCTAAAATTAAATCGCGATCTTCTTTATATGAATCATAATACATTGCATCTTTTATCATCTATAAAATCCCCCCTTCAGTTAAAGAAGATAGTTTCAATAATACGGATTATGTCAATAAAAAAATAGTGAGTTATCCTATATATATTCGTGGCACTCGCGGGCTTATGTTTGTTAAAATTTCATAGGTTATAGTGCCAATTTTCTGGCATAGTGATTCAAGTGGAATAGTATAGCCATCCATCTGACCAAATAACAAGACATCATCGCCATTGTATGCGGTACCATCAGGTCCAATATCCACCATAATCTGGTCCATACATACAGCCCCAACCACTGGATACATTTTACCACGAATAATGACTTCACCTTTATTGGAAAGCAGACGACTGTAGCCGTCGCCGTAGCCAACAGGTAGCGTAACCACGCGTGTTTGTTTTGATGTGGTATATAAATGATTGTAACTGATTCCAGTATGTGCAGGTACTACCTTAAAGTAAGAAACTTTGGTTTTCAGTGTCATCACTGGCTGTAATTTTAGTCCATTGAATGTAATATCGGGATTATATCCGTAGGGATTGTAGCCATACAGCATAATGCCAGGGCGCACCATGGTGAAATGAGACTCAGGATGATTCATGATTGCTGCTGAATTAGCTAAGTGTACATGTGGTGGACATATAGAATGTTTGTGCATGTATTCAATTATGGTGGCAAAACGCTGTATCTGTTGTTTTGTAAATGCTGCATCAGATTCAGCTTTTGCAAGATGTGAAAAAATGCCGTTGACCTCAATGCCATCAAGTGATATGGTTTCGTTAATAAATTTTTCTGCATTGTACCAGTGAACGCCAATGCGTTCCATTCCTGTGTCTATCTTTACGTGTACTTTTGCCTTCTTGCCCAGTGCTTTTGCTGCATGGTGAATTGCTCTTGATTTTTCAAGCGAAGAGCTTGTAATAGCAACATCGTTTATAATAAATTCCGGGATTTGTTCAGTGTTGATGGCCCCGCACACAAGTATTGGTGTGGTTATGCCATGCTGGCGTAAAAACAATGCTTCTTCTAAGTAAGCAACACCTAAATAGTCAACACCTGCTTTTATTAGTTCCTGTGAAATGCGCACTATGCCATGTCCGTATGCATTTGCCTTTACCATTGCCATAATTTTGACATGGGGCGCAACTAGTGACCGCACAATAGTAAAATTGTTAAGAAGATTAGGTATTGAAATTTCGGCCCGTGTGGGGCGGTTACAGTATGCTGGATGAGTTAATATCATGGTTCACTGTTCTATGGTATAGATTTAATGGTTGTTATCAGTTGTTAAATGTCTCATTATGTCAAGATATTTCTGAACTGGCAGTGTTGCAACGAGCAACGCAGACATGGGCTTATCCCAGCATGAGGTAGTATAACACCAGCCACTGTATGAAGTGGCCAGAACATATACTGCTCATTACACGTTATCCCACTGCCATGCGCTTGTGTATTGAATAGCATATACAATTGTCTGTTTGCCTCTATGGGCAATTCTTGTGATGAACCAGGATATACAGTACAATATTTATCCAGAGCAAGAATTTGTGCAAGGCGCTCTACGCACCGCTGTAGCAACCACATGCCAGCAAGATGTGCGTAATACTGCTCGCTTACCAGTTGGTGTGCGTGGCACCAGCGTTCAAATTGTTGTCCCAATGTAAGCAAAAATGGATACACTGGATATTCATCAAAAATGTTTGTCTGGAAAGGATTTTGGTCATGAGTTTCTACTTTGAAATAAAAAGCTTGTGGTTGTGCCAACTTTCTTGCCAGTGATAACAAATGCAACTGGCTTGTTGAAAGGATTGTCTGATGCGGTTGACTGATGCCGTAACTATCGCCCCCATGAATAAATGAATGGTTCAAAAAAGTATTATTAACATTACTGGGCGATAGTTCATGGTATTGTGCTTTTGCCTGTAACAGCTGCACTATCCTGTTGTCAATGCTGAAAGTGGTTGCATCAAATTGAATGGTGGTGATGTGAGGGTTCATACAATAAAAATGCAGGTGACGAGGGGCTCGAACCCCCAACCTGCGGTTTTGGAGACCGCTGCTCTACCAATTGAGCTAGTCACCTGTATATGTAACAAAGAAAAATTTGTGACAATTATGTCAAGCGTTTTTAATAGTATTCGCCGCATGCGACTGTGTCATCAAAAAGGCATTTCTGGTAATCGTCAGCTTCTTGAAACTCGACAGGATAATTGCCATCAAAGCAGGCTGTGCAAAATTTTCCGTGATGCACGTCCAGGGCTTTTAACATACTTTCAACCGTCATGTACGCAAGTGAGTCCACACGCAGGTATTTCTGAATTTCCTCAATGGTATGCGATGATGCAATAAGTTCTGAACGTGTAGGTATATCAATGCCGTAAAAACAGGGGAAGCGTGTTGGTGGCGCTGAGATGCGAACATGGATTTCCTTTGCCCCACCTTTTCTAAACATCTTGATAATCTTTCGCATGGTGGTGCCACGCATAATTGAATCGTCAACAACAACAATGCGCTTTCCCTCAACTGCTGAACGGACAACGTTAAATTTTATTTTAGCGCCAAAGTCACGGATACGCTGTTCGGGTTCAATAAATGTTCGGCCAATGTAGTGACTGCGTATCATACCCATTTCATACGGTATGCCGCTTGCACGTGAATATCCTAAGGCTGCACACACTGATGAATCAGGGATGGGAACTACAATATCAGCATCAACAGGTGCCTGCTTTGCAAGCATTGCCCCCATGCGTAGACGCATCTCATGAACCGATTGGCCAAAGATGATGCTATCAGGTCGTGAAAAATAGATATATTCAAACACACACAGTGAATTTTTAACACTTGCAAACGGGAAGTATGACTTAATGCCTTTGGGTGATATTTCAATCATTTCACCGGGTTCTACCTCCCTTATATATTCTGCGTCAATGATATCAAATGCACAGGTTTCTGAAGCTATGACAATTGAATTGCCCAGTTTGCCAAGTACCAGCGGCCTGAATCCGTATGGGTCACGGATTGCATAGATTGTGTCATAATTCATTACCAGCAGTGAATAGGCCCCCTTAATTGCTTTCAGTGCATAAATGAGAGCATCAATAAACGTAGTGAGTCCAGAGCGCGCCATTAAATGAACAATAACTTCACTGTCAATGGATGTTTGAAAAATAGCACCTTCTTTTTCAAGAGCACGCCTCAGCATTGCATAATTTACAAGATTGCCATTATGTGCCAGTACTATTGGACCCAGTACTGAGTGTGCACGCAGAGGCTGGGCATTTCGCAAAAATGATGAGCCGGTGGTTGAATAGCGGTTGTGCCCAATAGCTATGGTGCCTTTGAGGTTATTAATATGCTCTTCGGTAAATACATCAACAACCTTTCCCATCCCTGCATAACGATAGATATGATCTCCATCAGATGAGGCAATACCGGTTGATTCCTGTCCTCGATGTTGCAGGTTGTAAAGGCCTAAATAGGTAAGGTTTGCTGCTTTTGGGTGGTTATAAATACCAAAAATACCGCATTCTTCACGCGGTTTACAATCCGAATACTCATATTCTGTTTTCATAGTTATCCTGAAAAATAGCCTGGTTAGAATTTTATGATTTAGACCAGTGGTACCATTTATAAATGAAGCTCTGATGATACTAAAAAATAATAAAGTTAATTACAATAACCAATATAATGGTATTTTGCATAAAATCAATAAAAATTTGACTAATTATTCCTTAAAACAACTTTATGTCTGATGGAATACACTGTTCAGTTGCTTTCTGTGGCAAGAGTTTGTATTATTTCATAATTTTTTATTTTTTATATAGTATCGTATGGAGTAAATAATAATAAAAATATAAAACTACTGTATAATTAGTTGATTTGAATCATATACAATCCGTGTATCAGGAATAAATTTGCTTGAAATTGTGATTTGATTTTGATAGTATAATTGGACAAATTGAACGCTTTTATAGTATCATGTCAGTGTTTCCAGCAATGTCCCTGAGTTCATCAAAGGATTCCATTGGGATGACTTGTATGTGAAATCTTTTTTAAAGAGGAGTTTATTATGAAAATCTGCATTACCGGTGGTGCGGGGTTTATTGGCTCACACATTGCAGAAGAATGTGTTAAAAAAGGTTATGAGGTGATAGTTTTTGATAATTTTTCTACCGGGAAAAAAGAAAACCTTTCATTTGTAAAAAACTATCATGGTTCGTCTTTAAAGATAATAAAAGGTGATGTAGCTAATTATAAGGCAGTTTCAAAAGCCGTTAAGGGTTGTGACGCCGTATTTCATGAAGCTGCGGTTGCCTCGGTACAAAAATCCATTGAAAATCCACCGGCAACATTTGAATCAAATGCAAAAGGCACATTGAACGTGCTTGAGGCAAGCAGGAATAATGGAGTAAAGAAAGTGATATTTGCCTGTTCAGCGGCTATTTTTGGCGATCACCCTGAAATACCCAAGCGTGAAGATTCACCGGTATTGCCAAAATCACCGTATGGTGCTGACAAATATATTTCAGAAGTTTATCTTCGCTTATACAACGAATTATATAACCTTACCACAATTTCGTTGCGCTATTTCAATGTATTTGGCCCGCGGCAGGATCCTTCCTCACCGTATTCTGGCGTTATTTCAATTTTTACAAGCAGAATTGCCCAGGGGAAGGATATCACCGTGTTTGGAGATGGGAAGCAATACAGGGATTTTATTTTTGTAAAGGATGTTGTGCAGGCAAATATGCTGGCACTTGAAAAAATACAGTCAGGCTTTCATTATTATAATGTTGGATATGGTAAGGCTACAGATTTAAACACACTGATAGCAATATTGCAAAAAATATATAATAAGGATATTACAGTTAATTACGCTGAAGCACGTGCAGGGGATATAAAAGAATCAGTGACTGATCCTTCAAAAATAATCAGAGAATTAGGATTTACACCCAGCTATTCAGTTGAAGAGGGATTGAGGATACTTGTTGAATCGTTATAGTTAGCCTTAGTATGACTTAAAAATAATTACCACAATATCTGATTCAGGAGAACTTATCCCCATAAATGCCTTGAACTGGTCCTGTATTATGGTTGCAATGTCAGAAGGCATTTTCATGCGATTTTCTTTTATTATAGTCCGCACGCGATCTAAGGTAAATTGTTCACCACGGGAATTCTTTGAAGTAATTAATGCTTTGGAATACAGAATGCCAATGTCTCCCCTGAGTATGTTGGTTCGGCCCATGCCATAATTGAAGGTTGGATCATATCCCAGAGGGATTCCTTCAGTATCCAGTGATGAAAAGTCACTTTTTTCTACACGGTATAATTCCATTGGTGGAAACCCAGCATTTGTATATATCAGTCGCATATTACGGACATCAATATAATAGTAATAGGCTGTAATTAATATACCTTTCCCCTGGGAATAGTTATGAATAACGCGGTTAAGCTTCTGGATGACATTATATGATGAATGAGCATCACTGAGACTGGTGTGGAAAGCAGACCTCATGATAACAGCATATAATGCACTCTGCATACCAATGCCAGCAATGTCTGTGGCGATAGTGCCTATTCCCTGCAAGCCGGGGCGGATGAAATCAAAGTAATCAATACCTCCACCCTGACGCGGAATATAAAAAGCACCATATTTTATGCCTGTAATATTTGGCAGTGACCTGGGAACAGCTTTTGCTAATAGTTCGCTAGAAATGGTAATTGTTCGCTGCAGCATCTGTTCTTTTTTTGCTTCCTGATATGTTATAGCATGTGAGAGGTTAATGTTAGTTTCATTGGATAAAAAAGATAATAATTCAATCTCATCAGGTTTGTATGCTGCAAGCGAATCCTTTTCCCCCAGGCATAGAATGCCAGTTAAAACACGGCGGTGGTAAATAGGAATCATGATTATGATATTATTAGTAGTAAAATATTGAATGAATTCATCACGTACATCAGTAAATGAAGCTTCATCCATATAAACATTATCTAATGTTACTATCCTTTGATTCCTGTTGAACCAGCGGACTATTGGTGATAAACGGTTGATAGAAGGTGAAACTGGTGCTTCTCCCATTGAATATTCAAGCTGATAGCTCCGGACCTCGTTATTATACATGAGGAAATATGTTGATTTTAGATAAAACGTATTATGTATAGTTGAAACCGTTTTTTTTATCAGCTCATCTATGTCACGTATGGCACTTATTTCTTTGACAAATGTATCTAGATATTCCTGCAATTCGTAATGCTTACGTTTAAAGGCTTTATCTATTATAGGTTGAATATATCGTGACAGAGCCATAAACAAAACAACTATGATAAATGCTATAATATAGAGAGGTATAGTTTTTAATCCCAGTATATTAATATCGTAAATATAAACCAGTGCAAATAATGGAAGAAATATAGCAGTAGAAATAACTGTATACATGGTTGTTTTATGAATAGCGCTACGAATATCCATCATCTGGTATGAAATAACTGCATAAAAAAGGGATGATACTCCAATAAATGTTGCCAACGATGGTCCTAAAACGTAGAGATCAACATAACCAAAGAATCGTGGCATAATGATAGAAAAGACAGCAGCAAAAGTCATTGCTATACCGGTACCAATAAATACAAAACGCATCTGCTTGCGATACAGTTCAACTTTTGTGGTTATATATTTACGGATAAAATTAATAACACCTAAAAGAACATATCCAAATGCTACAGATAAATATACAGTGTAAAAAAAATTGAATTCACGAATTAATTTCCCATCTTTAAAATATGCTGCAGTAATATTCATGTCAGTAAAAACTGCTATGTAAGCAATGATATATGCAGGAACAAGAATTATAGCAATAATCAGAAATGGAACCTGTTTTTCAGTTTTTGGGAATATTAAGGATAGTACAAATAAAGCTGAAAAGGTTAATACCGTTGATGCCTGAGTAATTTTATTTACTAATGTTAGATCAAGGTCATTGGGGAATGCGTACGTTAAAAACATGGTAAAAAGTATGCCAAATGCACATAATCCGAAATAGGAATAATAACGTAATACTCTATCATGATAGTTTTTATAAAGTCCGTAAAATATAGTAAATAGCAGCATAAGTGATGATAATAATGAACCAATTAAACTCAAGGTAATCATGGAAAAATTCCTCCCAATTAACTTTTGGCATGGGATATGTACTGATTCATACTTGCTTTTGGCAACGGTGTTAACACTAAATAGTACCTTAGTTGCTGATTATAGTATTATGATTACTTGATTGTCAAGTTTTATTAGTAAAACAAAAAACGTTGTTGACGGAATATAATTTATAGTATATAGTACAGAAAAATAATGAAGATACTACATATTGTTTTATTCAGGTATATAAAAATAATTAATGTAGAGGAATAAATTATGTTTAAGCAACGAAAACATTACCTCATTGATAAGTCTATTCAGGTTACTATCGCCAAAAAAATAATTGTTATACCAATTATACTGTTAACCTGTTTTTTGCTGGTACTACTATTTTTTATTTATCAGAATGGCAATTATATTAACAAGATTTCAGCTAATCAGGAAAACCTTATAGAAATGTTTATGACAACACCAGCCCTTATGGATAAAGAAAACCAGATTGTGGTGACGGGTGAAAAAACATTCAGGGAAAATTTAGGCATACTACAGTCAATTAGAAACAATAATCTGATTCTTTTATACTGTGCTATTGGAATAACAATATTCCAGGCAGTGTTGCTTTTTGTTTATGGAGTGTATCTTACCCATAGAATTGCAGGCCCTGTTTATGTTATGCGGCAATATTGTAAGGAAATTCAGCAGGGTAAAGTACCACAGTTCAGGCAATTACGCAAAAGCGATCTTTTAACTGATTTTTATGATGACTTTGTTAAGGCTATTAAGGCATTACAAACTAAAAAGTAGTAAATATATTTTTTAACGAAGCTGCAATCGGAAAATATACTTCTTTTTGTTAGCATGTGTTAATTGAGGGTACATTTTTTCCTGTTGTGACATATAGGTAGTTCCTACATTAGATAATGTATTAAGGCGATAGCTCTCATAATTATTTATGATTTTCTGTATTGATGAAAAACTGTTCACATCAGATTCAACAATAATATAAGAGTTTGAAAAATCCAGTATACGAGCTTTATGCTGCTGTATAACCATCATTGCGGTGTTCAGGTCCATATTGGTTGGGATGATGCAATCTAACATGGTATTATTATGGTTCTGTGTAATGTGATTTTTGAATTGCTCATGTTTGATTGAGTCTGGCAGCATGGTTATTATAGCTATAAGAACAATAGCGGCTGCAAAAACTGAACCACGCAATGAACGGTAATACCGTTTATGATAATAATTCTTTTTAGCCCTTGCCAGAGTATCAGTTGCAAATGTTGCAGGCATGGATAATGTTTTAAGGCTGGATAGCATGGCAATCATCTTTTGAAGTTGCAGAAAATTTTGTTTGCATTCAGGGCACTCTGCAATATGTGATGCAATGGTATCTTTTTCCTGTGCATCAAGTATGCCGTCAATATATTCAGAAAGCTTATGAACAGGTATATGATTCATAAAAGCCCCCGTTGCTGCAAACGAGTTTTTAACATCTCTCGCCCCCGGTGTATGCGTACTTTAACATTTGCCAGAGTTAAATTCAACGCTTGCGCTATAGCTGTATACGATTCACCTTCTATATCTCTTAAAACAAGAATATCCCTGTAGTCATCCGGCAATTTATGGATTTCCTCAAGCATGATCTGCAATGATTCATTGGTTATGGTAAGTTCTTCCTGGTTCTGGCGAATATCGGGAATTTGAATTTCCGTTTCATCCTGTGCAGAGTGTATTGAATATACTTTATACCTGTTTTTTCTTCTGTGATTTTTACAGTAATTAACAGTAATACTGAAAAGCCATGTTGAAAATTGAGATTCTTTACGGAATGTTTTTAACGATTCCATGGTTATAAGGAATATATCCTGGGTCATATCACATGCCTCATCGTAATCATACACACGTGTGTACACATACCTGAAAATTTTATTCTGGTATCGTGTAATGATATCAGCAAATGCATCAGTGTCACCTGCAATTACCTTATCTATGAGTTCATTATCACTATATTCTGACATAATTAGTAGATATAAGTTACTAAAAAAATGAGTGTAGAAACGGGAAAAAAAAGTTACGGAACTATTTTAGCAAATCGGCGTTTCCCAACTTTGATAATAAAAGATGCATTGCAGGGAATTTCGGCATCAGGGTTTTCCACCTTATTGCCATCGATGTACACACCTCCACCTTCAACAAGTCTTCGTGCTTCACCATTTGTTTTTGCCATGCCAGCCAAAACCAGTAACTTCACAATCCATATTGTATTGTTCTTTTTCTCAGATTCAGGTACTTTAAATTCCGGGATCTCTGTTGGCAGGTCTTTCTGTACAAATATTTTGTCAAATTCCATCTTTGCTTTTTGAGCTATTTCTTCATTATAAAACTGTGCACATATTTCTTTTGCCAGTCTTACTTTTACGTCTTTTGGATGCACTGAACCATCCTGTATCCCTTTTTTGTAATTTTCAATTTCAGCTCGTGGGACATCAGTGACAAGCTCATAATATAAAAACATGAGATCGTCAGATATTGACATGACCTTCCCAAAAATCTGCTGCGGGTCTTCATCTATTCCAATATAATTATTAAGCGATTTACTCATTTTCTGGACACCATCAAGGCCTACCAGTAACGGTAATGTCATGATAACCTGTGGCTCTTGCCCATATTCACGCTGCAGGTCTCGCCCAACCAGCAAGTTAAATTTCTGATCGGTACCACCCAATTCAATATCAGCTTTCAGCGCCACAGAATCATACCCCTGAATTAAAGGGTACAAAAATTCCAGTATGGAAATAGGCACACCGTCTTTATAGCGTTTGGCAAAATCATCTCGCTCTAACATTCGAGCAACATTATACCGTGAAGCCAGGTCAAGAACATCGGCAAAGCTCATGGGCATGCACCAGCGTGAGTTGAAATCAACTATGGTTTTTTCTGGATCAAGTATCTTAAAAACCTGCTTTTTATAGGTTTCAGCATTGCTCAAAACTTCTTCACGACTTAGCCTTTTACGAGTTTGGGATTTTCCAGAAGGGTCCCCAATCATTGCGGTAAAATCGCCAATAAGGAAAATAACGGTATGCCCCATTTGCTGGAAATGGCGCATTTTGCGCAACAACACGGTATGACCCAGGTGAATATCTGGTGCAGTTGGGTCAAAGCCTGCTTTTATAATAAGAGGTTTGTTTTCTTTTTGTGATCGTTCAATTTTTTTTTCAAATTCATCCAGAGGGATAATTTCTTCAACACCTCGTTTTAGCAGTTCAATGTCATTTTTTATCATTTCAGTGCTCCTCTTGTCTGAAAATAAAATTTATGATAAATGCTATCTTCATCCGGATGCACTATCAATATAAACTTGTTGTTAGCTGTCAACCTGTATTTGTGATTTTTTGGATGTCAGTACCCGGTAGGGTTTACGTTTTTATACATTATTCTTTAATACTACAAGGCATGTTGCCAGTGCAGCTATGCCCTGGCCTGTACCGGTGAACCCCATCCCTTCGGTTGTTTTACCTTTTATTGATATAGATGATATAGACAGGTTACCGCAGGCATCTGAAATTATTTCTTTCATTTGACCTGAATAGGAAGCAATCCTGGGTTTCTGGCATACTATGACAGCATCAATATTTATAATTTCAATATTATGTTTGGTTAAAAGCTGATATGTGTCTTTTAGCATTTCAATGCTGTATTTGTCTTTATACTGGTTGCTGGTATCAGGATATAGTGTGCCAATATCGCCTAAGTTGCTTGCACCAAGCAATGCGTCAATAATTGCATGTGTTAAAACATCAGCATCGGAATGGCCAAGCAGGCCGTATTCATACGGTATGTGCACACCACCAAGAATTAGCTTCCTGCCCTCGACAAGCTGGTGAGCATCAAAGCCAATGCCTGTTCTGTAAGCTGTAAGATTATGCATATAAAGAATCTGGTATCAGGAACTATCGCCAATTATAAATTAAAAACTTCAGCAAGTGAGCTTAATTTCAATACATTAAGAACTTTAGGGCTGACATTGATGAGTTCCAGTTTTTTGCCTTTTTTCTTCTGTATTTTATTCAGACTAATAAGGACACCAACACCTGAAGAATCGATATAATCAACCTCAGATAGGTCAAGTGCTATATCAACATCATTGTCTTGGCCAACTGCAATGAGTTTTTCTTTAAACTCCTTGATTGACATCATCTCAATATCGCCTTTAACTTTAACCTCAACCAGATTTCCCTTATTGTTAAGGTTGATTTCCATGTGGATACTCCTATTTATAATCAAGTCTTACCAGACTAATGTAAGCGCATACGTGCTATTGTGTCAATAATTAAATCTTTGTTACAGTAAAAATATATTTGTATGACATTTACATGAGAGATAGTAACCATTAAAAATGGTGTTTACTGCCTAAATAATTGACAAAATTAAAAAATAATGTAGAATATTAAGCAACAGTCTATAATGTATGGCCTATCGTTAATATACTATGCAAAGGAACATACAATGCAATTAAAAAAAACATATACCGATGTTTATGAATCAAAAAAGATTAATTTCCAGAAACTGTGTGAAATTATAAAGCCTGGCTCCCGTGTTTTTTTAAGCAGTGGCCCAGCAATGCCCGTGTATACTGTTGAGCAGATGATGAAATCAGATGCAACCAGCCTTCAGGATTTAGAGATAATACATCTTATTACACTGGGCAATTACCTCAAAACCGATAGCAATCTTTATAAATTCCGCCTGAAGACGTTCAATACTGGTGAAAGTATTAGCAAAGATATTGAACAGGGCAAGGCAGATTTTGTGCCAGCGCATTTAGTAGAAATTCCATTTATTTTTTCCACTGGTGCCATTGGCGTGGATGTTGCTATTATACAGGTTTCGCCTCCTGATCACCGGGGGTTTATGAGTTTGGGGATTGCGATAGATGTTGCCAATATAGTTATTGAAAATGCAAAAACTGTTGTAGCAGAAGTCAACCCGTATGTTCCCGTTACCATGGGAGACACGGCTGTGCATATTGATGCCATAGATTATATCATTGAAAGCAAAGTTCCCCTTATTGAAAGGGAATATAAGCGCTACGATGAGATTATGGATAAGATTGGATGGCATGTTGCCAATCTTATTGATGATGGTTCGGTGATAGCATTACATGTTGGAAGACAATTTGATGCAATAGCAAAGCATCTGCACAATAAACGGGGATTGAAAGTTTACAGCCATGTTGTCTCTGACTGGGTTATTGACCTTATTGAATCAGGTGCAGTAAAGATAGACCGAGGAATACGCAATTTAGCGCCTGTTACAGTAAGCTATTGTTATGGCACCCGTATGCTGTATGATTACGTTGACCGCAATCCCATGTTTGAGTTTTTACCACTCATGCGCCTTCTTTATCCAACCGTTGTTCAGCGCATTCCCAAGCTGGTGAGTGTCATGAATGTTAAGAAGATTGACCTTTCTGGTGAGTCAGTGGTCTTTTACTCGGGTGATAATTTATTATCTGGTTATGAAAGCAAGCTTAATTTTGCTGTGGGAGCAGCTTTTTCACGTGGGGGCAAAGCTATAGTAGCCCTACGATCCATTGATCAGTTTGGCGATAGTAACATTGTAATACGGCATACAGAAACCGAACAGGTACGATCAACCTTAGGTGTTACCCGATATGTAGTAACCGAATATGGTGTGGCAAACCTTTTTGGTAAATCAATTCGCGAACGGGCACTGGCTCTGATTGACATTGCTCATCCCAATCACAGGCTTTCATTATTGAATCAGGCAAAGGAAGCAGGTCTGGTGTATCCTGACCAGATATACGTAATTGAAAATATTATAAACTATCCTGTGACACTTGAAACAATGAAAACATTCAAGGATGGCCTGCTTGTAAAATTTAGACCTATCAAACCATCTGATGAAGATATGATGCGAAGACTTTTTTATCAGTTCTCAGATGAATCAAAATATCTGCGGTATTTTGCCCGTATACGGACCATGCCACATAAACAGATGCAGTCTTATGTCAACATTGATTATGACAGGATATTGTCGATAGTTGGCATAATTCAGCATGCTGGCACTGAACGGATTATTGCTGAAGCGCGCTATGGATATGATGACCATGAAAAGACGTATGAGATGGCTTTTATTGTTGATGAAGAATTCCAGGGCAAAGGTATAGCCACATTTATGGCGCGATATTTAATGAAGATTGCTAAGGAACGAAATATTGAAAAAATGTCAGCAAACGTTTTGCCGCAAAATGATAAGATGATGAAAGTTTTTGAAAAGTGTGGTGTGCCGTATATCCAGCGTTTTGAAGATGGTGTGATGCACTTTGATTTTCATTTACAGAAAGCTGAGATTGTTATTTAATTAGATGAGATTTAGCAGTGCATGATGCCTCATCGATAATAAAATCACCAAACACTGCTGGTGCTTCTTTTTGTAGTATTTTTAACATTTGCATGCACACAGTTCGTATTTCCCACTGAGCTGCCTTTTCAAGGCGCAGAGAAAAAATATGTCGCCATTCTCTGAAATTAGCTGAAATGACAATCTGACTTTCTAATGCATTGGGAAGGACAAAACGTGCATCTTCTTTTTTTATGCTGAGCTCTCGCAACTTTTTATAGGTAACACGCGCCTGTTCCATGAAATCAGTAAAGATGGTCTTTGCTTCAGTATTTGCTGCAATTGATGGTGGAATGATAAAATTAAATTCTTCTTCGTTAACGTAGCGCTGCGATTGTTGTGAAAAGCTTGCAAGGCGGTGGCGTACCATCTGATGGGTGAATGCACGGGAAGCGCCCAGTACCCTGAACGAAGCCGATGCATGTTCCAGTATTGAGTGGTGACCGTTCATGATGCAACGGCGGATGAAATTTGTTTCGCTTCCTTCGGTTATTCTGTCCAGAGAGAGGTAACAGGTTCGGCCTGCTTCTTCAATAAGCTTTTCAGCATTTGGTGTTATAGCAAGCAAGGTAACGTGAGGGGAATAAATTTCCATAAACTATCGCTTAATTAAAAAATTTTCATACCTGAAAAGCCCAAAAATGCCATTGCCATAAGGCCAGCGGTAATAAAAGTAATTGGCAAACCTTTAAGGTTTTCTGGAACCATGGCAATTTCAAGGCGTTCACGGATGCCGGCCATAAGAAGCAGGGCAAGTGTAAAACCAACGCCTGCACCAAAACCCTGCACCACAGAATTAAGAAGGCCAAACTCCTGAGTAATAAAGCCTGATTCTATGTTAAGAACAGCTACCCCCAGCACAGCACAATTGGTTGTAATAAGTGGTAAAAATATTCCAAGTGCCTGATACAGTGCAGGGGATATTTTTTCAATAACCATTTCAACAAGCTGTACAAGAGAAGCTATAACAATAATAAAAGCAATAGTTCGTAAATATTCAATGTGAAAAGGTATTAGCACAAATTTGTAAATAATAAAAGTAAAGAAAGAAGCCATTGTCATAACAAAGATAACGGCCAATCCCATGCCAATTGCCGAATCCAGTTTTTTTGAAACACCCAGATACGGGCATAGTCCTAAAATTCGTGAAAGTACATAGTTATTTATGAAAATTGTGCTGATAAGGATAGTAAATAATATCTTAATTTCCATACAATGTCACCTCGCGCGCAGTTACTATTCAGTTCGTTTAAACCATGACTTTCGGGCTTTGATTACATTCATTGCCCAAAGCAATAAGCCTAAGGTAAAGAATGCTCCTGGTGCTAAAATCATTATGATAGCTGGTTTCATGCCATTTATAAGTGTATAGCCAAAAAGCTTATTTGCTCCTAAAATCTCTCTTATTACTGCAAGCGTAAATAATGTAAGGCCAAATCCAAGCCCCATACCAAGGGCATCTAGAATTGAACGTATGGTTGAATTTTTAGAAGCAAATTCTTCAGCCCGCCCCAATATGATACAGTTAACAACTATAAGAGGGATAAAAATACCCAGTGCTTTATACACATCAGGCTGGAATGCTTTGAGCGTCAGTTCAACGATAATTACAAAAGATGCAATTATTGTAATAAAGATTGGGATACGTACATGGGTTGGAACTATTGATCGAATAGCCGAAACAAGTATATTTGAACCCAGCAAAACAAATGTAGTGGCAATAGTCATCCAGATAGCATTGGATGCTGAAGTGGTAACTGCAAGTGTTGGACACATACCTATCCCTAATACCAGGATTGGATTTTTTTGCCATACCCCTTTAATAAATTCCTTGAAGTAATCCATTATTGTACCTCTTGCAGTGTTAAAGCTTTATGTAATTTCTGTATGCCTTCTTCAATACTCTGGGTAACTGCTTTAGTGGTGATAGTGGCCCCGGTTATTGCAGTAACAGCATTTTGCTGAATTAATCCATCTTTCATTTCCTTGTGCCAGTCGCCTTTTTTTTGAATAGCGATGGGCTTGCCAGCATTAAGGCCAATAAATTGCTCCTGGAACCACGATACTTCTTCTTTATTAGTTACATTTTTAGTTATAAAATGGTCAATAAATGTTTCATTGGATGCTACCTCAACACAGCGTGCACCAAGCCCCGGAGTTTCATTCTGTAATAATATGGTAAACCCCAAAATTGTATTTGATTCATCAACACCAACAATTGATTGAACTGGCCCCCCGTATCCTTTTTTTTCGGCTAAAAATGCCCATGCTTTTTTTATTATTCTGTTTTCCTCTTTAGTTGCTATCCAGAACGTGAATGAAGTGTTATCAATGGTAACAGTTTTTTCCTGCTGTACTGTGTAACCGGGCAAAACAAGCGCAAGAGCCGCCAGTTTCTTTTCCTGTTCCTGTTTTGCAATTGGTTCCTGAGTAATCTTTTTCATAAATGATAATGAAAAAGCGGATATAAATCCAATAACACTTATAATAATCGTAGCCTTTATAATATCAGCAGGTTTCATGTAACAACTGTTCCTCGCATCTGAAAATATGATGTATTACTATTCAGTTACTATCGCGTACCAAATACTTTGGGTCGTGTTAGCTTATCAATTAACGGTGTAACAGCATTCATCAATAGAATTGAATATGAAACACCTTCAGGGTATCCGCCCCACAGGCGTATGACCGATGCCAATATACCACATCCTATGCCAAAAATGATCATGCCTGTTTTTGTAACAGGGGACGTTACCATGTCGGTTGCCATAAAAAAGGCACCTAAAATAAGCCCACCCGACAGTATATGGAAAAGTACTGCATATTGAAGATTGGGAATACCCTGAAAATAATAGTATATTCCCATAATTATTGCAACAGTTGCTATATAGGATATGGGTATATGCCAGCTAATGATGCGCTTCCACAAAAGAAGCAGTGCTCCAATTAATAACAGCAATGCTGATGTTTCGCCAATGCATCCGCCAATGTTTCCAAGAAACAGTGACTTAATCATTGCTTTTGAAAAAAGGAAGTCGTATAGTGGCTGTGTAGAAAGCGATAGTTCATGCAATACCTTTGGTCCTTCTTTCAAAGCGCCAAGTGGAGTAGCTCCACTGATGCTATCTACAAGCTGTTGTGGCATGGATGGGTCAAATAGTGGATTATTGGTTATAACATAACCGCCAGGGAATTTATGCCATAGCGTGGTCATTTCAACAGGCCAGGAGGCAAGCAAAAAAGCTCTGCCTGCAAGTGCAGGATTGAATATGTTGTACCCCAATCCACCAAATAATTGCTTTGCTATAATGATGGAAAACGCAGAACCTATTGCTGGAATCCATAGTGGAACGTGTGGCGGAAGATTCATGGCTAAAAGAAGCCCGGTTATTACAGCTGATCCATCGTTTATTGTTATGGGTTTTTTTAACAGGTACTGCATGATGCTTTCAGAAATCAGTGCCGAAATAATTGACACTGCTATAACAAGTGCCACATATAATCCGTATATATAGCATGAAAATACTGTTGCTGGCAACAATGCAAGCACAACCAGCCACATAACTAGAGGAACCGATTGCTTATCGCGAATATGTGGTGCATGTGAAAGAACTAAATCCTCTAACAGGCGTTTTTTGTCAGCATCTTTTATTTCCATGAACAACCCTTCTATATTCTTATATTATCGTTTTGCACTGAGTACTGTCTGGACAACCTTAATAAAATGCGACAATGGGCGTTTTGATGGGCATACATAAGAACATGAACCGCACATGATACAATCAAACGGGTGAAGCTTTTCAGCAATATCATAGCGCTGCTTTTCAACCGCATTACCTAAATCACACGGCATCAGGTTCATGGGGCATACAGATACACATCTGCCACAACGGATACATGGCCTGAATGAATCCACTTCCACTTCGTGTTTTGCTAAAAATAAAATGCCTGATGTACCCTTAACTATTGGAATATCCATGTGGTTAAGGGCTAACCCACACATTGGCCCACCCATGATTATCTTTGCAGGATTTTCAGTAAGACCACCACACTCTTCAAGTATGTCAATAACCCGGGTGCCAAACCGGACCTTATAGTTTCCGGGTTTTTTTACAATTTTGCCTGTTACTGTAATATACCGTTCAATTAGTGGCTTGTCAAAGAGTACTGCTTCACGGATTGCATATATGGTGCCAACATTTTGTACAACCACATTGACATCCATGGGCAAGCCGCCTGAGGGAACCTCGCGTCCTGTTATGGTATAGATTAGCTGTTTTTCAGCACCTTGAGGGTAGCGTGTACGCAAAGGCACTACGCTGATATTCTCTGATTTTGTATTGGCTACAGCTGTCTGCAATGCTTTTATAGCCAGTGCTTTATTTTTTTCAATGCCAATATATGCTTTTGATACACCCAATATTTTCATGGATATGTGGATGCCTTCAATAATCTCTTCTGGATGCGTTTGCATCAGCATATCATCAACGGTAAGGTAGGGTTCGCATTCTGAACCGTTAATTATCAGTGTGTCGATAGTTCTGTTTGCGGGAGGGTTTAATTTAACAGCAGTTGGGAATGCGGCACCACCAAGACCAACAATACCTGCAGCCTTGACTTTTTCAAGTATTGCATCCCTGTCCAGCGTTGAAATATCGTTTTTTTCACGGACTTTGCCGCTTGTTGAAAATGATCCTTCTGCTTCAATAACAACGCAAAGGCCATGTTCACTGTATGGTGTATGGTATTCGGCTATCTCAACAACTTTTCCGGGTACTGTCGCATGCACATTAGCACTGATAAGGCCATTTGCCTGGCCAATAAGCTGGCCTTCCTCAACAAATTGTCCCACTTCAACGATAGGTGTTGCTGGCTTACCAATATGCTGCTGCAATGGTATATAACATTTTTGAGGAACAGACAAATATTTAAATGGAATACGGTTAGTGAAGTGTTTATTCTCGGGTGGATGAATTCCTCCGTGAAAGCTATGAATCATCATAGGTTATTCCCTGGTTGAGTAGATTTCATCTTTTATAGGAAGATCTTTTCTTAAATTTTTAATATATGGATAAAGGTCGCCGGCTTCAGTATAATGCTGACAATTATCCACAGTACGGCGTGAAACTGTAAAATATTTGTATAACTTTTCTTCGCCAGAGCGTTTGGTCCATTTTTTCTTGATACAGCGAACCCTCAAAACAAATCGCTCAGGATCAGATTCATATTGACGAATAACAATACAATTCATGCAGTTAGCGCAAAAACATTTTTCTTTAGGCATTGCGCTCTCCTATACTTTAATATTTAAGAAAACAATTTAAAAAAGACTATCACTGTTATGTTTGTATAAAATCAATAATTTTTTACATGAAAACTGAAAAAATTTTTAATGGTAGTACACAGTAAACTGTCTGCTGTGGCATAAAATAACCTATCAGCACGTAGTAGTGTTTTTTTTAAGGGGCGATAGTTAATGCAACATAAACATAATTATCTGTAAGGATTACTACGGTATTATGTAAGGTGTTTTATTGCAAATGTGAATGTGTAAATAAAATCAAAAAAAATGCTTGAATTCAAGGATATTATTAATAATAAAAATGCAGTGTGGTAATATATTTTGATTTTAGACCCGGTACACCATTTGCACGTTTGTAGAATGGCAGGTAAATAAGGATTTTATAAAACCAGAGGATGTATTTTTGGAACATAAAACAAGTTTAAAAAAATAAAATAAATAACTCCGTGCTTCTCTGAGCCCTCTGTGGTGAGAAAAAAAGTAACCACAGAGAACACAGAGAGACGCAGAGGAAGAATATTTTATGATAAAAAAGTTAAAACAAAGAATAAAAATCTCAGTGCTTCTCTGCGCCCTCTGTGGTGAAAAAATAATAACCACAGAGAACACGGAGAGACGCAGAGGAAGAATATTTTATGATAAAAAAGTTAAAACAAAGAATAAAAATCTCAGTGCTTCTCTGCGCCCTCTGTGGTGAAAAAATAATAACCACAGAGAACACAGAGAGACGCAGAGGAAAGAAAGAAAAAGGGAAATGAACAATAAAAAGCATTATATGATTCCTTAGAAAACAATTAGGATTTAAATTTTGAGAGATGAGTAATGGAAAATCAAGAATTAGAATACAAAGAATCGTGGCGTGATGAATATTTAGAGACGCTCTCTGCTTTTGCAAATACCCAGGGAGGTAAACTTATCATTGGAATTAACGATAAAAATGAGATTATAGGAGCAAACCGAAATCCTCTCCTTGCCAGTGTGTTTTATTATGCTGGTTTTATTGAGACATGGGGAAGAGGCACTATAAAAATAATAGATGAGTGTAAAAAACAAGGGCTACCAGAGCCGGATTTTGAAAACAACAGCGGTGTGATGAAAGTAACTATATATAAAGATATTTATAATGAAGAGAATTTGAAAAAGATGGGACTGAGCGAGCGGCAGATAAAGGCGGTTAAATATATTATTGAACATGGTCAAATTTCTCGTAGCCAATATGTAGAACTGATGAAAATATCACCCAGAACAGCGCATTTGGATTTAAACGATTTGGTTAAAAAGAAAATTGCTATACATGTCGGCAAGGGGCGATCGGTTAGATATAAATTGCACGAATAATGCACGATTATTGCACGAATTACACGATTATTGTACGATTAGGGGAGTTAAAGGTTGTATTTTTGACTTGAATTCGCCTAATAGTTTTAACTGAAACCCGAAAAATACCTCCGTGCCCTCTGTGGTGAGAAAAAAAGTAACCACAGAGAACACAGAGATTCACAGAGGAGAAATTAAGAAAAAATGATAGAAAACGTTTTAACCAAAAAAATTATTGGATGTGCTATTGAGGTGCACAAAAATCTTGGTCCGGGGTTACTGGAAAGTGCCTACGAAGAATGTCTTTTCTATGAATTAACTAATAACGGATTAAATGTTAAAAAGCAGTTACCTTTGCCACTGGTGTATAAAGATATTAAATTGGATGCTGGCTATAGAATAGATTTACTCGTTGAAGATAAAGTGATTGTTGAAATTAAATCTGTGGATGCTATAGCAGATATTCATAAAGCACAACTAATGACTTATATGAAATTAGCTGGAATAAAGGTTGGATTACTTATCAATTTTAATGTAGTAAAATTGAAAGATGGAATAGCACGATGGATTCTATAAATCTCCGTGTTCCTCTGTGTCCTCTTTGGTGAAAAAAATATTAACCACAGAGAACACGGAGAGACATAGAGGAAGAATATTTTATGATAAAAAAGTTAAAACAAAGAATAAAAATCTCCGTGCTTCTCTGTGTCCTCTGTGGTGAAAAAATATCAACCACAGAGAACACAGAGAGACGCAGAGGAAGATGTTTTATGATGAATAGATTAAAAAATAGAATAAAACTCCTCAGAAAAATGTCCAGAAAATGGGCAAGTTGTTCAAGTAAAGGGCGACTAACCTTCTCGTATGAACTTCTGACTAAATCTAAAGAAGAAAAAGCAAAAGTAATTGTACATGAACTTTTGCATTTAAAAGATAAATCGCATAATAAATTTTTTAAAAATCTACTTACAGCTCATCTTGCAAAAAAAGGGATGTGTGCAGATTCTATCAAGTTGTGAACATGTACACAAAAATCATTCCGGCATACTACAATAAAATGTAATGAGTTTGCCGTTATGATGATGGACACATAAAGAATAGTGGGTTGGGCTAAAAACTAGCGTAGGGAGGCGGATTAATGAAACCAAAAGCATTAAGTGTTGTTCTATGTGTAATTCTTATGCTGTGTACAGCTCACTGTTCCATGATGGGGCACTACTTTAAATCATCAGAAAAAGAGTATAGCGGTACCATACGTATTGAAGGATTGAAGCAACCGGTAGAGGTGCGCTACGATGATTTAGGCATCCCCCACATAAAAGCACACAGTGAAGAGGATTTATTTTTAGCAACCGGATATGTCATGGCATCATACCGGTTATTTCAGATGGTAATGTTAAAGATGGCTATTCAGGGAAGGCTATCTGAAATTGCAGGCAACGATGGGCTGACTATCGACTACTTCATGCGAAGTCTTAATGCAAAAAAGATGGTGATTGAAAACATGCGGTCAATTGACAGCCATGGACTCATGATGTTTTCGCAATTTGCAAAAGGGGTCAATGCCTATATTAAGGGGTGTAAAAAGTTACCTCCCGAATTTATACTTGCAGGATTTACACCAGATGAGTGGCAGCCAGAAGATGGTTTGTATATTTTTGGCATTCTAAATTTAGACGTTTCGTTTAATTTTATTGAGGAGCTGCAGTTTTTAGTCATAGCACAAAAAATAGGTTTGGAAAAAGCCTGTCATCTTTTTCCAGTATACAAAGATACTGAGCTTCCCTTTGAAGAAGCTAAAAAATTGCGTGATGTTATAAATACTATACCACAGATAGAGGAAGTTTTAGGTAAACTTAGCCAGTTACAGCAGTCGTTGGGTTTGGGGATACCTGCGTCAAACAACTGGGCTATTGCACCAAAGAAAACCAGCGGCAAAAGTATTGTTGCAAACGATACGCATTTAATGGCTTCGCTTCCTTCACCGTGGATTATTATGCACCTTGAGTGTCCAACCTATCATTGTGCAGGCGTATGTTTGCCAGGTATACCAATCGTTGTAGCTGGATACAATGGCCATGTGGCGTGGGGCGAAACCATGGTGATGGCTGACACGCAGGACATCTTTATTGAAAAGATTAAAGAAGAAAAGGGTAATTTATATTACCTGTATAAAGGTAAGTGGCTGCCCATTGAAAAGCAAGAAGAAGTCTTTACGGTAAAGGGAAAAAAGCATACTGTTACCATGTATAGCACGATACATGGTCCACTACTTAATACGGCGCTTTTGAAAATGCCATTTCCGCCAAAACTTCCAGTACAGCCTCCAGCAGTTGATATGCCGTATGGATTTGCACTGTCCTGGGTGGTGGCAGGTGGAAATAAAACGCTCAATGGCTTTTATAATTTGGGAAAAGCTAAAACGCTTGAGCAGGCACGGGAAGCAATGAAACATATTCAAACCATCTATCTTAATATTGTATATGGCGATAGTAACTCAATTGGCTGGCAGGTGACAGGGCTTTATCCTGAGCGAAAAAAAGGCACAGGGTTATTCCCATCCCCGGGATGGACGGGTGAATATGATTGGGATGGTTTTGTGCCGTTTGAGATGCTGCCACATAAAGAAAATCCCAAAGAAGGATTTATTGCCACAGCAAATCACCGGACGGTGGATAAGGAGTATCCGGTTAATCTGTCGCAATCGTGGTATAACGATGAGCGGGCAATGCGCATTATTGAGGTACTATCGCACAATAAAACCTTTACACTTGAAGACATGATGAAATTACAGAATGACCAATATTCACGTATGGCAAAACACGTGCAAAATATTCTTTTTGACAATAAGAATCATACACAGATTATAGCTGCTACTCAAGAACTATCGCCAAAACAAAAAGATAAGGCATTAAAAGCGCTTCACATGCTTTTGCCTGAAAAGTTTGACTGTGTTATGAAAGCAGAATCTGCGTCAGCTGCACTGATGGGTGCTTTGTACCATTGCTTTGTGCATAATACATTTCTGGATGAACTTGGCCCGGCGGACAGTCAGGTGTGGGAAGCATTTTTACAGGCAAGCATGACTTCATATTCGGCATTTGATGAGCTGCTTGCGTATAAACACCAGTCACCATTTTTTGATAATGTGACAACACCAAAAGTGGAAACCAAATGGGATGTGCTTGCAAAAACGTTAGCTGATGCATATACGCTGTGCCAGGATACAATGGGAAGTAATGAAAATAAGTGGCAGTGGGGGAAAATGCATCAGTACTGGTTTAAGCATGAGATTGCAAAAGAGGTTGGTATGCTCAAAGGTTTCTTAAGCAGGGGACCGTATCCGGCAGGGGGTGATGTGCATACGCCAAATGTTGCCATGCATACGTGGGGCAAAGATTTTGATGTGTGGATGATCCCTGCTATGCGTATGATTGTTGATTTTAATAAAGAAGAACCATTATACTTTATTACGGTGCCGGGACAATCGGGAAATCCAGTAAGCAAACATTATGATGATATGGTTGATTATTTTGTAAATGGCAGGTATCAGGTTATACCTTTTAAAGGTATGGAAAAACCTGCAAGTGTATTTTATATAGTTCCATAATAATAAATGCTAATTTATAGATGCTCTATTGTGGTATCTAAAGTCAAAAAGTTTATAATCATATAAAAAGTATTAGTTATTTAACTTTTTATAATCAAAAATTAAGGGCAGTGTTTTGTCTCAGTATGCAAATATGCACTGCCCATATTTTTTCTTTGTATAATGAGAAGATTATGTATCATAATGATATTTAAAAAAATTTTTTTTGACTTTGTAATACCATTATAATATTATTAGGCAAAAAGATTTAAAAGTAGGAGGTTTCTATGTCATCTCATAGTTATAGTACGCTTACAAATTTTATAGTTAAAAACAACGAATACTTACTTAAAAGCTGGATTAGCAATCTAAAAAATGTGTCAAAGGAAACAAAGAATTTATTATCAGCCATAGAGATTGAAAACCAGGCAACAAATTTCATGGAAGTTTTGGTTGATGCCTGCAAGTCTAATGTAACTGACCTTTCGTCTTCATCCTGGAATGGGGTGCGTGACTTCTTGATAAATCTATCAAAAAATTGGGCAGCAAAGAGTGTTTCTGCCGGTTTGGTTGCGCGATTCGTGATGTCATTTAAACAATCGCTATTTGAAGCTATCTTCAAACAACTTGAAACAGATCAAGTTAATGCTATTACATGGGCTGCAAATGTAATGTTTGATGAACTTGGATTATTTGTTATTGAAACCTATCAAAAAAGTAGGGAAGATATTATCAAGCGGCAACAGCAGGAGTTGCTTGAGTTATCTACACCAGTAGTGAAAATATGGAATGGGATTTTAGTTTTACCTTTGATTGGTGTGCTTGACAGTGCACGTACTAATGTTGTTCTTGAAAATTTATTGCAAAGTATTGTTGAAACTGAAAGTAGCGTAGCAATCATTGACATCACAGGTGTTCCTATGGTTGATACTCTGGTAGCACAACATTTAATAAAAACTAATGCAGCAGCCCGCCTTATGGGTACACAGTGTGTTATTAGCGGTATACGGCCTCAGATTGCACAGACTATGGTACACTTGGGTGTAACATTTAGCGATGTTATTACCAAGGCAACATTATCAGATGCATTAGCCTACGCATTCACTTTATTAGGTTATACAGTTAGAAAAAATGATTAATAAAAGGATGCAGATATGGATCATATCCCCATTTTAAAGGTTGGTGACTTTCTATTAGTTACTATACAGGTTGATATGCACGACAAATTGGTATTGCGCTTACAAGATGATGTATGTGAGCGTGTGGTTAAATCCAAGGCAAAAGGAGTATTGTTGGATATATCTTCTCTGGAGATGGTGGATTCATTTATTGGAAGAATGCTTGGTACTATCGCTACAATGACAAAAACCTTAGGTGCTGAAACGGTGGTTGTTGGCATGCGGCCTGCTGTTGCCATTACGATTGTTGAATTAGGTCTGAAATTAGAGAATGTACATACAGCCTTGAATGTTGATAAGGGCATTGAACTGTTGCAATCCCTGACAAGTAAACAAAGGGAAAAAGCATGAAGAATGTAAAGTCAGAAAATTATCCATTGAAAGGATCTGATGATATTGTAGCAGTAAGACAGATGTTACGAAAAATTATGCAGGAGATAGGATTTTCCATTGTTGATCAAACTAAAATGGTAACCGCGGCAAGTGAGCTGGCGCGAAATGTTGTGGCACATGGCGGTGGAGGTTCGGTTACGTTTAATGTAGTAGAAAATGACGGACATTTAGGTGTACAGGCAATATTTGAGGACAGTGGGCCAGGGATTCCTGATGTTGAGCTTGCTTTACAGGATGGGTATACAACTGGTAATGGTTTGGGTTTGGGATTGGGTGGTGCCAAACGATTGGTTCATGAGTTTTCAATACATTCTGAGGTTGGAAAAGGTACACGAGTAGAGATACTTAGATGGCGGTGAATCATGCACACATTATATACATTAACCGATGAATCTATGATTGGACACACAAGGAGAGGTTTAAAATCGTTGTGCGAACAATATAAATTTGATTCCATAAAAGAAAAAGCTGCCGTTGTGGTTATTGAACTGGCAACAAATGGCATTAAACATGCTAAGGATAGTATGATTATAGTAAAGACAATTGAAACAAAAAAGGGTATTGAGATAGTATATATGGATAAAGGTCCTGGGTTTGATGTTGAAAAATCCATGCAGGATGGTTTCTCGGCAGGAGGAAGCTTGGGTATTGGACTTGGCTCAATTAAGCGGCTTTCAGATGAATGTTATATATACAGTGAAAAACAGAAAGCAACTTTTATAGTATGCAGATTTTATGAAAATAATACTACATCTGTGCCACCTGCATTGCAAATGTTATCAAAACAGCGATTTATATACTCAACAATTTGCGTTCCATTAATTGGGGAAGAGTTTTGCGGTGATACTGTTGCAGTCCATTGTAATGATGATTTTGCATTATGCATGATTGCTGATGGGCTTGGACATGGTGAGTATGCGTATAAGGCTTCAACTATTGCTGCAGAGGTTTTTTTTGATAATGTTACAAAAGAACCTCACGAAATTTTATCACGCATTGATCATGCTTTGTATTCTACCCGGGGTGCTTCCGCTTCTATTGCAAAGATAATCCCTGAAAAAAATGAAGTTGTATATGCTGGTATTGGTAATATTGCTGGTGCAATAGTTGGTGAAAAGAGAGTAAATATGGTATCTCACAATGGAACATTAGGAATGCACAATTCTACCATACATACCTTTACATATCCTTGGAGTAACAATGCATTGTGCATAATGCATTCAGATGGCATATCATCTCGATGGATGTTGACTGATTACCCAAATATTTTTGCGCAGGATTTATCTATAATTGCTGCAGTATTATTTAATGAGTATCATAGACCAAAAGATGATAGTTCATTATTAATATTAAAGGAGAATCAGTACAATGCAATACCCTTTACTAACAGTACAAATATTGTATGAAGAGGATATTGTACAAGTTCGTCAGAGGGCTAAAACTATAGCTAAAGAGTGTGGGTTCAGTGAAACTGAACAAATTCGCATTAGCACTGCAGTTTCAGAAATATCACGAAATGCGTATCAGTATGCAGGAGGAGGGACAGCAGAATTTATAATTAATGCAGATGCAAGGCCAGCCATATTTGCAATCTATATTAAGGATAAGGGGAAGGGGATACCAAATATACATGAGATAGTAAGCGGTGAGTATAAATCTAAAACGGGTTTGGGTATTGGTATTATTGGCGCACGAAAATTCATGGAATTTTTTACTATCGATACTTCAGAACACGGTACAACGGTGTTTATGGGAAAACCAATTCCCCAGCATATACATATTGATGAAAAGAAAATTCAAAGTATTGTTGCAGCTCTTGCAATTAAAAATGATTATGATCCACTTGTGATACTACGTCAGCAGAATAAAGAACTAATCCATGCATTGGAAGAAATAAAAACAAAGCAAGATGAGTTAGAAACACTCAATAAAGAGCTAGAAGAGACAAACCGTGGAGTACTTGCACTTTATTCTGAAATATCGGAGAAAGCTACTACACTTTCACGTGTAAATGAACTTAAAACAAAATTTATTTCCAATATGAGTCATGAATTCAAAACCCCTCTTAATGCAATAATTTCACTAAGCAGAATATTACTTGATAAAGTTGATGGGAATCTGACCGCAGAGCAGGAAAAACAAGTGCGGTTTATAATGCAATCTGCTGAAAATCTACACACACTCATAAACGACTTATTGGATTTGGCTAAAATTGAAGCAGGCAAGGTGACTGTCAATACAAATAGATTTACTGTTGAAGAGCTTTTTTCAAGCCTTAGGGGAATTATTCGTCCATTGTTGACTTCGCCTAATGTAGCATTAATATTTGAAGATCCAATTAACTTTCCTCAGCTTGAAACTGATGATGTCAAACTGTCGCAGATATTGCGCAATCTTTTGTCAAATGCTGTTAAATTTACTGAATATGGTGAAATACGTGTATCGGCAAAATTGGAAACAGATGGTACTACTATACTTTTCATGGTAAAAGATACTGGTATTGGAATTGCAAAAGACAATTTAGATAAAATTTTTGATGAATATAGTCAATTGTCACAAAAACCTGGAGGGACGGGTCTTGGGTTATCAATTTCAAAAAATTTGGCTAAGATTTTGGGGGGTGAATTATGGGCTGAAAGTGAGGTGGGGAAAGGTTCAGTATTCTATCTTCGTATACCAATTGTATATCAGGCGCCTGATGCTCTGCAAAAAAGCGATGGAAAACCTTTCATTGATGCAACACGATTTCCGGTTTTAGTTATTGAAGATGATGAAGTTACTCGCCTTTTGTATGATAAATATTTAAAGAATACAGGTGTTCAGGTTTTTTTAGCTGGTAGTATTCGTGAGGCAAAGAATATTCTACAATCAGTTAAACCTGTTGCAATAATTTTAGATATCCTTTTACCCAATGAGGATTCATGGGAGTTTTTATCAGAGTTGAAATCTAAAAAATATTATGAAAATATACCTGTTATTTGCGCAACAGTTGTTGAAGAGCAGGATAAAGGTTTCATGCTTGGGGCTTTTGACTATATTGTAAAACCTGTTGAGCGGAGCACTCTATTGCAAAAACTGCAGTCGATTATCAAAGGCTATGCAGAGCAAAAGGTTTTGATTATAGATGATGATGAAATAGCCCACTATGTTATAAAAGGATATCTGGCTGATACGCGATTTAGTGTTATTGAGGCATTTGATGGATTTGATGGATTAAAAAAGGCAAAAGAGTATATGCCTGATGTTATACTTTTAGATTTAATTATGCCAGGTATGAGTGGGTTTGAGGTTCTGGAACAGCTAAAGTCAGATACTACAACAAAAGAAATTCCAGTAATAATTTTGTCATCAAAGATTCTTGAAGAAGAAGACCGTAAAAAGTTAGAAGGGAATGTAGTTTCAATTTTAACTAAAGATGCACCGTCACGAGATGCAGCAATACAGAAAATAAAAAATACACTAGTTAAAGCGTTACGATTAGATACGCATGGAGGTGGAGATTGAATAAAAAATATTTGATGTTGGTTGTTGATGACATTGAAGTAAATAGATATGCAATTATAAAAATTTTGCAACGTGCAGGTTTTGATACCATTGAAGCAGATACAGGTTATAAAGCCCTTGAAATGGCAAAAAAATATAATCCCGATTGTATTGTTCTGGATGTTAACCTTCCTGATATTAACGGGTTTGAAGTATGTAAAGAAATAAAGGGAGATAAAAAAACAACTCACATTCCAGTAGTTCATGTATCTGCAACATATATAGGTATTGATTATAAAGAAACAGCATTTGAAGGAGGTGCTGACGCATATTTTGTTCATCCGGTTGATCCTCGTGAATTTATTCTTGCTATTAAAAATTTATTACGTATTCGTGAAACAGAAAATGCATTGCGCGAAAGCGAAGAGCGCTTCAGAAGGATTGCCGAAAATGCACAGGATTTGATTTACCGGTATGAGCTTGTGCCAGAACCACGATTTACGTATGTTAATCCGGCTGCAACAACTATAACCGGCTACACCCCTGAAGATCATTATGCTAACCCCAATCTTGGTTTTGAAATAGTGCATCCTGATGACAGGCATATTTTGCAGGAGCTACTTGAAAAAAAACATTTTACTGAACCGGTAGTGCTGCGATGGGTTAAAAAGGATGGTACAATAATATGGACAGAACAGCGCAATGTTCCGGTATATAATGAAAGCGGTGATTTAATTGCTATTGAGGGCATTGCGCGTGATGTTACTCTGTACAAACGCTATGAAGAAGAAATATTAAAACTCAATGCTGAACTTGAAAAAAAGGTACAGGAGCGCACAGCACAATTACAGGAAACAAATAAGGAACTTGAGAGTTTTGCGTATACGGTTTCACACGATTTGCGTGCACCGCTTACAACAATTTCAGGATTTTTGAATTTACTTCAGCAGGAGCTTTTGGGAAAGATTGACCAGAATATTGAAAAGTACATAGTGGCTATTATTGATTCTGTAAAGAAAATGAATAAGCTCATTGAAGACCTGCTTTCATTTTCCCGCATGGCACGTACCGAATTGCATTATACAAAAGTTAATTTTGCTGAAATGGTGCACGCAATTATACAGGAAGTTACACTTGTATACAATAACACTTATACTGGCCCCGGTTTCAACCGAGCACTAAATTAGCAAAAATAGTGGTTGAAAACGGAGGATAGCATGTCACAAACTGTACGTATGAAACGGATAAGTGCTAAGAAAAAGGAAGACATCGTATTGCGGTTATTACGGGGTGAAGATATCAATGATATCTCACGTGAGCTAAAGATACCTGTTCCAGAAATAGAATCGTGGAAGAACAGATTCCTCATTGCTGCCAGGGAAGGTCTGAAAACCCGCGGAAAAGATCCAGTTATAAAAGAGCTTGAAATAGCTAAGAAGACTATTGGCGAGCTAACAATGGAATTGAATCTTCATAAAAAAAAAAGAGAGCTGGATCAAAAATCGAAACGGGAATTCGTAGATGAATATAGGTGTGCATGTGATCCAAACAC
>JBBFLA010000034.1:0-25964 GCA_037481795.1 Spirochaetota bacterium
CTGTCTCTTATATTATGTCTCTTTATTTTTTACTGAAATTGCAACCTTTTTTTAGTATTTATTCAGAGGTCTCAAATATTATTCAGGGGGTTCGAATGAAGAAGAAAAAATTATTAATAGAAAATATTTGTAGTGCAGTAGTTTTTTTGTTTTTGATTAGTAATTCGTATGCTGCTGTTAGCAAAACAACATATCCAGTGGTTTTTGCTCATGGAATGGGTGGTTTTGATACTATATTGGGATATAATTATTGGGGCAATGACTACGGAGTATTTGTTGGTGATCCCTGTGATAGTTTTTTAGAGGTTAGCTGTAATCCAAATATAAATGACAGTCAGAAGTCTTTTGTTGCTCAAGTGCAACCGCTTCACAATTCAGAATTTCGCGGTGCACAGTTAGCGGATCAAATTGAAGGATATATGGCAACAACAGGTGTAAAATATGTTAATCTTGTAGGACATTCCCAGGGTGGTATGGATATTCGTAAAGCTGCTAAAGTCTTATACCAGCGTAAAGGGTATCAGGTTGTTAAGGTTGCCATGAGTATATCCTCACCCCATAGAGGTTCACCATTGGGTAAGTATGTTCTGCAAATGGGAACTCTTGGGGATATTTTAAAGTTTATTTTTAATTTATATGGAGATATAGTATATACAAAAGGCAATGACACTGTTGAAGCATTAATGCAATTTGTCTATGATGATTACAGTCCAGATGATGGCAAAATAACAGGCGCAAAAGTGTATAATCAAAATTATCCTGTTTCTTCCCAATATGCCGCACGATATGTTTCAGTGATGACAGCGCAAAAAGGTTTGGATTTAAATCCACTGTTACTAATAGTAAAAGTTTTATATGATATTGATGGAAATGGATATTGCATTGATGACTGTGACAATGATGGGGTTGCCGGTTGTGGTAATGGTATCAAGGATGACCTGGATGATGATGGACTGGTGGGTATTAATTCACAGCAAATGGGCTATAGACTAAAATACACTGAAGTATTTTTGGGACAGGATTATTTAACAACAGATACAAATTTAGGTTATGTTGGTAATATAAATTATCCTAATGAACTGCAGATGACATCAACTGCTGATCTTATTAATCAGGATCATATGGATGTTATAGGTCTTGGACCTGATACATTTGATGAAATGGAATTTTATGCAGCAATATTTGATTATATAGCGTATTACGATTAATTTTTAATTCATATACTGAAAACAGAAAGCCCTTCCCTTTAAGAATGTATAGGGGAAGGGCTTTTTTATGATAGTTAAAAAATGTAGTTGAAATAATACAGGTTTTTTAAGATGTTTTGGTTATCAATTTAAAAATGACAAGGGTTATACCATGAAGAGGCGTGTTATTTACATAGGTACAGTTTTGGTTGCAGCACTGGTGATATATTTTATGTTCTTCAATACATCTGACACTATCCAGTCACGTATTGATTATATCAAAAATGGTGGTGTTGTACCACCTGTAAATATGTTACTGCAGGCTTTTCAGGCAGATGAGGAACTGCGAGCGCGCCTGCAGGCCGACTTTGATATGCAGGATGTTGTTCAGTATTTCAGAGAAAAGTATGGGAAAACAATTCACCACAAGCATACCCAGGTAATGCTTGTTGAAAAACTTATGGATTACCTTATGAAAATGTATCCGGATGACTGGGTTGTATATTTGTATGCAATGTTGCGAGAAATATTTCCCGGGATGGAAAATGAAATATTTGATACATTTGAGAAACTGCATAAATATAACAAATGGTTAGAAGAAAATAAAAATGATCTGGCACAATTATCTTCAAAAGACAAACGCACTGCATTATGGGAAAAACGGTATGAAATTTTTGGTCAGGATGCAGAAGAGGTATGGGAAGCTGAAAAAAGAATAGAACCAATTTATAATGCACTGGATACTATTCGGGAAGGCAATATGCCCTTTAATGAAAAACTATCGCTTTATAAACAAAGCATTCAGGAAGCATATAAAATTAACACCGATACATTTATGGCACGAAAACAGCAGGAATTGATGAATTCTTTCCTTGATGTTGAGAGTGTACAGAAAGATCTGGGAAATATGACACCACAGGAAAGAAAGGAAAGCCTGAAAGAAGTGCGCAAAGCTATGGGGCTTGACAGTGCTGCACTGCAACGCTGGGAAGAACTGGATACAGTGCGCGACCAGCGCTGGGATGCCGGAATGCAGTATATGCAGCAGCGTGCTGAGCTTGAAAAAAAATATAAAGGTGCGGAGCTTGAAAAGCAGCTTGATAGTTTACGGATTAAATATTTTGGCAATGAAGCTGAAACAATCAAGAATGAAGAAGAAAGCGGATATTTCAGGTATTCTCAGCCAAGAAAATATGGGTTGGAATAAAATACGCTTCTAAGGGTAATTTTATTTGGATAAAACATATTCCACACTTTGTATTTTACTTACTGTTATACTCAGTGTATTTTGTTATACTCAATGTAATAAAACTCACCGCGTTACTGAATATGGTGTATTTGCGCCCTCACGCCTGCAATTTGTAAAAGGGCAGGATGGCTGTACACCAATAGATTTTGACCAGCGTTATACCCTGTGGACATTTGGCGATACCATTACAGATGACGGCATGATTTCTAACAGCCTGGCTTTTACTGAAAAGATTAATGCTACCAATGTTACACAATTGCAATTTGAATATTACAGGGAACATGGTAAAATAGTACAATTCATAAAAAACACCTCTGATGAAAATCCATCCAGGGATAGAGTGTGGGCATTTGATGGCATCCGTCTTGGTAATACGGTATATGTGTATTATGCTCATGTATACATACATGACCCTGCTAAACCATTGTCATTTACCATGAAAGAAAGTTCAATTGCATACTGGAATGTTCCCAACCAATGGGAAATAGGTAAACCCATTTATTTTACCCGTAAAAAGAATATGTTTGTGGGCAATGTCCCCGCATTGGGTGCATCGGTGCTGATGCATAACGATTATGTTTATGTAGTGGGACACATCAGTGAAAAAAATAAAAGTTCACTTGTTATTGCACGGGTACATAAAGACAACATACTGCAGCAAAATCATTATGAATTTTTACAGGGCGATAGTAACTGGGATAAAAAACTTAATGCCGCAAAAAGATTATACGATGATGTTGCTGGCGAATGTTCTCTGACCTATGACGGGATATCGCGGTCATACTGTGTTGTGTATAGTCAACTTTTTACAGGCAATATAGTGATGTGTAAAGCACAAACAATAGAAACGCTACCACAGGCAAAAAAGGAAATTATATATACACCGCCCGGGTTGCATTCTACAGCCATGATGTATTATTCGGCAAAGGCTATTCTACAAGAAGGCAAGCAGTGGTATATAGTATATATGAATCCATTAGAGTATCAGCCATATTTAATAAAAGTAATTTTTCAATGAAGTATCTTATGATATCTATTTCAACACATTAAGACAATACATTATTAAACTTTTGACTCTTTTTTATTTGGTTTATTAAAACACTCCATAAAAATTGCTTTGTTATAAAAATTATTTCAATTGACAGTATATGTAAGATGCGTCATCACATTGGAATTGGTAACATATCAAATGTAAATAAAATTATAAGAAGTGCTGGCAATAAGTGTTGTTTGTATTTTTAATTTTAAAATTTTTTAGAAGAATTAAAATGTTTTGAAAATTTTTGATTATAAATAATGTATAGTGCTATTAAAACTGCAACTTAAAGTGAATACTGAAGCATGAATTTACTATATACGCATATTTTTACAGGAGACTGCTCATGTTCAAAAACAGAATAATGATTGTAATGATGCTTACCACAGCAATTGCATTAATAGATTCACTATACTTACTGTATGTACATTATTTTCCAATTATTCCTGATCAGGCGTTGTATGCATTGTGTACTGCTGGCACCATATTTGATTGCAATGCGGTCAATACCAGTGCGTATTCGGTTCTTTTTGGATTACCGCTATCAGCCTGGGGTGTTGCGTTTTATTTGATTTTTATTTTTCTCATTCTATATGCAGAAAGTGAGCAACATACAGTAATAGATTTTATAATTTTGTGGTTTGCAATTTTTGGGGTACTTCTTTCAGTTGTGCTGGGGTTTATTTCATTTGTTAAGATAAAGAAAATATGTTCATTTTGCATGGTACTGTGGGCATGTAATATTGTACTTCTGGTATGTGTTCTTTTACGAATACAACAAATGTATGATGGCATAATTAAGGGTATTAATACAATTCACGATTTTGATGTTATGCAAATAATGAAAAGCAGGACTGTGCAAAAGTTTTTTGTAATTACACTGGTAACAGCATGTGTATCACTGGGTATAGCGTATGGATTACATGCAGGATTACAGTATACCTATACTAAAAAGGAAGAACAACGTCAGGCAAAGCTAATAGAAGAATTTAAAAAAGAGTATAACACGTATGAAAAGATAAACGTTGCAGTTGATGATATAAACCCTGTTTTGGGTAAAAAGGAGTACCCGGTTCATATTGTTGTCTTTTTTGATTTTAACTGCGGAGCATGCCACAGGGCAATTATCATGTTGCATGAGCTTGCATTAAAATATGATGGAGCCATAGCACTGTACCTCAGGCATTTTCCTCTTGATGGACAATGCAACAGATTTATAAAAAGCATAAAAGATGGCTCTTCGTGCAATGCTTCGGCAATTGCGTATTCGTTATATGGCAGTGCATCATATCATGAATATATCATGCAATTAATGTCGCACCAGGGAAAGGTTGATGATGAAATTATAAAAAGCGCTGTTGAGCGCCTGCAATATGACTACAATGAACTATTCCAACGTGCAAAAACAAAAGAAGTTATTAAATATTTGCAGAAGGATATTTCATTGGGTGGGTCGTTGGGTGTGCATGCAACGCCTACTATCATAATCAATCAAACCATGTTAAAGCCCGGCATCCCACCGGCATATATTATGGAAATGGCAATTAAAATTGAAATGGGTAAGATGGGTAAAAGGTAAAGGTTAAGGTTTAGGTTGAGGTATAGGTTTAAGTTTAAGTAAAGATATATAAAGTAATTAAAATTGACAATTACTATCATACATTGTACATTAGAATTTATTAAATAAATAAAAAATGAGTTACAGGGAGGTTCCATGAAATATATACTGCGGGGACTAAGGATACTGGCAGGATGTATACTATTTCCTGTTATTTTAATTTCGCTTCTTATACTATACTGGGATGTGCGTAAACCACCACAGGAGAGTTATGATCCATCACTACAATTTGACTCATATATAATTACAACATCAGATGATCCATTGAAACAGCATAATTCAAATACTGATTTAATTTATCATGAAGGATATTTTTACTGTATTCATGCACAAACCAAATGGCATTTATTTGATAATAATGGCTATCTTTTAATACGCCGTTCTGCTGATGCTAAAACATGGCAGGATGTGGCAAAGCTGGTTGTAGGTGGGAAAGATGTTCGTGATCCAAAATTTGCAGTAATAAAGAATAAGCTTTTTGTATATTTTCTTGTAAATGAAAAATTTGATCCTTCACCTCATACAACATACTGGTCTTTGACTAAGGATGGATTGAACTGGAGTATTCCTGAGGAGTTAACAGCAATTACGGTTTACCACCGCACACAAAAGGGAGTACAAAAAGTTACTCAGGGTGGATGGAATCTGTGGAGGCCAAAAACCAGGGATAATAAAATATGGCATGTCATTGCAAGTGGCAAAAAACCTCTGCTCCTTCCAACAGGGCAACCGGCAGAAACTGATGTTTCAACTATTACTGTATTGTTATCATCAACCGATGGCTTAGTATGGAAAGAGGTTTCTGAAGTATATACTGCGTATGGTAATGGTGAGCCTGAACTTGAGTTTTTACCTGATGGGTCAATTATTGCAACGTTGCGATGCGGGAGTCTGGGTACCGGGGGATATGAATTTGGCAATCCAACGGGTAATACAACAATTGCTATTGCTCAAAAGCCGTATACTAAATGGAGTTACGCACATTCTTTTATTACACGGCTTGATGGAGCAACGCTTTTTTCAATTAATGGAAGAATTTTTGCAGCAGGGCGTAATCATTTAGGACCGCGATTTGATATGGGCAACCATGTGGCAAAAAAACGCACAGGCATTTACGAAGTACTGCCCGACAGACTCATACATCTATTTGATCTTCCGTCAAATGGAGATACCGCATATACAGGTGTAGTAGTAAAAGATGGAAAAGTATATGTAAGCTACTATACATGCCCGGTTGATAAAGACTACCCGTGGATAATTGGGATTTGCTTTAAAACAAAAACCGATGTGCGGATGGCAACATTCACTGTTAAAGGATTGTTAAAGGTGGCAGATTCTAAACGATTTACCATAGTACAATGAGGTGTGAATATGAATAAGGAAATTATATATTTTGCATTAAAGATAATTCTTTCGTTAATAACGGGGTTTCTGGTTATTTACCCGCTTTATTTATATGGAAGGCATTTTCTTTTGCCGTAATTGCAAAAAAGACTGTGTGAGGGAAATACCATGGATATACATTCATTAAAAGAATCAAAAGTATGGAAGATTATTGTAAAAGTCTACTGGATATGTATTGTAGCCTGTGCTTTATTTTTTTATTATCTGATTATATCTACCTTGTTTTAGAGTAGCCTGAAATTTTTGATGGGCTAATTTTTATATAGCCTTGTAAATCATTGTGTGTTAATATGTTGATTATAAAAACATTTTATATCTCATTTTCTTATTTTTTTGAATTCACCAAGCAAATCTTGTTCTTTTATTTTTTCTTTTTTCATTAACCATTTTAAATATGACCTGCTCTTTTGAGCATATGATTTTTTTACTGCATATAATACGGCTTCTTGTTGGCTATTAAATATGCCAAGTTTTACATACTCATTAATGGCATCATAGAGCTCTTCAGGTATATTTGTTGTTATTTTTGGCATAAAAATATCCTCATATTTGGAAGTAATACTATTTGGCATAATATAACTATGTAATAAACGAAATGTCAATAGATAAAATTTTTTATACCAGTTCGTTTTTTTTACTTTAAGATGGCTCTGTTCTAAACACAATTGCTTCAACACCTGCTTCATCCATCATGGCTTGTGCCAGTTCATCGTTGTAGGGGTGCTCAAATATAAATTTTTTTATACCAGCGTTTATCAGCATCTTGGTACATATAGAACAGGGTTGGTGGGTAACATAAATAATGGCACCAGCAATTGAAACACCGTGGAAAGCTGCCTGTATAATGGCATTCTGTTCGGCATGTAATCCGCGACACAGCTCATGTCGTTGACCTGACGGCACATTGTAGATATTCCGCAAACAGGTTTCCGGAGTGCAATGCGTGATGCCTGTGGGTACACCGTTATATCCGGTTGACAGGATGCGCTTATCTTTAACAATGACTGCCCCAACTTTGCGCCGAATGCATGTAGCTCGGGTGGAGACATCGTGAGCTATCATCATAAAATATTCATCCCAGGTTGGCCGTGTCATTTTGCGCTCACCTTGCATTGAAGCTGTAAATCAACTGAATAATCCATCACTGTGTGCAGTGTAAATTTCACCGTTAATGGAATCACACTGTGATAAACATATCGCTTTGGTTTCAGCAAATCATGTTTTTTTGCATATTCTTTGACTGGCTCAATAGGAATTGCCGCTGTCATGGTTACTGGATTTTGTGGAGTAATGGCAAGCATTGTGGATGAATAGTCAAAAGATTGTGACAGTATTTCGTTATTGTTATGTGCGATAGTTACTGTGATAGGTGGTTTTTTTACTGGAAGCTGTGATGAAATGTTACTGGTAAATGTTACTGATGCCAGTATTGGCTGGTTGATGGTATGAATGATGGAGAAGCGCACCTGAACACCATTTACTGCAACGGTTTGATAGATATAATCAGTTGGCTCTTTTTTCTGGATAATGAGTGTTAGCAGGATGATGAACACAACAATGTTAATGAGCAAAAAAATGCGCGAAAATTTCTTTTTCCGCTGATTGGTGTCAGGGTGCATTTCACCTTTTTTTAAATATTCAATATATTCTTTTGCTTTTTCCTGCATTGTGTTATTCTATCTGCTGTAGTATAGCGTGAGGTAGCCTAAATTCCTGGGATTTTAGTTTGTAGATGTCACCATACATCATTGCAAAAAAATTAATGGTTATGGTCATGGTATCCTTTAATGATTGAAAGAAATAGGCATTTACAGGATTGTTAGCAAAATGAAATGTATGGTATGTTTGAATTTGGCTGCCATCTGCAAACATGGTGAGTGAAGTTAATTTTTCATCTTTTTCTACAAGCCATGAAACATTGGTTGGCAAAATATCGTCAATGGCTTCGGGTAAATCGAAATATAAAAGATAATAATCGTCGGGAGTTGACAATAGCAGTGATACACCTGCATCTTCAAAGAAATCATATAGCGGGGCAAAGAACTCTTTATCAAGTGTAGAGTTGTCAGGAAGTTTTCGTAATGCATTAATAAACTGTTGCGTTGCAATGATATCCATATCCAGTAACTATCGCCTATAAAAATTTTTACAGTAAAAAAGCCTGTGCCAATAGAAGTGTATATTGCTGGTAACTATCGCCTAAAAATTATATAAAATTTCAATTGTGGTGTTTGTAATTAAGCCATACAGCTTGAATGAAAAATATATAATAACAAACACCAGTAAAATCATGATGACGATATTCATTCTGTCAAGAAGCCTGTCGGAAATTGATTCCTGCAATTTGTTCATCATGAATGCAATTAATGTAAGGTAGCCTGCTAATCCCGTGCAGCACGCTACCAGAAAGATGACTTTCAGTGGAACGGTCATGGTTTCAAACAGCTGCAAATCTAAAAGAAGTTTATAGCCAATAACCCACCACACAATCATGCCGGGATTGGTAATTGCAATGGTTAATCCTGTAAGAAACGATGTGCGTTTTTTGTACTGAATATGGGGCTTGTGCGAAGGCGGTATGTGTTTGTGTTCACGGTATGAACGGTACAGAAGCGCTATGATGACAAAAATCCCCAGTGAGTAAGTAAACTTCTGCACATTGGGATAGTGTAAAAAACCGCCAATGCCAAAAAGCACAAGAACACCATAAATAAAGTCAGAGGTAACCGAACCCAATGCTACCGATATTGCTGGTTTTAAATGGCCGTTGATGGCTTTTTTAATGACCTCAAGCTGGACAGCGCCAACAGGGATTGACGAAATAAATCCAATAAAAAGGCCAAAGGCAAATAAAAAAAAGATATGAATGGTGTACATGATTAACCCTTAAATATTTTTTTCTGATTATATAGGATGTAAATGCGGTTAAAAAGTTGCAAGTATTTTTTGAAAATTAATAAAACCTGTTAATTTTTTTGTTTCTTTTGTTTTTCCTTTTCCTGCTTTACCTCTTCCGGTGTTAATTTTCGTCCCTGCAGTACAATCTTTCGTATGGATTCTTTTGAAAAATCATCACTAAAGATAATTTCATTGCCTTTATAAACAATGAGGTTATCAATTATGGGAATACAGTTCTTAGAGGCAAAGCCTATGCTACCTTCTTCAAGCTCTTCATCAAGTGTGTGCGATAGTACCTGTGCATTGTCTATTGCTATGCTAATGGTTTTATTGTGTACAGTGATTGTAAGCGTGTGGGTTGTGCCGTATTGCAGCGCAATTTCCCTGGCTGACAGTGTGGTAATGACAAAATTTCCTTTTGCATCTTTGGGTAAAGTAGTGTCTTTAATAGAAGATGCTACCAGGCTTATGGTATGTATTGTAGAATTGTTCCCTGCAAGCTTAACGGCATAAAACTGGCGATAGTTAGAAGCAGAGAAAAAGGTAAGGTGGGTAGAGTCGTTGCCCGGTGAATGAAGTGAAAATGTGTGATGAAGTACAGTAAAAGAGTATTCGTTTGTGCTTATAATTGAGTTTAGATTAATAAGCGGGCTATAATCAAACTGAAATGACTTCCCGCGATTTTCCCTGAGATACGATTCTTTGTTATCAGAAACAACCGACCAATTACCGGAAATCTGCTGCCAGGTATAAGTATTGGTCTGCTGGGCAGATGATATGGAAAAAATGATGAGTGCTAAAAGCGCGCCTGTTAAAATTTTAGTTTTTATGTTCATACAATAGCGTTTCCCCCATTTGTAGAATGTATGCCTGTGTGTATCAACAGGCAACAACAAATATGGTTGGTATTAAAAATTAGCGCCATCCATTCATGATTTACCGGTAGCCCCCACTGTAGATTACTGAAATGTAGTGCTGGCATTATTCACTATTAAAGGTATTTCAATTAAGGTGTAACAGAATCAATAGTATACACCTCTGAAGAGCCTTCATTAAGCGATAGTGAACTTGAACTTGTTTCAGCTATTATAGCTTCTCCTTCTACAAATTCTGAACCATCTTTAATACTTGCAACAACAGTGCCATCAAGTTTATTTACTTCTTTTGATTCGGTTTGTTGACCAACATCATATCCATCAGTTTTACTCCATTGTTCATCGCCATCAGCCCATATTATATCGTTTATTGGAGCATCTGCATCATTTATCCATGCTAATTCTGTTTTATCATTATTACATCCAATGCCTGCAAACATAATCAGGCTTATAATTGTTATTGTTACAAGTGTTTTTTTCATATTATCCTCCGTAGTGTATTTTATAAATAGCACATTTTCTCATTTAAGACGCATAACGTAATATGATATTCACAGTAGTACATGAGACGTCAGGCATGGCGTCTTTATAGAGTAAATGTTGTAGGGGCATCTATCCTGCAAAGTCGTCACACATAGCATCTCTTTCTACAAGATAATGTTATTTTATACCACTGTCAATTAATTTTGTGCAAATGTTTTTGTATTGTGAAGGGGCTATTAGTAAGTTACATAATGCAGGGGCAATTGATCAATTGCCCCTGCTTACATGCTTTTATAACGTTGCTTTTAATCCTACATAAAAGCTTCGCTCAGGCATATTGTATCCATATACCTGCTGGTATTTTTTGTTGGTGATATTTTCAACCTTTGCACTTATTGTTATCTGTGGGGTCAGAGCATAATTGAGCGCTGTATCGAGTTTGATATAGCTATCAAGATTTTTTGTAATTGTTGTAAAAGTTGAACTATCAAAATACGCATCTTTCCTTTTTCCAATATAGGTGCCAATGCATGATATTGAAAAATTATTAATAGTAACATTGACTGAGCCATACCCCTGATGTTTAGGCCTGCGGAGCAGTTGCTCATCTGTACTTTCATCAATTGCGTTAAGGTAGGTATATCCACCAGAAATGGTCAAAGTCTCAATAGGTTGTATAGTTACGTTCCCTTCCCATCCTTTCGTAGTTATTTTATCAATGTTTATATATTTGCCTGGCCATGATGAAGAATCATATTCTATCATGTTGCGATAGTTATTAGCAAAATATACAACCTCACATTTTATAAAGTTTGAGATTGGCTGCTCTATACCAATATCATACCCAGTGTTTTCTTCGGGTTGTAAATCCTTGTTTCCCAAAACGGATGAACCACCATCACCATAAATTTGGTATAAACTTGGCGCTTTATAGCCTTTGCCCCAGTTTCCTTTAAGTTTGGTTTTTACTACCGGTAGAATAACAGCTGGTGACACTGTGTAGCTTTGCTGCCAGCCAAAGATGGTATTGTTATCGGCTCTGATCCCTGCAATTACATAAAATAGTTTACTAATCTTGACATGATCCTGAGCAAAAAAGCCAATAACATCAATATCATTGGTAATTTTTGATGAAGTCAGATAATCCTCTACTTTAGAAAATTCTTTTTCGTAGGCAATACCAATGTTCACTGTATTGATGTCTTGTAATGTAAATGTATGGAGCCATTCAGCATGGGCGATAGTTCCTGTGTATCGGTTGTCTGCTCCAAAATCAGCCCAACCTGTATTCCCATCATCGTCAAAATCATTGTATGAGCGTATTGTGCGGGATACACTGGCGTTGATGCTGTGTTTCCAGAATGTTGCAATTGTGTGTTCAAGCTGTGTATAGCCGGACATTTCCTTACGGTTTTCGTACGAGTTTGCATCATCAGTTAAGGCATAATCATCTAAGTCAAGATCAGTTTCCTTTGCCGTAAAGCCGGCATCAATGGTTACTGCAGTAAATGGCGTATAGCTAAATTTACCCAGTGCATATCGCTGATAGAAACCATCATCATCAAACGGAGTTGTTGTTGATGGTTTTGCTGCACGGGAATAGCCTTGTGCTGCAGCTTGACCCACGGCAAAAGAATAATTCAGGGAACTATCGCCACCACGTATATGTGCTGACTGTTGCGTGGTGTAGTATGATCCTGCATATGTTGAAAGCGTTATGCTGGGCTTTCCTGCACCTTTTTTTGTTACAATGTTAATAACACCGCCTGTTGCATCGGAGCCATACAGTACGCTTTGGGGCCCTTTGATGATTTCTATTCGTTCAATAGAGTCAGTGGTTAGGGTTCCAAAATCAAATGTCCGTTCGATAGTTGACGGGTCTAAAACCTTAACGCCATCAATAAGCACCACTGTGTTACCAGTCTTTGCACCACGGATAAATACGCTTGCAGTCCCGCCTAAGGTTCCATTTTGCACAAGCGTTAGTCCGGGAACTGTTTGTAACACATCGCTTACAAACCTATAGCCTCCCTGTTCAATATCTTTGCTGGTAATAATACATACGGAAGAGCTTTCCCCATAAGATATTGTGCTTTTGTACGCGCTGATAATAACATCTTCCAGGGGTGTTTCTTCCTGGGCAAAGACGGCGGGGGCTATAGCTAAAACTGCTGTGAAAAAAAAGATTTTAAATTTTGACATAAAAACCTCCTCATAAGTTTAAAAAGTTGGTACTGGAATGAGGAGAAGGGAAACCGGAAAGCATAAAAAACGCATGCTTTGAGGCATGCGGGATGTTAGAATCAAATTTCTTTGATGCTAACTGGTTCCCAAACCTCGAGGAATTCCAGCTACAAGGAGTGTCTGGCTTATCCCTGATTATCAGGGAATCACAGTTGCGGGTCAGCGCGGGATTTTCACCCAACTTCCTCCTGCTTTACGCTCATGCGAAAAAGCAATTACAGCAAAGAAAAAAAGTCATGGATTGTCAATAAAATTTAGGATGAAGTGCACTATTAAAAAGCAAGTTCAAGGTAAAAAAGTTGGGGTCAGAGCCTTATTTCTTCACATGTTCAGGTACAGGGTACACGTAGGGTTTTCCTGAGATGGGATTTGTATAGACTAAACACACGCAATCAAATAGCGCTTCAATATTCTGGTAGGTAATGCATTCTTCTAATTTCCCATCAAAAAATATCTTTCCGTCTTTGATGCCCATTATCCTGCTGCAGTATTCAGATGCAATGTTAATGTCATGCAGTATTGCAATGATGGTGCTGCCGTTTTCATTGAGTTTACGCAGAATATCCATGATGGCAATAGCATGGTGTATATCTAAATGCGATATCGGTTCATCCAGAAGAATGCACTCAGTGCTTTGAGCCAGCGCACGGGCAATGTTGACACGCTGCAGTTCACCTGAGGAAAGCTCGGTAAGCTTTTTTTGTTTTAGGTGCATCACATTACAGTGCTGCATGGCCTCATGAATGGCGTTGTAATCGTGTTCTTTTAAAGTTGTGACCGCAGCATGGGGAAATCTTCCTAATGCAACAAATGACTCAACAGTGTAGGGCAGCACTCGTTCAATATCAGTTACCGCTGAAACCTGTGTTGCGTATACAGTGTGTGGTATTGCTGTAATGTTGTTTTGTTTATAGGCGATAGTTCCTGATAAAGGAGATAGAATGCGGGCAAGCAGTTTCAATAGTGTTGATTTGCCTGAACCATTGGGACCAATGATACCAATAAAATCGCCGGTGTTAATGGCACAATGGGGAATATTGAGCACTGGAATATTTTTGTATCCTGCTTTAATTCCGGTGAATTCAAATATTATCATACTGTGTCCCTGCGCGTTAACAGAAGAATCAGGAAAAATATTCCACCAAAGAACGCCGTAATAATGCCTGATGGTATCTCATACGGCATGACGATGCTTCGGCCAATGGTGTCGGCCAGTACCAGGGTGGTGCCGCCGGCAATTGCTGATATTGGCAAAAGAAATGCATGATTTGCTTTTATGCTGCGAACTGCATGTGGTACAATGAGCCCAACAAATCCAATGATGCCAGTAGCGGCCACGGTGATGCTTGTTGCAAGTGATGCTATCCAGAAAAGTATAGCTATATGAACTGAGCTAATACCGTGGGTTGTGGCAAAACCTGTGCCAAATGAAATGATATCTAAATGCCGGTGAAAAAAAAGTGCAATGGTTGTAATCACCAGTATACTCATGCAATACAGTGTGATATGTTCATAGTGAGCCATTGATAGGTCGCCGGACAGCCACATCAGTGTTTTGTGTATGGTGTCGGGTTTTGCAAATGCAAATACAAGCAGCACTCCTGATGAAAGCACAAAGCCCAGTGATATGCCAGCTAAAATTATTGCTGTGGGATGAAACTGCATTGCCCTGGCAATGAAGAATATCACTACCACAGTGCACACTCCACCAGTAAATGCATAAACTGAAACAGCGCCAGATGCAGTAACAATGGCAATGCTTGCACCAAACGCTGCACCACCTGATACACCTAATGTATACGGTTCGGCCAGTGGATTTTTTAACAGTGCCTGAAAAATGCAGCCAGAAACTGCAAGTGCCGCGCCAACAAAAAAAGCCATTAGTACTCGTAGTAGCCGGAGCATGACAATCTGTCTGGCAACCGGGCTTGTGTCAGTGATTGCTTCAAGCAATGTTAAGTGCGATGCACCTATGGAAAGAGCTATCGCTAATATGAATAAGCAGCCTGTACAGACCAGTATAATACTTATGTTTGTGGAAATTTTTTTCATAGCTTTTGGCTGGATGATAGTATCACTGCCAAAGCTTCATTATGTCAACATTTTAAATTGGGGCGATAGTTCATAGTAGTTACACTTTGCCGGGAATGTTTCACCTGCCATATAGCACAGTAACGACGTGTTGCAATGAATCACAGTAATGGTGTGGTGTGTACAGATATAATCCATCATAAGGAATGTGAACGATTTTTTTTGTTTTTCCAATTGTATCAGGTAATGTGTCATTGGAAAGTACGATAACCATATCTGCTTTTTGCGCAATGAGATATTCCTGCTGTACAATGGGGTAGCGCGTTTTACTGTAGTACAATGTGTTGTGAATGCCAGCATCGGCAAAGATATTGCTGATGTATGAATGACGTGAAACAGCAATAATAGGATTTGCTGATAGCAGGATAAGTGCACTATGATTTATTTTGTTCATAAGAGCTTCACGCTTCTTTTTATAGCGTGAAACTTTTTGCATGGCATAATCTTTTTTATTGAGAATACCTGCTATGGTGAGATAGTTACTGCATATAGTATCAAATGAATCTGCCGAAGGTAAATCATACAACGTAAGGCCTGCATGCTGTAGCATCTCAATCTTTTGTGTTACCGAATCTTCTTTTGAATAGAGTACAATATCAGGCTGCAATGCAATGATTGCTTCACTGTTGGGATTGGTGATTGTTCCCACCAGTGGTATATTCCTTGAAAGGGGTGGATGGTACTGTGTTACGCCAGCAAGCAGATATTCACATCCTAAATCCTGTATCATTGCAGTGATGGATGGCGACAGTGAGATGATACGGCTGTAATGCTGCAAGGATTGATTGGCAGCATGCAGCTTTATGCCATGAACTATCGCCCAGATTATAAGAAAAGAGGTAATTGCAATAACGATGTTGTTTCTGGTATGTGGCATGTATCATAGTGATAATAGTTTTGAAATGTTTGTCAAGGAATATGTTTTATTGATGCATAAAAAATGTGTTAGCCCATTCAATTGCTTTGCGGTAAGATTGTGCTATCTGTTCAGCTGGCAACATAAGCTCTCCTGAGAGTTTGTTCACTGCGTCCCAGTTACCTTTTTCATATGCAGTAATAAATTCATAAAGCTTTACATAGGGGCCCTGTTGTTTTACAATTGCATTTTTTATGTCATCAGTAAGAGGTAGTTGCTGAAAAATTTCCTTTTTATCCCTATCAAAAAATGCATCAACCAGTGAAAATAAGCCCATCAGGAAACATTCGGATGCCTGTGGTTTTAACTGTGATGAGGTGGCTAAAAGCTCAGCAAATTTTGCACGTATTAATGATGTCACAATGAGTTCCTGTGGTTTATCCTGTGCTATGCTGTGAAGTACCACAAATGACAGCCAGTTTTTGAATTCACGTATACCCAGTAATGCCAGCGCATGTTTAATTGAACCAATCTGGCTGGCAAATCCAAACGCAGCAGAATTAATGAACTTAAGCAGTTTAAAGCTTAATGATACATCACGCTTTATTATCTCTTCTAATTTACCAAAATCAACATCTTCTTTATGGATTTGCTGTAATATTTCTAAATAGTTGAGCTTATAGACAGGAATATCTCTTGATTCTATAATCTCTGGCTGGCTGAAGAAAAATCCCTGAAAATATGAGTAACCCAATGATAGCGCTTCGTGAAAATCTTCATAGGTTTCAATCTTTTCAGCCAGTAGTTTGATGTTGAGATGTGCCGTTTCATTATGTATCTGTATGCGCTCAAAGGTGGTTGTGTTTAAAAAATCAACTTTTATTATATCTGCAAAAGGGAGTAATTCACGGTATTCATCAGTAAATACAAAATCATCAAGCGCTATCTTGTAGCCTTGACTTTTAAGTTTTCGTGCAATAGCTATTATTTCGTCGTTTACGGGAACGGTTTCCAGTATTTCAACTGTTAGAACTTCTTTTGGGAAAAAATAGGCAAGATTTGTTTTTAAAGCTTCTTTGGTAAAATTAATAAATGCTCTTCTGCCACCTGTCAGCGAATCGGTCCCAATAACTAAGAAGCTATTAATCAGGGTTTTTGATGTTGATGCATCAGCATCCAGTGCATTGTAAAAATTTTCAAAACCACTACGGAATAATATTTCATAGCCATATAGTTCCTTATACCTGTTAAATATTGGCTGTCGGGCAACAAAGATGGCATAATTATGTGGGTTTTGTTTTTGTTTCATAATAATATTTTGCTTTAAAGTTTATATTCCAATCTCTTATGAGATGGATATATAAATCCAATTGAAATAAATATTAAAAATTATAATAAAAGATTACACTATTAATAATATCTTGTAACACTATTATTGGCAAGTATTTTATACTACTGACAAATTTTTTATGGATATATTTATTGTCAATAATTTTTGCAAAAGTTTCCCTGAATTCTGATTCAGGGTCTTGCGGTATGCAACAAATTCAAGGTTTGGCCTATAAGGTTGAGGTGTTATTTATTCATAGCAGCCAATTTGCCGTGATATTACGATTTTCTGTATTTCTGATGTTCCCTCACCAATGGTTAACAGCTTGTAATCCCTGTAGAAACGCTCAACATGGTATTCTTTCATAAGTCCATAGCCACCATGAATCTGCACTGCCTGATCTACCACACGCCCCATTACTTCTGAGCAGTAGAGTTTTGCCATTGCTGCATGTTTTGAGAAGGGAAGGCCTGCATCTTTTAACTTGCACGCTTTATACAATAAGTTGCGTGCTGCTTCAATTTCTGTTGCCATCTGGGCAAGCTTAAATGCTATTGCCTGGAAGGTTGAGATGGGTTGACCAAATTGTTTGCGCTGTTTAGCATATTTTAACGCTAACTCATAGGCTCCCTGTGCACCACCAAGACCCATGGCAGCTATCGCAAGCCTTCCATTATCAAGTGTTGATAGCATTTGATGAAATCCTTCACCGCGTTTTCCCAGTAGATTTTCCTGGGGCACCTTACAGTCATCAAAGTAAAGTTCCCCTGTGTCAGATGCACGCCACATCATCTTGCGGGTCATCTTCTTTGCTGTGAAACCTGGCGTGCCATTTGGCACCAGTATACATGATATTTCTTTTTTACCATCATCGCGTTTGCCGGTGATTGCCTGTACCGTGCAAACACCTGCCATGGGTGATGTTGAGTTAGTGATAAATATTTTGCTGCCATTTATTATCCACTGCCCGTTTTCAAGGCGGGCATTGGTTTTACTTGCTCCTGCATCAGAACCTGCTTCAGGTTCAGTAAGTCCAAATGATGCCAGTATTTCACCGGAGCACAATCGTGGTAACCACTCCTGTTTTTGTTTTTCATTGCCAAAATAGTAGATGGGTCCTATCCCCAAAGAATTGCCCGCAGCTACTGTTGCAGCCTGTGAACCATCGATACGCGCTAATTCTTCAACAACTATCGCATATGATAAATAATCCATACCTGCACCACCATATTCCTGTGGTACCACAATTCCAAAAAGGCCCATTTTACCCATTTTTTTTGTCAGCTCTACTGAAAATGTTTCCGTTTCATCAAGTTCTTGAGCCACGGGTAAAATTTCTTTTTCAGTAAATTCCCGCACGTTCTGGCGGAGAAGCTTTTGCTCTTCGGTTAACCCAAAGTCATACATGGCAAACCTCTTTTTATTATGGTAGTATGGTATTGTTTTGGTATTTATACTTTTTCAAAACATATAATGTCATCAAGACTACCAGTGCGTTCCTTTATAGGTTTTAATTTTGCTTTTACCCGTATTCCCAGTTTTAAATCTTTTTCATCAATATTCAAACGGTGTATTATTCCACCTTTAATTCCATCAAATTTAATCAAACCTATGACATGTGGTTCATCGTATGTATTGCCCTGATAATCTCGGTAACATTTGGTAAATGAATATAAATTACCTTCTAATCCAACTGATGCATATGTTTCAATTGGATTAAAGCACTCTTCACAATAAATAAGTGGGTATATAGTTTTTACACCACAATGTGAACATATTGAAGCAATAAATTCGCCTTTTTGTTTGAGTGTTTCAAAAAATTTATTTCCCGCCACTCCCAGTGTGTACTGATAATTAACCGGTATCTGGCCTTCAAAATAACCTAACTGTGTATTTAATTGAATTATTTCTTTAAATGACATGACTGTCCTCCTTTTAGTATGGTTCAAAGAACAGAATATCAGTTATTGAACCTTCTCTTTCAGTAGCAGGTTTCCATACTGCCTTAACCTTCATGCCAATGTGTACCTTAGCTGGGTCAACATTGCCAAGCAAGTGCATAATTCCTTGTCCGGATGAAGCGCCATCTATCTCAATAACTGCGGGAATGTGGCGCGGTTCATCAGGTTTAAGACGGCTGGCATCCCAGTTGACATGGCATATTGCAAATGTGTTTACAGTTCCCGTGTCTTTAACAGGTACATATTTATCAGTTGGCCTGAAGCACATTTCACAAAATGCACGCGCTGGCAGCATTATTCGCTCGCATTTTTCACAATACGAGGCTAAAATCTTTCCTTCTTTTAATGATTGAAGGTATTTCCCAATGCCAATGCCGTTATCCCATGTATAATGCAAATTGGGTTTCCATGTTATTTTTAGTGCTTTTTCATATTCTTCAGATGAAAGACCTTTCATTGGAACATTATCTATTTTCATAATTGCCTCCTATCGTCGTAATACTATTACAGTACCTACCTGCATGAGATCACCCCATGCCTGGGCTACGCCAACACGTGGCTTCCCAGGGATTTGACGTTTCCCTGCTTCTCCACGCAACTGCAAAAATATTTCAATAACCTTCATTAATCCAGTTGCTGATATAGGATTTCCTACTCCTAATGCACCACCTGAAGGGCATGTTGGTAAATTTCCTGTGCGAGCTGTATAACCTTCAGCTGTCAGACGAGCTGCTTCACCACGTTCACACAGTAACAACCCTTCCATGTGGTGAAGTTCTTTATAATCAAAGGGGTCGTACGGTTCAGCAACCTGTATTTCTTTGTGTGGCTCGGTAATGCCTGCCATTTCATATGCCATCCGTGCTGCTTTTTCAACATACCGTGGATAATAAAGGTCTTTTGTTGCCCAGTATGCAGTATCTAAATTCCATCCTACACCATCAATCCATACTGGTTTATCAGTTAATCGCTTTGCTACATCTTCGCTTGCCAAAACTACAGCTGCAGCACCATCTGAAGCCGGGCTAATATCCAAGCGATGAACGGGTTCAGCCAACACTTCAGAATTTAAAACATCTTCAAGGGTCACTGCTTCGGCTACCTGTGCTGATGGATGATCAAGCGCATTGTTTTTATTTTTTACTGCAACTCGAGCAACATCAGCTTTTGTTAATCCATATGTTTCCATGTAACGGCGCATTTCCAATGCAAAGATCCAGATCAGGGTTGGTTTTAGTGGTTGTTCGGTTGTATGGTCAAAAATGGTTAAAAATGCTCCTTGAGGGTGTGGGTGACAGGATGACATCTTTTCAGAACACACAACCAGGCATATATCACATGCACCAGAAGCAACGTGCATCCAGCCGTGTATTGGTGCAAAAACACCTGTGCCACCGCCCACAAAATTTCGTATATAGGGTTTATTATTGCCACCAGCACCACTTAAAAGATATTCACCTTTCATATGTACTCCATCAAAGGCATCAGGTGCTGTACCTAATGTGACCATTTCCACATCTTTAAGTTTTAATCCAGCCTGATCCAGTGCCATCTTTGATGCTAAATAGGACATCTCAGGGCCGGTTTCCTGTGCTCTGCGTACAAACTTAGTTATTCCTGCTCCAACAATTGCAACTTTTCGAAATCCCATACATTTCCTCCTTTATTCATTTGATAATATTGCGATAGCTCCTGTGGCAGTTGGGACGCCCCGCCAGGACTGAACAAGACCGGTCTTTGCATTAGGTACCTGGCGTATTCCGGCCTCATGCCTCAATTGCATAACTGCTTCAACAACTTTCATTCCACCACTTGCTTCGTATGTATGGCCAACACCCAATGATCCTCCCGAGACATTAACGGGTAATAAACCTCCTAACTTTGTAGCACCTGTTTGAGTTAAAAAACCAGCTTCGCCTTTTCGAGCAATGCCAATTGATTCTAAATGTTGTAGTTCTTTATATGAATATTCATCGCATATTTCAGCAAAATCCAGATCTTTCAGAGGATTTGTTATGCCTGCCATAGCAAAAGCTTTTTGTGCAGATAACTGTGCATAATCAGCATAAGCAAAATTTCTGCACCATGGATTACCCTGTCCTGAAAACCAGCTTATACCACGTATCCAGATTGGTTTTTTACACAGTGCTTTTGCTTCCTTTTCTGATGCCAGTACAATCATAATTGCGCCATCAGCAGGTTTTGCAGCATCAAGTTCTTTAAGAGGAAGTGATAGAGGATGTGATGACAAAACATCATTAATTGTAAGACTGGCAGCATGTGCAGCATGCGGATTGTTAAGTGCATTAGCTTTGTTTTTTACCACCACCTGTGCGCACTGTTCCTCGGTGTTGCCTGTTTCTTCAAGAAAACGCTTCATTTCTAATCCAGCTAAAAAGTCAGCATTTTCTTTAAGAGGCCTGATATATACAGGATCAAGGGCAAATGCTTTAACTTCATCCAGGGTTTTTACATTAGAAGCTTTGCTATGTGCTTCAACTGCTATTATTCTGAATCTACCAGTGTTGATCATCATATACCCTATGCCTAAAGCCTGAATAAAATCTGCAGTAACTGTGTGTACAGGACGCATAACTGCACCCATCTGGTCAGGAACGTATTCATCAAAAATACTGTACCCTTCCATGAAATCTTCAGAAGCTGTGATAAATGAATCAATTTCCTTTGGATGGAGCCCCGCTTCCTGATAGGCTTTGACTGCGGCAGTATAGGTGAGCTCTTTAAAAGATAGTGAAGGGCTTACTGATGAAAAACCTGTCACTCCTATACCTACAATGGCTACTCGCTCTTTCATAATACTTTCCTCCTCCAATATTTGTAGAATGGCAAAGTCCTGAAATATATATTCAGGATAGTAATAGACATGACAAAACACAGGTAATCAAAGATCAAATTGCATTTGACCCAATAACATCATTAGGGTAATAATGATAAGTCAAGTAATGGTCAGGATACTTAACAATAAACAAACTAGAATTTGTTACATAGTACCTATCCAGAGGGCAATGGTAATAGAGTGCGATTTATTAGTAACTGCCTGGTTATCTGGCAAAGTCCAGAAATGTGCTGTATCTCCCTGATTCAGGGTCAAAACATCCCCATTATACATTAATTCCAGAGAACCTTTTAACACACAAAGAACCTCCTGGCTGTTACGAATCCCTTTTCGAGCAGGAATACTTTTACCCGGCTCAATGATCAGAATAGCGCTATCGATGGTTCGGCGTAATTCAGGAGATAAAAAGCGTAAGGTTGCAAAACCAACGTGGGGTATATCAACATCGTTATAGTCTTTTTTACGTAAAATAGAAATACGTTCCTGATTCTGAGCTTGTTGAATTACTTCTCCAGCATCACACCCAATTGCTTTGCAAATATTCATCAATGTATCAACCGATGGTGAATTAACATTATTTTCAATCTGGCTTAAAAATCCCTCAGAAATACCGGCACGCAGCGCAACAGTTTTTAATGTGAGTTTTTTTTCTTTCCGCCGTAGTTTTAGTACTGAACCAAGATCCATGAAAATGCCTTCAAAGAGTAAATATTAGTAAATACATAATATATTATTAAAGTAAATATTTACATATAGTAAATATATATTAAATTGTCAATAATTATTTACCAAAATATATAAATGTTCATTTATATTATGAACGCTTTTTTTGTTTGAATAGACATGAAGTAAAAAAATTATTTTCATTTATAGTGTATAAAACAAAGGAAATGTTCTATCGATGTATTAAAATAATACTTGAAAAGTTTAATTATGTTATTAATTTTACATACAACATCTTTGGGAGGAGATATATGAATATAGAAACAACCACCTGCATTTCAAATGAGCATTATGAACGTTTACAAATTTTAGCTAAAGCACAAAACATGTCGCTTAGAACGTTTATCTCAGGACTTATCAGCTTTGCTGCTGACAATAAAAAGATACCGGTACAGTATTTTAAGAAGCTTCGCTACAGGAAGCGGTATGAAGCTTCATGGAGGCGATTGCATCTTGTGTTGTTTGAGGATGAGTATGAGTTTTTTATGGATGTGAAGAAGTTGTGGAAGTTGTCGCTTGCAAGGATTATAGCGTTTTGTATGGATAATGTGGTGTATGAATATTTAGACTTTTTGTCACGGGAAAAGGAAAAGGAGGACTATTATACCGATAACTATCGGTATAGTGGGTATACATTTGAGACTGGGAGCAAATGTGATATATTTTATATAACCGTATACTGGGGACCACACCCAGAAATAGTACAAAAAGCAACAACCTGACCAAACAAAACCCCACTACCACAACCATTGTTTCTCATAAGCTTATTTTATAATAGCCAAAGTATGTCTTCATAATTATACAATGTATTTCAAGGATACTCAAAGTATGTGATATATTCTAAACAATCCTTTTGAAAGGCTCAAAATAATGATACCAAATGTTCGGTTACATATAAATGCTTAATACTTAAACATTTTCAGCATCTAACTTTTTTTCTATTTTTGCATAAGCATTTGAAATAATCTTACCGCATACACATGCACTGCAAAAAACAGTGTATGTTTTCATTTTCTTTTTTTCGGGAAAGGATTACAAAATGTATTTCACCGGGAGGAATCATCATTACGGTAGATTGATGCACGCTATGTGTTCTTTAATTGAAAGTGCATTGTCAGACTGTTAAGTGCAGTGTTAACAAATGATGAATTAATTTTCATAGTACTGGCAGTCTTTGTAAATGTTTATTTAATTATAAGCAATAATGATATTACTATAAGAAGAAGTAAGACAATTTTTTTGAACATTAATTGATCAATTTTATTATATACATTACTTCCAACAAAAAATCCTGTCAATATGGCAGGGAATAATAAAATAAAAGAATGCACTACTTGCTTTGTTAACAGCCCACCAATAGTATGCATGGTAACAAGGGTTAATCCTGAGAAAAGAAAATATGATGATAGTGAGATGTTCATTTCATCCTTTGACCAGTTCTGTGAAGTTATATAAATCACTATAGGTGGTCCATCAGTATTAAATGCGCCACCTAAGCAGCCTGCAACAAAACCAAAGGTATAACCTGCTTTGTGATTAATAGTAAATCTTGATTGAGTATTTATTAGAGAATATACAGCGTATCCAATAATTACCAGAGCAAGGGTTGTTTTAATAATGCTTTCAGGTAAATTAACAAGCAAATATATACCTGTTGGTATACCGGGGATTGCACCAATAATAAGTGGTTTAATTTTTTTTGGGTCAAAATGCTGGTGGAGTCTAAGAAAGTTCAACGCAGTGATACATGAACCATTAAGTGCAACCAGGGGTGTGACAAAATTCATGGGGAAAAGAAATGGCAAAAGTGACATGGATACAAGAGCCGAACCAAAGCTGGTTATTGCCTGCACAAATGCGGATATAAAAACAATAATAAAGGCAATACTGTAGTATTCCAGAGTCATACAATGTACCAGCGTATGTGGAGATAGTTTGAGTTAATGAAATAATAAATAGTATATATCTATTAAATAATTTGTAAAAAAATTTTTTTTGTTCCAGTAAAAAACTTTTTTTTTCATACATCTGATTTACCGTATTATTATGGCTTCTGTGAATTAATTCTTACAGATAGGTACTGGTAACAAATAAATTATTTTTGAAAAAGGTTTGACAATCGGATGATTTTATTTTTTAAGTGAAGCAAGGGTGATTGTATTTAGGGTAAATATTACACTGTTTCAATGAAAAATTGAAGTACTTTATTATACTAGTGAATTATTTTAGTGTTCTAGATTATAAACAATAATTAAAATATTTATACTGCCAGAATGTGTATTACTTTCGTAAACTTTTATTTAATACTATAATGGTATTAGTTATGGATGTGTCATAAAGAATATAAATGACCATTCAATCGAATAAATATCAAAAGCATAGCTTTGTAAAAAGAAATATTGGAGAATTGTATGGATGAAAAAGTTATTAAACAAATTCTAAAAGAAGCCCTTAAGGAAGAATTAGTTCCTGTAAAAAAAGAAATAGAGTTGATGAATCAAGAAATTAACTCTATTAAACAGGAAATGCTCACAAAGGAAGAAGCAAAATCCTTTGCAACAAAAGAAGACTTAAAGGCATTTGCAACAAAGGATGATTTACAGGCTATAAGAACAGAAATGGCAACAAAGGAAGACTTAAAATCGTTTGCAACAAAAGATGATTTACAGATGTTTGCTACCAGGCAGGATTATTTAGATTTTGAGGCACGTATGAGTTCTGCACTTGAAAATATACGTGAAGGAGTGCGTATATCCCTATTTGAAGTTGAACAGCAACTTAGAGAAATAAAAAGCAAATTACGATTTTATGATTTTGACTTTATTACACGACAAAACGATGCATTGATAAAGGCTTTAAAAGAATTACATGAAGAAAAAACGTTTATTGTGCACCGTATAAAAGATATTGATGAAAGACTTACTAAAGTAGAACAACAGCAATTTCAAGGTTGAAGCTACTGTGAAACCAAAAAAAAGCATACCGCAAATACCCTCAAAAGCTACTACGCTCTTTTTAAAAAATGGTAACAGCAATACAGGTATTCTTTGCTTGCATGGATTTACCGGTACACCTGCTGAGATGAAATATTTAGCTGAAAAACTTAACGAATCTGGTGCAACGGTGTATGTGCCCCGTTATCCAGGACATGG
>JBBFLA010000034.1:25971-28288 GCA_037481795.1 Spirochaetota bacterium
CCTGCTGAGATGAAATATTTAGCTGAAAAACTTAACGAATCTGGTGCAACGGTGTATGTGCCCCGTTATCCAGGACATGGGACAAGCCTTATTGAAATGGCCTATTCAAGTGTGGATGCATGGTTTACTGCCGCACGCGAGGCATTGTTTGAACTGAAAGCACATTGTGCCAATGTATATATTGCAGGGCTTTCAATGGGTGGTATATTTGCAATACTTTTAGCGCGTGAGTTTGCAATTCAAAAAATTGCACTCATGTCGGTACCCTGTACCCTGAAAGAAAAGACTATTTATTTTGCACCTGTTGCAGGGCTTTTTACAAAAATACTGTGGGTTCCCAACAAAACAAAAGGTGTGTGCAATGAGGTTGCACGCAAAGAGCATATATGCTATGATGATGGTATCCCGCTAAGGCAGTCATGGCAGCTTTTTAAGACTATCAAGAAAGCAATGAAGGCTCTTCCCCATGTTGATTCGCAGGTGCTTATCGTGCAGTCAAAAAATGATACGGTAATCCCTGGGTATTCTGCGGAGTATATCTATTCACGCCTGGGGTCAGAGCACAAGCAGATTGTTTGGCTTTCAAAGAGTGACCATGCAATTACCGTTGATTACGAGAAGGATATTGTTGCAAAGCACTGCATTGATTTTTTCTTAAAATGATGATACATTAAGACAGTAACTATCGGCCTAAACTATTAATGCAATAACTGCAAAAACATCAATGATAATGAGCATGGGCGATAGTTCCTTGAATCTTTTTGTTGCAAGGCAAATGAAGGTATAGCTTAAAAAGCCCCACACAATTCCCTGCGTGATGCTATAGGTAAGAGGAATCATAAGACAGGTAACAAATGCAGGAAGGCTTTGTGAGATATCTTTCCATTGGATATGTGACAGAGGCTGCATCATGAAAAGCCCTATGAGAATCAGCACTGGCGCTGTTGCTACAGATGGTATGAATGAAAGCAGGGGGCTTAACCACATAAACGGTAAAAATAATAATCCTGCAACAACCGCGGTTAATCCGGTTTTGCCTCCTTCTTCTACTCCTGCAGTACTTTCAATATATGTGGTTGCACTGGAAGTTCCAAATATTCCTGAAATAAATGTTGCAAATCCATCAACAAACAATGCTTTGCCCACATTGTGCGGAAGTCCAGTTTTGTGGTCAATAAACCCGCCAACTTCAGCAACACCTACAAACGTTGAAATGCTGTCAAACATGTCAGTAAAAAGAAGCGTGAAGATGGGGATAATAAGACTCACCGATAACGCATCGCCAATATTGAAGCTTAAGAAAAGCGAAGTATCAGGATATGCACTGTATTCAGATGGTAGGGCTGCAAATGGATTAAGGCCCATAAGTGCATAGGTATGGCTTGTACTCCAAACCAGTAGCGCTGTTGCAATGATGCCTACGATAAGTGCCCCTTTGAATTTTTTGTATACCAGTACGCTGGTTATAATAAGTCCGCAGGCAAAAATGAGTTGCTGTATTCCCATACCACCAAAAGTAACAAGTGTTGCAGGATGTGAAACAATTATACCAGCATTTTTCAATCCAATAAACCCTAAAAAAAGGCCAATGCCTGCTGCAACAGCATAGCGCAGGTGTAGTGGTATTGCTGCTACAATCTTTTCACGAATTTCCCATGATGAAAGCAGCATGAAGACAATTCCAGATATACACACAGCACCTAAAGCAACCTGCCAGGGTGTGCCGCTTCCAACCAGGGTATAGGTAAAAAATGCGTTTATTCCCATTCCGGGTGCCAGTGCAAAGGGAAGGTTTGCCACCAATCCCATGAGTATTGAACTAATGCATGACACCATAACTGTTGCAAAGAGCACAGCATGAAATGGCATCCCGGTGTCTTTTAAAATAAGCGGATTGACTACAATGATGTATGCCATGGTTAAAAATGTGGCAATACCAGCACGTATTTCGGTGCTTATGGTTGTGTTATTTTTTTGAATGTTAAAATATTTTTCAATATATGATTTCATGGTTTTCTTAATAGTGAAAAGAGATGAATAAGGAAAGATTGTCAACGATATTTTTAAATACCATCTTCTGGATAGTGCAAGCAATTGAACTCTTTTAAAGAATAAAATTGCTTTACATTATTATTATTTTTCTGTAGTTTTGCCATACAAGCTATTATACTATGTCTGCAAAGAGGTAGTTATGGAATTACAACAGGCAATTGTTGAAAGAAGAAGTATTCGCCGCTTTACCGATTACTATGTAACTGATGATGAGATTAAACAGATACTGGAGGCTGCCCGCATGGCTCCTTCATGGGCTAATGTA
>JBBFLA010000034.1:28297-31123 GCA_037481795.1 Spirochaetota bacterium
ACCGATTACTATGTAACTGATGATGAGATTAAACAGATACTGGAGGCTGCCCGCATGGCTCCTTCATGGGCTAATGTACAGCCGTGGGAATTCATTGTCGTGAGGGATAAAACCTTAATTGAAAAAATCACTGAAACCTACTCACCCAATAATCCTGCCCGAAAGTGTTCACTGGCCTCAACTGCGCTGCTGGTGGCATGTGCTCGTAAAAATATTTCTGGTTGCAAGGAAGGTCAGCAGGTGACTGCTCTGCCAAACTGGTATATGTTTGATGTTGGCATGGCGGTTCAGAATCTGTGCCTTAAAGCACATGAGCTTGGGCTTGGCACTGTGGTTGTTGGATTCCTTGATCATGAAAAGTGTAATGAAATCCTTAATGTTCCACCTGATTCAACGGTTGTTGTAACAATCCCTATTGGCAAGCCTGAGGTAAGTGGCAAACAGGGACCACCACGTAAAGAATTAACTGAATTTGTGTATTTAGATGTATATGGCAATAAATTTTTCAAGTAAGGTATATCATGGATATAAAGGATAAGTGGATTTATTTTGCAGGGTCGCTATTCACTGCAGCAGAAAGGCAGTATAATGAATCATTAGCCCAATATATTGAGCAAGCAGGTTATGCTGTATATTTGCCACAAAAAGAATGCCAGGGAATTTCTTCAGCTAATGATATATTCCACCGCTGCATAAAGGGGCTTGATAATGCATGGTGTGTTGTTGCAGTGGTGGATGGTGCCGATGTTGATTCGGGCACATGTTTTGAAATGGGATATGCGTATGCAAAGGGTATTCCGGTAATTGGTGTACGCACTGATTTCAGGGAAAGTGCTGATGATGGCCACCTGAATCTGATGTTGTCACAGAGTATTGCAACTTTATGCTTTGTCAGTAGCCTTGAAACAATATCTATTGAAGAAATTGGATATAAACTGAAAGATGAAATCAGTAGAATGCTTGTTACTGTAATAAAAAGTTAAAAAGCTACTGTTCTGTAATTTGGTATTGTTTATTTGTCTTTTAGCTATTATATGCAAATAGATACCTGATATCTACATTCTGCTTATTTTAAGGAAAATTTCAATAGCTGGAGGGATTCATGGTGAAAAAAATACTAATATATAGTGCCATTTTTATTGGCGGTATTGTTACTGCAATAATAATTGTACTGATATATGGATTGTCGTTTACACAGAATGTTATAATCCAGGATGTTACAAAGCAATACTATCATGCAAGCAGGCTTGCGGTTTTTGGAAATGTAGCAATTGGCTTTTTAAGCGATAGTTCCACACAAAACAAAGATCTTGATAAACTGCCTCACACGTTTAAAATAGTTACAACAGGAACTATCGCCACTATGTATTTTAATCCGTTTGAAAGTGTGTATGTGCCGCCGCAGTATCTGGGTGTATACCACATTAATGCTTCAGGGCATGAGGGGATACTGGTGCTTCAGGTAAAGGATGGGGTGCTGTATGGTTCGGTACGTTTCCCAAACTGGGCAAATGGTGTATGGGAACCATTAAAAGGAGTGAATATAAAAAATAATACCCTGATATTTACGCGTTCAGTAACCAGTGAACAGGAAAGGATAAAGACAGGCGCGCGTGAATATTTTACACAGTATTATGTTGGTACCTATAAGGATAATGGTAAAAAGATTATTGGTTTTTATAAATTGCGTGGAGCCAAATATTTATTTGAAGCGTATAGAAAAAAATAAGTTATTATTGTGCTATCACAACACAATTGCGTCCACGTTCTTTTGCAATATATAATGCTTCATCAGCCTTTGCACGTACACTATCTTTGTCAAATGTGGGAAATGCAGCGATTCCCATACTTAAGGATAGTTTAAAATTGTCCATACCCAGCTTGTGGCAATCAATTTCGTTGACGTTTTGCCGTGCTTTCTCTGCAAGTTTTTGTGCGTTTGCCACATCATTGCCATCAAAAATTACTGTAAACTCATCACCACCATAGCGGCATAGAGCATCAGTTTCTCTGAAGGTGTTTTTAAGCACATCAACGATTGCAAGTATTGCCCTGTCGCCAACTTCATGGCTGTACTGTTCATTTATTTTTCTGAAATAGTCAAGGTCCACCATGATAAGGCAAAATGGCTTTTCCTGAGTCATCTTTAAGGTGATTGTATCTTCAAAATAGCTGCGGTTATAAACACCTGTGAATTCATCAATAATTGAACGCTTGCGTGCTGCCTCACCCCACTGAATCATCTCGGTTAAAAATGAGCCTGTTTTCATGAGACGCTGCGAAATAACGGTGAGCATATCATACATGATTTTTATGGCGATAGACGGATGGCTATTTATGATTGTAAAAAAGTTGGAAGCTGTTAGCGACAGTAACCTGCAATTTGTTTGCGCAATACAGGTTGCTGAGCGCACATCATTTTCAAAAATTGCCATATCGCCAAAAAAATCACCTGTGGTAAAACGTGCGACTTCGCGAAGGTTGGCATCTGGCAATTTGATAAATGCAGCAACTTCGCCACTGGCAACAATGAAAAGCTCATTGCCATACGTTCCTTCATCAAAGATGATACTGTCTTTAGTATAATCTTTTTGTGAAAAGAACGGAACCAGTTGTAGAATCTCATCCTGCGTTAACTTTTTGAAAATACTAACTTTTGAAAGCAATACATCAAGCCCGTTCACATGTCACCTTCCACAGCTATTGAATTTCCACCTTTATGGTATACTGACCACATGCGTTCATACACACTGTCAATAAGCTTCTGGCAGAACATACCACTTCCAGTGCCAATACTTGCCGTTATTGATGTAATCTGACCGCTGG
>JBBFLA010000035.1:0-30401 GCA_037481795.1 Spirochaetota bacterium
CCGGCATAGTAACACTGTCAACTATTGATTTTACTTCTTCATAGGCTTCAGATGGAACAATACACAATACGGCATGACAACTTTCGGGAGCAGCATGTAAGGAATGCAATATTCCTGGCAGTTCATCATAGGGAGAGTATATATAGTGTATAGCTGCATCAAGCTTTCTGGAAATGGAAACCTTTTCTTTTAATGCAGTATCTATTATAATGCAGCTCATAATGCCTAATGATCCCAAACAAATGTCCTCAAAGTTATTTATTATGGGCACCTCTAAAAAATGCTTTCTTCCGAAATTATTCATATACAACAAAGCAATTTTATCCTATGTATAGTGCCCACAAGGGAAAATCTAAAAAAACAGTGTTTAAAAGTTCCCTTATGTTTACATAACCTATACAATAAATAAAAAGTCAATGTAAAAAATATTTATATTTCTATCTCTTCCGATATGGTATGCAACTCTTCCTGGGGTTGTGTTGTAGGCTCTTGTATCTTTTCATTATATTGCAGGAATGTATCAGCCTCATCTGATGTTACGGTTGCAGTCATAATCTCTTCAACCTGTTCTTTTGTTTCTGCTTTTTCATCTTCAACAATTGTTACTTCTTTTTGCGGTGCTTCCTTCTTTTCTTCTTCTTCTTCGCCTTCAACTATTGCCATATGGTCACGCGATTTGAAATACTTAGCTTTTGCTGTAAGCTGGCTTGGTTTTTCAACTATAGTTTCACCAACGTTAAACTGCAAATTTGAGTCAGACAAAAGAATATTTGTTGTTTTCCCCATTCTTGATGCTACATAACCTAACATTCTGAAAAGTTCATCAATGCCAAAGTTAAGCTTAACAGGGTCATTGCTTTTTAGCGATACACCTTTTTCAACAAGCTTATTTTCAAGCAAGGCATAAATACGGGTAATTGGCTTATCATATAATTGCGACTCAAGCTGAATATAGGTAAACCATATACGGTGCGATAGTTCCTTAAAAATGAGCTGGGTGATGGCAGGCATCTGTTCCATAACTGCCACCAGCGATTCCTTCTTTATGGGAAGCAATACTGTTTTACCCCAGCTTATGGCTGCAGCATTGCGTGGTTTATCCGATATTAATGCCATTTCGCCAAACACATCGCCCTCTTTCAATACCGACAGTATAATCTCGCTTTCACTGGACAGTTTAACAATTTTTACTTTGCCCTCTTTAATAATATACATTTCATTTCCGGGTTCATCCTCACAGAAGATCATCTGCTGGTCAGCGTACACTTTATACGGCGATTGAATGACGGGAACTATCGCCCCCTTAACTTTGTCTTTAATGCTTTCAAGCATTGTAGTGACCACACTGGCAAAAAGGCCTTGAGGATATAGCTCTAAATAGCGCTTACAACAGTAATATGTATAATTATTACTGCCATTATTATAGAAATAGCGTATGTGATTGTACAGCGCTTCCTCAGGAGTTTCAAGCTCAACACCACGGTCCTTCAATGCAATCATCATCTCATTATAGGCACGAAGTTCATTAGAAAAATAGTTTAACACCTTGATGGCTATCTGGGGTTTCTTTGATAAAAGATTTATGAATTCCTGTTTTGTGAAGGTGGTCACAACACTATCCGCACGCGCAATTGCTGATTCCATGCGGGGTTTATTGCACAGCGAAGCAATAACGCCAAAGAATTCGCCATCTTTGAGTATATTTTTATATATTGGAGCATTTTTATTATAGCGATCTAACTGCACCACGCCTTTATCTACAATATAGACGGTATCAGCATCTTCATCACCTTCTATGTAGATGTATGCTCCCTTTTTAAAGAGGCTTTTCTTCATATCCTACATCCAGTAAACCTGCATAGTATTCTTTAATGTATTCTGTATTTCTTTACCAGCAATCAGCCCAACCAGAGTCAGCGCAAATGGGATTGCACATCCTGGTCCTTTTGCGGTGATGATAGTACCATCAACCACAACCGGCTCATTTACTATTGTAGCACCGGTAAGTTCATGCTCAAAGCCGGGAAAGCATGTTGCTTTTTTGCCGTATAATATTTCACTGGCCCCAAGTACAATAGGTGCGGCACAAACGGCAGCCACTAATCCGCCTTTTGAATAAATATGTTTTATGAATTTAATCACATCATCATTGTGTTTCAAATTTTCACTACCCGGCATTCCACCTGGCAACGCTATACAATTATAATCGACAGGATTGCATTTATGCAATAGCGTATCAGGCTTCACTGCAATGCCATGGGAACCTGTGACCAGGGTATCAGTCAGCGCTGCAGACTGTACATCTAAATTTGCCCTTCGCAGCACATCAATGATTGTTATGGCTTCTATCTCTTCAAATCCGGGTGCAAGCGGCACTATTATCTTCATGGTTTTCCTCCTATAGGAAATATAATTTACTCAACGTCATTCCGGGTTTGCCCTGGAATCTTTACGCCACACTGTCATTCCGGACTTGATCCGGAATCTTCACTCACCATGTCATTCCGGACTTGATCCGTAATCCCTTATTCTTACCATTGAGATCCTGAATCACGTTCAGGATGACTATACTGAATCAATCCTGAAATAAATTCAGGACAAGGTTCAGGATGACTGTTGCCTTCGTCATTCCGGGCTTGATCCGGAATCCCTTATTCTTACCATTATAGGTCCTGAATCAATCCTGAAATAAATTCAGGACAAGGTTTTGGATGACTGTTGCCTCCGCCATTCCGGGCTTGATCCGGAATCTTTACTCACCATGTCATTCCGGACTTGATCCGGAATCTATTGTTTCTGCTATAATAGATCCTGAATCACGTTCAGGATGACTATACTGAATCAATCCTAAAAATAAATTCAGGACAAGGTTCAGGATGACCTATAACATTAGCCACCCAAACAATACATTAATTGGCACTAATAATACAATTAATGTACCATATACCATCAATAAGTCAATCAAATGTACTATCGCCTATTGTGAAGCTTTCAACCAATCTATCAGGATGGTATGTACTTTATCGGTGATTTGGTGTAAATGATTTTTTTCTTCTGTGGTAAAATCAGACAGGACATAATCTGCAACCGGTGTAGCATCCTGTGGCCTGCCAACACCAATCTGAATGCGGTAAAAGTCAGGGGTTCCTAAGTGCTGCTGAATAGATCGAATACCGTTATGCCCTTTATGGCCCCCGCTAAATTTTATTTTTACATGCCCAAATTGAAGTTCTATTTCATCGTGCAGCACAATGAGGTTATCCGATGTTTCTTTATAAAATGAAAGAACTTTCTGCACTGCAATGCCGCTATTATTCATGTACGTCTGGGGAAACACAAAAAGACAACTATGGCCTTCAATAGTACCACTGCCAGTAATGGCATCATGCTCTTTTTTGTTAATTGCAATAGAATATTTGTCAGCAATTTCCATGCCCACAATCATGCCAACATTATGGCGGTTACCAGCGTATTTTTTTCCAGGATTTCCTAAACAGGCTATTATTTTCATTGTGAAGATATATATAAGCGGGCTTCTTCAATAGTATTTTTAATTTGCAAATGCTGATCAAGCTCTGTTAATTTAAATAACTTTATTATGTCCTCACTGCATCCGGTAATAACTATTTTTAAATTCTTTGGCTCTGCCTTTTTGTGGGATGCAATAAGCAAGCTTAACCCGGCACTACATATAAATGATAATTCGCTGAAATCAATAATAATGTTATTCTTTTTTTCAAGTGCGCTGTATATTTCTTTCTCAAACTGTTTAATGTGTTCAGTAACAAGGGAACCTTCAACCTTTAAGATAACAAGACCATCAATACTTTTTCTGGTTATTTTCATTGCAAAATCAACCCCTACCGTTATCTGTTAGTAAAAATATATAGGCATTTATCCTAATTTTTGGCAAATAATTGTCAAGCAAAAGATGTAGTATGCTCTATTAGAAGTATGTAAAATTTTAATGCTGACCATCTATAAATATAAACCTTTTATTATGAAAATCAAAGATTATTTTTCTACAAAGAGTTTGAAAAATGCACTTCCTTACTATGATTGTGATTATGAATCATTATAATCTCTCAATTCAATATATACCAGGGCATTATGACATCTTGTTTTAACTTTGCATATACATAATAAAATGTCAAATAAATAAGTTGACAATAACCCCACTGTATAACACTGTGTAGTTCTTAATTATTTGTATATATTAATTTATTCTATTTACAGGAATTTTTGACCATGCGCGCTGCACGAATAGTTGCTCCCCGGAAGTTTTCCGTTGATGATGACCCGGTCCCTGATTGCCCTGATGCTCATGTCAGGGTTAAACTTTTAAAAGCTGCTATCTGTGGTTCAGATTTTCCTTACTTTGCAAATGATTTTCCAAAAGAATCCTATCCATTGCCACCCGGTTATCCGGGACATGAATGTTTAGGTGTTGTTGAAGCGTCTAAAGTTAAAAACATTCAAGAAGGCACATTGGTGATGTATTATCCTCCCTTTCTTGATGGCTATAAAGAATATCATGTTACACCGCCTTCACGTGTTCAGCAAATTCCCAACACATTGCCCTTAAATGAGCTTTTAATGACACAGCTTTTAGGAGCGGTTGCACATTGCGCTTTCAGGCTGGATAAACCGTATAACAAACACGTTGTGATAATGGGACAGGGACCAGTGGGATTATTCTTTACTGCACTAATGAAAAACTTTGGCGCACGCAGTGTAATAGCTGTTGACATTCTGGATTATCGTTTGGGTGTGTCAAAGCGCATGGGAGCCACTCACACTATTAATCCTGAAAATGAAGATTTAATTGAATCAATAAAAACAATTACTGGTGGATCATTGGCTGATATTGTTATTGACGCATATGGGCAGAATGTGGCAGTTATTAATACATGCTTTGAGATAGCAAAACATAATGGGCAGGTTGCTTTTTTTGGTATTTGCCTTGAAGAATCGCCACGGCTGAACTTTAATACTTTTTTTAGAAAAGAACTACGCATGATAGCTTCGGTGGGCCCTGATCTTTCCATGGATTATCCCTATGCTCTAGATATGATTGTTAAAGGAGCTATTGACGTAACTCCAATTTTGACACACGACCTGCCTTTTGAAGACATTCAAAAGGGTTTTGAAATGGCAACTAACAGAGCTGATAATGCAATAAAGATTGTATTAAGCTTTTAAACGGTATATTGTTAACAAAAGAGGTTTTATTATGCCACGAGCAAAAATATATGGATATGTAGCAGTAATTATTTCAGCGCTGCTTGGAATTGCATTTGTATATTATGCATTTATACATTTTGACATGTATTCATCCTTACATTTTTCTTCAATTGATACCGGTGCATACTGGGCAGTGGCTACGCCAATTGCTATTGTTACTCTTTTTATTTTAGCAACCGGTTTTTGGGTTGGATATACAATTTTAACGATAAAGGTGGCTCCTCCTATGCCAGAAATAGTTGAAAAGAAGGATAATTCAAAATTCAAGGCATTCTTGCTTTGTCTGGTAACCGCTGCACTAGCAGCGTGGTTTGTATATGGTTTATTACATCACTACTATTTAGCCATTGCTATTCCAGCTGCATGCATAACACTGGTTATCCTTGGTATGGTTTTCTGGGTTGGCATTGCAATAATCACAACACGTTCAACTCTTAAAAAAGATAAATAGCCACGTATGCGTGCACTATTTTTGTGTTACCGTGGAAACCCGTTCTGTGGTGGACAGGGCATTTATTTATACAATCTCACCAAAGAACTGTCACAATTAGGTGTTGAGATTGATGTTATTGTTGGCCCCCCATACCCTGACCCACTTGATGAATGGGCTACCGTTTATAAGCTTGAAAATCTTAATATGTGGGCAATAAAAACAAAACATTTCCCCTATGAAAAGCTTATCAAACTTTATAAGCCATGGCATTTTACGGATTATGTATTAACAAGATTTCATATTTTTCCCGAAATGGAAACTTTTAGCATGAAGGCATTTTTTCTACTGCGAAAGCTTCTAAAAGAAAAACAGTATGATATTATCCATGATGTGCAGTGTTTAGGCTGGGGCCTTTTGCCAATGAAAGGATATGGTATACCCATAGTTACTACCGTACATCATCCTTTAACTAAAGATCGTGAAGCTGATTTTCTTGTTGATAACACCATGTGGGAGATGGTGTGCACCATACTGTTTTACCCATTAACCATGCAGCGGATAGTAATTAACCGTCTTGACCGAGTTATTACCTCTTCAAAAGAAGGCATCAATGCATTGCATGAAGCATTTAAATTGCCACCTGAAAAAGTTTCGGTGGTATATAATGGCATGGATGTTGACGTTTTCCGCAATACCGGTGAAAAGCGTAAAGATAACACTATCCTTTTTGTGGGCAACACTGAAGACCATAAAAAGGGCTTGCGCTACCTTTTTGATGCCATGACGATGCTTCCTGAAGATGTAAAGCTTATTATTGTTGATGACGGACCACCAAAAAGGCTCACTGCATGGGGATGGATACAGGAACGTCATCTTGAAAACAGGGTAACATTTACCGGCAAGGTTGATTTAGGTACGCTGGTACATCTTTACAGTACCAGCACGATGTTAGTCATGGCTTCCCTTTATGAAGGGTTTGGGCTTCCAGCAGCAGAGGCTATGGCATGCAATACACCGGTAGTTGTAACCAGCGCCGGTTCATTACCCGAGGTTGTGGGCGACTGTGGCATAATTGTACCTCCAAAAGACCCTGTGGCATTAAAAGATGGTATATTGAAATTATTACACAATCAAGCACTGCGTGAAGAATTAGGCAAAAAGGGAAGGAAGCGTGTTGAGGAAAATTTTGCATGGCCTGTTGCAGCTAAAAATACACTGGCAGTGTACCATGATGTAATTGAGCAGTACAGGAGCAAGCTATGAAGATATGTCTATTAAGCTATAGAGGAAATCCATATTGTGGCGGCCAGGGAATTTATTTAATGTATGTGGCACGCGAACTGGCAAAATTGGGGCATGAGGTACATGCCATTGTGGGACCACCCTATCCTTTCCCCATAGAAGGTGTTACCTATCACTATATTGATAACCATAATTATTTCAATGTTAAGGATTTTGTAAAACCTGACAGGCCATTTGCCACATTAGAGCCTTTGAATTTCTATGAATTTATGGCATCAAAGTTTGGCATATTTCCTGAAATTGAATCCTTTTCTATACGAGCATACTGTAAGTTGCGGGAAATTTTAAAAACTCATTCATTTGATATCATCCATGATAACCAATGCTTGGGATATGGGTTTTTGCTCATTAAGCAATTTGGCATACCATTTGTATCAACCATTCATCATCCGTTAACTATTGACCGCTCCACATGGTTTGAATATCCATCAAGCTTTTTTTTAAAAACCAAGCGTATTCTATACTATCCGCTTGTGATGCAGAAATATGTGGCCAACAAAATGGACCTTATCATCACTGTATCGCATGATTCGGCCAAAGAAATTTATAATGCATTTGGCGTGCCACTTGAAAAGCAGCGTGTAGTGTACAATGGGATGGATAGCTCCATCTTTTATCCCATAAAAACGCATAAGAGGCCTAACAGCTTAATCTTTGTAGGTAATGTTGAAGACCGCAAAAAAGGCGTCATCTACATGCTGAAAGCCCTAACGCTTACTAAGCATAAAGTTCATTTAACCATTGTAGATGGTGGTGCTCCCAACCGCAATTATGTACCCAAATGGATTGATAAGTTTAACCTCAATGACCGCATCACTTTCACTGGAAAAATTCCATTGGATAAACTTGTACAGCTATATGCTCAAACTCAGATAGCGCTGTGTCCTTCATTGTATGAAGGATTTGGCTTCCCGGCAGCTGAAGCCATGGCTTGCGAGCTTCCCGTTATTGCAGCAACCGGCGGCGCTCTGCCCGAGGTTGTAGGAGAGCACATGAAAACAGGAATATTGGTACCACCTCGCGACCCATACGCGCTGGCCCAGGCCATTGACTATCTTATAGAAAATCCATTGGTGCGTCAGCGCATTGGTAAAGCAGCAAGAGAGCGCGTTTTAAAAACCTTTACATGGGAACAAGCAGCCAAAGAGATGGTCAAAGTATACCAGGAGGCAATTGATGCTTACCGTGGACTTTGATCTTCTGGCTGTGCAGGATGGTGATGCTGCACTTGATGCTGGTTGCGGTTTGGGACGGCATTCATTTGAATTTGTGGCACGCGGAGCAAACGTCTTTTCCATGGATATGGATATGGACTGTGTTCGCCGCACCCGGTTTACGTTAGTTCACATGCGCGACAGTGGCCAGTCAAAACCTGGTGCCCGTTTTCAGGTACTTGTGGGCGATGCCCTTAACCTCCCTTTTAGGGATAATACCTTTGATCGCATCATATGTTCCGAGGTTATGGAACATGTCCGTGATGATAACAAAGCCTGCAGTGAACTTGCCCGTGTATTAAAACCTGGAGGGCTCATTGCCATAACTGTCCCCACCTATATTTCCGAGCTTATATATGACACATTAACCTATGAATACTTCACCTCGCCTGGCGGGCATATTCGCAAATATGTCCCCAGCGTACTGGCTCATATCATGGAACAAAATGGTCTTAAAATTTATGCTATTGACTTTCGCCATTCATTTCATACTATCTACTGGCTAATCCGCTGCGTGGTTGGCCTTCATTTAGAAAACCAGTTTTTCACCAGACACTATCGCAACTTTTTAACGCGTGTACTGTTCTCGCCGTTTATGCAAAAGGTTGAACGCTTCTTTGACAACTTTTTCCCAAAAAGTATCATACTGTATGCACAAAAACCGTTACAATAATTATGTGCGATAGTTCATTGTTAAAAATCCATACGTGAAAAAGGGAGTTATATATGGCTCTGACCCCAACACCCGTGCGAACATTGCAGCATTATTTAGAAGAAGCCATCTTTGTGGGACAGGCACACCGCCTGAGCGTGTTCAAAGAGCTTCACAGCAAGCCCGATACCGCAGACGGACTTGCTTCGCGAATGGACTTTGATAGACGGGCAACCTGGATACTGCTGGAAGCTCTTGTTGAATTAGGCTATCTTGTAAAAAACAATGATACATACATCCCAACAGAATATTGCGTGAGTCATCTTGTTGATGAGAATAGCGATGAATACGATGGCAACTTTTTACAATTTTTATTGTATTTAATAAACCCATGGAAAACCCTACCGCATGTTTTGCGCACCGGCACCCCTGATGAAACAAGCTTTAAAGAATTATCCATGCATGATTTTATCAAAGGGATGGATTCGCCATGGAAAAAGAAATTGGCACCCCAGATAGTTGATTTGTGTATTGCTCAATGCTCTGACCCTAAGACATGCATTGACATTGGTGGTGCGCCAGGTACTATTGCTAAAAAATTTGCAAAACGAGGTATACACACAATTGTGTTTGACCTTCCACAATCACTAGCGATAACGCAGGATGAATTACAAACAATTCCCAATATAGAGATAGCAACAGGAGATGCAACGGTGGCATTACCCAAATGTAATGTTGATATAGCATTCCTTGGCAATCTTTGCCATGGGCAATCACCTGAAGACAATCAAAAAATCATTACTATGTGCCATGATATACTTAATGACAATGGTATTATCGTCATTTTTGACAATTTGCGGAACGAAAGCTATTTAGGAGCTACCCTTGCCCTGCATATGCTAACACAGAGCAAAAAAGGAAATATCTACTCACGTGAAGAATATTTTCATTGGCTTGCCAACGCTGGCTTTAAAACACCCCGCGTGTATCAGCTTTCAGACAAAGCATGGCAGCTGGTAATTGCAAAAAAATAAAGAGGGGTCCATAAGCCGGATTCTGTTTTGACAGCCATCAATCTTGCATTCATGTTGCCATGCCTGTCCACGCGGCCTACCCGCAACCTCAAGCGGGCCACTTTAATAGCGGTTGCCTATTTGGCCTTGCACCGGATGGGGTTTGCACTGCCACCTGCATTGCTGCAGATGCGGTGAGCTCTTACCTCGCCTTTTCACCCTTACCCCTTTTGGGGCGGTATGTTTTCTGTTGCACTTTCCATCGCCTTGCGGCGCCCGGGTGTTACCCGGCATCCTGCCCTGCGGTGTCCGGACTTTCCTCACAACGCTGTACAAACACATTGCAGTGTGTTTATACAACGTGCGTATGCCATCTGTACCCCTCTTACTATAGTACTACGTTATAGATACTTAATGAATTTGTACCATATTTTCGCGTATCTTTTTTTATTAACCTTCCAATGCTCTCAGGCATAATGTTTGTATGATAATGCTGCACAAAGATAACCGAATCTTCATTTATAATACTACTATCAGAAATGGCCTGCAATATTTTGCTATACATTGCAGGTATACCAGCTATTTTTTCAAATGGCGGATCGCAAAATACTACATCAAATACAACTCCACGTTCACCACACATCTTTATGCATCGTACAGCATCAATGTTGTAGTGCAATGACCTTCTGGACAATTCCCACATGTGAACAATATCCTTAACAAACTGGAAGCAGGTTCTATCGCTATCATTAAACACAACCAGTGAAGCACCCCTGCTTAACGCTTCTAGCCCAATCTGGCCGGTACCGGAATACAAATCCAAAAAATTTTTGCCCGTTAAATCCTCACCCAGTATTGAAAATAACGCCTTTTTTAAACGTTGGCTGGTGGCTTCGGCTCCTTTTAGCTTTTTTTCAAAGGGGATAATACGCCCCTTAAAGCTACCACCAATAACGCGCATAGTATGCTGTAATGCCATAAACTAATTTTTAGCCTCTTTTATGGCTTCATTAAGTTCCTTGACAAACTGTTGCACATCAAGTCCATAATTAGTTGCCACAATCCGTATAGTATCCTCATCTGCCCCCTTACATCCAATACAATCCAGGTTATATTTCTTAAAAACTTTAGCCACCTGAACATGATGCGATATCACATCTTTAAGTTTCATGTCTTCAGTAATCTTCATAAACTATAGCTCCCCTTCAAAAATAGGATTATACTGATGTCATTCCGAACTTGATTCGGAATCTCTCCTTCATTTAGATCTTGAATCAAGTTCAAGATGACTTTTTGTTAACTGTCATTCCAAACATGATTCTGAATCCCTTATTCTTACCATTGAGATCCTGAATCAGGTTCAGGATGACTGTTGCCTCCGTCATTCCGACCTGATCCAATAAGTATGCATACTCGTTTATACACGTATTTACATCAGCGTTAAAAAATGGTGCTTACATAAATAATTACCTATTACAGAATAAATATATATACTTTTATCTAAACCTCCAATATAAAATTTTACTACAAGCTACTATAGCATCAATTTTGGCACCAGTGCATTCATTCAAACATCAATTTGAGTATTGTAAACGCCATGTATTATATAACTTTCACAGTTATTTCCACCTTAATTGTGCAATTAAGCATGTCAAAATAATAGCTAATTTGCACAACATATATTTAAAATGTTTGCAAATGTACTTAACGAATAATTGTGCTACAACTCCAATAAATATTGAAATATTTTTTAGAAAATTGTTGCAATTTTTACAAGTCACAAAAATTATTGTCTATCATTTTTTAGGGTACTATCTGTAATTATTGTACAACAGTTCAAGATTAACAAACCGTATACCATTGCCACCAAAGAAGGCATAGGTGTATACTATCTCATTTTTATTCATAATCTTATTTATTGATACAGCAGTGTGTTAATAAAAAATTGACAAAGTAGCATTTTTCAGCTATTATATAGGCAACTATCGGTTACAATCATTTGCTATTAATACTGAATGCTATCATAATAATCATTAATACAGGAACAGGAGATAACAATGGCTAAATGTGAAGTATGCGGGAAGGCTGTGTTATTTGGGCACAATGTAAGCCATTCCAATAAAAAGACTCAGAAAGTGTGGCATCCTAATGTTCAGAAAATTCGTGTCGTTGAAGGCAACAAAGTAGTACGCAAGAATGTATGCACACGGTGCATCCGTTCAGGCGCTGTACGTAAAGCTATATAACAACTACGATAAAAGCCCAATTATTACCATAACACCAGCAACAAAGATTAAAAAGCCCATAATTCCTGCAACAATAACCGGTGCAGCTAAATAACCTATTGCCTTGATAGCTTCCAGTGAATACCGCTGCGAAACACATCGCATGGCAATAATGATTGACCACAGTATCAGAGCAAGTGAGCCTAAACTATAAAAAAACACCGGTGCAAAATATAAAGAATGGAATATCAGAACAACCGGCACAATAAATATGCGTGGTATCTGTGCAAGTGCCAGCGCATTAATTATAAAGCCACCTGATGCCTGATAACCAGCTATTTGCAATGTTATGGTAAGCAAGCCTGCATATAGTACAATACAAACAATGTTAATGAGGAAAAGCGCCACAAAACCATACGTCAGCTTATAGTAAAAAAAACCCGACTGCACGGTTAAAAGCGACTGCGCCACTATATCCATAAAAACCACTAACGCTACAACTATTGCACTTATGGCAAAATGTTTTTTTTCCTCTATAGCAATAATTTGAGATAACTTTTCAGGATCAACAAGCGCGTTATAAAAATAATCAATTAACTGTACAATATTCATGGCATGTAACTGTATTCCACTAAGTTATACTGTGTTGGCATATACTGTTCAAGCTTTGGTTTTACCAATGAAGACATGGTAGCAAGTATCCTTTCAAAGGGGCTTGCAGTATCTTCATACACTGCACTATCTTCGGGCAGTTTTGCAAGCTGTCGTGCCTTGTTTACTGCTTCTTCAAAGGTTCCTATTTCATCAACAAGCTTATATTCTAAAGCCTGGCTGCCGGTGAATACTCTGCCATCAGCATACGGCATGATATCGCTTACTGCCATGTTTCGGCCAACCGCAACATCATGCACAAACTTTTGATAGCTTGTATCAATGATCTGCTGTATAAGCTGCAACTCTTCAGGCGACAGCTCCCTGTACAATGCAAGGATATCCTTATACTTTCCGCTTTTAATCACATTCATCCGTATACCCAATTTTTCAAAGAGCCCACGTAAATTAGGTGCTATCGCAATAACCCCAATTGAACCGGTAATAGTGCCATAATTTGCAACTATAGCGTTGCATGCTGAAGCAATATAATAGCCACCTGATGCAGCTAAATCGCCCATGGATGCAACAACGGGAATATTTTTTTTCTTGAGCGATAGTATCTTGTTATAAATCTCCTGTGTTGCAGCAACAGTCCCACCCGGTGAGTTAATCCGCACAACTATCGCTTTTATGCGACTATCTTGTGCCAATTCATCTAAGCGTTTAATTACATAATCAGCATTTGCCTGCGAAAGCATGTCCCCTGTGGATTCAATACGACCATACACACGCACCACACCAACACCGGGACCTTCGGCAAGTGTGATACGAGCTCCTAACGTTGCCTGCCGCTGCATGGTAATGCTGATTTGAATGATAGCAAGCACTACCGCAAAGACAAGAATAACCAGTATTGCAATGAGTATTCGCCTGTTTTTATCCATAGCACGTTTCCTTTTATTTGCGTTATGGTACTATAATCAGTCTATTTTATGCAACATTTTTTTTACAAGGGTATTTTATGCAATTTTTTTGCGATAATAAAAATAAGCGTCTGCACAAACACTACAGTAAGGTCTACTCCTTTTAGAGCGTATAAAAAAGACATTCACTATCAGCTCGTTCATGAAGTGCTTTCCGAGGGCATCATGCCTATTATTGTAATTTGTACAATCTAACCGTGCCATACATCTCATAGGGAAATATTTAAAATATTTTTTGATCTTTCACTTGACTATTTTATAAACATTCATTAAGAAAAAGAAATGCATATTTTAGTAAAATTAACATTGGAGGTTATTATGAATAAGCTCTTTGTTGTAGTTTTCATTATTACGCTTTTCATTGGGTCAACAGGGTTTACGGCAGATTTAGTTAACAAAGATTCGCGGAGTTACTCTATTGAAGTTTCCAGCGTTGGAACACTGCATACATCTATAAGCAGCAATACAACAATGATAAATGGTGCACCTAACGGATCAACAATAAAGATAAAAGAAACAGGATCAACAATTACCGTAGATGGTGATAATCCCGTTATTATTCAAGATGGCAAATTATCACAGTAATTTACTACTATTACAAGCGGGGATGTTTTATCCAATATCCTCGCATATTTTATGTATATGAGAATTTACATATTATTAAAGCTTTTTGTTTTTTACTCCAAATTATAATAAAAATAACTTCAATAAACCTTTCCCATAATTAATAATTTTTTCATAACCACTCTTTTTTATAAAATTATTAGTAATAATTTCTAAAATACTTTTTCAGTGTGAAGTATTGATGTATATACTCCCCCCATCGAAAATAGCCCAGAATAATCAAGTATTTCTTGCTTTGAAAAAAAATATTAAGGAATAAATACTAAATAAATTTGACAAATGATCTATTATTTACTATATTGTTAACTAAACGGTTAGTTAATATTATAATAATCATGAGATCAACAAAAGATAAAATACTGAATGCAGCAATTGATGAATTTTCCCGGTATGGACTGGATGGTGCCCGTATTGACCGTATTGCTAAAAGAGCCAGAATAAACAAGGCAATGATTTACTATCATTTCTCCGGTAAAGAAGCATTGTATGCTTCAATTTTACAGGAACTTGCACAAACTATCGTTGATACAATATTGGCCAATATTGCAAAAGTGCAGGAAACCGGAAACCCACTTATTATTATTGAAGCATATGCAAACCACATCAGTAATTTAGACAAGCGCTATTTTATGATGATAATGCGTGAGCTTGCCAGCGGAGGAAAATATATAAAAAATATTATAGCGCCAACAATTATAGAGCCTATGACTCATCTTATTGGCAATATTTTTGAAGCCGGGAAAGATAAAAGCATCAATCCAAGGCTTCATCCCCAATACACCATGATTACGGTTGCAGGTGCAGTTATCTTTTATAATCTTATGCGTCAGATTTTGCAGGGCACCTCTTTACATGCACACTATTTTACTGACAAGCATGTAAACGAATATATTGCTAATTTGCTGTCTGTGATGTCACACGGTATAATCAAGGAGGACATATGAAAGCAAAAGGTTTTGTTATACAGGTACTATCGCCCATACTTTTTTTACTTTTATTTTCATATGTACATGCTCAGCAACCGCTTTCACTCAATGAAGCAATTGAGTTAGCGCTTAAAAACAGCCCGGAATATATAATGGCACAAAACAGGTTGAAACAGGCTGACGAAAAAATAGCGCAAGCATGGGGTATGCTCTATCCGGCATTAGAATCTGAAGCAAGCGCTATGCGACAGTATGCTGAAAACGGCTTTATGAGCCTTTCTGACGGTCAATATGATTTAAAATTTGTGCAGGTGCGCTTTGGTATTAATCCTGGTAATTTTTACAATTCACTATCGCAAAGCTACAACAATTACAAACTTGCAAAAGAAGAAATTAAAAAGATAAAATCAAGCATTGAATACAATGTCATCAAAAGCTATTTTGATGTCATCACTGCTAACGAAATAATCAAACTGAGAGAAAACTCAATTGCCGTGTTACAGGCTAATGTAGCTGACGTCAACCGGATGTTTAACACTGGCACAATCCCAAAATTTGAACTCCTCCAGGCCCAGGTGCAGTTGCAAAGCCAGGAACCCCTGCTCATTGAGGCGCGTAATAACTTTTCAACTGCACTTGACCTTTTTAACTATTACCTGGGTGCTAAAAGCGGCACATATACCGTTATCTTTGAAGGATTTGACAGTTCCATAAAGCAGCCAAACTCATACGAGATTGTTTCTTCGCTGGTTGAGAAGGCTCTTATGAACAGGCCGGAAGTAATTCAGCTCACTCTTAGTAAAGATATTGTTGGCGATAGCATAGATACTGCGCAATCAGTGTACCTGTGGCCAACATTCAGTATAGCGGGATATTATGGCAAGAGTTACCTTATGCCGGATGCACCACAAATTCAACTGCCTTTCCCCGGACAAACTATTGACTTATCTTCAATAACCGGGACCAGGGAATGGCAGACTACCTGGCAGGTTCGCGTTGCTGCAACCTACCGCTGGGGTGCATTGGCTCCTGTTGATAGTGTGCAGGGTGTGGAACGTGAACAAAAAGAAAAGCTGAAAGAAATTGACCAGCAACTGTTGCAGCTCAAACAGGCAATTGCCATTGCTGTTCGAGCTGATTATGGCAGGCTTATGACTGCCTATCAGAGCATGCTGTCTCAGCGAAAAAACATAGAAACTGCTACGGAAGGATTGCGTGTTGCCAGAGAAAGCTATAGAGCTGGTGTTATAAAAAACGCTGATTTGCTTAACGCCGAGTTACAGCTTACATCAGCGCGCATGGGATATATTAAGGCAATAAATGATTTTTGGTGTGCTGTTGCGCAGCTGAAAAAGGACACCGGTTTTGACTGTACTGATCTTATCTTTGCGGAGGTGCACAATGAAAAATAAACGTATAATTCCTGTTATTATTGTACTTGTTGTTGTAGCTTTTGTAACGCTGTATTTTGAGCTTGTGCGCTATATGGGCACAAACGGCAAGCGCATTGAAGGTTCCGGAATCATTGAGGTTACCGAAATTGAGGTTGCGTCTAAAATTGCCGGCAGGATTGTTTCACTTCCCTTTGATGAAGGTGAGGAAGTAAAGCAGGGCGATTTAATTGCAAAGTTAGCATATGATGAGCTATCGGCACAGAAATTGTCAGCACTGGCAAACCTTAATAATGCTGAAAAGAACCTGAAACGGGCACGTGAACTTTTTACTACCGGTTCTATATCCCAGCGTGAGTTTGACAACGCTGTTGCAGCATACAACGTTGCAAAGGGCAATTACGATTATGTTATGGCAACCATAGAGCAGGCAGTACTGTATGCGCCGCTTGGCGGTGTGGTACTTTCACGAAACCTAGAGGTGGGCGAGCTTGCCTTTCCCGGCACATCAATCATGACGCTTGCTGACCTTACCAAGGCATGGATTAAAATCTATGTAAACGAAAAGCACATTGGACTGGTTAAACACGGACAGAAGGCTCATGTGTTTGTCGATAGTTACCCGGATAAAACTTTTACCGGTAAGGTTGTTGCCATTGCCAATAAACCTGAATTTACACCAAAAACCATTCAAACAAAAGAGGAACGCGTGAAGTTGGTCTTTGCAGTAAAGATTGCCATTGACAATTCCGGAAAAGAATTAAAGCCGGGGATGCCCGCAGATGCAGTAATATTAACAGGTGAACAATGATAGCTCTTAATAATGTCACAAAATCATTTGGTAGCATAAAAGCGGTAAACAATATAAGCCTGACACTCCAAAAAGGCGAGATCATTGGCATTGTGGGCCCTGATGGTGCAGGAAAAAGCACCTTGCTCAGGATGTCTGCCGGGATATTGCAGCCTGATAGTGGCAACCTGTATTTTGACGGCAGGCCATATGATGACAGCATCTACTATGTCAAAGAACACATTGGCTATATGCCGCAGCGCTTTGGATTGTACGAAGATTTAACAGTGCTTGAAAACATCATCTTTTTTGGCAAAATCTTTGGTATGAAACAAAAGGAAATTCAGAAAATGCTGCCCGTACTGTGGCGCTTCAGTAACCTGGAACCGTTTAAGGACAGACTTGCCGGTAAACTTTCCGGCGGCATGAAGCAGAAGTTAGGGCTGGCATGCTCTCTTGTGCACCGGCCTCTTGTGCTTCTGCTTGATGAACCAACCAATGGTGTTGACCCTGTTTCACGCCGGGAATTCTGGCGCATATTGTATGATCTGTGCGTGGAAGGTGTTACCATCATGGTAAGCACCGCATACCTGGATGAAGCTGAACGCTGTAATCGCGTTGCACTTATGTACAATGGATCATTTTTTACAGTGGACACCCCTGCCAGGGTTAAGACAATAATTGGCAAACCACTGATTGAAATTCAAAGTAAAAGTCCTGTTGAGACTGAAAAGTTGTTAAAGCAACATCCAAACTATTCGCATGCTGTGCGCAGTGGCAATGCAGTGCGCGTGTTTGTGGACAATGTTCATAGAGCAAAAAAGGAAATCAGCATGTTGTGTGTTAAGCACCGTATTGGTGTAATTTCCATACGCGAAGTTATTCCTTCACTTGAGGATACATTTGTAGAAGCAATAGCAAAGGCGCAATAATATGAAAACATTAATACGCATTCTGGCAATAGCTCAAAAAGAATGGATCCACATCTACAGAGATATCCGCAGTCTTATCCTTGCACTCATTACACCAGCGTTTTTAGTGCTTATATTTGGTTACGCGCTGAATATGGATGTAAAAAACGTTGCATTTATTATCTATAATCAGGATAAAACGCCTACATCACGACAATTTGCTGAAATCTTCATGCACAGTGAATACCTTACCTGCAAAGGTTATGTTACCAGATACAATGATATTGACATTGCAATTGACAGCGGCAAAGCAGTTGCCGCACTTGTTATCCCGTACAATTTTACTGAAAATGTAAAAAGCGGACAATCAGCACACCTGCAGCTTATAGTAGATGCATCAGATTCCATGTCGGCTACTATTGCTTCAGCATATTTTAATGCTATTGTATCACAGTATAATATTGCATGGATGCAGGAACGTCTGAACCGTGCAGGATTTGGCTCAATACAGATACCGGTAAATATTGAAAGCCGTATATGGTATAACGAAGAATTGCAGAGTAAAAACTTTGTGGTGCCGGGCATCATAGTCATAGTGCTTGCCATAATCAGCGCACTGATTACATCCCTGGCAATCAGCCGTGAATGGGAACGTGGTACCATGGAAAGCCTTATTACTACGCCTGTGCGCTCATGGGAAGTTATTGCTGGCAAACTCATTCCATACATCTTCATAGGCATGTTTGATGTAGTCATTACCTACCTTGTTGGCTACTTTGTGTTTGATATTCCTGTCAGGGGAAGTTTTACCGAACTTTTGCTTGTCTCAATACTGTTCTTAATTGGCACCTGCACTTTTGGGCTGGTTATCTCTTCGGCTACGCGCGTACAGGTGCTTTCAATTCAGGTGGCAATGATAGCAACATACCTGCCAACAATTATTTTATCAGGTTTTATATTTCCCATTAAGAATATGCCAATCATTCTGCAGGCTATAACATACATCATTCCGGCACGCTACATGATAGCACTTATAAAAGGCATTGCATTGAAAGGATTAGCCGCATCACTGCTTACAACTCAGATCATTTTTATGACAGCATTTGCATTTATTATGATTATCATTGGCATTAAAAAAATTAACTTACGATATGCAGGATAGTTACCATGAAACTATCGTTAAACAATATCAGGATAATGATAAAAAAAGAATTTGCCCTTGTCATGCGCGATCCAAAACTACGTGCCATTATGATTGTGCCGCCAATCTTCATGTCACTGGTATTTGGATATGCGGTAAATACCGATGTTACTAATGTTTCGTTTGCAGTTTTTGACAAGGACCGTACCTCATTAAGCAGAGAGTTCTTACAGCAGTTTGCTGCCTCACCGTACTTTGAAATGTATGCATACCTGGATTCACCAAAACAATCACTTTATTTAATAGAAAAAGGCGACATTGATTTTTATATAGAGATTCCCAATAATTTTGGCAAGAATTTAAAGATTGGCAAGTCTGTTTCATTGCAGGTAATTTTAGATGGTACTGATTCAAGCAGGGCATCTGTTATCCAGTCATACATCAATGCGCTAACGCTTTCGTATGTGCAGGAACGCTTTACAAGCACCATCAAAATAAAATTGATGCAACGGCTAAAATCTGGCTTCTCTTCAGGTAGCATTGAACTTATTCCACGGTACTGGTTTAATCAGGATTTAAAAAGCATTAATTTTTATCTTCCCGGCGTGATTGCGATGCTTATCTCCCTTATTACCATTATGCTGACGGCAATGTCCATTGTTAAAGAACGGGAAGCTGGCACCATGGAACAGATTAAGGTATCACCACTGAAACCCAATGAATACATCATTGGCAAATTAGTACCCTTTGCCATTATTGCGTTTGTTGACATTATTATCATAACCGCCATTGCTATTTTCTGGTTTGGCATTCCTTTCAGAGGCAGTTTCATCTTTCTTTTGCTGTGTGGTGCAATTTACATTATTTCCACATTAGCCATTGGACTTTTCATATCAACTGTATCATCAACCCAGCAACAGGCCATGCTGTCATCATTTATGTTCTTTGTCCCAGCAATATTGCTTTCAGGCGTTATATTCCCCATATACTCCATGCCACTCATCTTTCAACTCATAACATATTTAAACCCCATGCGTTATTTTGTTGAGATTGTGCGAAGTGTATTTTTAAAAGGCACTGGATTTACATACCTATGGCAAAACATGGTAATACTTTTAATTATGGGAATAGGGATACTGAAAATAAGCGTATGGCAATTTGATAAAAGGGCACTGTAACATGGAAACGGTAATAGTTGAAAACATCACAAAGCGTTTTGGCAATTTTACCGCGGTGGACCAGGTAAGCTTTTCTGTAGCTAAAGGTGAAATTTTTGGACTGCTTGGCCCCAATGGTGCTGGTAAAAGCACCACCATTAAAATGCTGTGCGGATTGTTGCAACCTGATGAAGGCACAGGAAGCGTGGGAGGGCTTGATATTGCCAGCCAGCAGTGGGACATAAAAAAAATTATTGGCTATATGTCACAAAAATTTTCCCTGTATGAGGATCTTACCATTGAGGAAAATTTAGAATTTTATGGCACAGTATATGGTCTTAACACAAACATTTTAAAGCAACGAATGAACTTCATTTATGAACTGGTAAATATCAAAGAACACAGGTACAGCCTGGTGAAAAACCTGCCGCTTGGCATTAAGCAACGCCTTGCATTGGGCTCGGCTCTGATACATGATCCGCAGATACTATTTCTGGATGAACCAACCTCAGGTGTTGATCCTTTGATGCGAAGAATTTTCTGGGATGAGATTTATACACTGGCAAAGGAAGGTAAAACCGTTTTTGTAACAACCCATTACATGGATGAAGCTGAACACTGTAACCGCATTGCACTAATTATTGCAGGCAAAATTATTGCACTTGACACACCGCAGGGCTTAAAAGAAAAACTGCCCTACACCATAGTAAAAATTGTAACCGATAATTACCTTGAAGCATACAATGTACTGAGTAAAGAAAACTTTGTTATAGAAGTGGCCCTCTTTGGAACTGACCTTCATGTTGTGCTTGAAAAACAATTTAAACATTTTACTGACATAAAAAAACTGCTACAATCACACAACATTCATACTGTCTCCATTGAACCCATACTTCCAACATTAGAAGACGTTTTTGTAATGAGTGCTAAACGTTAAGTTTATTTCACCGCTTCACGTATATACTCTACAATATCACCCGCCTGCATCATGGTGTTGCCAGTTTCACAGCAATAGATATCAGCAGCTTTGCCGTGAATGTAAACACTCAGTGCTGCTGCAATCAACGGATCATACCCTTTTGACAGCAGTGACCCCATAATACCCGAAAGCACATCACCCGAACCACCAGTTGCAAGTGCAGGATTACCTGTTGTGTTTATATACGTAGTGGTGCCATTGGTTACTATGGATGCGGGGCCTTTCAGCACTGCAACGCATTTTAGCTTTTGTGCCAGACCTTCTGCTGAAAGTAAACGGTTTTTCTTTATGTCATTGACTGGGGTACCGGTTAGTCGTTCTGCTTCTTTAAAATGTGGAGTAATAACACAGCATTCAGGTAATTCTGCTTCAGGAAGCTGCGCCAGACAATACAGCCCATCCCCATCAATAAGTGTTGGCAACTGCATTTTGTGCGCAATTTTCAGGCAAGCTGCAATGGTTGCTGCTGAACTCACACTTCTTCCCAGGCCGGGACCAATGATACATGCAGTGGGACGTGAAAGCTGAACTATGTTTTCAAGTTGTGCCAGCATTTCTTTATATATGCTCATAAACTCTACAGTACCGTACATGTCTTTTGCAAAAGGTTCACTGGCTGTAGCGTTTAAAGCGCGCGTGATGGCCTCGGGAATTATACCAGCAATAATTGAACGTGCCTGCTGTGTTGTAACTATGGTGACCAACCCCATGCCTGCTGCAAAAGCTGCCTGTGCACATAGCAGTATTGCACCTTCCATGCCATCAAATCCGCCTATGCACAAAAGATTTCCATTTGCACCTTTATGAGCGTCATAGTGTGTATTGGGGCGATAGTTACTGGTAAAAAACTCTTCATCAATAAGGTGCCGCAAAATGTTCCCTGAAGTACACAGCACAGAAGGAAATCCAATATCTGCAACGATTACATTACCTGCATAGTACCTGCCAGGATAGGTAACTGCATTAATTTTGGGCAGTCCCATGGTTATGGTGGTATGTGCATGGATAATAGATTCAGATTCTACAGCCCCATCAGCAGGAAGCCCGCTTGGCATATCTATGGCAATGACATTTTTCCCGCTTTCATTGATGAGATTAATCACCTGCTCTAACAAACCCTTTGGCTTGCCTGAAAACCCTGTACCGGTTAGTGCATCAATGATACAATCATAGCTTTCCAGATTTACCATTGCCAGTGACTCAGAGTTAATTATAAAACACCGTACATTGGCATGCTGGCATACATCATAGTATATCTTTGATGATGGTGTAAGCTTATTAATATTACCCAATACAAATATATCAGTATGTACATGCTGAGACAGTAGATACGCAGCAACAAAGCCATCACCACCGTTATTGCCCACCCCACAGAAAACTGCAACACTACCAGCTTTAACAGTATGCAATACGTAGTCTGCAACTGACCTGCCCGCCAGCGCCATTAGCACTTCACCGGGGATTCCATACTGCTGTATGGTAATACGGTCAATTTCCTGCATTTGCTGCGCTGTGACTACCTTCATGTATCACTTCCATTCGTATACTTCTAATCCTGTTGAGTAGGCATGGTATGAATATAATTTACCCTCACTGGTGATATCAATATCCGAAAATAATGCCTGTCCGGGGAATTTGCACCGTACATTCCCAATTATGGTACCATCAAAATTATACAGCATAAACTTGACTTCGTTGGTTTCCTCAACATTCCACATATAGATATATTTATTTTGCGCCACCGTAAACAATTCATTCTTTGGCTCGGAAATTTTTAACAATTCAACAGGCTTTGATTCTTTAATATCAAACTGGTATAACTTTCTGTATTTAAACCGGGTGTTATTATAAAAAGCAACTGAAAGCAAGAAGCTATCGCCACTATGTAATATCCTGATATTTTCTATCTTGCCAGTATATGATGTTGTGGCATCAACTGTGTCTACAAAGTAATTTCGGGTAAACGTCATGTAATAATCCCTCTGACGTTTATCAAAGCGGTAAACGCTCCATATATCATACGTGCGTGCTATAACAAAAAGCCTGTTTTTTTTGTCTATCTCCAAATGCTCAATATAGTAAAAAGGAACTGTTGGCATACCCGTCTGGCCTATTGTGTATTGTAGTTTGCCATCCTGATCAAAAACCAGTATAAAAGAAGGCGACATATCAATTGGCGTTCCCGCCGCATCAATGCGCTGTACGGAAGCCAGCCTGTTTTGTACATACAGGTTTTCATCTGAATCAGCAACCATGGTGCCTATTATGTCAAATTTAACCTGTGTTTTTTTTATATCCTTGCCTTCTGCCGTTGTACTGATATTACCAATAGCAATTAAACATTTCCCATCCCTGTCAAAGACAAGCACTTTCTTCTGGATATTATCCTTAACATAAACTTTATCATCTGCCAAAAGCACACCAAAACTCATATCAAGAAGGCCTGATTCATTATAGTTAATACTTACCGCACCTAATGCTGCTCCTGACGGAATTGAACAAACCTTGCTCGCTGAAAGATCGGTCACTCTGAAATAACCGCATGAAACAAGCATGCTACAGGCTATTGCCAACAATACATTTTTTGCCATACTTTTCATCCCTCATCAGTTACTATCGCCGCGTAAATACTATAGCCATTTGTAGTATGTACCAGCCTTTTTTTCAACATAAAAAATCCATGCTTTTTACCTGTCAATTGTTATTGCCTTGACAAAATAAATCCATATATGAAACGATAGTATACAGCAAATATTTATAGAGATAGTATAAGGAGATCGGCTTATGGATTTTAATTTATCTGAAGAACAACAGATGGTCAAAGATATGTGCAGGAAGTTTGCAGAAAACGAACTTGCACCAAAAGCTGAACATTATGACCGCACACATGAATTTCCATGGGAACATGTTAAAAAATTAGGTGAAATGGGGATGATGGGTGTTGTTTACCCGGAAGAATACGGCGGATCGGGCATGGATTATCTTACCTATGCCATCGCTGTTGAGGAAATTTCACGCGGGTGTGCATCAACAGGTGTTATTGTATCTGCTCATAACTCATTGTGTCTGTCGCCTATTTATTACTTTGGTACTGAAGAGCAGAAGAAAAAATACCTGCCAAAATTATGCTCGGGTGAATGGATTGGCTGTTTTGGCATCACCGAACCGGGTGCTGGTTCTGATGCAGCAGGTACCAAAACCACCGCTGAATTTAAGAATGGCAAGTGGATACTCAATGGCACAAAAAATTTTATTACCAACGGTGGTGTTGCCAACGTTGCTGTAGTTATGGCAGTTACTGAGAAGGGCGTTGGCCATAAAGGCCTTAGTATGTTCATTGTAGAAAAAGGCACCCCCGGTTTTTCAGTTGGCAAAACCGAAGATAAATTAGGAATATGTGCATCTTCAACAACAGAATTAGTTTTTGAAAACTGTGAAATCCCTGAAGAAAACATTTTGGGCAAAAAAGGTGACGGTTTTAAAATTGCCATGCATACGCTTGATGGCGGTAGAGTTGGCATTGCTGCTCAAGCATTGGGCATTGCACAAGCAGCCATGGATGCTGCTGTTAAATACTCACTTGAACGAGTGCAGTTTAACCAGCCAATAGCACGTCAGCAAGCAATTCAATGGATGATTGCTGACATGGCTACTGAAATTCAGGCTGCACGGCTTTTAACCTATCAGGCTGCAATGCTTATTGGTAGCGGCCCCGACCGCAGGCGATATTCAAAAAATGCAGCCATGGCAAAACTTTTTGCTTCGGAAGCTTCGCACAGGGCAACCCATAAAGCATTGCAAATTTTTGGAGGATATGGGTATATTAAAGATTACCCGGCAGAAAGATTTTACCGTGATTCACGAATTACCGAAATATATGAAGGGACATCTGAAATACAGCGGCTTGTTATTGCATCAAATGTATTAAGCGAATATCAATAATGGAAATAAGGGGCTGTCTTTTTTTAGACAGCCCTCACAAAAAAGTATGAAAAATGATTATACAGCCATTTTGAAAGACATACAGCAAACCATTGCTTCATTTTCACAAGGGAAAATATCATTTGAGGAAGCGCTGCAGAAATACCATACATATAAAGAAAGAGCTCTTGAAATACAATCCCAACCCCAGTATGAAAATTACATTCTCAATGTTTTAGCTACTCATAATGCTGAAAATTTTTCTCTATTCTCAGCAATTGTTGCATATACGGCAAAAGATGACAATACTTCCATTTCACTGTACCATGGTCCTGATGGTTTTGTGCAGCCACTTTATTCACTATGCACCAATACTTTTTTCTCATCCCCACCACGCTTTATTCTTGACTACACAGCAAACTATAATGTAATTCAAAATTTTTCACTGCACAGCTCAATACTGTTTCATTCGTCTGAACTATCTATTGCCTTTATTGCTATTTCTTCATCCTCATTCTTTTCACGGGAATCATTTTTGCACTATGCTGCACACATCAAAGTCTTTACAGGCCTTTTGGGCGTTTCAGATATTATTTCTCTTGATGTTCCAAATACCACATTAAAATATATTCATCAGGTATGCTCAAAATTATTTACCAAAGGTCCCTGTTCATTATACGGTATTTATATTATATCACCTTTCAGTACGTTAAGCCATTTTGGCCTGCACGCACTCAATGAAGTTTCAGCATTAATTAAAAGTACTTTAATAGAAAACTTTGGGCAATATAGCTTTGCTCTTTCAATGAACCTGTATCTGTGTATGAATACAAACACTAAAGAAGATATCAAATCATTGACCTTCAACTACAAGGATATTTCTATACCATCAAAGATTTACCACACCGTTATTGAAAAAGAAGCGGATATTATACCCGCAATTACCCGTATATTACACTTCCATTAGTCAGGCGATAGTAACCATGAAAAAAACTCAGATTGTTATTATAGGCTCAGCTGATGATACAGAGCATTATGACATTGCGTATGCAATAGGAACATTTATTGCAAAAAACGGATGGGTACTCATTACTGGTGGAAGGACTGGTGTTATGGAGGCAGCTTCTAAAGGTGCGCATGACCACGGTGGTATTGTGGTTGGAATACTACCGTTTGACAGGTTTGATGGTGCCAACCGCTACTGCGATATTGTTATTCCCACCGGTATAGGTTTTGCCCGAAACAGCATGAATGTGCTTTCAGCAGATGTTGTCATTTCCATTGGAGGAAAAGCAGGAACACTTACCGAACTGGCATACGCATGGCATTACGGTAAACCCATCATAAGCTGTGTGTTTACCGGCGGCTGGAGTAAACGGATTGTTGACGAACCAATAGATGACAGAAATAATGGTAGTAGCATATACTGTGCCCATTCAGTAGAAGAAGTATTTGATATTTTACACAAACTGGTAAAAACATAGTAATCTTTTACACAATATACTGTGCAAAATATGAAATTGCTTCTTTTTTATCATCCTGAACAACAACGGTTTCACCATTCTGTACAACACATTTATTTGAAATAAGGAAATCCATACCTTCACGCATGATATCATCAACAGAATACAGATGCTTTAAATTACGCAATTTCAGTATACTATCAATCCCTGCTTTAATGGATTCAATATGTTCACTTCCCCCACCAGAATGTAATACATACGCAACAAAATAATGCGGATAAATAGGTATGTCATGCCGTTGTTTCAGCGTTAACATCATTTTAGTATCGTCAGCCAATGTGGGGCTGGCAGAAAAATGCGAAAGGGTAATTGGCCGTGAAATATGCACTTTTGTAACATTCCTGAATAATTTCATGAATGATACCGGATGAGTTACCGGGTTATAATATTTATGGCCAACGCCAACAGGTATTACCGCTATTTCCTCAGTTGTTTTCTGCAATAATTCACACAAGCCCTCAATGAGCATATCCTGAAGAGTATGCTCATCACGTGATTCATTTTCCATGGAATTGGAATACAATACTGGTATCCCGTGTTCAACACATGAGAGCATATACTGCAACAGTGTTTCTCTGTATATAATCGAAGCACAGCGTGTAGTATGTACAATATATCCGCCACAAAGCCTGAAAAGAAACCGCAGCAATTTATTTTCCATAAGTCTGTTATCAACATAAAATCGTGGGAGGGGAATGGATATAAATTTAATAAGTGCAAGAACCACAAACAGTGAATCAGCCATGTCTTTAACATTACAAAAATACACCGGGTTTGCAGTCATCACAATCTTTTTCAGATATTTAATGTCACCGGTTAGCCCAATTCTTTCTTCAAAAATCTCGGTAATTCTGCGGCGGTACCACAACCCGTAAAGATAAAAAAACATCCTTGCCAGTTTCAGTATCAGCAATGAAAACGTATATACATATCTATCGCTAATACTATTATAATAAAACTCAATAATTGTTTTCAGTTGTTTTTCATACTGTTCTTCATTAAGATTATTATAAAGCGATAGTTCATGTGAATAATCTTTATGCCGTGGCAGGTGTTGTTGCAACAAGTTTCTATATTCCCTGATACTAGCCAGCACCTGAAGCTTATTATTTTCACTGCACAATTGCTGCATAAGCCTTTCAACAACAATATGTTTAAATATCAGGCCACTCATGCGCTCAATGCCTTTTTTGCGTTCCTTAACCTTTATCCGTGCACGGCGCGTTAGTATTTCATATTTTGCAGGATTTTTAATAGTTTCAATGAGAAGCCACGGGTCACGCTTATTCAGAAGCACATCATACAGTGAACGATATACAGGCATGGTAAGGTTATATTTATCAGCCAGTTGTAGTATTGGTTCAATTGCATATGCCCCTTCAACCAGGTAATGCATGCGTTTACTCATTCTTTCCAGTACATTTTCAGGTTTTACGCGTAATAACAACTTGTCAAAGAAACCAACCGTTGTTCCTTTCTGGGTTATTTGCTCTGCTATTTCCCTGCCAAAGCGCCTGTTACGGCTATGCTGGCTTAACGCTGTTGCAACAAGGTCGCCCAAACCTGCAATACCCATAATGGATTGTTCCTGTGCACCAAGGCAACGCCCCAATTGTATCATCTCTGCGTGCGCCTGTGCTATTAATGCTCCTGAAAGATTGTCCCCGCACTGAGGCAGGTTACTTATAATACCAGCAGCAATTGCTGCAGGATTTTTCAAGGTACTTCCACAATCAACGCCAATAATATCATCCAGTGGTATACATTCCAGATATTCATTCTGAAGCAGATTCATGAAAAAATTAATTGAAGACTTTGATTTACTGGCAACATGCAATGCTGTATGGTATTCTCTACACACCTCTTCAGCATGGCTTGGGCCGTATATGGCACACACCTTATCCATTAAAAAAGGTAGTGCAAGCTCAATAGTCTGCGACATGGTATAAATTCCTGAACCAACCTTGCAGAATCCTTTAGATAAATAGCCAACATATACATTTGAGTCAAGGTATCGCCTGATTCGTGTACAGGTTTCATACACAACTTTTGAAGGTGTGGCAAGAATTACTGCATCAGTACCTTTTACCGACTCTTTTATGTCAGTATATGCAACTATATTGTTTGCAAGATGCACATCAGGAAGGTACAGCGTATTGATATGCTGGGAATTTATAGAACGGGCAACATCCTTTTCATAGGCCCATATATGGACAACAATTTCAGGATGGTTATGGGCTATTACATTGGCAACAGCAGTACCCCATGAACCTGCACCAATGACAGTTACAGCTTTCATTACGGCAGTATTTGCGGTGTGTTGCATAGTATACCCGGTATTAATTATGGTATAATAAATAAAAAAAATGGGAGTTACACTCTCCCATTTTTTTTGCTATTATAGAAGTATTGTTACATATAGTCAAGATAATCTTTCAATTTTCGTGCACGGGTGGGATGGCGCAACCGGCGCAATGCTTTAGCTTCAATCTGCCTGATGCGCTCACGGGTTACCTTAAACACATACCCAACTTCTTCCAGTGTATGGGAATAACCATCATCCAGACCAAACCGCATGCGGATAACTTTTTGTTCACGCGCCGGCAAAGTGCTCAGCACTGCATTTATCTGCTCAGAAAGCAGCCTGTAGGCAGCAGTATTCACCGGTGAATCCACCTCTTTATCCTCAATAAAATCACCCAATAAAGAATCTTCTTCCTCACCTATGGGTGTTTCAAGTGATATGGGCTCACGGGCAACATTCTTCACACCTTTAACCTTGCTAACTGGCCAGCCCAACCTGTCGGCCAATTCTTCGGGGCTTGGCTCGCGGCCATATTCCTGCTGAAAGAGGCGTGTTTCACGCATGACTTTGTTTATCTGTTCAATCATATGGACAGGAATGCGTATGGTACGTGCCTGGTCAGAAATTGCCCTTGTTATAGCCTGGCGTATCCACCATGTGGCATAGGTAGAAAATTTATACCCCTTGCGGTACTCAAACTTATCTACAGCTTTTATTAAGCCAATATTTCCTTCCTGAATCAGGTCAAAGAAATGCATGCCTCTATTGGCATATTTCTTTGCTATTGACACTACCAGGCGCAGGTTTGCATTAATGAGCTCTTTTTTTGCCAGTGAAATTTTTCGGTGGCCAATCTCAATCTGTGTGCCCCACTGCATAATTTCATCACAGGTGGCACCTGCTTCCTGCTCTATGCGGCGGATTTTGCGCTCATTATTCCTGATATCTTTAACTACCTCCAGGATTTCATCTTTGGCCTTGACTTTAAGTTCTTTTAATATTTTTTTTACATCTTCATTCTTTTCTAATTTACGACCATACTGCTTTAACTCTTTTACCGATTTGTTATATTT
>JBBFLA010000036.1:0-29987 GCA_037481795.1 Spirochaetota bacterium
GCTTCAGCAACTCTGTCAGGGCTTTTAGTAACTGTATATTCTGTGTTTTTTGCTGGGCTACTGCAAATTCCTGTGCAAGCTGATGTGCCTCATTAAAAATTGTCCCATTATATTTTCTTGTAGTAAGCTGTGTCAAGCCAAATTCAACTTTTGTTTTGGTAAGCGTTGCAAGTTCAAGTTTGAAGTGCATTATATGGAAAAACAAACGTAAGCCGCATATGCTTATGATTACACAAGAGAGATTACAGATGGATATGCAGCCACGGAATACAATGATAGTGACTATGTGAAAAAATGTGCACTTTGACCGGTAATTGAGTGCACGATATTTCATTTCAAGCTGCATTTGAGAAATGGGAAAAGTCGGTATAGAGGGGAAATTTAAGGTTCAATGCAGTTCGATAATGAGAACAATTGCAATAAATTTCAAAAGAGTGTACACCTAAAAATTCGCACATTGTAAGAAATTTTATTAGTATCAGTTGATTTTATAAAAAAGTCCATTAATAAATCACGTATATCCAACTATTCTGATGATATGAAACAGTTTAAAAAGCTTGCGTTTTAACAATTCCATCACTATAAAAGTACAAAATTAAAACAATTACAATTTTATTCTTGAACAAAATCAAATTGAAGTTATATTTATTATAAAATGCAAAAAAATATTTCTTATAATAAAATGTGACAATGATGAGTAAAGAAAATATTGTACATCAATGGAGGAACAAATGAAACCTGTTGCACTGAATGACTTTATATACTGGGTTGGCGCTATTGACTGGGATTTGCGCAACTTCCATGGATATATGACACAACGCGGTTCTACATATAACGCATATCTTATCATGGATGAAAAGATTACCCTTATTGACACAGTTAAATACTATCTCTATGATGAAATGATTGAACGCATATCAAAAGTGGTTGATCCTGCCAATATAGATATTATCATTTCAAATCACGTTGAGATGGACCATTCAGGCGGGCTGCCACGTCTCTTAGAATTGTGTCCCAACGCAACGCTTATCACATCACCCAATGGCGCAAAGGGGCTGGAGGCTCATTACAAAAAAAACTGGAATTACAAAGTCATGAAGACAGGCGATAGTATCTCCTTAGGGAAAACCACGCTGCAATTTATTTTAGAGCAGATGGTACATTGGCCCGACAACATGGCCTGCTATATGCCTGAAACCAAAATTTTGTTTTCTAACGATGCCTTTGGACAACATCTGGCAACATCAGAACGCTTTGATACGGAATATCCACTGGACATCATCATGTATGAAGCAAAAAAATACTACGCCAATATTGTATTGCCGTATGATAAACAAACTCAGAAAGTGCTTGATGCAGTAAGCACACTGGATATTGCCATGATTGCACCAAGCCATGGCATTATATGGAAAGACCATGTCAAGGAGATAGTTACTGAATACCACAACTGGGCTGCCAATAAAACAAAAGAAAAAGCGTTAATAATTTATGACACCATGTGGAATTCTACAAAGCTCATTGCCCACGCAATAAAAAAAGCCTTTGAGGAAAAAAATATTCATGTACAGCTTTATGACCTGAAAACCATTCATATTTCTGATATCATGACCGAAGTACTTGATGCAAAGTATATCTTCGTTGGATCACCAACACTTAACAACAATATGCTGCCCACTGTTGCTGCCTTTTTGACCTACTGTAAAGGGCTTGCACCTAAAAACCGCGTGGGGCTGGCATTTGGTTCGTACGGCTGGGGTGGACAAAGCGTTGCACAGGTTGAAGCTGTATTACAGGAAATGGGATGGCAACTGCTTCCTTCCATAAAGGTTCAATACGTACCTGATGAACAATTGCTGGTAACTATCGCCCAACAAGTTCTTGAAAAATTATAAATTTAAGATGACTTTTACTACAGCATTATGTATTTTATATTTGAATAATGAGTCCAATTTATTATTACAATGAGGACCACAATGGAACAATATAAACATTACTTACAAGCCAAGGGGATTTCGCCATCATATCAGCGTTTGAAGATTCTGGAGTATCTTGATCAGAACAGGACTCATCCTACAGTAGATGAGATTTACACAGCTCTTCTGCCGCATATACCAACGCTATCCAAAACCACCGTATATAATACATTAAGCCTTTTTGTAGAGGAAGGCCTTGCATGCATGCTGGTTCTTGACAATGTTGAGGCGCGTTTTGATATTTCGGTTCATCCACATGGTCATTTTACCTGTAAACAGTGCGGTAGGGTTTACGACCTGGATATTAGCCGTTACGTCAATATGCCTGCATCAATAGATGGTCATGCAATTGAACAGTATCAGATCACACTAAAAGGTATCTGTAAAGAGTGCTCATCACATTAATTGCTGTTCCTGTAAGATTTTATACTGAAAACGTTTTATACATCTTTTTTATAAATTACTTGACAATTATTTGTAATTGTTTTAAATTTGTGATAATTACATAATAGATACTACAATTATTAAAAGTATTAAAAGATGATAATGAATATACACAATAGTCTGGTAAAACTACCATATTTGATAGTCATATTGAGATATTATATTTTAAAATTTACTTGTAATTTATGTTTTGCAGTGTACTATTCAATAAAATAATGTATAACAGGAGTTACCATGCAATTCCGTGTTAATGACATGATGTGCAATCACTGTGTAATGCATATTACAAAAGCAATAAATGCTAAGGATCCTGCAGCAAAAGTTCAATGTAATGTAACCACCAAAATGGTTATTGTCGATAGTTCGTTAGATGAATCCGTAGTAATGCAAGCAATCAAAGAAGCTGGCTATGCACCTGAAAAGATGTAACATGGTGAAAGTATTACATTCATAGGAAAGCATAACACTTTCAGTGGCAGCACGTGATTAGTAAGTGGGTTTGTAGTATATACATAATCCTACAAAATAAATTTACAGGAGGTCTAATAGATGGATAAAAAATATGAATGTACAGTATGCGGATACATTTATGATCCCAAAGAAGGTGATCCTGATAACGGGATAAAACCTGGAACAGCTTTTAAAGATTTACCTGATGACTGGGTATGCCCCGTATGTGGCGCTGAAAAGGATCAGTTTGAACCTGTTGATTAAAAATTGTAAAGGATATGCACTTATTGCATATCCTTTTTGTTGCACAAATAATTATTTGGAGGTTTACAAATGGATGTAGTAATGCTATCACGAATTCAATTTGGATTGGCTGCTGGCGTTCATTTCATCTTCCCTTCACTAACATTAGGACTTACCTTACTGGTATTTTTGTTTGAATATAGATTCTATAAAACAAATGAAGAGTTATTCAAAACAATATCTTCTTTCTTTATTAAAATCTTAGGGCTTGTGTTTGCACTGGGTGTTGCTACCGGCATTGTGCTTGAATTTTCTTTTGGTACTAACTGGGCTGAATATTCACGAATGGTTGGCGATATCTTTGGTGCACCGCTTGCAGCCGAAGGAATATTTGCGTTCTTCCTTGAGTCAGTATTTTTAGGTGTTTTGCTTTTTGCACGGAATAAAGTTTCCAGAAAAGTTTACCTTCTTTCAGCATTTTTAGTATTCTTTGGTTCCCATCTGTCAGGGCTGTGGATTATCATAGCCAATTCATGGATGCAAACACCTGCTGGCTTTGCCATAGAAGGTGGCAGAGCTGTATTGACTGATTTCTGGGCTGCTGCACTCAACCCTTCAACGCTTGTGCGGTTTATTCATGTTATTATTGCTGGGTGGATTTCGGGAAGCCTTTTTGCTGCGGGAGTTGCTGCATGGTATTTAATTAAACAAAAGTATACAAAAGAAGCTCAACCTCTATTAAAAACTGCAATCATAGTCTTTTGTATCATGTCACTGGTGCAGTTTGCTTCAGGGCACTTACATGCAGTACAGGTTACTAACCTGCAACCTGAAAAGATGGCAACCTTTGAGGCTCTGTGGCAAACACAACAGGGTGCACCCATGTCCATTATTGGAATTCCTGTTGAAAGTGAAAAGAAGACCTATTTTGAAATTAAGATTCCAAAACTGTTAAGCCTGCTTGCCTACTTTGATCCTGATGCCGAAGTAAAAGGGCGTGATGCGTTCCCTGAAGATGAACTTCCACCTGTACTTCTTCCCTACTTTTCATATCATGTGATGATTGGGTTGGGATCATTGTTTGCTCTAATGAGTTTGATTGCATTATTCCTCTTACTTAAGAAAAGACTTTTTACTGCACAATGGTTTTTGTATGTGCTAATGTTTGCCATACCACTGCCAATCATTGCCAATGAATTTGGCTGGATAGCTGCTGAGGTTGGCCGCCAACCATGGGCTGTGTATAAGGTACTAAAGACTGTTGATGCAGTTTCAACTGTTGTTCCGGCAGCACACGTGTTGCTATCGCTTATCATATTTTCACTCATCTATCTTTTACTGGTGGTTCTCTTTATAACAATACTGCTAAAAATAATAAAGAAAGGCCCTCAGGCAGAATCATATTAATGCAACTGGAGGTTTCACAATGGATATAAGTATTTATCAGAATATATGGTTTTTTATTATAGGATTTTTATTAACCGTTTATGCAATTCTGGATGGTTTTGATTTAGGCATAGCTAGCCTTATGCCCGCGCTGGCAAAAAATGAAAAAGAACAAAAGCAGGTTATGGATTCCATATGGCCTGTGTGGGATGGCAATGAGGTGTGGCTTATAACTGGCGGTGCTGCACTTTTTGCTGCATTCCCCTTTGCGTATGCTACCGTTTTCAGCGGATTTTATCTGGCATTAATGCTTGTTTTGTTTGCTCTTATTTTCAGAGCTGTTTCAATGGAATTCTGGTATTACGATGAAAAACGCAAGAAACTGTGGGCATGGGCTTTTACAATTGGTAGTTTGTTGCCGTCGTTGTTGTTTGGGGTTGCGCTGGGTAACATCATCTATGGAATCCCAATTGATTTAAACATGAATTTTACTGGCAGCTTTTTTACGTTGCTCAGACCATTTCCACTTGTCATTGGTCTTCTGGGGTTATCTGCTATACTTCTTCAGGGATGTACCTGGGCAGCCTATAAAATTGAAGGTGATGTTGCCAGACGTGCCAGATACATGATGAATAAAATAATCATTGCCAGTGCTGTTTTATTTATACTGGCGATAGTTCTTACTATTGGACTGTTGCCTTCAATTGTGACAAATCCATTTGGCTGGTTTGGTGCACTTTTATATGCAATTGCTTTGAGCTATGTATATGTATGCAACAGAGACAACCGACCGTTCAATGCATTTATTGGCTCATCGGTTTCATTTGTATCACTGTGGATAATGGCAGGTGCTGCATTATATCCCAATCTTGTGAGATCAACCATTGAAGCATATAACCTGACAATCTTCAATGCATCATCAACTCAGCTGACATTAAAAATTATGTTCATCATTGCACTCATTGGCATGCCTGTAGTACTTGCATACACTATATACGTATATAAGGTTTTTAAAGGAAAAGTTTCGTAATGCTTTTAAATATTTTTTTATAAAACAAGGAGGATAGAACTATGGCTACAAAACAACTTGAAGTGTATAAATGTGAAATTTGTGGCAATATTGTTGAGGTGCTTCATGAAGGCAAAGGAGAACTTGTTTGCTGTGGACAGCCCATGAAGCTGCAGGTTGAAAACACCGTAGATGCTTCAAAAGAAAAACATGTACCAGCCGTTGAGAAAACCGCTGAAGGCATAAAGGTACAGGTAGGCAGTGTTGAACATCCAATGGAAGAAAAGCATTATATTGAATGGATACAGCTTATTGCAGGCGGCAAAGCATACAGGCAATTTTTAAAGCCTGGTGATAAGCCTGTTGCAGTATTTAAAGTTGATGCTGAAAGCTTCACAGTACGTGAATATTGCAACCTGCACGGTTTATGGAAAGCATAGTTAGCTAAGTTTGATATTCAAAGTGACACATTAAAAATTTTTACCTTTCTAAGATGGGATTAAAGATAACCATAAATTTTGCTTCTATTTTTTAAGGGAGGAAAAACATTATATGGTACTATCTAAAAAGATGGAAGAGGCACTTAATAAGCAAATTAATGCCGAGCTATATTCAGCATATCTATATTTAGCTATGGCAGCATATTTTGAATCAACTAATCTTACAGGTTTTGCTAGATGGATGGAATTGCAAGCTGAAGAAGAAAAACAGCATGCAATGAAACTATATCATTACATAATTGAACGTGGAGGCCGTGTAGTATTAGATGCAATTCAAAAACCACAAACTGAATGGAAATCACCATTAGATGTTTTTGAAGCTGTTTATGCACATGAACAGCATGTAACATCGCTTATTTATAATTTAGCTGATATAGCCCGTCAGGAAAAGGATTATGCTACCGAGGTTATGCTGCACTGGTTTATTAAAGAACAGGTGGAAGAAGAAGCAAATGCAAGCAGCATACTTGAGCGCATAAAGATGGTAAAAGATTCTATTAATGGAATCTTACAGTATGATAAGATACTTGGAAAACGTGGTTCTGAATAATTTAATATTTTTGTTGGAGGTAGTGTTATGGCAAAAAGCGTAAAAGGCACAAGAACCGAAAAAAATTTACTGGCAGCATTTGCAGGTGAATCTCAAGCACGTACACGGTATGACTATTTTGCATCCGTTGCCAAAAAGGAAGGCTATGAGCAGATAGCTGCTATTTTTCAGGAGACTGCTCTTAACGAAAAGGAACATGCCAAACGATTTTTTAGCTTCCTGGAAGGTGGCATGGTAGAGATACAGGCCAGTTACCCTGCTGGTGTGATAGGCACCACTGTGGAAAATTTAAAAGCTGCAGCAGCAGGCGAAAATGAAGAGCACACAAAACTCTATCCTGAAGCAGCAAAAATTGCTGAAGAAGAAGGTTTCCCTGAAATAGCTTTTCTTTTCAGGAAGGTTGCAGAGGTTGAAAAGCATCATGAACAGCGCTATCTTGATTTAATGAAAAATATTCAGGATGGGAAGGTATTCAAAAAGGATAAGAAAGTTCAGTGGAAATGCCGCAATTGTGGTTATATCCATGAAGGTGAATCTGCACCTGAAAAATGTCCAACATGCCTGCATCCTCAAAGCTACTTTGAGCTCTTGTGTGATAATTATTAAAAATTTTTTTAATATCAAATTGTATGGGGCTGTCTAAAAGGTCGTTTTAATACAAATTTGTCTGCGGTCATTGAGTGATTTTGCCACTTAAGATGACAAAATTATAACACAATGACCGCATTATTTTATATTATGTTTAAGAAATAAACCAGAATCTGCTGTCCATATTACACCAAGATTGAATATCTTCATACATTTCATTTTTTTTACTTGATATATAACCTCACTCATTAAAAAACGTTTAACGTATACAAAATTCTATTTCTTGAGGACTATGGTGCTTAAAAACAGTAAAAAGAAATTTTTTTCATATAAAAATATATACTTACCAGGATTGCTTATATCTGGTGCTTTATTTCTTTATGCTATTGTATTCAATATGTCATTTTCATATATGGGTAATACCAGTAGAGACGTTGTGCATTTTATCCTTTATCGTTACAAGTTTTTAATAGTATTGTATTTTTTAAAAATAATATCTGTTTACTCTTGTTTAGGGATTATATTGAGTATTTTCTTTAGCCACGGTTTAAGGCAGATTTTACGACTCCGCAATAAAACTGTTACTGATAAATATCTCTTTTATTCTTCGGCAATCTTAACATTTGCTGTTATTTTTCTTCAGCTTTGTAAAAGTATTATTTTATATCCACAATTATATCAGGAAACTATATTCAATAAAAATGCTGTATATAACTACTTTCAGATAGCTCTTACTAATAACCTTTCACCTGTTTTAATTGAAAAAATACAAATATTTATTCTTGCTCCATTTATAGTAGCATTGATATATCCTATATTTGATTACTTAGCAAAACACAGAAACGATATCATCGACATACTGATTTTCCTGTTTAATAAATGGAAATATGTTGCAACAGCTCTTTTTATAGCTGTTATTGGAGTGATAGTTACTGTTACAGGAACTATCTCACATAAAACCGCACATGAAAAGCCAAATATTATTATTTTAGCTTCCGATGCATTGCGGCCTGATCACTTCAGCGGATTTGGTTATCACCGCAAAACAACACCAAATATTGACACACTAATTGCACAAGGAACCACCTTTACCAACGTTTATACGGTGGTACCACGAACGTTCCCTGCCTGGGTAAGTATTTTAACATCACAACTTCCCACCAGGCACGGTATTGGCCATATGTTTCCAACAGCACGTTCACGAAAACGGGAATTTATTACCCTGGCATCAGTATTAAAAGAATACGGTTATTATACAAGTGTGGTTGGAGATTTTGCCGCTGATATTTTTCCCCGCATTAATTTAGGCTTTAATAGTGTAAAAGCGCCAACGTTCAACATGCGTGTCATGATAAAACAGATAATACTTAAAAACCATACATTTCTATTGCCATTTTTAACAAATAAAATTGGCTTTGTACTTTTTCCCGAAATACGTGAATTTGCTGAATTTGCTGACCCACAGTTTGTTATAGATGATATTAAATCTGAAATCAGCAAAAGTATTCATGCAAAAAAGCCATTTTTCATTACAACTTTTTTTTCAATTACGCATTTTCCATATCCTGCCTGTTATCCCTACTACAACTATTTTACTGATACTTCATATAGTGGCCCTTTTAAATATTCAAAAAATAGAGTGGTTTCCCTAAATAGCAATGGCATTGCATCAGAATATAATCCTTCATTACAAGAGATTGAATATATTCGTGCGCTCTATGATGGATGCCTGTTTGCATTTGATGAAGCTGTGGGCACCATAATTCAGTACCTCAAAGATGAAAATCTTTACAACAATACCATTATACTTATTATATCCGATCATGGAGAAAACCTCTATGAGCACGAATACGGGATGGGACACGGTGAGCATCTTCGCGGGAAATTTAGCCTGGTAATACCCTGTATTTTTTCCGGGCCTGGAATATTGCATCAAGAATACACAAGTGTCAGAAGCGCAATAGATATAGCACCCACAATTCTTGATCTATTAAACATACAACAACCACAATCCTTTGATGGAACATCCCTTTTAAAAAAACACAATCGCACATTTGATGCTTATTGTGAAACTGGTATATGGTTTGATAATTCTGGGAATTTTTTCTTCCAGAAAAAACGAATAATGTACCCCGATATAACCGGTATATCCACCATTGACTTTGATTACCATGATGAAATCACGATAGTACCCTACTACGACAACCTGATATTTACTGCAAAACACCGCAGCATCATTGCAAATAATTTAAAGCTTATTTATATGCCCACACATTATGGAATAGAATATGAATTATATAATATTTCCCTGGACCCTGAAGAACGAAATAATATATATAAAACATCACCGCAGGCAAACAGTATGAAACAAAAGCTCTTTTCACTGTTTATCAATAATAGCAAGATAAAAATATATAATAATTATTTGATTCCTGTTGAGTAGATATGGCGTATATATTCTGCAGGCACAATCTGCCAATTGCGCCTGCAGTCAGGATTAAGCTAAAAAATGCTTCATTGTATACTACACTTCTACTTCAGCCTGAACCTTTGTCAATACTTCAATGCCATCCTGATTTTTTACTGAAACAGCTACCGTTGCTCTGTCTTGTTGTATTTCTGTTACCGTTCCTTCAATAGTCAGCGTATCACCCATACGCACTGGTGAGGCAAACCGGCATTTCAATTTTTTTAGCCTTCCGGGATCACCTGTCCACGTGGTAATTGCATCAGCGGTGAAGCCTAATGTGCACAACCCCTGTAAGATAGCCCCACCCAATCCAACCATTTTACCAAACTCGGCATCAATATGAATTGGATTAAAATCACCGGAAGCACCTGCGTAGTAAATAGCTCTGTACTTATCAACTTCCTGATTTACCGTGAAGCTATCGCCAATATTAATTGTATTTTTTGAATCTATTGTTTTCATAGTCATTTCCTCACCACAAAAGTGTAAATGCCTTTGCATACATCTTCTTTATTATGATTTTTTGTCATTATCTCTATTGAAATGACATCCAGTTTTTCTTTATTTTCGATGTTAATAATTTTTGCATCTGAATACAGTATATCACCCGATTTTACCATATTGTAAAATTCAAACTCCTGCTCACCATGTACAAGCATTGCTAAATTAAGGTTGAGTTCATTATCAAAAAATATTGGTTCAATGAGTTTGGCTCCAAACACAACAGCAAATGTTGGAGGAGCAACTATTGTTTTATACTTTGATTGTGCAGCAAATACATCATCTAAAAAATAAGGGTTGGTGCTTTTAATAGCTTTTGCAAATTCTTTCACCTTCTCTTTGCCAACCTCATAGACCATGGTTGGCCACGTTTTGCCAATATATTTTTTATCAATAGCCATAATTTCACCTCCTCATATCAACTTCCATATTTTTGCAACAGGTCACGGGCAATGAGAATTCTTTGAATTTCAGATGTCCCTTCACCTATCTCGCCAAGCTTTGCATCACGATAGAGACGCTCAACAGGAAAATCTTTAATATATCCGTAGCCACCATGAATCTGCAGTGCCCAGCTTGAAATCTGTGTTGCTGCTTCACTTGCAAAGAGTTTGGCACACGAAGCTAATACCGCTGCTTCAGGATTATTTGTTTGCTTGGCCCATGCAGCTTTGTAAATCAAAAGCCGTGAAAGGTCAGTAAGTATCATCATGTCAGCTAATTTAAATGAAACTTCCTGATACCTATTTATTGGCTTACCAAAAGCTTTCCGTTCAGCTGAATATTTCACAGCCTCTTCCATGCATGCCATTGCAACACCTAATGAGACTGTTGCCATACCAATCCTTCCAAACTCCAGTGTCTGCATTGCCTGAATAAACCCCTTGCCTACCTCACCTAACACTGCATCTTCACCAACTTCACAATCCTCTAAGAATACCTCTGATGTTGGTGAGCCACGGTATCCTAACTTTTCAAATGGTTTTCCCGTTGAAAAACCCGGTGTCCCTTTATCAACAAGAAATGCTGTTACTCCATTAGCAGGTCCCGCATCTTTATCGTTATATGCCATGACCAGGCACACATCGGCAATAGGAGCATTGGTAATGAATGTTTTGGTACCGTTTATGATCCACTTATTGCCATTCTTTTTTGCAGTGGTAGCAATGGCTGTGGCATCTGATCCAGCCTGCGGTTCAGTTAACCCAAAGCTACCAATGATGTCTCCTGATATAATTCCTGGTAAATATTTTTCCTTTTGCTTTTTTGATCCAAAAAGCCGTATAGGCATACCGCACAAACCACAACTTGCACCCGCCGACAGAAATGTAGCAGCACAGGCTTTTGCAACTTCTTCACCTGCAATTGCAAAATTTATAAGATCTTGATTTGTACCTCCATACTCTTCCTCGTGAATCATGCCTAAATAGCCTAAATCACCTAGTTTCTTAATATTTTTCTTCAAAATCTCAACGGATTTTTCATCACCAATATCAAGCAATGCTGCATGTGGCTTTATTTCATTTTCACAGAACTTTTTAAAGTTATCCTTAATTGATTTCTGTATATCGTTTAATTCATAATTCATTTTTTACCTCCTAATATGCCACCAGATTATAATGCCAGCAATCGGGATATAATTAATCGCTGTACTTCAGAAGTTCCGCCACCTATCTGCGCCAATTTTGCATCGCGAAGCATTCGTTCAACAGGATATTCATGAATATACCCATACCCGCCAAATATCTGAACTGCCTCAGATGCAACCTTAAATCCCCAATCACCAACAAAAGCTTTTGCAATGGACGCCTGAAGATGATTAATTGGGTATCCTGCATCTTTCAGTGATGCAACCCGGTACACTGCCAGCCTTGCTGCTTCAAGTACCACTTTCATATCAGCCAATTTATGCTGAATTGCCTGAAAACTTTTGATGGGTTTGTCAAATTGTACACGCTCGCATGCATATTTTGTACACTGCTCTATCATGAACTGCATTCCCCCAATAAATGGTGCAAGTAATGCACTTCGATCCCACTCCAGTGTCTGGTGTGCATACATAAACCCTTCGCCTATATTTCCCAGTACGTTTTCTTCAGGGACTTCACAATCTTCAAAAAACACTTCTGAGGTGGTTGATGCTCTGACACCCATTTTATGGAATGGCTTCCCTGTGGAAAAACCTTTGAAATCCTTCTCAACTATGAACGCTGATATTCCAGCATGTTTTTTTGATTTATCCACTGTGGCATATACAACACATACATTGGCAACCGGTGCATTGGTGATGAATGTCTTTGAACCATTCAATATCCATCTATCGCCTTTTTTAACTGCTGTCGTTTGCAGGGATGCTGCATCCGATCCTGCGCCTGGCTCAGTAAGGCCCATACATCCAATCCATTCGCCGCTGGCTAATTTTGGCACATATCTTCTCCGTTGATCTTCATTGCCATGCTTAAACAATGTATCAGTACATAAATAGGTATGTGCTCCCAGTGCCAGCATGTGTCCGCTATCAACACCAGCATGACCTAATGCCTCGCCAGCAAGGCAACATGTCACTACGTCAGCACCCTGACCACCATATTCTTCAGGAAAAGGCAAACCTAAAAGACCCATTTGCCCCAACTTTTTCCAGATTTCAAATGAAAACTCTGATTTTAAATCAGCTTCTTCACAAAAGGGAACAATTTCATTTTTGGCATATTTATATATTGTATCCCTGAATAAAAGCTGCTCCTCACTGAACCCAAATTCCATCATTGACCTCCTTTGTTAAGAATAGTTTCAATTATTTGATTTTTTATTTTATGTGCATAATGCACATAATCAAATGCATCAGGATCAATAACATATTGGATGATAAGTCCTTGAACCATGGAAACAATCATGGTAGCAGTATATCTGACATCTATGTTATTGAATTTCCCCTGCTCTATACCTTCATTTAAAATTTCTGAACACACATCACGATAGCTTTTATATAGCTTCTGAATAGCAGTGCGCATTCGTTCATTATGGTTGAGCTGTGTCCAGAAATCTAAAAGCACATAAAAATAATTTTTTTCCTGCATTACAAGGTTGCATGCCCTTTCTATAAAAGCAGCTAATCTGTCAACAGGGTCTGATAGGTGTTCAAGATCCTGTTGAAGTGATGCGCGAATATTACGATTTATTTCTCTGAGTAAATTTAAAAGCAGGTCCTGTTTATTCTTAAAATAATAGTGGATTAACCCTGTTGACATACCAGCTTCCTGGGCAATATCCTTTATAGTAAAATTGTAATATCCCTTTTTACTTACCACATTGTAAGTAGCAGAGGTAAGCTGTGCACGCCGTATATCAAAAATATCTGAGCGTTCCTTAATTTTCATTTGAATCTCCATCCATATGATTGAATGTCCAATCAACATTATTAAAAATCATTTCTACATTATCCTTATCAAAGAATTATAATCATGGATACTGATTGATTCTTTTACTTTCTGCTCTTGCAGTCTTGTGGTTCCACCCATCAGGATTCCCTTTGAATTTACTGTATATATTTCAGGAATATCAAATATTAAAAGGCTTATATCATCATATTCTTTGCTGTTCAAATTCCCAACCGTATCAATAATATGTGTTATAGCTTCCATTAATGGAACACCCAGCACATCATCCAGTACAATGCCGCAATATTTGATAATATCGTGAAAACCGTCACTATACAAGATAATCCGCAATTGATCGTGTAGTTGTATACAATCAACTGAATCAATTTGTTTGCTCCTCCCAGCAAAGTTCATATTCACTGATGTTTTGTACACCAGGCTCTTATTATGCCTGTTATATATTTGTAATGAACTATCGCCACCATGTGCAATAAATGCCCGTGAAGCATGATCCTGTTTTTGAAGAGCAATCATACTCAATGTTGATTTCAAATGATATTCCTGATTTGCATAAATACTGTTCAGATAGTTTGACCACTCTTCACTGCTTTGAGGAATTGTATGCAAACCATTCACAATATTTGAAAGCAATAAGCGTGATGCGTGAGGGAAGCGCTCAGTTGCATCAGCAACAGCAAATACCCGGTGCTCAAAATCTACCAGTAAACTATCGCCATTGCCATAGCCTGAACGCACTTTATCAGTACCGGTGATAAGTAACATGGCAAACGCTCCATCAGCTATCACCGCCCTCACATCATTATGTAATTCAATAATACTCATAATTAATCAATAACCCTGAAATACAGGATGTCTTTAATGGTGCCCTTCTTTTCATCTGAAAATACAGGTTCAACCCGTGCCCCAATTTTTACTTTTGATTCATCATGAACATCAATATAGTGCTGAAATAATGTATCAGCACCATCTAACTGTATAAATCCATAACCATAGGGTATAGGCTTTTGTGTTCCCGTTTCAGGATCAATAAATGCAAACCGTAAAATAGTAAATGTCCCTATTGTCCCTTTTGGTCCAACTTCAACAAATTCTTTCATTTCCACAAAACAATCACCACATACTCTTCTGGGTGGCACATACACTTTATTGCATTTGGGACATCGTACTCCTAAAAATCTGCGATTGTTCTTGAGTTCATTGAAAAACTTACTACCATACATCCCAACTGAATAATTAAATGGTTGCACTGCCTTCCCGGATTCTATAATGATATATTCAATATTTTCCATTGTATCCTCCTACAGATTGGGTTTTTTCTTTCCATGCAAAATCATATCTGTCCACATACAACCACCAAAACCTGTACTTACAGCAAAGTTGACATCAGGCACCTGCCTGGATTGGGCCTTGCCCATAACCTGCAATGCAGCTTCTGCGCAACGTATCAAACCAGTAGCGCCAATAGGATTACATGCAATAACTCCTCCGGAGGGATTAATGGGAAGTTCACCTCCCATATCTGTTGCACCGCTCCATATGTATTCTGCTCCCTTACCGCGCGGGACAATTCCCATATCCTCAATCCAGATTATGCCAGCAAACGAATATGGCTGATACATCTCAATTACATCAATCTGCTTTCGCGGTTCAGTAATACCACACTTTTTAAACAAGTCCTTTGAAGCCTCAGCCATACTGTCAAGCTCACCCCAGTTAACATCGCCTAAATATGTGTATTTGTGCCTGTTTGCTGTTGCCCAAATCCAGTCAGGTGTTGATGTTATTTTTTCTGCATAATCTTCACTTGCCATTATGACTGCACATGCACCATCAGTACGGGGACACACATCAAGAAGATGAATAGGGTCAGCAAGCATTGGTGAGGCTAAAACCTCTTCAAGAGTAACCTCTTTTCTAAGTTGTGCATAAGGATTGTTACATGCATGCTTGCGATCGCGCACAGAAACTCGCGCTCCATCCCTGTCAGTAGCTCCATACTTTGCCATGTAGCTTTGCGCCTCAACGGCAAGTCCAGATATTGCCCCTGCAAAAACCAACCTGTCCCACACCGGGTCAAATGCAGTGGTAATAGCTCCTGTAGTATCAGATTCTGAATTTTTTTCCCAGCCAATGATGAGCACCTTATCAAACATTCCTGATGCAACAAAGTGATATCCGCCAATTGCCAGGGTACTACCTGTTGTCCCACCAGTAGTTAATTTTATAACCGGTTTATGATATCCACCAGAACCATCAATACTCCAGCAATCGACATAATTTATTCCTTCAAAATGGTCCATGTTACCAATTACAATTGCATCGATATTCTTTATTGAAAGGTCAGCATCTTCCAGTGCACGGGTTACTGCTTCATGTATTAATTCCTGGCCGTTAACATCAGGTCTGTGGCTTCGGTGATGAGTCTGACCGGTCCCAACAATTGCAACTCTTCGCTTTCCCATAATTACCTCCTATTTCTCTTTATCCAGAACCCATACGCAATGGGATTGTCCGCATAAACCATTGACACCATGGGCAACACCACGTTTTGCGTCAACCTGCCGCCCACCTGCTTCACCACGCAATTGCAACACCACCTCAGCAATTCGGTACAAACCTGCTGCAATCACCGGATGACCACTTAATAATCCACCTGAAGGATTTACTGGCAACTTACCATCCCTGTTAAACAACCCTTTTTCAAGCATCAAACCTGCCTTACCATAATCTGCCAATCCAAGCCCTTCAAGCCACATAAGTTCCTGATAGGAAAATGCATCATATATTTCAGCCACATTAATTTCTTTCTGCGGATTTGTTATTCCTGCCATGGAATACGCTTTTTTTGCAGCTTCTTCCAGGGCTTTAGCTTTTGATAAATCTCTATCGCCCATGAAATATGCATCACTGCAAAATGCTACGCCTTTAATCCACACTGGTTTGGCTTTAATCTTCTTCACAAAATCAGCATTGGCTATGATAACTGCACAGCTTCCATCAGAAACTGGTGAGCAATCTAATTTATGCAATGGATCTGCTATCATTTCTGAACTCAACACATCTTTCACAGTGATATCCATTGGTAACTGGGCATAGGGATTATCCTTTGCATTTTTATGATTTTTGCATGAAACCAGTGCAAGCTGTTCTGATGTTGTTCCAGTAGCATTCATATATGCCCTTGCCTGCATTGCACATGCCGAAATCATATCCATCCCAAATCCACGCTCATATATAGGATCAAATGCTGCATTGGTAATAATGCTGGAGATGCCCTCAGAACCCTTACTGTGCGCTGTTACCAGTGTTGTTTTATAATCACCGGAAAGTGAACGTGCAAGTGCATATGCGGCACCAAATGTTCCATCACCTTCTACTGCAGAGCAATTTTTATATCTAACCCCACTTGCATCCCCTACTGCCATACATGATATAGTTCTTCCATCCCAGAAATCACTTGAAGTTGTGATAACATTATCAATATCTTCAATTCCAAGGCCAGCATCATTTAATGCTTTGTTAACGGCTTCCCACGCCATGTCAGCATAGGTTTCACCAACCTTACATTTTTCTATTGTGGTCATACCAACACCAATTATTGCTGCTTCCATTGCTAACCTCCTATTGTACTGGCCTGAAGTGAGAAATGGCATGTATAGAGGCTTTCTTTTCATCAGCAAAGACAGCTTCTACTTCCATTCCTATTGAAATCTTTTCAGGTTCAATTTCTTCAATGTAATGCAACATAGCGTTCGTTGAACCCTCAAGCTGTATAAGACCAAATACAACTGGTATATTTTTCTTTAATGCTGCCAGTTGCCTGTATACTACAGTATAGGTAATCACTTTCCCTTTTGGCCCAACCTCTTTCCAGTTTTTAGTATCGACATAACAAAATGGGCATGTTTTCTTAGGAGGGCAGAATACCTTACTACACTGAGGGCACTCAGTCCCCAGTATTTTTTTCTCATCGCGAAGGGTTATAAAAAATATTGATGCTGTTTGGCCTGCCCACCATTGGTAGGGAACACTTATCTGGCTTTTATGCACCTGTGGTTCAATTCCCTTAAAGATATCTTCCATAACTATCTCCTTATCTTCCAATGATATACCGGTGAGGATCAACCTCTTCACGTAAAATCCTGAGTTCATCATCCGTTGGTGGTTTTGTGTCCTCTATCTTCTTTGCCCACTTTAATTCAAAGCCACAGTTATCCTGTACATCTTTTGTACTGTAACCAGGATTTATTGACAATACGGTCATCCATTTTGTTTCATCATCAAAACCCATCACCGCCATATTGGTAATAATCCGGTATGGACCTGTCCCTTCGGGCAAACCTGCTTCATAACGGCTTCGTCCACCGTGTAGATAACCTGGCGAAGTTATAAAATCCAATTTATCAGTAAACCTGCGCGCATCCTGTACTGTCATCATCATGGTGCGCCAGCACAGTGAGGCTAAATCATTGGCACCACCGGAACCAGGGAAGCGTACTTTTGGTTTTTCATAATCATCACCAATCATTGTGGAATTTATATTACCGTACATATCTATCTGGGCCCCTCCCAAAAAGGTATAGTCAACCATACCGCGCTGACAGGTTTCCATGACTTCGGGCATTGAGCTTGCCATAATTGCCTTATGAAATGTGCGGGAATCTCCAACCGAAATGGGCATTGTGGGTAAGATGGGTGCAACACCACCAGCCTCAAACATGATACACAAATTGGGTGAATACAGCTTCTGGGCTAACATTGCTGCTGCACAGGGCGCACCTGTTCCCACAACAACTGTCGCCCCATCCTCTAAATTTCGTGCTGCTACACATATCATGAGTTCCATTGCATTGTATTCCATGGCCATCCTCCTACTTATTGTTAATCAGATATTCAATGGCTCTGAGCTTCTTCATCTTTTCTATCCCGCCATTTAAGTTGAGATAGTCATAAAAATTGTCCACACCATAAATCTGTTCCTGTAAAAACTTCTCTAACTCTTTGGGATCCTTTTCCACGCGTAACCATGTCTTAAGATGCTCTTCATCACTAAAGTATTCATAGGGCATATTGCCAGGATAACTTCCATACGGAACCTCAATTACTGCATCCACACACCAGAATGGGATAACTGTTTTTTCAGGTTCGCGGCGTATTTCATCATGCGGAATAATGCGTTCAGCAGTTATTACCACTCGCCTGGAAGCTTTTGCCAGATCAAAGTCTGACACCGATGCACCATACACTCTGCAATTGCCATAGATATCTGCTTCATGGACATGAATGGCTGCAAAGTCCGGAAAAAGAGCTGGCATGGCTGCATATTTCTTGCCTGTAAATGGGCAGGTTATCACTTTGGCAGCACTCTGCACAAAAGTATCAGTACCTAAGATATTACGTGTTGGAATAAATGAAATTCCCATAGCTGCAGCTTTCAATCGCCATGATAATGATGCATTGGTCCATTCGGTAAGTTTGATTTTGCCACTTTCCACAGCACGGCGTGCATTGGGCGATAGGCCTCGCGCTTCCAACCCTATAATATATGCCACATCACAACGATCAATACACTCACCTGCAACCAGCACCTGAAAATCATGGGTTGATGTGTGCCCTGCAAACCCTAAATGCCTCTTTCGCTGGCGCACTATCTCATGAATGATAGCAGTTGGTATGCGATTTGCGCCAAAACCGCCAATAGCAATATAATCACCATCTTTAATCATATCCCTCACTACATCCTTAACATTTGCAAGCTTTGATTTCATGGAACGTGATTTGTTCCTGAAAAAAACTCGCGCATGATCCGGATCTGGATCGGTGAATAATTCATTTTTACCCGATAACATTGTCTCTTTCATGTCACTATCATGTACACTCATTGCCATAGTTTCCTCCTCAGCAAAATAAATATCAAAACATTATTATATTGGTTGAACATACAATCAAATATAATCGTTTTTAAGCTATTTGTACAGTTTTAGCATCTTCCTCATATAAATTTTCAATAATTGATTTATACTTTTCCTGAACAACTTTACGTTTAACTTTTAACGTAGCTGTCAATTCACCGGTTTCTTTTGAAAATTCGCTTTTAATTATTCCTATTTTTTTTATGGTTTCATACCGCGCTAACTTTTGATTACACTTTTCAATATGGGACTCTACTATCTTCTGAAATTTTTCATTTTCAAGAAGCTCATTGAAGCTTCCAAAATCTATGCCAGATTCTCTGGCAATACGTTCAGCCTGCTCCTGACTGATATTAACCAGTGCCGTTAAATATTTTCGCTTATCTCCAATAACAATGGCCTGTGTAAACAAGGGGTCTGATTTGATAAGATTTTCAATCTTCTGCGGTGCTACATTTTTTCCACCTGAGGTAATTATCAGATCTTTCTTCCTGTCAGTAATCATCAAAAATCCTGCATCATCAAATACTCCAATATCACCACTCATAAAATATCCGTCAGATGTAAAAGATTCCTTTGTTTCTTCAGGCATCTTCCAGTATCCTTTAAACACATTGTCACCTTTTATGAGAATCTCGCCATCATCAGCTATTTTAATATCAACGCCAGGCAAAGGCCTTCCCACTGTACCAATCCGGTAATCAGCAATATTACTCATGGTAGCTGGTGCACAGCATTCGGTCATTCCATACCCTTCTATGACCATGATGCCTGCTGAGTTAAAGAATAAAATTATCTCTCGCGCAGTTGGAGCTCCTGATGCTGTCATCCAGCGAACTCTGCCACCCAATGCGTTCTGTAATTTCTTAAATATAATAGTATACGCTATTTTATACTTTAATTTCAGCAACAATCCTGGTTTCTTCTTCTGTTCACGCAGGGTGCTTATTTTATTCCCAACTTTCTGTCCCCAGTAAAACACCTTCTGTTTAAATGGAGACTGCTCCTGAACCTGAGAAATGATCCGCTGGTAAACCTTTTCCAATACGCGGGGTACTGCCAGCACAACAGTTGGGCGTTTTTCCTGAATATCCTGTAATATTGTATCTAAACTTTCTGCATATGAAGCAGTTATACCAACATACATTCCATAAAAATGTCCAGCTACTCTTTCAAACACATGGCTTAATGGTAAAAATGGGACTGTCTGATCAGTATCATACGCATAATGTGGCTCAATCTTGTGCAATGCCCTAACTACTGCCATAATGTTTTTATGGGTAATCATTGCACCCTTTGGCACACCAGTTGTTCCTGATGTATATACTATCGTTGCAAGTTCATCCTGTGTTACTGCATCTGCCAGTTCTTTAAATTTACCGGGATTAGCATCATATAATTTTTTCCCTTTTTCAAGCAATTCAGTAAAGATCAGTATCAGCGGATTTGCACTGACACCATTCATATCAATTACTATAATCTTTTGCAATCCCGGATAACGTTTTGCAGTATACAATCCCTTTTGCAATTGTAGATTGTTTTCCACAACCATAAATTTTGATTCCGAATGTGAAACAATATACTCAACTTCCTCATCAATTAATGTTGGATAGATAGGCACTATACATCCTCCAGCACCCAATACACCCATATCAGTATAGAGCCATTCCAGCCTGTTCTCGGATAGCAATGAAACCCTATCGCCTTTGACAAGCCCCATATCATGTAATGCCAATCCCACATATGCAGCGCGTTTATAGTAATCTTCCCATGAGGCACTTTCCCACCTGCCTTTTAATTTCTTTTCAATTGCTATTCGCGGCCCATATTTTTTAGCTTTATTCTCAAAAACCTGATTAATTGTTTTTTCTTGCATAACAACCTCCAAATTATATTAACAGTGCTTGAATTGAGGTTTTCTTTTTTCCAAAAAAGCCTCAATTCCTTCCTTCTTATCATATGTCTCTGCAATTCTTCCAAATAAAGTACTTTCTAATTTTAATCCTTCGTCAAGGCTCAATTTGCTTCCTTTCATTACTGCTTCCACAATAGCCCTCACGGCTATCTGACCTTTTTTTGCAATTGATGATACAAATTTTAAACCTTCTTCCATTAACGTTTCTGGCGGGTATACTCTGTTAACAAGTCCAATCTGCAATGCTTCATCCATATTGATAAACATTCCTGTGAGCATAATTTCCAGTGCTTTTGCATTTCCTAATAACCTGGCACTACGCTGTGTGCCTCCAAATGCGGGGATTATTCCCAGCATAATCTCGGGCAACCCCATCTGCACATTTGTGGCTGCTATACGCATGTGGCACGCTAATGCTATCTCCATGCCACCACCCAGACATAATCCATTAATCAGGGCAATAACAGGTTTGGGCGATAGTTCACATAAAGAAACTATTGCCTGTGCTCTGCTTGTTATCTCCACTCCTTTTTTATAGGTATCCACTTCTTTAACTGCATTGACATCCGCACCAACAACAAATGTAGAACCTTTGCCCGTTAACACAATTATGTGAACAGCACTATCCTGCACCAATTGTTTCATAACACTTTCAAACTGTTCTATAGTTTCCGCATCAAGTGCGTTCAACGGTGGATTGTCAAAATACACAACTGCTACGTTTTCTTTTTCCATCTGGTAGTAACATTTATTACCCATACAAATAACCTCTAACAGTACATGAATGCAAAACGAATTATTAGTACATCCCTGCGGTAACATTTTACCAGCAGGGATGTACTATTACAGTAACTATCGCTTCTTTAACCCCATGATTTCACGGGCTTCATCAGGTGTGGCTGGTTCTCTTCCAAAGATCTGAGCAATTCTTACTGCCCATTCTACCTGTTCATAACTTCCCTTGGCAAGCTCACCGGTTGGGATACGGATATTATCTTCAAGACCAACTCGCATATGTCCACCTACCATACACGACATTGTCACTGCCGTGAACTGTTCAATACCAACACCGCATGTTGTGAAATTTGCGTCTTCAGGTAATGCATTTTTCAAAACCATAAACATATCAGGCCTGAAAGACATTCCACCTGCAACACCCCACACAAAGTTGAAGTTATATGGTTTTGTAAAGAACCCCTGTTTTGCAATCAGCATCCAGTTATCAAGACCACCCAGGTCGTATACTTCAACTTCCGGCTTCACGCCATTTTCTTCCATTGCTTTTCCAAAATCCTGTAACATCGTAAAGGTGTTTTCAAATACAAAGTCTATGAAGATTTTTCCTGTCTTACGGTCTATGATGCTAAAGTTCATGGTATTGGTATTGAGTGAAGCCATTTCTGGTTTAACATAAATAATCTGGCTTATGCGCTGTTCAGGGGTTTTACCCATTCCAACTGCTGAACTCAAATTAACAATAAGCTCGGGACACTTATCCTTAATTGCATCATGGGTATCTTTTATACGCTTGTGGTCATGTGTTGGAAAACCATTATCTTCACGTGCATGAACATGGACCATCGCAGCACCGGCTTTATAACATTTATACGCTTCTTCGGCAAATTCCTGTGGTGTATATGGCACATGTGGTGTTTGATTTTTCATTGTTGCAGCTCCAGCCAGCGCTGCAGTGATAATGACTTTTTTAGACATTGCTTTCCTCCTTTCTTTTAATAATTTTTCTTCTTCGGATAAAACTGGTTCTTCTCCTTTTGCACCTGAAGGTTTACGTTCAGATACAAACACTCTTTCAGGTTTCTTAGGTGCAAAATGAGAAATATCTAAAATTGTGTTTGTTGGTGAAGATGAAAATACAGCTTTCACCTTCATCCCTATTTTTACTTCTTCAGGTGCTATCCCATCAAGAATGTGAACTAATGGTGTATCAGCACCATCAAGCTTTATAAGTGCCATCACAAAAGGTGCTTTTCTGGGAAGATGTTTATCATCATAGCGTACAACCGTGAAATTTACAACCTCACCAGATGGCTGCACCTCTACCCAGTTATCCCGTATATCGGTAAGATCACGCTCACATGTCTGACGTGGTGGCAGATATACTTTGTTACACACGGGACATTTCACGCCCATGATCTTTTTCTTGTCACGAAGTGTGGTAATAAACGTACTCCCCACTCTTCCAGCAAAATAACTATAGGGCAATGCTAACTTTCCTTCAACTATAAAACAATCTTTCCTGTCATAATCAAGTGCCATAGCATTCCTCCATCACTCATCAATCTCAAAATATTTGATATCAAAGATGCTTCCAGTACGGTGTTCATTCCACACCGGACGTACACGCGTACCTGAAACATCATCTTTACCGCCTTTGATCCTGTCTATCTGATCCCTTCGGATTAAATGGGCAAACGTATCATTTCCCGTGCATCCATCTAACAGTATATTTGCCATTCCATACGGCGTTTCACGTGTTTCGCCTGTTAATGGATCAGGGCTGGCATAATATACGTATTCCATATACCGCACCTGACCCTTTGGACCAACTTCAACCCATTCATCAACGCGTACACGACAAACAGCACACACTTCCCTTGCAGGCAATTGTATCCTGCCGCATTTTGGGCATTTATTACCAAGGATCTTCTTCTCTTTCAGTGCATTCAGGAATTTCCCCATCACAGGCCCTGTTGAAAACTTCTGATCAACAGAAATTATCTTTTTTAGTACTATAAGTTCCTGTTCTGGTGTACCGCTTGCCATGGGATCCTGATACTTTGCAAATATTTCACCCAGCTTAAGCGCTAATTGTGTTTGCCCAACAATTGCAGCTTTTCCGGCTGATAACAGTGAAAATGCATCTACTTTCCCCAGCATTACATCAACCCAATCTTTTGCATCCTGAACTTCCAGTTTTACAGTAAATTTTTCAGCTCGTTCCTCTTTTAATTCGCACTTCCCATCTTTAATGTATGCTGTCCATACACCACCATCAGCACCTCCAATATCATATACAATGACTGCTTCTTCAGGTGCATTTTGTGGCTGAAAACGTGATACCAGTGTACCAAACATATCCAGAATATAATCTCGTGTTGACATGGCAGCTTTCTTGGGTACATACTTTTTAAACATCCTTGCAGTTTTCCCAAACTGTCCAAAATCCCCTTCAATTTTTACCTTACCAGAGGTAAAGGCATTTGCCGCATCAACCTTGCCAATATTAATTCCCACAAATGTCTCTCCATCACAAGCCATCACTGCAACACAATCGCTGATATCATCTGTTTTGATGACTTCCAGCAAACCTTCAGATACAATGATTTTCCATTTACCTTCACCGGTAATATCGTATCCAAACTTTGCAGTAACACCCTTTGCACCTTCCGGTCTAAATCGATCGTTCATTGTATCAAATATATCTTCTACTTTAACACCCCAGTATTCCATATAACCCTCCTACCAGCTTAATTCTTTTTCTAACATCATCAGAACAGTCCACATGGTTCCACCAAATCCCGAAGCTAACGCATGCTTAACTTCTTTTGGAATTTGATGCGCACCTGCATCGCCCCTGACCTGCAACGCCGCTTCAGCAACCCGCAATAATGCAGTGGCACCAATTGGATTGCTGGCAATAACACCTCCTGATGGATTAATTGGCATTGAACCGCCAATCATGATCTCCTTATTTTCTACCAGACGAAGGTGTTCATCACCTTTCAGGAAGAAGAAGTCTCTCAGCCAATCCAGTCCCCACCATGCAGCAGGGTCATACATTTCAAACACATCAAAATATTCCAGTGGATTCTTAATATCATTACGCTTGAAGAGTTGCTCTGCAGCAAATTTATGAGTCTTTAACACAGGATAATCTTTGTGATAGCCAAATATATTGAATGTTTCTTCACGGTGGATGGTAATATGATCCCGTATCCATACAGGTTTTTTAGATAGCTCTTTAGCTTTTTTCTCACTGGCAAAGATTACCGCACATGCACCATCTGATTGCGAACACATATGAATAAGTCTTAGTTCCCCAACAAGTTTTGGAGAAGTATTCATTAATGTTTCAACCTGATCAAAATCCAGACCAAATGCCCTGTGTGCATTGGGATTTAAACATGCATGCTTATCCATGATAATACGATACATCATTGCAGCACGTTTTGCTCTGTCTTCACCAAATTCCTGGATGACATCGTATGCTGTGGATCCTGTTAATGCACCTGTCTGCAGATTTCTAAACCACAAAGGATCTGCCATATTGGTAATACCGCCCGTTGTGTGTCCTTCCTGCAGTTTTTCAAATCCAATAGCCATAACGATATCATACATACCTGATGCAACTAAATTATCACTTGCACACGCCAGTGTTGTACCCACTGTTCCACCAGTAGTTATTCTGATACTATCCTTCCCATACGCACCTGTTCCCAGCACATGCCATAAATCCGGCTGGTGAATCATTTCAAAAAGTTCCATATTGCCATGAACTATGCAATCCACATCCTTAATGCTTATATTAGCATCTTTAAGAGCAGCAGATACAGCTTCATGAATCATCTCAGGCTGATTGACATCTTCTCTATGGCTTGAATGTTTGGTTTGCCCTATACCAATAATTGCAACATTTCTATTCTTTTTATGTGCCATGATCACCTCTCCTTTACACTTCAAAAATCACAACAGCCTGGTGTTGACCGGCCGCACCATAGGTGCTCTGTGCCAATGCACGTTTTGCACCCTTAACCTGACGTTTACCAGCTTCACCCCTTAGCTGATAAAAGCACTCGATAGCTCTGGCAGCACCACCTAAAAGCAATGGATTGCCGTTTAACATGCCTCCCGACATATTAACATTGAATTCATCCATGCCACCATCATCAATCCACTTCCCACCTTTGCCTTCTTTAGCCAGTCCAATGCCTTCAGCCCACATTGGCAACTGGTATGCCGCATGGTCACACAATTCAAAAAGCTGAATATCTTTGGTAACATTTTTTATTCCAGCTTTCTTCAATGCTCTTTCTGTTGCATTTTTAAGCGAAAAGTTTGATGTTAAATCCTTATCCCCCAGAAAATAACTATCCATACAGCTGGCATAGCCTGTTATCCATACTGGCTTATCTGTAAATTCTTTTACACGTTCTTCATTACAAAGCAACATGCCAAAAGCCCAATCAGTTGTTGGATAATAATGCAGTTGCCGTAGTGGATCTGCTAATAGAGGTGACTTCATAACATCATCTTCATTTATGGGTTCATTTTCACGTGCAAAGGGGTTTTCCTTAGCTTTTTGTCTTGACCTAACCACAATCTTTGCTAAATGTTCTTCGGTTACACCTGACTTTTCCATATATACCCGTGCCTGCATCGCATTAACATTTACAAAATCCATCCCCAGCGGTCTGCAATAGAATGGGTCAAAAGCCAGATTTGTGCACATATTACGGCTTTCTGGCTGCGATTCCTTCATATGTCCCATATAAAGAACCACATCATCATGCCCTGATAGTATGCTAGCCATAGCATACCCCAAACCATTAAGGCTTTCCTGTGCCATCTTCTCTTCACCCCTGAAATGAGCACCAACAACATCAGTCATACCATTGTCTGAAATTGTACGCGCATCCCACACATCGTCAGAGCAGGTTATTACTGTACGTATTCCTTTCTCCATATCAAAACTTACATTTGCCTGCGACATGATTCCTTCAAAACATTCCAATAACATATTTTGAAATCGCGCATACCATAGATTGGGGTCATTTTTTATCTGGGCAACAGCACAGATAGCAATTCGTTTTTGCATACCCTATGAACCTCCCTTTTAAAATAGTTTATGGTAAATCATGATTATAGCCAGATTTAACAATAACAGTTCCAGAAATCACCGTGCTTAATAGCCTTTAATATTGAATCCTTATCCCTTTTTGCATCCAGCTCAATCCATGCCCTGCCAATTCCTATAGCTGTGTGAGCATCATCAGAGACTATTGAAGGTTGTGGAAATGTCATTTCGTCAAAACGTTTAACCTTAAAACCTTTAGAAGTTATTTCCATTGCATCAATGGTAAACATCTTTTGAAGATCATAAAGCCTATCCATAATCTGTTCTATAGCAAGGTCATACTCAGGTAGATGATTAAATATATGAAGCAACTGATTATCACCAAATATCCTGTTTACATGGATATACCCTTTTAAGAAAACAGTCATTTCAATACCTGTGAAAATAATCATATTTGATTTAACATTATTATAGATTTCATCATAACCAGGCTTTAAAAGGTAATCATGATCGGTAAAAGCTATAAAATCGTAACCTTTTTCTTCATAACGCACAGCAACCTGCTGTGGTGTAAGCGTCCCATCAGAACATGTGGTATGCGTATGTAGGCACCCTTTTAAAAGCATTGTATTATATAATTTAAGTAATTTTTTAAACATTTGAATGAATGTCCAACCAATGTTTTGGTAAAAAAATAATAATTTGAAGCAATATTTGATTTATTGGACATCCAATCAAATTGCAAAGTAATTAATATAATACAATATGTCAATAATTTTTTTAAAATTTTTTCACCATAAAAATTATTTTTTAAAAAACAGATTGTGGACAAATAGATAATAATGTTTAACTTTCCATCATGTAATAAACATTGCGTCACCGTATGAAAAAAATCTGTATTGCTCCTTAACTGCTTCCCTGTATATTTGCATAATGCAATCGTATCCAGCAAACGCAGCAACCAGCATAAGCAATGTTGATTTAGGTGTGTGAAAATTGGTAATCAGGGCATCTACAGATTTGACAGTATAGGGGGGATAAATAAAAATATTAGTAGCCCCATATCCAGGTTTATACTCACCATTATCATAAACTGATTCAAGCACTCGCAGCGATGTGGTCCCAACAGCTATAACCCTTCCCCCTCGTAATTTTGCAGTATAGATATTTTCAACAGTTTTTTCTGGCAAATAATACTCTTCTGTATGCATTGTATGTTGCCTGATATCTTCCTCCCTGACAGGCTGAAAAGTTCCCCACGATACATACAGAGTTAAAAACGAAATAGTAGCACCCTTATCTTGAATCTGTTTCAGCAAATCCTCAGTAAAATGTAATCCAGCTGTAGGCGCTGCGGCTGCTCCGTACTCCTTAGCAAATACTGTCTGGTAACGTTCATAATCTTTTTTGTCAGGAGAGCGCTGTATATAGGGTGGTAAAGGCAACTCACCTATCTCTTCAAGCATTTCATAATCAAGATGAGGCTCAAATTTTACTGTGATACCTGCTTCAGATTTTTCCACAACAACTATCGCCACCGAATCATTTTTTACTGGATATAGTATTTCACCAATTTTTATTCTTTTTAAACGATTACAGATAGCTTCCCAGGTACTATCGCACAATTTTTTTGTTACGACAATTTCAACCACAGCACCTGTAGAGCGTTTACAATAAATTCGGGCCGGTATTACTTTAGCATCATTAAATATTAAAATATCATTGGGATTAATGTATTGCGGTAAATTGTAAAATTTTTCATGCACATAGTGTTTAGATTTTCTGTCAAGAACAAGCAACCGTGACTCTTCACGTTTATCAGCCGGATACTGAGCAATTAATTCCTGTGGAAGGTCAAAATCATAGCTTTCCAAATGATATAAATTTTTTTCCATGTTTGACAATTCTACTTTCAGCCATGATAATGCAATCAAATTATCTTTTAAAAAGCAGCCGAAATACCTGCTTTTAATTTATGATGGTTTTTATAATCCTCGCTTTGTGAATAATCATGCAATAAGAAAGTATACTCACCTATTATTTTTATATTACGGGCAAGCAGGTAGGTTGCCGATACTGTTGCACTTTCATAATTTAACGCATGAACTCCACTTTCTTCATAATCTGAATCAACCTTATTGTAAAGAGCGGTTAATACATAGCTGCTCCTATCACCTTCAGGCTGGAATATTAATTCAGCCATATAGCCTTTTGTAGCAATTGATTTTTTATCTGTAGTAAAATACGCATTACTATCTTTTCGATACAAAAATAATGCGTTAAGCTCAAACGGTCCCAAAATAATTGACATATCACCACCATAATAATACACACTATTCGTAAACACATCAGTAACACTATCATCAGCTGTATTTTTTTCTTTACCTATATAACTAAAACCTCCAATCCTTACCACATCAAAAAATTCCTGACTTGCCCTGAAAAAGTAATTCTTATACTTGTCGCCATCAAAATTGTCATGTTCATCTGCCGGTTCAATCCCATTACCATTAACTATCTCCGCAACTAACGTCAATCCAAAATCAAAGCCTTTATCTATAACAATGCCGCGATCGTATTTTAAATCGCATAACGAGCGGTTAGGTTTAGCACCAAATGGAACATAATTTTCATACGTCAATCTGAGTTCATTTTTATAAATGGGGTCGGATACAGAAAATTGACCTGCTGTTATATTAATACCTGTTCCCAATAAATCGGTATAATATACGAAAGCATCTTCAATACCAACAACATCACCTTTTTCAGAAAAGAAAAAGTAAAAATAATATGATAAATTTTGTGCGATAGGGCCACCCGAAATTAATTTTAA
>JBBFLA010000037.1:0-29669 GCA_037481795.1 Spirochaetota bacterium
GGTAAGGGTACATCCCCCCTCTGTCCCCCCTTCATAAGGGGGGAATTAAAGGGGGGATAGGATAGCAGTAGCAACATTAATAATTTTAATACTTCCTGTTTCTCCTTTGGTAAGGGAGCATCCCCCCTCTGTCCCCCCTTTTAAGGGGGGAATTAAAAGGGGGTATAGGATAGCAGTGTCAACATTAATAATTTTAGTCCTTCTTGTTTCTCCTTTGTAAGGGTATATCCCCCCTCTGTCCCCCCTTTTAAGGGGGGAACTAAAAGGGGGGATAGGATAGCAGTGGCGAGATTAATAATTTTATTCCTTCCTGATTCTCCTTTGGTAAGGGTACATCCCCCCTTTGTCCCCCCTTTTAAGGGGGGAACTAAAAGGGGGGATAGGATAGCAATGGCAACATTAATAATTTTAGTCCTTCCTATTCCTCCCCTGGTAAGGGAGCATCCCCCCTGTATCCCCCCTTTCTAAGGGGGGAACTAAAGGGGGGATAGGATAGCAGTAGCGAGATTAATAATTTTAGTCCTTCCTATTCCTCCTTTGGTAAGGGAACATCCCCCCCTGTATCCCCTCTTTCTAAGGGGGGAATTAAAGGGGGGATAGGGAGGGATATTTTCTATCTTCTTACATACCTTCTCAAAATCATTTATCACTTCTTTGTTACTGAACCTGATGACTCTTAATCCATAACCTTCCAGAATTTTTGTTCTTTCTTCATCATAGGTTTTTCCTTCTTCTGTATAATGCTGTTCGCCATCTATTTCAATCACCAGTTTCAACTTTGCACAATAGAAGTCCACTATAAAATGGTGAATAGGTCTTTGTCGTAAAACTGGATATTTAAAGTTTCTTAAATACTCATACCATAACTTCTTTTCAGCTGGGGTCATATTTTTTCGCAATTGTCGTGCTGCTTCTACTAATCTTGGATTGTATGGTAGATGAAAACCTGTGGTAATTAAACCTTGTTTTATGAGTTCATTTTTGAACATAACATTACTGTTGTAACTATCCCAATCCTTTTGCTCGTAATTTTCAAAAATTTCTTCATGAGTGAAATCATTTCCAACTATCCCTAACTCCTGACACTCTTTTACTTGCTCGTTTATCTTTTTACGTGACACAATCTTCTCAATAAGAGTTATATCTTTTTTCCTATCTAATGTTATGACATAATTGGGATTCTTTACAAACTTTGGCTTGTTCCAGATTTTTACCAGTTCATTTTCAGATTGTGAGATAAAGTTTATGATTTTAAAGGCAATGTCTTTTAAGATTTGTAGTTCATTAACTCTATCAGCTGTCCACTCTTTTGCTCCCTCCCAGAAATACTGATAGTTACAGAGTTTGAATTGCTCCTGCAAAAATGCTTTTGCGTTTTTGTTAAAAAGAAATCAACCTCACCCTTTTTTTCAAAGATTCAAAACGCGCGCTCTAATTGAGCTAATGATTTTTTTATTCATAATTTATTTTTAGTCAATTATAATTACAAGCCTAAATGCAAAACTAGATGCTGCTTCTGCAGTTATATAACAGCTATTTTTTCTTATCACTCATCTTTTTCTTAATAATGTCACGTAATACAAATGCTTCTGCAGCATGATTGGGATCAATCTTTATAGCTTTGTTGCAATCATTAAGCGCTTTTGTATATTCACCTTTGTCGTAATACACTTCAGCACGGCTTATCAAGTATCCTATTGATTGAGGACTAATTTCTATTGCTTTGTTATAATCTTGTATTGCTCTTTCATTATCTCCTTTAATTGAAAAAAAGATATACCCTCGCCATGCATATGCGCTATCATCCCGTGGATTACGTTTAATAGCGTTATTAAAGTCTGAAATGGCTTTATCCCATTGGTTTTTGTAAATATAGACTTCTCCGCGAGCGGTATAGTAAGATGATGAATGAGGATATAATTCTATGGCTTTATCAAGATCCTCTATAGCCATATCAACTTTTATAGCCTTTCTAAAATCTGTATAGGCAATGGCTCTATGGTAGTATGCCTGGTGAAGTTCCGGGTTTATTTCTAATGCTTTGGTGTAATCATTTATGGCATCATCAGACTTACCCTTATTGTAATTTGAAAGGCCCCGGTAAAAGTAGCCGTTTGCAAAATCGGAATCAAGAGAAATAGCTCTATTAAAAAATTCAATTGCGATACTGTATTTGCCCTGATTAAAGTATTCAATACCTTTATTTAGATATTCAGAAGTTTTTTGTGAATTAGCGTCATTTGAATAGGGTTTAATGTTATCGGCAGTATACCAGTCTTTCTTTATTATTACGCTGGCGGTTGCTATTATGTTACCTGTAACAATACTTATGGCACGTGCATTTATCTCAATCTGATTTGGCGTAAGGTAGGTGAATGTTCCTGTAATGATTACGTCAGCCGATGTTAATTTCCCCACTACCTGTGCTGTATCGACATCTACAACACCTGAAAGCTGTAGTTGTTGTTCATTGAAAATTTCATCAAGCTTGCTTCGCTCAACAACGGTAATAGTGTTGTTCTTTGCAAGGAAAGTAATGAGGCGTTCCTGGATAATTGACGAGGTGATGGGATCCTTATCATTTGTACATGAAAAACCGGTAACTACAACAACTTTCTGGTTTAATTGCGCAGTAAAAATCAACGATAGATCCTGAAGGTTTTCTTCTGCACTGCTTTTGCTTAAAAAAATAAATACAAACAAAATTAATGTTAAAATTTTAACTGTTTTCATGGTATAACCTATTGTATTATCCTTAGATTTCATAAAAAATATTTAGAAAGTATCATTTGACCACATATGATGCTTTAAATGAATAAAATTAGTAAAGTAACAACTACAGGCAGTAATAAAAGTTGAAGAATTGAAATAGTCAAGTGAAAAAGAAATACTATACGGTAGTAGTACCAAAGAAGGATCACAGTAAACAGAAATTATCGTTGACATTCTAATCATTAAAAACATAATGTACCAACTGGTCAGTACAATAGGTGATGGCAATGAATACAAAAGGTACTGTAACAAAACAGGCTGTTATTAATCGCATTATTGAACATGTGCATCTTTACGGATTTTCAGAAACAAGCCTCAACGACATTATTGCCCTTACCGGTGTTAAAAAAGGCAATTTATATTTTCACTTTAAAAATAAAGAAGCACTCATACTTGAAGCGCTTAAGGAAGCACATCGTCAATATCAGGAGTACCTCTTGCAGTATACAATCCAGGCAAGCGATCCAGTTGCAAAAATTGAAGCCATGCTAGATGCCGTTGTTGCATATCACACAAAGCGAAAGTTTCAAGGAGGGTGCATTTTTGGCAATACTGCACTTGAAATGTCCGATAAAAATGCGCAGTACAGAGAATTTATGGGCAGGGTTTTTTCGCAGTGGATTCAATGGGTATCAGCACAAATAGATGCTGCTATAAAAGAAGGAATCCTATCGTACAATACACCTGTACAGGAACTATCGCACCATATCATTGCTGCACTTGAAGGTGGAATACTGCTTTCAAAGGTAACCAAAAATCCTTTTGATTTAGAGTGTGCAGTTTATGGAATAAAAGAGCTTTTAAATAAGTACAGGGGAAAAAAATCAAGGAGAAGGTGATGGTGTCAAAACAGAAGATCATACAAACTGCAATAGCATTGCAATTTGATGCTATTGGATTTACTCATGCACAGCCATTTGAAGAGCATAAGAAATATTTGAATACAATTCCTGATAATTTTTCATGGATAGAATTTTTTGGAATTTCGCTTACTGAAGGATCCACTCCTGCTGCAATTTTGCCCGATGTAAAAACAATTATAGTCCTATTGGATAATTACTATCGCTATGCATTCCCAAAAACAATGGAGCCATACTTTGGCAGATGCTACATGGATGATGACCGTGTTACTAAAGATGGATTGACGGTTCGCATCCGGCAGTTTGTAACGTTCTTACGGGAAAATGGATTGAAGGCAAAAGTAACTTTTTCCATTCCACAAAAAGCTGCTGCAGCCAGAGCAGGTATTGGGAATTTTGGCAAAAATTGTCTGTTATACGCAAATACTGCTGCCCTCAAAAGCTCATGGGTAAGTCCAATCACCATTCTTGTAGATGGTAAGTTTGAAATTGATGAACCATCAACAGGTATTGGTTGTCCGCAGTGGTGCCGTAATGCGTGTGTGGCAGCGTGCCCTACAAAAGCATTAAAAGGTAATTGCGTTATTGATTCAAAGCGCTGTATTTCCTATCTTACGTATTTTGGAAGCGATATTACTCCGTATGAATTGCGGGAACCAATGGGTCTTAATGTGTATGGATGTGATCGATGTCAGGAGGTATGTCCCCGTAATAAAGCATGGATGTCTCAAACACTTGAAGTAAATCCACGCGTTGCAGCAAAGCAACAGTATTTTGATCTTGTTAAGCTTTTGCATATGGATGAAGTGTACTATCAAACGTATATTCAGCCACATATGTTCTATATGCCTGTGACTGACTTGTGGCGATGGAAGATGAATGTTGCCCGAGCTATGGGCAATAGCCTTGACCAGAGGTTTGTAGGAGAGCTTATTGTTGCCTTTGAAAAAAATACTGATTGGCGGGTTTTGGGGATGATAGCGTGGGCGTTGGGTAAATTGGGGGGTTCAACGTCAAAGGGTGCGCTTGAAAAATTCAGGAAAAGATCAGAAGGTGCAGTTCGTGAAGAGATAGAATTAGCTCTAGAACGTTTGTGATTCTATAAATACAGGGACAAAGTTATGAGTGTACATCCAACGCAGGAGCAGTTGACAATAATCAAGCAGAAGTATTACGATAAGCCGTTTACCATGGTTAATCTTTTACAATTTAAAGGCGGTAACAAAAAGGAGGAAAGCCGCAGGATGTACCATGAATATACCAAACAGGTTGCACCTATTATTCAAGAAATTAATGCAAAGGTTATATATCTTGGGGTAGTACATGATGTCTTTATAGGTGACAGTAACGACATGTGGGATGAGGTATTACTGGTGTATTATCCTTCAGGGAAAATGTTTTTGCAGATGATTGCTATGGAAAAGTATCAGCATGCCAATACGTTGCGTGAGGCAGCACTTGAAAAATGTGTGTTGTTAATAACAGAAAAGCTGATATAACAACTCAATTGCGATACAATTCAATTGCGTACTGCTGTAATATATTGCAATACAGCAAACGGTAAAGATTAAGATTTTGCAATTATCCGGTATATGCAATGAATGCTGATGTATTAATACAGTATAATCCTGCATCTATATCTATTATACTGAACCGGCCACAGGCCATACATAGCCTCACAATTCCAATGATTGAAACTATAAAAAAAGCGCTGCAGGATGCAATGCAAAAAGAGTGGCTGCAATTTGTAATTTTTTATGCAAATGGTGGGAAAGGTTTTTGTGCTGGCGGTGATATCAAAGCATTGTATACGGCTTCGGTAGCGGGCGATAGTAACTATATAAAAGAATTTTATGCAAAAGAATACGATATGGATTATATGATACACACCTATCCCAAACCTGTGATTGCTATTACCGATGGCATTACAATGGGTGGTGGATTGGGATTGGTTGCAGGTGCAGATTACGTAATAGTGAGCGAAAATACAGTAATGGCAATGCCCGAATCGCGCATAGGATTTTTCCCTGACGTTGGTTCAACAGGATGGCTGTTTACAAAATGTAAGCCCGGTTATCCAAAGTATCTGGCATTAACAGGTGATGAATTGCACGGTGGGGAATGTGTTGCTGTGGGATTGGCTCATTACCAGGTACTATCGCACACATATATGCAGCTCATACAGGAACTTGAACAGATTAAAGAAATCAGCGATATACATAAAACAATTGAAGGAATCATTACACGGTATGCACTGCCAATTTCAGCAGAAAGTAGTGACAGGGACAGATGGGTTGCAGACTATTTTGATACCGATGTTCCACTTCAAAGAATTCTGGAATCACTGACACAGTGTTCTTTTGAACATGAATTGTGTAATGGTGTTTTTTCAAGAATTGCGCAGCGTTCACCAACGTCACTTGTTTTAACTGATATTTTGCTTGCTGCTAATAAAGGCAGGCCGTTAGAGGAAGTTTTTGCACGTGAGCATAAGGCCGCAATGTTTATGACAATGCATCATGACTACCGTGAAGGGGTCAGAGCACGCATCATAGATAAGGATAATAAACCTTGCTGGCAACCGGAGCGTATTGAAGACGTTAATGCTGATACATTGCGGCGGGTTGTTTATTGACATTAGAAGTTTTGGATTACAGCACCTAAGGTCTTTATCATTGTGTAAATATTTTCCATGCTGACACGCTGCAGATTGTCCCTGGTGCTGTGCAGGCCGCTTACGCTATATGCTTCATTTGCAAAGCCAATAGTAACCACAGGAATGCCGGCTTTAGCAAACATAATGGAATCGTCAGTGATTTTGGGCATTGCCTGTATATGTCGTTTTGATACATTGTAGCAAGCATCACTAATCTTTTTTGCAAGATGACTGTCGGCAGGATACCATCCCAGCATCACTCCTGATTTTGTATAATACACCATGTTGCCCGGTTCGCCTGCAAGCTCTACATTTATGGCATAAAAATTTTGCCCTTTTTTGCGTTTTACAAGATCGTTAACATAGTATTTGGCTCCCTGCATGTTTATCTCTTCTGCAGTAGTAAATACTATTGCAATGTTAAGTGATTTATTGAACACTTTTTTTTGCTGAATATTGTGCGCCAGTCCCATTAAAGCAGCAACCGATGATGCATTGTCAATTGAACCGTATGATTGCTGTTTTACGAATATGAATCCTCCCATTGCAATTGCTACCATAAGCCATTCAAACACAAAAAGGAGCACCAAAACTAAGACAGCACGTTTAATAACTGGTTTTAAAAGCTGTGAAAACTTCTTTGAAAGAGCCATTATTAAAACTACTAATAATCCTATTGCAATACTTGACACTATAAACTGATATATCTTTGCACGTTGTATGTGATCAAATATATCTGTTTTGGAGTCATAGTGAGCAATAAGTATAAGCGTGCGCGTAGCTTCAGGGTTGTTGAAGTTAACAATAATATTTGCGCTCTCCTTTGGGATTATCCATGAAACGATAGGTGTCACAAGCTCAAATTCAAAAATAAGGATAAGTGGAATTGCCAGTAGCGATAGCAATGCTCCTATACTCTTTTGTTTTTTAACACACCATGCAAATATTAAAGCAAAAATAAAACATATAAGGCCAACTATGAGCATTTTATATGGATATATCAACACGTTTTGTATGGCAAAAGGGATATCATGCTGTGCAAGGGTATCCTGCAGGTATTTTGCTATTTTAGCAAGTGAATCGCTGTGATTTGGCCGTGGTACCGATATGTGTTGTAACAATTCATAAAGGTTCATAGCAGAATATTAGGTGTTTTATAATAAATACTGCAATAATAATTTATATTTTATTATAATTTTTTCTAAAATTAAAATTTTAAAAAAAAGTTAGATACCAATGCACAACTCTGTTGTTTCATGAAATACCTTTATATTGAAATATAAAAATTAATATATATAATAAAATAATGTTGATTATTTTAATGTTATATTATATGATGGTAATATAAGTAATTTCGATTATAATTTGTAGATGGAATCATAAGGAGGTTATATGGAAAAGAGATGGTATAAATGGTATGATAAACAGGTCCCACATTCAATTTATTATCCACCGATGCCTCTGAAAGATTTTTTTAACTATCATGCTGAAAAAAATCCTGATAAACCATATTTAATTATTAATGACATAACGCTTCCGTATGGGTTATGTAATGTGTTAGCACGTCGTTTTGCAAATGCCCTTTTGAAAATGGGAATAAAAAAGGGTGATAGGCTGGCGATAATGGCTCCTAACGTTCCGCAATATATATTAGCTGAACAGGCCTGTTTCAAGATTGGCGTCATTGTTGTTCCGGTAAATCCCCTTGCTACTGTGCCTGAAATAACCCATCAGCTCAACGATAGTGGAGCAGAAACAATTGTGGTAATGGCAGCATTTGCAAAGGGCCCAATAGAAATATTAAAAGCAAAAACCTCTCCGCTTAAACATGTCATAACATTTCAGATTAAAAGCATTCAGATTGATGTGGAAAAAGGAAATGGTATTTATGATATGGATGCACTGGTTGCAGAATCATCTGATGAAGAACCTGATGTAAAGGTTACCTGGGATGATACTGCACTTTTACAATATACGGGCGGCACAACCGGTGTTTCAAAAGGGTGTAAATTATCTAACTTCAATCTTGTTTCAATAGCCTATCAGGATGTTTGCTGGTTTACACCACTGTTCAAACCAGGTGAACTGCGCACATTAGCAGCTATACCAGTATATCATATATTTGGATTTAACTGCAATATTAATGTTAATCTTGTGAATGGGGGTACTATCATTCTTGTGCCCCAACCTACAACTGAAAATATTCTGGAAGCAATTAATAAGCATGAACCAAACTTTTTCGCTGCTGTTCCTACTATGATAATTGGTTTGAATCAGCATCCTGATACACCAAAATCCAAGATTCGTTCCATACGCGGGATGATATCAGGTTCATCACCTCTAGCAGTGGAAGCCATGAAGAAATTCGAAGAGTTATCCGGGGCAACAATTATTGAAGGGTATGGATTATCAGAGACATCAAATGTTTTAACCTGTAATCCAATCTTTACGAAACGGAAACCCGGCAGTGTTGGCCTGCCATGGCCGGATAATGATATCAAAATAGTTGATCTTGATACCGGAACAAAAGAAATGCCAATTGGTGAAGCTGGTGAGTTGATTGCAAAAGGCCCCACAATTATGTCTGAATACTGGCAAAATGAAAAGGAAACTGCAATAGCTCTTCGTGATGGATGGCTTTATACTGGTGACATCGCCTATATGGATGAAGATGGGTATATCTTCATTGTTGACCGTAAAAAAGACATGATTCTGAGCAGTGGATTTAATGTATATCCCCGTGAAATAGATGAAGTAATGTATACGCATCCAAAGGTTTTGCGTGCCTGTGCTGTTGGTATTCCAGATGAAAAACGAGGTGAATCTGTTAAATTATTTATTGTTACCAAGCCTGGTGAAACAATGACTGAAGAAGAAGCTATAGAATATTGCAGGGATCGGTTATCACCATATAAAGTACCAAAATGTGTTGAATTTATTGATGAACTTCCTCTTACTGCAATAGGGAAACCAGATCGCAAGGTGCTGAAACAACGGGAGCTTGAAAAGTTAAAACGTTAATCCTGAATAACACCACACATGATTTCCAGGTACGCAGTTTTACCTTTAATTGAAAGGGGTGTATCAGTTTCAGAGTCATAACTTTCAGGGGCTTCCTGTTTAATAAGTATTTTAATAGGACCATTTTCAGAACCTGATTGAATTTCGGTCATATTGTACTCTGACGGGGTAAAGCCCCTGGATGATAAAAATTCGACAACTTTCCTTGCCGCATTTGAAAGATCTGTATAATCATCAGTTGTTAATAGTACGGTTGCTTTAATCATTTTCCCTTTCAGCTTTTTTTCACCGATGCCCTCAAAATTCCATATAAATTGTGACTCAACTGGTTTTGAAAAACCAATTCCTTCTATAGTAGCCAGTGAAGTTATCACTTCATCAATTTTCTGTTGATCTGTTCTAAGTTTCTGGTATTGCTGTTTTGCACCGTCAAAAGATAAAATTCCATTTTCAATTTTTGCATCTTTGCATATTATAGTTTCACCGGTACTTGCCGTGAACGTCATTTAAGTGGAGATGGGACATCCCACTATAGTAAAGGGATAAAATCAACATAGGCGTTGCGTTTAAAATGCGTATACTATCTCCCTTAATTAATATGGTGGAGGGTGGCAGGTAAATGTATAGGGTGTGCGATAGTTACGTAAAGTGTATTTACTCTGCGACTACATCCACAAAAGTAAAATTAATTGCATCTACAAGCCCGCGGTTACTTAATCTAAGTTCAGGAATAACCGGCAATCCCAGAAGAGCCATTGTCATAAACGGTGATACTAACGCACATCCCAGATCTTTCCATGCTTTTTCAAGATTTTCAACCTTTTTTTGTACTACATCAACCGGCTCATCGGATAACAATCCCGCTACTGGTAGTTCAACAAGTGCAAGGACCTTGCCATTGGCAACAGCAATCATGCCGCCACCTGCTTTTATCAGTTCATTCCCTGCAAAGGCCATATCATCTTCGTTTGTGCCAACAATTAAAAGGTTGTGGGAATCATGCGCTACCGTTGAGGCCACAGCTCCTTTAATAAAGCCAAAGCCTTTCACAAATCCAATTCCTTTTGTGCCTGTTGCTTTATGACGCTCTATTAATGCGGCTTTTGCAATATCGTTTTTGGGATCAGGTGCAATATTGCCATCTATTACTTGTAATGTTTCAATAATTTGCGTAGTGATTACTTTTGCTTCATGTATCTGAATGACACGAACTGAAACTTTTTGTTTGTCACTGCGTAGTATAAAATCATCTCTTTGTAATTTTTTACCAACATTAACAGTGTTTTTAGACCATTCAGGATAGGTTACTTTTTGTTGGGGTACTTCCATTTTACCATCCTGAGCAACAAGCTTTCCGCCAATGATTACACTTTTTACTTTTACCGTATAGAGGTCAGATAGTAACACAATATCAGCAACCTTTGATGGCGATACACTGCCAAAATCTTTGCTTAACATAAAGCATTCGGCAGTGTTAATAGTTACCATTTCAATTGCTGTTATTGGATCAACACCTTCTTCAATTGCTCGTTTTACTATATAATCTAAATGCCCCAATCGTATTAACGTATCAGGGTGGGTGTCATCGCTTACAAGAATTGCAAAACGGCTTTGAACCTTGTGCTGGGTAATGACTTTTATAACTTCTTTTAAATCATGCCAGGCTGATCCCTCGCGTATCTTAGCATACATGCCAAGGCGCATTTTAGCAAGTGCCTCTTCAGCACGTACAGATTCATGACAGGAACGAATACCGGAAGCAACATAAGCATTGAGCATCTTTCCGGTATCAGGCATTGCAAAGTGGCCTGTGACAGGTTTGCCTGCTTTAAGCGTTACTTCAATCTCTTTATGGACCTGGGGAACACTATTAAATACTCCGGGGAAATTCATAAGCTCACCTAATCCTACTATGCCATCCCACTTCATGGCCTGAGCTATTTCATCCGGGCCTATCACTGCACCGGCATCTTCCAGCCCAGGTGCAGCAGGAACACATGATGGGACCGTTGCAAATACGCGAAGCGGTACCTCCTTTGCTTCATCTATCATAAGCTTAACGCCTTTGAGCCCTAACACATTGGCTATTTCATGTGGATCCATAAATATAGCGGTAGTCCCGTGTGGAACTACTGCATTGCTGTATTGTGATACAGTGAGCATACTGCTTTCAACATGGATATGTCCATCCATAAACCCTGGTGCTATATAGAGTCCTGTTGCATTAACAATTGTTGTTTGTTCGCCAATACAGTGTGAAGCATCTCCTACAAGAGCAATTCTTCCTTTGTAAATGGCAACGTCGCAGTGCTCCTGTAGTTCCTTTGTATTCACATTAATTAATGTCCCATTTTGTATGACCATATCGGCTTTTCGACGCCCCATGGCAACGTCAGAAAGTTCCATAGTAATTGTTTCTAACGGTATAAAATCCATAAAAAGCTCCTATTTTATTTTCTGTAAAATAGTATTACAATCAATGAGTACAACATTATCTTTTTTTGCAATTTTTATCATATCATCGGTAAAACCGCTTTTACTAAAAAGGATGTATCTGCTATTTTGTTTATTTTTATAATATGAAATAGCACGCGACTTATTTTGAAGATCATTGTATACATTAATACCTATCTTTTTATTACTCCATTTGCTTTCACCAAACCAAACGGTATTAGAATAATCATCCAGAGCTACAATGTCAATCTCACTTTCTTTTGACCACCATCTACCAATACGATTAAACCGTATAATGTCATTTTTCATTAAAGTATAACATAGTTTTAAACATGCATCTTCAAATACTGAGGAAACATGATGTTCAAAGTTATCTTTAATTATTTGCAGGAGATAGTCTGTTTGCTGTAATTCTATCCATCGTTTATTAGGGAAAATAAATTTGAACCAGAACGTAAAATATTTATCAAAAAGTTTATATAAACCTGACTTGCTTTTTTCAGGATTAATTTCTGTTACAGGGATTTCCTTTTTAATTATATTAAGCGTTTGCAAAATTTCAAGGTAACGGGATACCATTGTTTTTTCAAAACCGGTATCATTGACTATTTCCGACACTTTATGTTTCCCCATTGCAATTGATCGTAGTAAAACAAAATAGTTACGGGGTTCACGGAATTCTTCACGTAATATGAACTCAACTTCATTGTACAAAAAAGAATATTTATCTAATATTGATTCATTTATAATTTGAAAAATATCTTTTTTTGGGTCAATCTTTTCTAAATATGCAGGGATAGTTCCAAAAATTGAATAAATCCGTATAATATCACTAAAGGATCTATGAGGGAAAATTTCATGAATTGATAATATATCCATTTCATTAATTTCCATTGATGCTGTTCTTCTGCCATAGAGTGGAGCTTTATAATGAAGTACTTCCCTCTCCATCATCCCAATACTTGATCCCATTAATATTAAGAATATATTAGTATGCTTTAGCAATTCATCTATTCCTTTCTGGAAAATGGATGAAATAACAGGGTTTGATATAACGAGGTAAGGAAATTCATCAATAACAAAAATTATTCTTTTGTCGGATACTTTTTCTTTTAAATATAAGAATAATTGATCCCATGAAATAAATCCATTCTGAGTTAGTAAGATGTCATTAAAATATTCACCAATAGACTGGCCTAAGTTTTTTAGTTGTTGTTTTTCCGATACCGCATCAGCTAAAAAATAAATGGCGGGTTTGTTTTTAATAAATTCCTTAATCAGGCGTGTTTTACCAACACGTCTGCGTCCATAAATGGGAACAAATTGGAACCCCTCCTGACGATATAATTTTTCAAGAGTTTGAAGTTCTGATGTTCTGTTAACAAATTTTAGTTCTTTCATATTATGGTATTTGCATAAAAGCTGTTATACAAAAAAATGTCTCATGCTGAATTGAAACAAAAAACATTAAAAAAGTATAATCATGATTATACTAATCATGATTATACTTCAAGTATTTTTTAATGTGTTCTGTCCGGGTCAATTTTTTTTATTTATTATTCCCCCAGAAAGTCATTCCGTCCATTAACCTTTACAAACAACACCGGTACAATGTAATAATCCTGAATCTATTTAATTCTTTCAAACGCCTTTGTGATTATAGCTTCATCGGGTTTTTGAGTAAATATACTAACAACTGGTATTACCACAAATGGCACAAGCATTCCAACAGATGAAGCTATTGGTGAAAGATTTGCACCTAAATAGAAAAACAAGCCTATAGATGTAACCAAACCGGTAATCATGCCGGCATATACCCCGGCAAGCGTTGTGCGTTTCCAGAATAATCCATACAGGTAAGGTGCCATGAATGCTCCGGCTACAGCTCCCCATGAAAGTGACATGAGTGTGATGATAATGGCAAATTCATAGCGTGCAATAAAATATGAAATGACAATAAACAGTGCACTTAAAAAGCGCATCATGGCAACGGAATTTTCCTTTGAAATCTGGGGATTAACATGTCCCTTATACATGTCAATTGCAATAGCGGAAGAAGAAACAAGTACCAGCGAAGATAGTGTAGACATTGATGCTGAAAGAATTAATAGCAGGATGACTGCCATGAGAGGCTCAGGTAAATTTTGTGTAAGCAGGTCAGGTATGAGCCTGTCAAAGGCTGGTTTCCCGTCAACTGTCGGTACTGCATCATAAAAAAGGTGCGATAGCGAACCGGTAAAGTACGCACTGACTCCAATAATAAGTGCAAAAATGAAAGTTGCAATAGCTGCTTTTTTTATGACGTCTTCGCTTTTTATGGCGTAAAACTTTTGCACCATCTGAGGCAAACCCCATACTCCAAACGATGTCATAAAAATTAAAGCACCCAGAAGTAGCCATCCCGGATGTTTTTCAGGAGGGATATGAAGAGGATATTTTATAGCTACCTGTGCAATGCTTGATGCAATCCCGCCGTTTTTTGCTGAAAGAACTAAAACCATGGTGGTAGCTCCCACAATCATTATGATACCCTGGATGAAATCGGTAAGGGTAATTGCAAAGTAACCCCCCAAAACCAGATAAATACCGGTGATACCAATCATAATTATAAGTGCAAGATCATAGGATATGTTGAAGTTAACTTCAAAAAGGTGCCCCAACCCTTTAAACACAGATGCAGAATACGGAAGTAAAAATATAAAGATGATAATTGCCGCAAACATCTTGATGTACCTACCATTAAAACGTTCCATTAAAAATTCAGGCATGGTCATAACATCAAGGTTTTGTGTCATGATTCGTGTGCGCCGTCCCAGTACCAGCCATGCCAGAAGCGATCCAAACAGTGCATTGCCAATACCAATCCACACAGCATCAAGCCCAAATACCCAGCCTAATTTGCCTGCAAATCCAATGAATAGCACTGCTGAAAAATATGACGTACCGTATGCCAGAGCTGAAACCCAGGGTCCAATAGTTCTTCCCCCTAAAAAGAAATCGCCCAGCGTCGTTGTTTTTTTCATTCCCCAGACTCCAATAAAGACCATTAAAACAAGAAAGATTGTAAGCAGAGAAATTGACCACATAGTGCGTTCTCCTCACGATAAGTTTTTACTATCATTCATTCATGGTGTATTGACCCTTCAATGCATACACATGGTCATTCCATACTTTGTTGAAGTTGGCGTCATCAAGAACAGGCTTTTTAATCATTTTCAAAATGAGCTCATCCTGAATAGCCGAATTCTTTTGGCCGGTGTAAAGCCTGGTTGCGTATGCCGAAAAATCACTTACCACAAACTTGAAGATTTCATCAATAATCTCATCTTCAACATTGTAAATCTTTTTGTTCTCGCATATTAGCTGTGTATAGGGAATAAGTGTAAAAAGCTCACCAACGGTTAGCATATAGTCAATATTTTTGGTTTGCTTTTCATCCGGAGTTCCTTTTATGAGGAAGTTTTTAAATGCTTCTATCTGTTCAAGGAACACTTCCAGATTTTTACTCTTTATACCATCGTATGCCTTGCGGTAATCATGGAATTGTATTGAGCCTAATCCCTTTGTTGGTCCCTGATTGAAAAGGAACGCATCATTTGCAGGATCATCGCGGCGTGGGACTTCAGGGTAATCTTTTGGTTTAAACATGAAATTTTGTAAAAATTTTACAATGAGTGCCATGTTAACATGGGTTGTCCCTTCAAGTTTGGGAAGCATCCCGATGTCACGGATTGCCATTTCAAAATAGGTTTCCTGCTCAAAGCCTCTGGCTGCAATAACTTCATGGAGCAGTCCAATAACCTTTTCTCCTTCCATAGTAACTTTCATTTTCTGGATGGGATTGTATAACAGGTATCGCCGATCATTGTCATTGGCACTTCGCATGTAATCGCATGCTCTGAGAGCAAAAAGCTTCATTGCGGCTAACCGTGCAAATGCTTCGGTAAAGATTTTTTTTACGTGTGGAAAATCGGTTACGTACATGTTGTAAAGGTTACGGTTAGCTGCGTGGTCAATAGCTTCGTAGAATGCATGCTCGCATATACCTATTGATGCCCAGCCTAATTCATATTTGCCCACATTAACAGTATTAAGCGAAGAGTCCCATGCATGATTGCCACGTGAAAGGATATCGGCTTCCGTTATGGGATAATCATGCAATGCAAACTCGGCCACATACGCCTGGCGCACACCGGAAGTGCTTATCTTTTTTACGCATTCGTAGTTGGGATGTTTTGTGTCAACAACAAAGAATACATATTCACCGGTGTCAGCCATTTTGCCAAAAACTGAAATAAGTGCAGCTGCATTCCCATTGCCAATGTAATACTTATCACCGCGGGCAAGATACGTACCATCACCTTTTGGGTAGAGCATCATGTCAGTGCTGTAAATATCGGCACCGTGTTCTTTTTCTGAAAGACCAAAACCAAAAATACCACCATCTTTAAGTAGTTTGGCAGCTTTGTGTTTTACCTCTTCATTTTGCCCCATCCATATAGGACCTAATCCTAAAATGGTGACCTGCCATGTATACCAGTAACACAGCCCGTAAAAGCCTAAAATTTCATTAAACTCTTCAATGCGCCACATATCCCAGCGTGAATCCGGATCGCCATAACCGGATGGAGTAAGAAGTGTGGCAAAGACCTGTTCCTTTTTAATGAATTCTAAAAAATCATCGTACCATACAGCAGCCTGATCATCTTCCTTAATCTTTTTTAAGCCTTTGTTTTCAAAAAACTCAATGGTTTTGAGCATTAAATTTTTTGTTTTATCATCGGCATGATGACGATTGTACTTTTTTGGATTAAACAGTAACATTGTTCCCCCTATTCACCTGTAATATATAATACAAATTAGTATATACTTGTTAGTATAGTTATTGTACAGTATAGCACTACGAATTAAAATGTACGTCAATAAAAAAATTAAATCATTATTTATTCTGCTGTTGCAAACCGCTTCCCTGCAGTTGTTAGTTATTGACAATAATTGATGCGTTTGCAACAGTAGATTTATTATACTCATTATTTCGTATGAGTCAATATTAATACTACGTAACACAGGAAAACAGCATTACAATACTACTTTTTGTAAGGGCGATAGTTTACAAATAATACTTGCCAGGAGATAAATATGAAACGCGCGCTTATTACCGGTATAACGGGACAGGATGGTGCATACCTTGGAGAGCTTTTGCTACAAAAAGGATATACCGTTATTGGTGGTTTCAGACGTCTGAGTACACCTAACTTTTGGAGGCTGGATGAGCTTGGAATAACCAATAAAATTATTATGGTGGAAATTGATATGCTGGATGCAGGTAATCTTGTGCGCGTTATTGAAAAATATAAGCCGGATGAAGTATACAATCTGGCTGCGCAAAGTTTTGTTGCCCATTCATTTGCAAATCCTGTTCTTACCGGCAATGTAACAGGATTGGGGGTTACCAATATCCTTGAAGCTATACGCATTGTAAATAAGAATATTAAATTTTACCAGGCATCAACATCTGAGCTCTTTGGCAAAGCTCAGGAAGTGCCTCAGAAAGAAACAACTCCATTTTATCCCCGAAGCCCCTATGCTATTGCAAAACTGTATGGGCACTGGATGACGATAAACTATCGTGAATCCTACGGTATATTTGCTTCTACAGGGATATTGTTTAATCATGAATCCCCGTTGCGGGGCATAGAGTTTGTTACGCGAAAGATTACAGATGCTGTTGCTAAAATATATTATGGAAAGCAGGACTACCTTGAAATAGGCAATCTGGATGCTAAGCGTGATTGGGGCTATGCAAAAGAGTATGTAGAAGGCATGTGGCGCATATTGCAGGCAGAAAAGCCTGATAACTATGTGCTTGCAACAGGTGAAGCACATTCAGTACGTGAATGGGTGGAAGGGTGTTTTGCTCATATCGGGAAAACAATTGTGTGGAAGGGAAGTGGAGTGGATGAAACGGGTCATGATGCCAAAACAGGAAAAATGCTGGTGAAGGTAAATCCGGAGTTTTTCAGGCCTGCTGAAGTTGATATGCTTGTGGGTGATGCTACAAAAGCAAAACAGGAACTTGGCTGGGAAGCAAAGGTGAAATATAAAGAACTGGCTGAAATAATGCTTACACGTGATATAGAAAGAAATAAATAATTTAAAAAAATTTTGTGCGACAGTAACTGTATATCAAAACACGTGATTGTATTCAACATGATGTAACTTTTGAGATTGGTTGATAGAATAAAGACTTTAAACAGATTAAAGATATGGAAAAAAAATACTTGACAGATAGTTTTTTATAAATAGTATATTTATATAAATAGTATACATAAATCATGATAATGTGCAATTACCAGCAATTGCAAATTATATGAATAGTATAAAATAACGATGTTTCATACCATAGAAAGATTGTGATATATACGTAAATGAAAAAAAACAGGTAAGGTATAAATAAAAATACATAATCTAAAATATATAAGGGAAGGATGTCGTTGTTGTATACCAGAGATTATATCACAGCTTTATGGAGATGGTTGTTAGTTGGTTTTTTTAGTCTTTTGGCAATTGAAAGTGCGTATAGTGCTGCAATTGGCGCTTATACTGTAGCTAAAGAAAAAAATATTATTATTTATCCTGACTTTCAGTATTATAGTATTAATAGTGCAAATACAATAGATACCAATATTTATGAATATAATAAATATAAAAGCACAAACGGCGGGCAATTAAACATATCACTATCAGCTATTAGCCAATCAGATTCTTTTATTACTACGCACACTATCTATAGTGACAATGATATACAACAGCGTATTGAGCAGGCTACACTTAGAGCGTATGCACAATTACAGCAAAATAGAAAGGAAATAGTATTAGAAGAAGAGGCAATGCTTCCCCATCATTGTTCGTTTTTCAGGCTGCCCGCAAATGCATACAGCGGAGATTGGGGCAGTTCATGCTACAATGCCGCAATACATACAAAGGAATATACTACCGCTTATAAAGGACATTGCGCAATAGCCTTCTCATCGATGGCAGGAATGCACGGGTTATTTTTCATTGGAATTGCTTACTGCTATGAGCGATTTTACTACAGGCAGCGTGAAGCCTATCCCCAGAGTTTTTCTTTTGTACTTTTATCTACAGTAAATAGTTTATTCATATTCTGTACGCATAGCGGAAAACCGTATAGAGACACATCACCGCATTATACCACACCACAACATAATTACACGCAGAAACATTCTTTGGGCAATGAACTGGTGTCAGCAGTAACACCTCAGCCGTATCTTTTGCCAGTTACTATCGCCCACAATATCCCTGTAAATTTTATTAGCACACTGGAGGCTTTATGAAACGAGCAGGTTTATGTGTAGCGTTTATTTTTATATGCACCATAGCGTTTGCTACCATCACACCATTTGAAAGCAGCAGACAAAATGCGATGCTCAAGCGTTCGCTTGAATCAGCGCTGGCTGAGAAAAACAAAAGCGCCTTTTTACTACAAGCAGAACAGGCTGCAGAGTTAGCGTATGTGCAATGGGAACAAGAAGCGCTGTATGAATATGAGAAGATGCAGGAAAGCGGTTTGAGTGAGCTTGCCGCTACATTTGAAAACCTTAAAACGAATGCTAAAGGGACCATTGCCTTGATGCTTTTAGAGGCCGGGGGGCGTTTTGATGCGCGGTGTGCTGAAATTGTGATGCCACAGTATGCAAAAGAAGAACTTTTAGCAAAGATACAACAGATGAATGAGCAAAGCCCCGCAGCGGATATGGTAGCGGCCTACCAGGCGTGGGATGAAGCTGTTGGGGTTTATGTACAGGAGTTATTGTTTGGTATTAACACGGAGCTTGAACAAAATCGTGAAGAGGTGATTTCTGATATTGTACAAACGGTAGAAGCATATAGAGATGCGTTTATACGGGAGATAGATACCAGGATTGCTGCCATTAAAAAGCAAGCGTATCGTGACATAGAACTATACTACATTGGTGCACGCAATGCGTACATGACCACACACTTTGCCGACACCAAAAGTTTGCGGCATGAAAGCGAGCTTGAGTCGGCAGAGGCTATCACTGAGAATATTTTATCACAAACTTACGATGAAGCGTCAGCATTATCACAGCAGGTTGAGGAAAAGTTAGCCTATACTGTCAATGGGGTTGGTATACCGCAAAGTGATGATATTGAGGCACTGGTACAGGCGGGAATCTATGCGTGGAAAGCAGCTGAAGATAAGCTGATTGCGGCACGCTTTGAATGGGAAAGGACAGCGTTAACCAACTATGATTTGATGGATGAGGCGTGGGCAAAGGCTTTTGAAACATTAGTTCAGAAGCGTAATGAATGGTATACAAACATACAACGCCAGATACGACAGGGCGTCATTAACTGGCAGGAAAGCTTTCTTGAAACCGATAGCAACTTTGCAGATGCGCTGAGGCTATTGGATGAAACAATACAGGCTGAGGTGGAGCGGTTTGATGATTACTCAGCTTCAATTCGTGATTTGATAGTGACAGGTTCGGCGTCATTAAAAATTGCGTATGAAAATGTTGGGTGGTTACGGGAATATTCACAGAGCTTAAGCGATAGCTATGTAGATGTTAAGCAGGCGGTGGATAAACAGATACAGGATTGGACTGCTATTATTTCACGGTATAATGAGCTGGTAGCCCAATCGGCACTGCAGTATCACCAGCAGGATATGTGGGCAACACAAAAAGTATTTGTGCAGGGTGAATTTGTTGCAAACCATGCGGATGAAGCAACTGATCTTGCCAGAAGTGAAGAAATTTTTAAAAAGCTTTTTGTTGCCATACGCGATGGGAAAATTGGAAGTGCCATACAAACAACAGATGCATTTGCATTTGATGATGAATTGCGCAAGCAACTTATAACCATACAGTTTGTTTATTTACTTTCTGAACAATTTGTTTTGTTTGACGATGCGTTTGGGAAGCTTACCAACCGCTATGGAGATGATGCTGGGCAGTACAAAGATAATCTTGCGGCAATATACAATGAGTATTATATTAATCACACCATTAGCTGTACTGGCGGGAAATTACAGGCAACGCGAGGAAGTAGCAGCTGGCTTGCAGCGCGGCTTGATAATTTCAGACAGTTAGTGCTTTCTACAGATGGGAGTTTTGAAAAGCTTTTTGGGTATACTACCACAGGCAGTGGTTTGCTTTCCGACAACCGATATGATGAATCAGGAAATCCATTGTACCGTTTTTACTGGTATAAAGATCAGCAGGGAGTGGTACTGATTAATGACGAGTATCCGGTAACGCATGATCCGTATTTAATGACGCAGGCTGAGTTTGAACTGGAAAAGGAAAAACTGACGCTTGCCTACTGGGAGGAGCGATACCAGCGTGCAAAGAAGTTATACGACTATGCCTACAATGAAGCAGGAAGACCTGATGCACAGACACAAAAAGAAAACTTACAGCAGGCCATTAATGCCTATACCACAGCAAAACAGGATTACAACAATGCAATGGATCGCCTGAAAGGTGAATTAAAGGATGCGCTTATTGCTGCACAGGAGGATGTTGACCTGGCAAAGAAACAATTGGATGAGGCGCGCATTGCGTATGAAAATGCACAGATAAACTATCAGCATGCAGTTGAAGGGTGTCTTGTGTATACCAATCCCCTTTCGCGTGAGATGGCAATACAGATGGTGCAGGAAGCTGCAGAGACCATACTACAGATAAAGAACAGTATACAGAATAAAGAAAAGAAGCTTTTTGCCGCAAAGCTTGATTACTATAAAGCACTTATACTTTCCGAGCGACATGGAAAAACGGCTGAATATGCAGCACGTGTGGAAAAGGCTATACGAACACTTGAGGGTACTGGTGAAGTGCAGGGATTTAGGGGTGCGTATGAGGTATGGAATAGTGCCATTGCAACAAAGGGTACTCTTGATGATGTGATTGTAGCAATAGAAGAAAATTCTGATGCATTGTTTGTAAAAGTGGAGGATCTTTTTCCTGAAAATCCTGAAGATGAGGCAATTGGATTTTTAGCACAGGGAGTAAAACGGCGAAACGAGGCAAAAGAAATATATGAGCAAGCTGTGGAAATATACAACCAGTGGAAGCATATATATGAGCAAAGTGATAGCAAAAGTAAAGCTCATGAGATGGTTGCGTATATACTGAACGGCATGCTTCAAAGCACTGCAGAAGAGGATGATGTGCAGGCCATGGTGACGTGGGATATGATACAGAAGCAGCTTGAATATGTGGTGTCGGACAACATCATAGAACAGGATAATGCTATTACATTGCTACAAAGATATTCGGCAGGATGTGTCCATGAGGAAGAGCTGCGTGACATCCTTGGAGGATTATCTGAATTGAATGCTTCAGAAATAAAAGAGGAGATTGAAGCATTGCTTTTAACCAATGTATACATGAAAGTGTATGGTACTGATGCAGGGGTAACAACTGATGATAGCGTTTTATATGCACCGTGCACTGTGCTTTATAGTATTTACGAAACAAAACTAAACAGGCAGTATACCGATGCAGCCGCACAGGTACGAAGGGCTGTGGCACATGCAGGGCAAATAATACAGGAGCTCTACGAGGTAAGCCTGGCTGTTGTAGAGTATTGTATAAAAGACATGAGGAATGAAGACCTTGAAACATCACCTTTTGCAAAAGCCAGTATACTTAAGGCTGCAGAAGATGCAGAAAAACGTTCGGCTGGAGAGTATTTTGCCATAACGCAATCAATACTGAGAAGTGTTACGGAAAAACTTGAAGAATATAAACAGGAAACAGTACCGGGACAGGATGCTGAAGAAGGAGACCATGCGGTTAGTGGCAATGCTATATTTGAAGAAATGTATGCATTGTGTAAAGACAAAATAGTAGAAAAGGGAACAATTAATGAAGGATTACAGCATGCGTATATATTAAGTGTACTTTCATTAATGGAAAAAAGACTGCGGGCTGTTACTTCTGCTGATAAGCTTGATGAAATACTACAGGATGCAAACGGGTTGATACAGGATTTAGATGTGGTACGTGATGTGTATGAAAATGAGGTGAGTACATGTACCACTGATGCGGCATTTCAAGAACTTATAAACAAATATAGCAGCATGATTGAAACCGGTAAAGATAGCAATGGTAATGACCTTACTGAAGAGCAGAAAAAAAGAGCAAATATTGCGTATCTATCACTAATTCATCCTGAAATGTATGATTTGGTGCGCCCGGTTACCGATGAAAGCCAGCGGCGTGCATTTGTTATGACTGAATATGCTCACTATGTGGAAAAATTTTATGAAAGCTCACTTGAGTACTATCGCAGGGTAAAGGAAGAAGGCTTTATTGGTACTATTGCACGTATTCTGGGTATTAATACTGCGGATGATGTAATTCAAGAGCTATCGGGACAGTTGACAGTAGAAAAACTGCTGCAGTATGGAGCAAATGCAGAAAAGTTTGTACAGACCGGAGAGTTTGGAAAGCTTCCGCAGGCATTACGCCAGGCGCTGCTTTCAGTTGTTGATCGTTACCATGGACTGCTTACAAAGAAGGCACTGTATGAGAATAAGAATACATCCATGGAAGCTGCCCGCAGTATGTATACGCAGGCTGAAACGGTATATCAAAAGCTAACAGAATTGCAGCAAAAATATGCACAGCTCATTGAACTAAGAATGAAGATGTATGGCGATGAGGTAAACAGTTATACGCAAAAACGTGATGCATATTATGAGGTGGTACCAAAAGGGATCTGGCCCGGTTATACTGATGAGATGATAGTGATGTTACGGCAGTGTGAATCCATTTACACTGAGATTAAAACATACATTGACAATACTGCCTTGAATGAAATTCAGGTAGAAATACTGGCACAGCTATCAAATCTTGAGAAACTACGTCATGATTATGAAGTTGTGGATTACACAGCGCGGTATTGCGCAGATAGTATTGGGGCATATGGTAGCCTTGATGACTACTGCCAGCGTATGAGGGAACAGGGAAAATCAGAAGAGTTTATTGCTACAGTACGAAGTGAAATTGAAAAGCAGCTTGCAAAACGAGAAACAGTACAGCAACTGCTTCAAAACCAGATAACACCATTGACAGTAAGCCAGGAGGCTATACAGTGGGCACATGCTGCCTATTATGAAGGGATACAAAGTGCTGTTGGAGATGTGCAGCATTTTAACGCATTTGCGTATGATAATGATTTTGTGCGGTATGCACTGGCTTTGCATTTTCAAAGCTATGTAAATAAGGCGTTACAAAATGGTGAAGTCCCATCCCTGGAAGAACTTTTTGGCTATATTAATAGCGATAATTCATTTGTTGCAGGAAGCTTTGCCGCACTTGCCCAATATACTACTGCCGAAGCGTTAGAATATTTCAAAGACCATTACGAAGACTTTTCAGCACTCTACTATGAAACGCTGACAGACTCATTGCTTGTAAGCGCATATTCAATACAGAATGCAACTGTCTTTAATCCTGAAAGCAAGAGGGAAGTATTAGCGCACTTTTTGGCGTATTGTATTGAACTGGCAGATGATGATGGTATAATCCAGAATGATTTTGAAGAAGTATTTGGCACTGTTGAAAATACTGAATTTGTTGCTTCAGGATTTACAGAGCTTGCGCAGTATGGTGATATGCAGCAATACTTTGCAGGTCATTATGAATTGTTCAGGCAGCTTTTTATCATGTTACAGAACGATACAGCCGCGCTGTCATTTGCGTGGTTACCAGATGGTGTACGTGAGTATGCGCTGAAACGCGAATACTACCTGCAACGCAAAGAAGGGATGGGTGTTGATTCAGTTGAGCGGCTTTTTGCGTACTATGGGGTGGATACTGAAGATAGTGAAATGCGTTCAAATGTTGAAGATTTTGTAAGGCTTACCACTATAGCGCTGGATTGGGACAGACAAACACCGTTAGAAGAATACCTTGATACGCATGATATTACCGATGGAAAAGAAAGAAATTATGTTATTTTAGCAAGCCTGTATCCTGAGCTTGCTGATCCGGTTAATCTTATAGTAAGCGACAGTCAGGTGCCGCTGGTATTAACTGGATTACAGATGCAAAATGCCGAAAATACGCTTTTTGAGATACTGACAAAAGAAGATGAAGACGGCCTGCAGTCATTGCTTGCACTGTGCCTGTATGCAGCCGGAAGAGATAAAACAATAGCCCATCATGTATATCAGTTTATTGTAACCACACGGGATACGTTTACAAACTATCGTGATTATCTGCCACAAATAAAGCAGTATTATGAAGAATATGCACCTAACAACGATACTCCAGGCTTATTTAAGGATTTTATTGTCAATGATGTAGAAAAGCTTAAGGATAGAAAACTTGTAAAGATTGAAAATACCAATGATGCAAACAACTGGAATATTGATATTGATTCATTTACAAACTGGTATAATTCGTTAACTCCTGAAAATAAGCAGAAGTGTGCAGGATGGTATGAATATGTAATTAATGAATATAAAAAGCAGCATTCGGTAGATTATAAATATTATGATGATGCCAATTCAAATGGGCAACATGATGAGGGCGAAAAGTATCTGGCAGACTTTCTGGATGAGTACAGAGCCAGTGGGTATGGGCTTATCATTGAAAATAAACAGATTACAGACATTAATGAAATAGTTACTGATGCTGTTGGTACTAATAGTATGGGATATTTTACAGGCGATAATAGAAGCTACTTTAACGCAATCCTTGAAGAAGCTTCCACAATGGCTTTGCAGCTTGATGTGCTGGTTAAGGTGGCACAGTGGGCAGTTGAGGAATCAGGTGGATTTGTACTTACCGAAGACGATGGTCAGTCAATTGATACATCGTATATACGGGATTATGATACGTTTATGGATGGGATATCGTTACACATGAATAATGATGGCGATAACCTTGAAGAGGAAAACAATAGTGAAGGGCCTTCATTTACTGCATTGCAGGAGTATCTTACTGAGGTTATTAAGGGTGGCAATGATACAAGAGTTTCTGAACTGGTAAATAAGATGGGTGAAAAAAATGCAGGTATGGAAAAGGCACTCATTGATGCATATAAGAATATTGAAAAGATGGGGATAATTCTTGAAAATGAGAATCTGGAGCAATACCTGAATAGCGATGAATTTAAAAATGCAGAGAATAAATATGAAAATGATAAAGAGAGCTTTGAAAAAGCACAAAATGAATTTAACAGTGCACTGAATGCCTATAGCAGGGCGCAGGATGAGTATAGCAGGCAGCTTGAGATTATCAGCATTTTGTATAACAGGCTTGATGAAGCACGCAAACTCAAAGAGGATGAGGAGTTGCTCTATGCATACGCATCAAATCCATATTTATATAACAGTGAAACCAATGCTGAAGGTGGCGATGCTGGTATAAGCAAGCTAAAAGCTGATGCACAGCAACAGTTTGAGCTGGCACAAAAATACAGGGATGAGGTAAAGCAAAGAATACAAGCACTGCAACAGAAGGCAGAAGAAGTAAAGAATCAAAATGTAGAAAATGATGAACAATACGTAAAATTACGCAAAGAATTACAGGAAAGAGCGCAACGTGCCTACCGTATGGAAAAACTTGCCATGTGCATGCAGAATGAAATAAAGCAGCTATCTTTAGCTTATGATGAGGCAAAAGCAAAATATGAAGCATCAAAGAATGCATTTTTGCAGGCAACGGCCAAAGAATATGAAAACGAACGCGACCGACTTATAGATACAATGATAGATGATAGCTTTATAAATGGAGTTACCGTTATTCATACACCATTTGGTGATTTAAAACAATCCACATTGTTGCTTCATTTAAACACAGCAGCATATTACTATAATGAACATTTCTCACAGTTTGGACTGAATGAGAGCATTCTGAGTGTAAAGCCATACTTTGGATCAATACCTTCAGGAAATGAAATTGTAGATATGAATTCGCCGTTGTATACGTATCTTGTGATGATGCGTGAAGATGATTCAAAAATTATGGGTAATCAATATATACAGGAATATTTTAATGAGTTTCTGAGAGCACGCAATTGTGAAAACAAGTATGATAATCTTATGTTTAATTATTTAGGCACCTATAAAACGCTATACATACCTCATAAAAAGGTTTATGATTATCTTTACAATAAAACGATTAAGGTACTTGGGAAAAAAATACATCCATTACGAAAGATAGCAAAATCATATTTCAAGGCGGTGTTAACTCCAATAGTGGCCCTTCTGGATATAATGTATAAACCTATCAGAGAAGCTGAAAGTAATATGAAAACACACAACAATAGTGCAAAATCTGTGTTAAACAACATTCGTGCCAAACTTACACAGCTTCAAAGCCAGAAGACTGCCATGCTAAAAGCAAAAGCTAACCTTGCCCGTTATATAGAAATAGAATCGCTTGATGATGAACAGGCAGCAGGTTCATTTGTGTACTACAATCCAAAAACAATGCAAAAGGTAGTAATCCCTAAACCAACATTAAAGAATGCGTTGCGCCAGATAGCTACCAAATACAATATTGCAATTCAGGATAGCGATTTAGAATATATGGTAACAGCTGAAAGAGGCAGTGATTATGTGAATGTATCACGATTTACAGAAACTGCCATAAAAACCGATGAAAACGGCTATGAAACCGGTGAGACCATGCCGGTATACCATGCAGGCAATGTAAGCCAGACATACGCACAAATCATGAACCAGCAGCGGCGTGATTGCTTTGCCCGGTATATCAACTATACAAAAGCAATGTATACACAAAAAGGCTATGACAGGGTAATCATTGACAGGGAGGTGGAAAAGGAGCTTTTTAAACAGTTTGCAGAAGATGGACAATCAGCGTTACAAATAGGGGCCGAATCAAAAGGCAGTCTACGGGCAATGATAGCATACATGGGGTATGTTGAAGGTATACCAGAAAATGTAATTAATGAACTTGATGAGATGATAGGGACCGATAGCGAGCAGGATGTAAGCTCAAAATTTGCTCAGTATGTGAAACAATATGAAGGAATAAATGATAGAGAATTGAAGCAGCGACACGATTTGCAGGTACACCAGTGGCAGCTTACAAAGAAGCTTTTACAGGACAAAAAGGACGATTGGGACAGGATGGTGAATCGTATCTTTGAACGGGGAGTGCGTCAGTGGGACATGATGCTGCAGTCATTTGCTAACAGCTGGAAGAACTGGCAAAATGATACAAAGGACAAAATAGCAGCAGGAAACAGACAGTGGGATGAGCGGATGAAACAATTACAGGAAGCTAAATTCCAGTGGTTTGCTGATGCGCAAAAAGGGATAAGTGCAAAGGAATTACATAAGCGCTTGAGTGGCCTGGAAGTGACTCTTAACGAGTTACTATCGCACATGAAAGAAAAGTTTGGCGATACAATTGGGAAAGTAGATGTGCATGCGCTGCTACTTGAAATACTGAAAGAGCAGCCTGAACTTTTACGTGAAGAGGTAATGGCGCTAACCAAAACAAAAGTTGAATTTGGCTTGACACAGCTTACCACAAGAAAATATAATGGGACAATTTTTAATGAGGCACATCAGCTTGCGCAGGAATTTGCAGTAGCGCAGCAAAAAACACAGAATATACAGTTACTAAAAGCCCTGACAGAGTTGCTGAAGCGCTGCAGTGAGCAGCTTGAAGCAGCAAATGAACAGGCAGGTTTAGCTGCCAGGCAGTTTGTCAGTGCGTATGATTTTAGCATAAGTGGAGATAGTTACAAACGAACACTTCCGGTAAGTGAAAAAGAACAGGTGATACAGGCATACAGGCCTTTTGCGTATAGTGATTCTCTGGTATTGGGTACGTACACAATTCCGGGATTAATGCAACTGTACTACAGTGATGATGGTGTGGCATTTAATGCAACCATGAATGTGGTGCTAAGTCAGGTGCAAACACGCATGGGGATGCTATTCAGGCCGGATGTAACATGGGGTTTTAGCTATTATACAGGTGAGTTTGGGGAGATACAGTATGATGGAGGAAGCCCAAAACTAAAGAAAAAAGGCAAAGGTGAGTATGGGCGAATAACGTATGATGTTTACAAAGCCCAGAAGGAAAAGGCAACGGAAGATGCTGTATGTCAGTATGTGAATGCAGGCATAGGAGTTGCCCTTTCAATTGCAACAGGGAATCCATTGGTTGGAGCAGCGTATATGAGCTGGCAGCAATTGGGGGGTGTAGCCACAGGGGATTTAAGCATTAAGCAGTGGTCAGTTCAAACAGGAATAAGCATAGGGGCTTCAGCGTTTGGAGGCTATGTGGAAGGATTTACCGGTTCGGCAGTATATGGTACAATGGCAAGTAGCAGTATACAGGGCATGGGTAACTTTGTGGAATATAAGGACAACGGCAAGCTGGGCATACAATGGGGAGGCAGACAGCAATGGACAAACTTTGGCATGGGAACAGCCACTGCACTGATGGGAGCAGAATTAGGTCAGATATACGGTAATAACTGGAATAATTCGTGGCAGCAGTATGGATATTCTGCAACCAGCAGCTTTTTTGTTAATAGATTTGATGGGCAGGGAAGCTGGAAGGATGATCTGTTGCAGGCAGGGGCAAGTGTGGCAGCATTGTGGGCAAGCAATGAGCTATTAGCACAGGGGACACTGTTAGGAAGCATTGCCAGTGAAAACAATGCAATAGCACCAATGCATAGATTTGTGCAGGGTACTCTGGAAAACATGCTTCTTGCCACAGGAGGAATGTGGATAGGGAAAGGTAAGGACAATTCCTTTATGGAAAGGATGTTATCTCAGAACTGGGGGAAGGCAGAGTATACGGTAGCTGACTGGGCAGGCGATTGGGCGCGGGAGATGGCACGGGAGC
>JBBFLA010000038.1:0-29145 GCA_037481795.1 Spirochaetota bacterium
GTACTCATCATCACCTGTGTTATTCTTTCAGCAACAATAGTGTGTGCACAGGAATTGTTCTATACGTATCTGGGTGTTGTTTTCCAGGGCGGCACCAATTCCATTAATTACGAAAGCTGGATTAATAACCAGCAGGGGAAAGTCAAAAGTAGTGGCGCACTTTATGGTGGTGGCATTGTTGCAACTATTTTTGTACATCAGTTTGCCGGTGAGTTTTCACTGACCTACATGCAGTACTCATCCAACAGTACACCTGACCTGTCAGTGGGGCATCCAGTGGCAACAGTCAGGGGAAAATATTTTTACCCTCTTTCCAATGTTTATCAGCCTGGTATTGGCCTGGGGCTTTATTTAGATTTGCCACCAGCTTCAGCTGATTACAACGGTGGTGCCGGTGCAAACATATCTTTTTGTTCACTGTTTACTCTTTCATCAGAAATAAAAACAATAATAGACATATATGCCCAGTACGGCAGCTTTGGTATGGGCGAGTCATCAACAAAAATAGAAGGCGGAATTTTGGCAGGTGTTGTGTACAAGGTGGGACGACTATAACACATACATCATCAAAATCGGGATTCCCTCAATTGCAACAACGTTCGCGGTGTGTGCTGCAATACTGCACACCTACCAGTATATACTGGGAATCTCATCCAGCTTTTTCACCTATATGTTTGATTTCCTTACAATCCTGTTTATATGTATATGCGTCTATGCATATATCTATTCATACAAAAATAATTGGGCGATAGTAACTGTTAAAATCATCATTGCCCTTGTTTGGATTATTGGCACAGCCTCTTTGGCAATTTTTAACACTATATCTCAGTGTGCCAGTATAACAAGTAAACATAAAGGCATATTTTACGCTCACGTTCTTCATACTGAGCATAAACGCTATACCACCGCAGCGATTCTGCAGTGCACTGGTACGAGTGGAACATTCAAAGCATATAGTATATTCAACACACATTACCAGTTGCATACCGGTGATACGGTAGTATTTAGCGCAACAGCCTATCCCACACGAAGCCCCGAAGATTTGCATAACCTCTATTTAGCCAGAAAAGGGATATGTGCTGTGTTTTATTTAAACCAGGACGCAATTATGCTGCATACTGTTGCACCCACAAGGTATCCAGAAAAAATTCAGAATTATATTAAGCATATTTTATACACAACATATTCTACCGATGCTGCATCGCTTTTTGCTGCATTATACCTTGGCAACAGGGAGTATATTCATCCTCATGTGCAGTTTAAATTCAAAGAAGCAGGTGTTTTGCATGTACTGGCAGCAAGCGGACTTCATGTTGGAATCATTATATTTGGTATCATGGCATTTTGCAGGTTAGTATTTTTCCCAAAGAATATTTCAGTACTTCTTACCACTGTGGCTATTTGCGCCTACCTTTTTATTTCAGATCAGCCTGTTTCACTTATACGGGCATCACTTATGTGCGTAGCAGGTGCTCTGTGTATTGTATTAAATGCGCAAAAACACAGCATCAACATACTGTGCATAACTGCCTGTATTATCCTGTGTCTGTATCCGTATGAATTATTTAGCGCCGGCTTTCAGCTATCGTTTTTAGCAACTGCAGGGATACTCCTTATGTACAACAGCTACCATAAAGGGCTGAAACATTTTTATAAAGCTGCAGCGCCGCTTGCAGTAACCTTTTCAGCACAGCTTTGCACCATGCCGGTTAGTGTGTACCATTTTCAGGAACTATCGGTAACTTCTTTTATTGCTAACCTTGTTGTTATACCGCTTGTCAGCCTGTATATGGTTGCCGGCTTACTGACTCCCGTAATGATATATACCGGTACAGTAAATCTGTATGCATACTGCATCAACCAGCTTTACACATGTATCATTTCATGTATTCAATTTTTTGACCAGCTCCATGGCACACTATATATCACTTCACCACTGCCACCTGTACTGTACCTGATAGTATTGCTAATTCCCCTTATGTATAAAAAGCGTGCAAATGTAGTTATTCTTTCTCTACTTACTGCTGGTATGATTTATAATAATCAGCCGCTTAATGGCCACATTATTCATTATAAAAGCGATAATTCCTGTTATGTAGCTCAAACTGAAAATGGCAGTGCACAGTGCATCATGACATTAAACAGTTACCGTGATTACAGCCAACTGGTTCAAAATCTTAAATATCATAAAGTGACCAGGCTTTCACTGATGCTACCCGATGCTTCTTTTAAAAGCTGTGCCTATGCAATACTACTGGGCAAGCAGTTTTGCCTTGAAAAGATATATATAGGGAAATACTCACCACCATCAATTGCAAAACTAATCTATGCAACACATATTGACAATATTCCCCTATACTTTAACAAACATTCAAAGCTGCTGCAACAACCCGCGTGGCACAAGATTTTTGACATGTATACTTCTATGCAGCTTGAATCAGTAAAATAACGTGATTATTGTAACAGTATAAATGCTTCTTAGAATATAATAATGATTTATATACCCATAGAACTTCTGGTAGTGCTGGTACTGGAGAAATTTTTTTCTTAAAAATAAATCCCGTTACTTTAATAATAATTCAAAAAATAAATTGATTGTAATTATCTTTGAAGTGTGCTATGTTTTTCCGATAATTGTATATATATTAAAGAATTATTCTTTTATAATAAGGGATATATAAAAAGGTATATATGGCTATTTTAAATTTATCGCAGCTTGTAAAGCGGTTTGAACAAAATGAACCGGTAAGTCTTTCTTTTTATTATCCCAATGAAAATATATCAAAAACATTGAATGCATTGTTAGCTAAGATTCTTTCAAATCAGGATAAAATATTCCTGCTTGATATGATGATTACTATTTTGCGGGAAATAATTGTTAATGCCACTAAAGCAAATGCTAAAAGGGCTTATTTCAAAAAAATTAATTTAAATATTAATGACCCGGAATGTTATCAGAAAGGTATTGAGAACTTTAAAAAAGATATTGTTGGGCAATTAGACACTTTAGAACAGGATTTAAAAAATAACGACTTAAAAGTTACCATAACCATAAAAAAGCAGAATGATGGAATACGATTTTCAATCACCAACCCAACCCCCATTCATCCCGTGGAACTGGCTCGTATCAAGACACGTATTGAAAAAGCAAAGCAGTATTTAGACTTTACCCAGGCCTATGAAGATGTATACGATGATACTGAAGGGGCAGGGCTTGGGATAGTCCTTGTTATATTGCTTTTAAAAAATGCTGGCGTTGACCCATCAAATTACAAAATAGGAACGGATGGGAAGATAACACAGGTATTACTTAACCTGCCCAATCAATTACGACCGGAAAAACTTACAACAACAATAAAACAGCAGATACTTAAACAAATTGACGGCATCCCTACATTCCCTGACCATATCATTCAGCTTTTGGAACTGTGCAGAAGAAAGGATGTTGAAATTAAAGACATTACTTTTTCCATCATGCGTGACCCTGCACTTACCACCGATGTATTGAAGCTTGCAAATTCGGCTGGCTTTGTGCCTGGCAAACGCATTGATAGCTTAAGTGAAGCAGTCATGACCATTGGTCTGAAAAATCTTGAATCATTGCTTATCACAATAAGTGCCCGGAAAATTCTGGATGAGCGCTTCCAGAAATTTGAGCAGATATGGGACCATTGTGATAAAACAGCATCGTACGCACGAACTATCGCCACCCAGTATCGAATGAACGCCATCGTTGAGCAGGTTTCATTGTGTGGCCTGCTGCATGATTTAGGAAAGATTGTACTTCTTTCGGTTAATTTGGAGCTTACCAACTGGATAGCTGACCTTGTATCAGATCGCAAGATTCGCACGTCAACAGTAATGGAGGAAATTTCAATAGGTATAAGCCATTCAGGCATTGGACAGCTTATTGCACAGAAATGGCAATTACCACAATATCTGGTTGAGGCAATACAGTGGCACCATTCTCCTTTGTCATGTGATAGCAAATATAAAGATCATGTTGCGGTTACCTATTTAGCCAACCTTTTGTGCGGTATTGAATCAAGGAAGTATTTCTATTACTATTGTGAAGATGAAATATGTAAACAATTCAAAATTGAAACAGAAGATGAGTTCAACAAATTGCATAAACTCTGCAAGGATAGCTATAACAAAATTGCTCAGTAAATCTCATGGAAAACTTTACAATAACCATAGCAAAAAGTGGGCACAAAACACTGCACTATACTAATGGTCAACAAACAATCCGTATTCATTCAGCATACGACCCTGTTAAAGAAGCACAACGCATTGTTGAACAGTGTAACCCTAAACGTGCTTCAATCATTATCGTTTGCGGGCTGGGACTGGGCTACCACGTACTGGCTTTAAAAGACAAATTCCCCCAACTTACCATCATCGTTATTGAAAAAGACAAAAATCTTATACAACTCGTAAAGCAGGAATTCCCTGAAGTGTTTACATGTGCTTCTATAGTCAATGATGAAGAAGAAATTGCCAAAGTGCTTGAATTAATTGATATCAGGTCATTCAGAGGAACTGCCCTGCTGGTACACCGGCCATCGTATTTGTTGCACCCTGAATTTTATGATGCACTCACAGCAAGCATTCATAAACAGATAAGCTCCCGCATCAGTGACCTTTTAACCCGCTTTGAATTTGAAGAACTGTGGGTAAAGAACATACTGCTCAATGCAAAACAGATGCATACAGCACTGCCGGTAAAGTCCCTGTTTGGCAAATTTAAAGGCATACCGGGTATCATTGTATCAGCCGGGCCTTCATTAATTCACAGCTTAGATGCGCTATCGCAGGCATATGACAAGGCTTTAATTGTGTGTGTTGACACTGCATACAAGGTACTGGAGCGCCATAACATAATGCCCCATATAGTCATGACACTTGATGCACAAGCGCACAGCATAAAACATTTTCTTGGCATAACACAAAAACCAATTCTGTTAGCCGATGTTGTCAGCAGTCCCAAAGTAACACGACTGATTGAAAAAAAATTTTTCAGCACTACCGCAAAATACTACACAGCACCTGATGGCAGTATACAACGGGAATCAACACCAATAATGGACTGGATTCAAAGCTTCACCGGCCAGATTGGTGATATTCAATCAGGGGGTTCGGTTGCTACCAGCGCTTTTGACCTTCTGCTCACCGCGGGTTGCAGTGCAATAGTACTTGTTGGGCAGGATTTAGCTTACACCGGCAGGGAAATTCACAGCCAGGGCACCCATCATAATGATGACTGGCTTCCTGTCATCAACCGCTTTAAAAATCTTGATACCATCAACCAGAATGTAATCCGAAAGCGGAAAATAAAGTATGTCCCATCCAATAATGGCGGCACAGTTATTACCGATTTTGTACTGGATCTCTACCGAACCTGGTTTGAGGATTCAGCAAAACGAGTACCCATACCAGTATACAACACCAGTACAGGTGGTGCTTTCATTGCCAATACAACATTTACACCACTGCAGGCACTGGTTGAAAAATGGAAAAAGCCTCCTGTTAGCCCGCAGGAGATTATATCCCATGAACTATCGCACAATACCCCAATTAATACAAAATCCCTTTTCATGAAATTTTCACGCCTGTACCAACGGCTTAAAGAATTGCAAACTGCAGCAGTACAGGATACAGCAAACCTGTACTCAATTCTTGATGATGAGGATATGTACACACTGTGTTCCCCTTTTATGCGCAAAACATTGTTCTATATAGCACGCCACAACCTTGACGAGCAGAAGATTGACACGTTAATCAAAGATTCAGCCCGGGCTGCAGCACGTGAACTTTTGAAGATATTTGCAAAACTTGAAGACTCATTAATTTGACTATATTTCAGGGTCATTTTGTCCGATAACTTTAAAAACGAAACTAATATGCTGCACATTATGAAAAAACACTACAGCCGCTACGTTTTTATTTTTTTCCTGGCCATAGCTCTGATAGCAGCCCTTTCTTCATTATCAGTGTCTGTGAGCAATAAAGTTATCCAGTACTACAATAATGTAGAAATCAACTGGACCGACCAGATAATTGTGGCAAAAGCAGTGGGGAAGCCTTTTGTTTCTGAAAGCGGCACTCCACTTGATACCACTACATATGAGATATTGTCGGTGAATAATGCACGCAGCAGAGCAATAGAAGAAGCTAAAGACAGGGCTACAGAATCCCTTATAACGTCACTGCAGATAATACAGGTTGACCCATTACGTTCACTGGGTGACTGTATTCAGAGTGACGATTATACACAAACGCAATTGGGCTTATATTCAGGCGATATTAAATACAGCTTTAAGCCTGAGGGGGCTATTGCCACACAATGCACTGCTATTCTCCCCATGGGAAGGCTTTTAAAACTTTTGCCACAAGCCCTGCCGGCAAAGGACATCCCTGTGTTGCCTGCTAAACTACCTTCAACTGACTATTCAGGGCTTATTGTGGATACAAGGGGACAGCACTTTTCACCCATGCTTTTCCCGTCACTTTTTGCTGAAGATGGAACCGAAATATTTGGCAAGGATTTTATTGATTCACGTGAAGCCTATGTGTATGGCACTGTTGCCTATTGTTTCAGCGATGACGTGGCTTTGCATCATAAAAAAGCTGGCAGAAATCCATACTACTGTGCTGCACTGCGCCTTTATAGCAGGTGCCCGGTGATTGCCAATACTGACCTTAAAAAAATTCTTGCAAGCAGCGTAACAAGAAATAACTTGAAAAAAGGCAATATTGTTATTATTATTGATAGAGAATAATCAGTAACACAATTATATGAACCCAATTGCATCCATATTACAAACTATTGTACGAATTATAAACAGAATGATTGATTCAATTGATATTCGTACACAGCAATCCATAAAAGAGGGCTTTTTCTTTCTTGTCTTTCTTCTATCTGTTGGTGCAGTTTTTCTGGGATATCATCTGGGCAAACAGTCGGCAAAGCCAGCTGGCAAACCGTATGCAGAAATCACAAACGATGTGTTTGACCTGGATATCAAAATGAAGAAGGAGCCAGGCTCATTTCAGTCTATGCTTGAAGGTGCATTAATGGAAGAGCGTCAGCAACTTTCTGATAATAAATTAACGTATCCCACAAAAGAAGATGAGCCAATGACAATGCCTGCAAAACCAGTTGATATTCCGAAAGATATCAAGGAAATACAAAAACCTCTGTCAGAGCTTCGTGATGCAAAACCGGTTGAACCTATTAATCCTGATTATACACCAACCGTGGTAAAGCCTGTTGATTCAATTAACCGCAATCAGGAAAAGCCTATTTATTCTCCACCAAAACCACAATCGCGGGTAGATACTGAAAAAAAAGAAACCATTACGCCAAAAAGCAAAAAAGATCTTAAGCCAATGGATATACGTGACAAGGTGTTTGAGCAATGAATCTGATACATATACTGGTAGCATGTTCGTTAATGGTTGTACAGCCAGCAAATAAAGAAGCTATACTGGAAACCATTCTATCTGAACCAAAAGCTGCAAAAATTCCCATGCAATATAAACTTGAAGATGATTCTACCCAGAAGAAAGGAGCAGGTACTCCTGATGATGTTTTGCTGAAACAGGGCATTGAATTTTACAATGCTGAATTCTACGAACGAGCTCTACAGGCACTGGAAAGCCTGCAAAAAAATTACCCTCAAAGTCCCTTTAAAGACCAGGCAAGCTTATGGAAAGCAAAGATTTTTGTACAGCAGCAAAAATATACAAATGCTTTACAGGAACTATCAAGCATACCTGAACAATCCGGAGAATATCCTGCAGCACTTTTTATGACTGGCAGAGTAAATCAGGCAATGGGCAAGCCACTTGACGCTATTGAATACTACACCAAAGTTGCAGGATTATACCCTGATCAGGATTTTTCTGACGATGCACTGATTCTGGTTGCACAGCTATATATATCACAAAAAAAAGGCAACGCAGCGTTAAGCGCATTACTGAAAGTTATAAAGCAGTACAGTGACCGTGAAACAGTTGATGATGCATATTACTGGTTAGGAAAAATTTTAAGTACTGACCCCAATTTAAAAGATGTTGAACTGGCACGCAAAGTATATACAATATTCCTGAAGCGCGCTCAGGATCCCGCATATAATGCCTTCTATACATCACCATTGAAAGATAGGATTGCTGATGAGCTCAAACGGTTAGATGCAACCTATTTCCCTGAATAACACTATTTATTTCAATGCTACATTCATCTCTAACTGTCCAAAGGGGCTGTAAAGGTTAATCCCCAGTGTGGTCTGTTTTATTAAGGTGATAGTAAAGCTTTCTCCTTCAATGACGGTAGGGGTTGTCATCTCAACGCGCTTTCCCGAATAGGCAAAAAGGTTCATTGCATTTCCGGTAATCATATTGGCAACTTCACCTACAATATCCTTCCATTCATTCATTATATCTTTCTCAGATAATCCTGGAGCAAGGATTTGTGCAATCTTCTTTACCATCTCCAGGCTCATACTAAACACCACCTGACCGGTGACTGCTCCGGTAATACCAATGATAATAGCAACATCATGTGATGGCTGTGGCACTTCTTTCAATACCAGCTTTCCTCTTCTTAAATCAACATTAAGAAGTTGTTTGAATACTACACTTGCTGCCTCTAAGAACGGATTAACATATTCAGCATTAATATTCATACAGTACCCCTTGCTTTGTTACAAAAATTAAAACAGCCTTTACTATTCTATTGTGCCTCAAACTTCTGATTCCTTATTATTTTCGACTTTTCAAACAGTCTGGTTAACAGTGATATATATAAAGAATTAGCCTTAGTGTAAAAAAGATTCTGTTCCAGTGCCTGACGCTCCTTATCAGGTATCTGCGTTGCCGGTATATATCGTACCAGAGGTGTGAAAATATACATCCCATCAAAGCCAAAAACACATCGTGAAGTTGCTCCCTGTTTTAAACTAAAAATATCTGATTGGAATATCTTTGATTCCTGCAAAGGATACAGTATCCGCCCTTTATCATCTTTTTCCCTAATCAGATCCCCCGGCTTAAACTCATTGGAATATGACACAATTCCCTGCAGTATCCCTTGAGCTTCTGCAAATGACCTGCCAGAAAGTGCAAGCTGGTCAATCTTTTTTGCCAGTTCCTGTTTAATTTTCTCCAACCTATCATTGGCAAGCTTATCCTTTATTCGCTGTCGATCAGTTTTTGGGTCTTTTAATTCTTTTGGGTTTTTCTTCATCTCTGCGTCAACTTCTTCATCGGTAACTGCAATTTCCTTTGCATACCGCTTTGCCAGTTCCTGATTTGATACAAAAGCATACTGTATTTTTATTTTTGTGTTCTGTATTCTGAAATCAGACACTAACTCTAAAGGTGAAACACTGACACCTGCCAGTAGAAGATTCTGTAATTTACCTAAGTATATTTCCTGTTGTACATATTTATAGTAATCCGATATGCCCATGTGGAATCTATCCAAAAAATTCTTAAAAAAAGCTTCATTAAATGTTCCCGTATTGTCAGAAAATCGGTTACGGATAACACTTTTTATTTCTTTTTCGGTTACCACTATGCCCTCTTTTTTTGCAAGCTGAACCAGAAGCTTTTCCTGTATCATGCGTTCTATAATCATACGCTGCTGCTGTTTAGGATCTTCGGTTTTACCAAACATGTGTGTGTCACGATAGCGTATAAAATCCATATACCCTATTGTCTCGCCGTTAACCTTGGCAATGGTATTTTGATCAAAACCCATGCGGGATAAAAAATCAGGCATGCCAAACGATATTATTATAATAAGAACAAAAAAACCAACTATAACATAACCCACTATCTTAATGACAGGATGCTTGGAATCAAACATACATATAACCTCATATCAAACATTAAATTATTCTTCGGCTTCTTCTACAAGCATGACGGGAATGCCGTCTTTAACAGGATATTTCTTTTTGCACTGTGTACAAATAATCTTTTCATTTCGTGCATCATATTCAACATCCCCTTTACATGCAGGGCAGGCTAAAATGTCAAGTAGCTTTGTATCAATCATCGTAAAACTCCCTAAAAAAATCATATTTTCATATCATTGAAAACCACAGTAAATTCTTTTTTCTATTCTGGCAAATTGTTTTTTCTTCTATAATCTGCATAGTTTGCCTTTACTTTGCTAAAATCTATCGCACATCGGTATTATGGTCAACAACATATTGCAAAAAGCCTAAAAAAATATTAATACTTGCTTGCAAAATCAAAATGCAGGGAGTATATTGGTTATATACTAAATATTTATTATGTCGTATTTCATGAGCGATAGTTCATGGTAATGATTCCCTTCCTTAAAGCGAGAACTGTATGGATTTTATACATCTTCATAACCATTCTGAATATTCTATCCTGGATGGTGCTATACGTATTCAGCAACTGATAAAGTTTGCTGTTGATAATCATATGCCAGCTATAGCATTAACAGACCATGGCAATATGTTTGGCATAATTGAATTTTACGAGGAAGCACATAAAGCCGGTATAAAGCCAATAATTGGGCAGGAATTCTACATTGCACCGGGCTCACGGTTTCATAAGCAAAGTACCCGTGCAAGCAATGAAGAAAATGCCTATCACCTCATTTTGCTTGCTGAAAATTATGAAGGATATAAAAATCTTATAAAATTATCATCACTGGGCTATTTAGAAGGCTTTTATTACAAGCCACGTATTGACTGGGAACTTTTAACCAAATATAGTAAAGGGCTTATAGCTAGCACCGCTTGCATAGCAGGCGAAATACCATCCCTTCTATTAGAAGGTAAAACCAAAGAGGCATATACACGGGCACAGGAATTTGCCGACCTTTTTGGAAAGGATCATTTTTATTTAGAACTTCAGTACCATAACCTTAAAGAACAAAAACAGGTTAATGCACATCTTGTTGAAATGGCTTCTAAACTGAATATAGGTTTAATAGCCACCAATGATGCACATTATGTAGCAAAAGATGATGCGTACTACCATGATGTTTTATTGTGCATACAAACTGGTAAATTGTTACATGATCAGAGCAGAATGCGTTTCCCTAATGATGAGTTTTATCTTAAAACACCGCAGGAAATGGAAAAAATATTTGAAGACTATCCTGATGCCCTGTATAACACCATGAAGATTGCCGAAATGACAGATTGCCAGATACCACTGGGTAATCCTATCCTTCCCAATTTTAATGTTCCAGCCGGATACACTAAGGACAGCTATCTTACTGAGTTGGTTTATCAGGGTGCAAAGAATCGCTTTGGTGAGACTATCCCTGATTACGTCAAAGAACGCATTGACTATGAACTATCGGTTATAAACCGCATGCAGTTTTCAGGATATTTTCTCATTGTGTGGGATTTTATCCAGTTTGCAAAGAATAATGGGATACCCGTTGGCCCTGGTAGGGGTTCGGCTGCTGGTTCAATGGTTTCGTATTGCTTAGGAATAACGGAGCTTGACCCTATCAAATATAACCTGCTGTTTGAACGGTTCTTAAACCCCGAGCGTAACGAAATGCCTGATATGGATATTGACTTTTGTGCACTACGCCGTGATGAAGTAATAGAGTATGTAAAAAAGAAATATGGCGAGGATCATGTAAGCCAGATAATTACCTTTAACAAAATGAAATCCAAGGGTGCTATTCGTGATGTGGCACGTGCATTAAACATCCCTCTTCCTCAGGTTAATGCACTGACCAAGCTTATCCATCATGAAGATTTAGAAGATGCTCTAAAAAATTCAGAAGAATTACAACAACTCTATAAATCCAATGATGCTGGCAAACAGCTTGTTGATATAGCGTTAAAAGTTGAAGGACTGACCCGTTCTGCCGGCAAGCACGCAGCGGGTGTTGTTATATCACGTGATCCCTTAACCGAACACGTGCCGCTGTATGTAGATTCAAAAGATGGGAGTATTTCATCGCAGTATGAAAAGACAAGCTTGGAAAAAGCTGGGCTTGTCAAAATGGACTTTTTAGGACTTGCAAACCTTACCATTATAGATACCTGTATCAAGCTTATAAAGAAACACCGTAACATTGCTATTGATATTAATACAATTCCGCTTGATGATGCAAAAACATTCAAACTATTACAAAAGGCTGATACCATGGGTGTATTCCAGCTTGAATCTAGCGGCATGCAGAATATACTTCTTAAATTAGGCCCAACCAATTTTGACGATATTATTGCAATCGTTGCCCTGTACCGGCCAGGCCCACTTGACTCAGGGATGGTTGAACAGTTTATTGAAAGAAAACGCAATCCTCAAAAAATTGAATACCTGCACCCTTCTCTGGAACCCATACTCAAAGACACATTAGGAGTTATTGTATATCAGGAACAGGTTATGCTTATTTCCCAGATTATGGGTGGCTTTACACTACCTGAAGCAGATAAGCTCAGGAAAGCAATGAGTAAAAAGAAACAAGATTTGATTGATGCAATGAGCTCAAAATTTATCAAGGGAGCAATAGCAAAAGGTATACATGAAGAGATTGCCCGTAAAACGTATGAGTTAATGGCAACATTTGGAAGATATGGATTCAATAAATCCCATTCTGCTGCTTATGCACTTGTGTCATATCAAACAGCGTATCTTAAAGCTCACTATCCGTTAGAGTTTATGACTGCCCTTTTAACAGCGCAGGTTGATAAGATTGAAGATATTGCAAAATACTATGCTGACTGCAAGGCAAAGGGCATTCAGGTGCTTCCACCAGATATCAATAAAAGCCAGCGTGATTTTTCCATTGAAGGTAAATCAATACGCTATGGGCTTATTGCAATTAAAGGCGTGGGTGATAAAGCAATAGAATCTATTCTGCAAGCACGGGAAACTAATGGTGAATTCAAAGACCTCACCAGCTTCTTTACTTCAATTGATCTTATGACGGTTAATAAAGGTGTGCTTGAATCACTCATTAAAGCTGGAGCATTTGATTCGCTACACCCAAATAGAGCAGCATTATTTGCTTCGGTGGATGTTATGCTTGAAACCGCCCGCCAGTTACAGCAGGATATTGCAACAGGTCAGGGTGATTTATTTGGAGCTACTGATACATCTTTTTCACGCATTCATATTGAACCTGTATCAATTAACGATTGGCCTGAAAACCAAAAGCTACACTATGAAAAAGAGGTATTGGGAATTTATGCAAGTTCTCACCCATTAAGCCGTTATGCAAAGGATATTGAAAAGTTATCATGCACACCAATAAAAGACTTAGAAGAAAACGTAAACGGCTCGCCAATAACCCTGGTTGGGATACTCAATAATGTACAGATTAAGCAGAGTCAGAAAGGGAATAAATTTGCACAGGCTGTTATTGAAGACCTTACCGGTAGTATTCAGGTTTTATTTATGCCTCAGACATTGTCGGAATATGAATCCTTAATTGTATCACAGGAGCCTGTCGTTATTACAGGAACTGTGGAGATAGAAAATGAAAAGCCATCTCGTATGCTGGCAAATAAAGTATTGCAGCTTACACAATTCAAACTTACCCAGATAAGCGAACTGCATATTATTATTAACCCAATAGGCACCGATACGCAGATACTTGAAAATATTAAAAAATTACTACATCGTTATCAGGGAAACAAACCAGTATTTTTCCATGTGCGTCAGCCCAATGGGAAAGAAAATATTGTAAAAGCAAATCCACTGTATCACATTAAACCACACCAGAAGCTGTTAGATAGCCTGGTAAGTATTGTGGGGAAAGATGGATTTTTTTATACTATTGGCTGTTAAATTTTTTGTATAAATACCAGTTTTTTTATAAGCCCAAAACCATCAGCTGCTTCAAGTGTTTTATAATTTTTTTCATTGCAGTATATCCTGATATTACTGAAGCCCTTCAATTCATTAAAAGCAATTTGCGCCAGCGTTGCAGCAGTGGTATGATCAACCAATGCATCCTCCAGATGAATAATAACAGGATCATCGCTACCAAGCTTCCAGTCGGCAAAACCATCCTTGATTGCAGTGATAACCTTTCCGGCAACTTTTCGGCTGTGTATATTTGTCCAGTCTCCCAGTACATATATATGGCCTATAGTATATTTTTGATAGGCACTATCGCTCGTTATTATAATCTCATGATCCAGCACAATTTTATCTTCACTTATTTTTACCAGCACTCTTGCAGCGTCCTTACTTCGTGAAGGAGTATGCTTTTGCTTTTCTACAATCTTTTCTATTAACGCATGACGCTTTTTAACGGCATTAATATAGGCCGATAGCTCATGTGCCATATCCTCTTTAGTAGAACCTGTATATGGTTTTATAAAAAAAAGAGTGTGAAATACTTTTTGATCAGTGTAAAAGTTAATAATTGCGTTAACCTTATCATCATTTGTTTTTAAGTTTGTTAAAAGCTTTTCCGGATGAATTATAATATTTTTAAATAGCTGCACGTCGCCTTTGGTAATATTGACAAAAAAATTACCTTTAATATTTGCAAGTCCACTGCCACGGGCAATAATCATAAATGAAATGAGTAATGTATTAAATATCTTCTGCATAATAGTGTCGGTGCGTGTTTCAGCAACCACAGGATAATCAATTATTATCATTAATGGGATACCATGTTCCCGTATAAAACTATGAAGAGAAGAGCGTAAAAATGCTGTTGATTTAGAATTTTCTATCTCCTTTATGATTGCTTCAAGTGAATGAAGTTTTTCATTTTCTTCAATGATTAATTGATGCTGGGCTGCAATTGAAGTGGCTACGGTCTCATAGTCCTTATTCTGTGTTATAACAATTATTCTATTGGAAACTTTCATGGTATTCTCTGTATGATAATGTAGTACAATACTGACTTAATCATTAATTTTAAATTTTTGTAACGTCATTTGTCTTACTAATACATGTATTATTATTTTTTATACTGCTACCCATATAAAGTCAAGACTATTGTATAGCCTAAAGCATCAATTAATTCTTATATGATAAAAAATACTTGCCAAATGCGCATACTGCCTGGCACAATTAATACATGAATTATGAAACTGCTCCCTGTATACTGTGCAATACATATAATTTCAAGCCATTATTTTCAAAGCCATTTGAAAATGGCGAAGAATTTACTCTTGTACGGTGCAGGCACTGTGGTCTTGAATTTGTTAACCCCAGGCCACCCTACAACGAAATGGGCAAATACTACAAAGAATATTTCAATCAGCGAACCGACCGTGGCTACAATAACTATTTTTCTGAATTAATGCACAGGGAAGTACTGCGTTTGCTTACACTGAATCTTAAAGATCTGCAGTTTTATGATTTTGAGGCATCATTACAGGGTGAAAAATATGCTTTAGATATTGGCTGCGCTGCAGGGTATTTTGTTGAATATTTAACCCGCCGCGGATGGCATGCCGAAGGCATAGACATTGCTCAGGATTGCATAGACTACGCACGTAATAACCTGAAAGCAAATGCATACTGTGGTGACTTTCTATCATTTCAATTTAATAAACAATACCACTGTATTACCCTGTGGGCAACTATTGAGCATCTTCACCACCCTGATAAATTTATTGAAAAAATCAATTCCTTGCTTCACGATGAGGGTATGCTGTACCTTTCAACCTGCAGAAGCAGTGTATTCTCAGCCCGTCTGCTGTATGGCAAAAAATGGCGTTACTACAATTTCCCTCATCATCTTTATTTTTTTTCGTACAGAACACTTGCAAAATTATTGCAATTAAAAGGGTTTGCCGTTACACGGTTTGTGACATACGGCAGTGGCATTGGCAAACCAAAAACATTGCTACGAAAACTTGCCGATACAGCAGCAAAAAGATTATATTTAGGTGACATGATGCTCATTGCAGCACGGAAGGAGAAATAATCTATGAAAATAGTGAATACAATAAACGATTTACGTAACGAAATTGCTTTACAACGAAGTCACAATAAAAAAATTGGATTTGTGCCCACCATGGGATACCTTCACGAAGGACATCTGAGCCTGGTACACATTTCAAAACAGCATTCTGATTATCAGGTGATGAGCATATTTGTGAATAAAATGCAATTTAATGATCCCAAAGATTATACCACCTACCCGCGCGATTATGAGCGTGACTTTGCCCTTGCCAAAGGCGCAGGTGTTGACCTGATATTTCTTCCTGATGACAGCGAGATGTATCAAAATCGCCTGGTGTATGTTGACATTGAAATGATGACTGATCATTTATGTGGTGCAACACGTCCCGGGCATTTTAGAGGAGTGCTTACCGTTGTAGCAAAGCTTTTTAACATTGTTCAACCGGATGTTTCAGTATTTGGGCAGAAGGACATACAGCAGGCAGTTATTATACAGAAAATGGTTAAGGACCTGGATTTTCCTGTTAAAATCATCGTTGCACCAATTATCCGCGAACCTGATGGGCTGGCAATGAGTTCGCGCAATGTACACCTCAAAGGTGATGATCGCACTAACGCTGTTGTTATATATAAATCCCTGCAAAAAGCAGAAGATCTTATCCATCAGGGCGTAGTGCAATCACATAAACTGATACCGGCAATGACTGATATTATCACTTCAGGAAAGCCAAAGAAAATTGATTATGTTTCAGTAGTTGATTATGAAACCCTTCAGCCTGTTGAAACACTGAAAGAAAAATCTGTTATTGCTGTTGCTGCATTTTTTGGCCCTACACGTTTAATAGACAACATGATAGTTGAAAAAAGGGGAGATACATATATATGCGTATATTAATATATAGTATTATTCTTTTTATAGGTTTTACTTCATGCCAGCCATCAAAACCACTTACTCCGCAGGAAGCATTTAATGCTCTTAAAGATGCCTATACACATAACAATATGCAAAACGTTGCAGCGTTATTATCCACTAACAGTAAAAAAAGGATTACCACGGTTATTCATAACCTCCAATCGATGAACAAGACACAGTTAAGAGCTTTTGCACAATACTATAATATAAATCCTGATAGCATTAAAACCATGAATATACCTGAGTATCTCTCATTGCAGAAGAAAATTGCAGCGGCAAGTGGTGATGATGTTCTTTTAACTGCACTCAATCAGCCCATTGCACAGGTAACTATCGCCCAATCAAAAGCCACCGTACAACTATATAATGGCATGAGTTTGCTTTTTGTTAAGGAAGGGCCATACTGGTATTTTGAATACGAATGAGTTTACTGCGCAGGCATGCCTAACAGCCGTGATGCTTCAGCACCAGCATCTTTAACTACTGAAATATATTCATCTAACTTAGGGCATATCTGCTCCCGTGAGCCTGATATACCAATTGAATACTCAACCACACCTCTATGGTTAAATACTGGCGCAGCAACACATACAACACCCAATCTGTATTCCTCATTGTCGATTGCGAATTTATTATTCAATATATCAGCAAGATGCTTTTTATACGCACCAATTGATGTTATGGTCTTTGATGTATATTTGTGTAATTTTACACCACGCAAAAGCATTTCTTTTTCAGGTTGTGGCATAAAAGCAAGGAGCACCTTCCCCAGTGCAGTGGCATACGCAGGCTCACGTGTTCCTACTGATATATGCATGCTGAGGCTGTTACGTGGCTGTTCAACGGCAATAAATACAACATCACGACCATGCAACATAGCTAAGTGTGCATTCTGCTGCGTTTTTTCGCAAACATATTTAAGAACAGGCCGTATAAATGTTTCTATTTTAGTCTGTTCGCCAAAAGCACCGGAAAGTTCCATTATCTTAAAACCCAGCATATATTTCTTTGTATCAGGGTCCTGATAAACAAAATTGTGTGTAACCAGCGTTCCCAAAAGCCGGAAGATTGATGAGCGGTCAATATCAAAATACTCTGTAATTTCATTTAGGGAAAGGGGCCTATCTGATTTTCCAAGTATTTCAAGAATTTTTAGTCCCCTGTCCAGTGATTGTATTGTTTGTGCCATAAATATACCCAATTGTATTTCGTATTATGCAACAACAGTAATAACAAAAAAGTCAACAATTATATTATTTCAGTATATTTCATTTTCTGCATTTTTTAGAATTAACCATTCAGAAAAAAAATAAATAAATTTCTTATTGACAATAATGCAATGATATTGCATTATATACAATATAGCAATATCGGGAGAAGCAAAATGTTTATAAAATTTGATTCAGGTAATGGTATAAAAATCCAGAAACCCTTTGAACGTGAATTGAAAGCGATGCTGGTACTTGCTCATGAATTTGGGAGAGACATTGCAACCCCGCAAGAAGCACGAGAAATTTTAGAAATTGGGAGATAACCAATGAAAATTGCAGTCATTAATGAAACAAGTGCAGCGGATAAAAATAAGGATATAATTGCAGCGTTAATGGGAAGAGGTCATGAAATCATTAATGCTGGTATGAAGCAATCAGGTGCTACCCCTGAGCTTACCTATATTCATACTGGATTCATGGCAGCTTTACTATTAAATGCTAAACGCGTTGATTTGGTGGTTGGCGGTTGTGGAACGGGACAGGGATTTTTAAACGCAGTTATGCAATATCCAAAAGTAGTATGTGGGCACATCATGACACCACTTGATGCATGGCTTTTCACTCAGATCAACGGCGGTAACTGCATTTCGCTTATGCTTAACCAGGGATATGGATGGGCTTCGGAACAAAATTTAAAATTTATCTTTGATGCTCTTTTCAGTGTGGAATCAGGATGTGGATATCCCGAACACAGGAAAGAATCACAAAAACAATCACGGCAATTACTTGAGTTAATTTCATGCATGACACACAAATCAATGGCGCATATTGTTCAGGTTTTGCCAAAAGAGGTAGTCAATCCTGTACTGCAGTATCCTCATTTTTTGAATATACTGGATGTAGAAACTCTGGAAGATGAGGCATTAAAAGGTGCACTAAAATCGAGAATATAAACGCGTAGCAGGTAAGGCACGCTGCCGTTTTAGGCAAGCTTTGAAGATTGGTCAGGAGACAATTAAGTGTGTAAATAATAATTTATAAAAACAAAAGAGACTGTTTTCAAAGACCTATCTTTAAAAAAGTGCTTACAGCGTAAGTATCAAAAATTATTCTTTTTGGAGAAAGCAATGACTGCTAAAATAGAAAAACGCGCACAATCTATTGCTAACAACGGTTCAATTGAAAAGGCAATAGCTGCAGGTGCTATTGAACAATATCAAACTATAACAGTGTCTGAGGCTATTGTGCTTGGGCTTTTACAACAGCAGGTAACAAAATATTTTGGAATCTTTGGCCATGGCTCAACCGACATTGCCGAAGTATTACGAATTTACGAAGAGCATGGATTGGTTAAAACGTATAATGTGCGCCACGAAACAGCCGCGGCACATGCAGCAACCACATTAGGTCTTTTGACAGGTGAGGTAGCTGCGGTAGTGACATCTATAGGGCCAGGCGCACTGCATGCGTTTGCCGGTTCACTTGCATCTGCTTCAAATGGTGTTGGCGTGTATCACATCTATGGCGATGAAACAACCCATGATGAAGGCTTCAATATGCAGCAAATTCCAAAAGATGAACAGTGCCTGTTTTCTAAATTGTGCAGTGTGATGGGGAATGCTTATGCACTGTACGAACCATGGTCGGTAACATCTGCATTAAAACGCGGTTCTGTTACCACAAGGCTTCCTTTTGCTCAGCCGTTTTTTCTTCTTGCACCTATGAACGTACAGCCTGCCATACTGCAAAACTTCAATCTTTTGCAATTACCCATTGCGTACCAGCATACACCCTGTGAGTGCAATGATACAGGTGTGTTCAGAAAAGCCATTAATGCTGTTATACATGCAAAGCATATCACCATAAAGATTGGCAATGGCGCACGAGGATGTGGTAAAGAAATTCTTGAGCTTGCTGAACTTTTAGATGCAGCCATTGTAAGCGGGCCTTCAAGTACTGGCATTGTACCATACTCTCATCCACGATACATGGGCGTTGGCGGTTCCAAGGGCTCACTGTGTGGCAACTATGCCATGAATGAAGCTGGTTTGGTGATAGTTATCGGTGCACGTGCGGTGTGCCAGTGGGATTGTTCAGGAACAGCGTGGAAGAAAGCACAAACAATTATAAACTTCAACACAAATCCATTTCATGCATCCCACTACAATAAATGTATTTCAATTGTTGGCGATGCACAGTCAAATCTTATGCGTTTTATTAAATATGTAAAGGATTCAGGAATTAAAAAAGGCGATAGTTCATCGCAGTGGCTTGCTGCCTTAAAAGAAAAAAAGTCACAGTGGCAGTCATTCAAAAAGCTACGTTTTGATAATCCCACACTGTATGATGAAGCCTGGAAGCGTGAAGTCCTTACTCAGCCTGCCGCAATAAAAACCGTGTGCGATTTTGCCGACACACATAATTACATAAAGATATTTGATGCAGGCGATGTTCAGGCCAATGGATTTCAGATAGTTGAAGATGAAAATGAAAAACAAACAATCAACGAAACTGGTGCTTCATACATGGGATTTGCGTCATCATCAGTGCTTGTATCAGGAATTGTTAACAAACCAATGATTGCATTTTGTGGAGATGGCAGCTTCATGATGAATCCGCAGATACTTATTGACGGAGTACAGCATAACGCACGTGGTATTATTGTCATATTCGATAACCGCAGGATGTCGGCTATTACTGGATTGCAGTATGCACAGTATGGCAATGAATACAAAACATCTGATTCCGTGGAAGTAGATTACGTGGCCATGGCAAACGCGGTGAAAGGTGTACAGGGCCTATTTGGTGGGTATTCCTGCTACGAATTAGAGAATGCATTACAGCAGGCATATGCATATCAGGGGCTATCAGTTATCCATGTGCCGGTATACTATGGGCCACATGAGCTTGGCGGCATGGGCGTATTTGGCCACTGGAACGTGGGCAACTGGTGCACCAGCGTCCAGGAGGAATATCACAGGCTGGGATGGTGATTATTATGAAATCTTAGAATGAAATTTCCAGATAGCTTTCGCTTGTTTTGCTAAAATTTTTTGTCTTTCAATAATAGTATTTATGTCCCAGTCATCATATTGTTTAGCAATTTTTTTTGTTTCTATACAACTACTTCTGGCAAAAATACCTTTTTTTTCAGCATAGCTCATATTGCTTGCTTTTTTATTCAGATTCTTTTCAAGCAAAGCTAAATTCCCAATGCGGTATACATATCGATTTAATGTTTCCGAATCAATATTTTTCCAATTTTCACCCGGATTTTCCGGCATAATATGTTCAATGGTAAACAAATCACTTTCATAACTGATATCAGAATTATAAATATGGCGATCTATATTTGAGAGTATATACTTTACAATTTTATTATTTCGAGTGGTGTTTTTAAATGCCTTTGTAGAGAAGTCGTTTTCAAACTTTCTGTCATCTACATACACATCTTTTAAATCTTGCAAAGTAAATTTCTTTTTATTATATATTTTCAGCGCCACCGAATTATAAATATCTTCCTGGTTATTAGGATTATATCCCCCAATTACATTATATCTAAATGATATAACGGAAATTGCTTTTACTAATCTTTTAAAATCTTCATCTTTTAAATATTTCTTACCGCTAATGAAAAGCGAAAGATGTTGTTTTATCTGGAATAGCTCAAGTTCTTTTAAGCATTTTTGCAACTCGGGATCTGACTTCCATAATTCACTATCAGGTTCCTGAAATGCCATAAACAATTCTACTGTTTCTCTCAATTCTCTAACAAGACTAAATGCATCTGACCTGTTTTTGATATTATTCCTGATCGCTTTAAAAAGTATATTTTTCCTGACAGTTTTGTTTTTACTATTCCAGTAATACCTTAAATAATCTTCTAATTTTACAGAACCCAATTGATCAATAATCCCCGTCCATAAATTCTCTAGTTCATCAAGCTCCGAACTATGAGGACCTGTTGCATCAATTACTGAAAATAAATAATTTTTTAATAAATCAGCAGCAGATAACTGAACGCCTCTTGCATTAAGAGTTTCAAATACCTTATAAGCATTAAATTCGTCTGATACAACGATTCTGGTAAAAAATAATTTGTCAGCTAAACTATCAATGAACTGTGCAAGAGATTCGCCAGTATTGTATACATTTTTAACTTTATTATAGAAATAAAGGAAACAATTCCTCATATTTCTTTCTGAATTATTAATATTCCTTTGTGGTAATTCTTTTAGTAATACTAAAAAGTTTCTATAATAATCATCACTATTCCTGTTCAATTTCAGTTTATTGGCAGAAATCAATGTAACTGGATCAATATAACCAATATAACTGTTGCGGAGAGCATCAATACGTTTAAAATTATTTTCTTTTTCTATGTCATTTTCAGCTAATTCAGTGAGGCATTTCAATACAGTTAAAACAAGAATACTTAATGTTGTTATTCTCTGCTGCCCATCAATAATGACAAAATTCTTATTATCCATGCTCTGCAGAACAAGATAACCCATATAATGCTCATATTCTTCATTTTTCATAAGAGCATCGATATCAAACCATAAATCATCCCACTGTTCTTCTTCCCACGAATAATCGCGTTGAAACTTTGGAACTTCATATCGTAAACCGTTGCCCATCAACTGCCTGAATGTAATGCTTGATGTATCCAGAATACCTTTCATAGTGATTCCTGATTATAAATAATACCACAGAATATTAAAACATTCAAAACAATGGATTAGCGTTAGTTAATATTTAACCTGTAATATTATAAATATTATAAAAATACAAAAACATACATAGAGAATATTCAATAGAGTAAAAAATATTTTTATTTAGTCAAGATTTTTCTTTTTCCTTATTCTAAATAAATATCTTGAATCACTCCAATTCACTTACAATTTTTTTATGCATTTTCTCATCTATTGGGAATAGCGTGATGAATAGTATACCAATTGCAATGAGCAGCACCGGTATAATGGTGGTAAGAAGCTTAATGCCAGTAAGTGCCTCTTCCGATTGCGCCTGAGCAACAAGAGTGTTTTGCACAAGCAACGGCTGTATATAGCCTGTTATGGTAAGACCTACTCCCGTGATAAAACCGGCACATGCCGCTGCCATTTTCTGACTGAAATAGTAAAAGCCATAGAGAATTCCTTCCCTGCGTAACCCTGTCTTCCACTGTGAATATTCTACAGTATCTGGAATCATTGCCCAGGGGCTAAAAAACACTGTAGAAACGCTTACCCCAGCAACAACAAAAAGAATCACAAAAAATACAAGATTAAACTCTCTGATGAAATACAAAACAACCAAAACTACAGCCAGAAGTCCCATACCTATATTAAAAGCCTGCTTTTTACCACGCTTTTGTGATACAAACACCCACAGGGGAATTGCCACAGCAGCAGTTGCAAACATACACAAAAACGCAACTGGAATAAAGTCCTCTTTTGCATAATAGTACTTAAACAGGTAATTAACCATTGATGCAATTACCCCTATTGCACAAAGGTGCATAAAAACTCCCACCGAAAGCAATACAAAAGGCTTATTTACTTTAAGAATGGTAATAATATCGCGCAGATGATACTCCTCTGTTTCCTTATGCTGTACACGTTCTCTGACTGATAGAAATGTCACCAGTGTAAAGACGGCAGCAATGATACCAAACAGTATCCCTACAAAACGCCATCCTTCCACAGCATTTTCAAACATTGCAACAATAGGTTTTGTGGCTCCTGCTACAATTAATGTGCCGACTATAGCAAAAAACATGCGATAACCGGTAAGACGCCCCCGTTCGTTGGTATCAAGAGTAAGGTTTGCTGTCAATGCACCATAGGGAATATTCACCACCGTATAGGCTGTACAAACCAATAAAAACATTACCAATGCATAGGTTGGTCTCCACTGTGCACCAATCGCAGGCGTGTAAAATAGCAACGCCATGCACACCCCAAGAGGCAAAGCACCAAATAAAAGATATGGCCGCTTCTGTCCCCAGCGCGTTTTGGTCCTGTCGCTGATGTAGCCCATCATAGGGTCGCTCACGGCATCCCAAATTTTGGCAATTAAAAAAATAGTTCCTGCTATCGATGCAGAAATTAAAAAGACATCAGTAAGATAAAACATTAAAAACAGCACTACCGACTGAAAGACCATATTTGCTCCAAGGTCACCCAGCCCATACCCAAATTTTGTTTTTATAGACAAACCATTGTGCGTAGTTTCCATGCAAACCTCCATTTAAAACGTCATATACCAAAAGCAGCGCGTAGCTTTAATGCTTCCTCCGCCTTCCCTTCAATTTTCAAAAGCCCCTGCAGGTATGCCATTTCAATACGTTTTTTCTTAAGCAAAATTGCTGCCCATACACCGGCAGGTGCTGAAATACGCATATCCCATGTATCGGGCTTCACTCCTTCTTTCACATCCAGCAAACCATTTTTTATTGCAATAGCATAATTCATTTCACCTACTCCACCATCAGGGGTTATTGTAAGGGCGATAGTTACTGTCCATTGTTTTACTGCTCCGGGATTGTACCGCTTGATAAACTGGTTGGTTAGCTCTTTTGCCTGCGGTGCATATTTTGACAGATTACCTGTTATGCCAAGCCGCTCAAGCAATCCTTTCTTAGATTTTTTTGCCTGTAACTCCTTTCTGCGATGAAAAAAATAAACGGCAAAGGGAAATGCACTATCAAGTTCCTCAACATAAACTTCCCTCTGAACATGCGAAGCTTTCTGTACGGCAATGGAGAAGCGAAGGATTTCCCGGGCATTGTTTCCTGTAAGCATAACTTTTTCGTTACCCAAAATTGCATTAACAAAATTATGGGTGGCACCAATAAACCCAAGGCTCCAATCACAGTGAACAGTATAATTCTTCCATCCTTTACTGGTAAACACACCTACGGCGGGGCCTTTTGTAATATTTCCCGTACAGCGCCGGATAACAACAATGCCATGAGTCCCGCTTACCTCTATCCATTCATCATTGGCATAATACTTTGAAGGAATAGAAAGTGCCGGCATGTGAACAAATTCAATAGATCCATAACAGCCATTGGTATGTTTCCATATCATAACAGCAGGAGCATCAATAATACCGTCAATTGAGTCAATCCACCCTGCTGCCTTTTCAAATCCACCGCATAAATAAAATGCGGTTGTCCACAGGTGATGTCCATGATCAAAGGTATCAAACCCTCTGATCCCTCCGCTTTCGGTATGCTCTTTTAAACGCCACTGCCAGGCTTCAGGAGGGACATACCACCCGCCACTCCCACCACCAATAAATTTTATTCTAACTGCTATTGGTTTTCCTATATCACCATTCCCTATAATTTTTTTTGCTAATTGGATAGGAGGATAAAATGTATAGTTATCGGTAACCCTGAAAATTTTACCTGAACCTTTCGTTGCTTTTAGCATTCGGTCAGCACTTTCCAGATCATTTGTCATTGGCTTCTGTAGCGCTATATGTTTCCCAGCTTTCGCTGCAGCAATGACCATTTCTTCGTGTAAAGCATGTGGCGTTAATATCTCAACAGCATCCACTTTAGGGTCAGCAAGAAGATCCCTGTAATTTGTATAGATAGTTGAAACCTTCCACTGTTTTTTTCTCTGCTCCAATAGTTTTGCGTTACTGTCGCACAGGGCATACAGGCATGCATTTTTATTATTTTTATACCCTAAATAATGAAGATCCGCAATTCTACCAATGCCAATAAATGCCACATTTATTTTTGACATAGATACACTCCGGATTGTCGATGTTATTGCATATTATAAAATAGTATTGCATATATGTCAACATATTTTATTGAGTATTTATTCCTTAACTATTTTTCCATTTTACAATTTTATTCACATGTATTTTTGTATTGTTATACCATCCCAATGGTGAGGATAAATTCATGAAAAAAACTACAATCATTTCTAATTTTATTAATTATCATCTTTTACAGTCAGTCTGAACTATATGGTTATAAAGTAGTAGTAATAATACCCTTTTATTAACTTTCAAAGCGATACCATAATCTTACATTAAAACATCCCCTTTTTTTATTTACCACAAAAAAATATTGATATTGACAACGTTCTATAGTATCTTATTCTGGTAGAAAAATATTGCTGTTCTTGCTATCGTTACTAGTATGTAATGCTCTAATCAAAAAGACCCGCGTTACAACCTACCGGATTACAGCATTAATGCTATAATAAGAAGGTCAGCAATACCGAATTATAATTTTAAGGAGTTTTTATGGTAACAGAAGGTAAATATGTGGCCATTCATTACACCGGAAAATTTGATGATGGACAGGTGTTTGATTCAAGTTTAGACGGTGCACCTTTTGAGTTTCAGGCAGGAGCCGGCATGGTTATTCCGGGCCTTGACAGAGCAGTGTTAGGCATGAAGCTTGACGAAGAAAAAGATATCGTTATTGCACCCGAAGATGGTTACGGTGATTATGACGAAAACCTTTTATATGCATTTCCACTTGAAGAAGTACAGCAGCAGTTTAAGCCCGAAATTGGGATGACTATAGGCCTGCAGATGGACAACGGTGCACAGATTCCTGCAGTGATAAAAGAAATCACAAGCGATGAAGTGGTGGTTGATATGAATCATCCTCTTGCGGGGAAAACGCTTCATTTCCACGTAAAAGTAGTTAATATTAGCGATGAGCCTGAATACAGCGGTGGATGTGATGCATGCGGTGGCTTCAGCGACGGCTGCAGCTGTTAAGATACTATAACACACACGCAGTCATGCACCTTTAACAACAAATTGGCAAATAAACGTATGTGCACTCAATAAAGCATATAAAACCCACAGCAACACTGTGGGTTTTATAGTTACCGTGCCATTTTAGCTTTAACGCCTACAAGCAGGTCCTCAGCCTTTTTATACTGACCCTTAAATATATACAGCATACTCAGGCGGGTATATTCGGACAGGTTGGGTTTTTCTTTCATTATCTTGTGTTCAAGCTCTTTGATTTTTGCGTCAATATCGCCCACTTCTTTGAGCTTGTTTTCGTATGTTAAGCTTTCTAAATACGCTTTAAACTGAGCATATTTTGGGCTGCTGGTTAACGCCGTGGTAAGGTACTTTATTGCCTTTTTAAAATCACCCATATGGTAATAGCAGAAACCATAGTATCTGTTTATAAACATTTTGTCATCAGCAATATGGGCTATGCGGTTTAAGCACTCTATTACCTTTCCATAATCTTTATTTTCATAATAGATGTACGCTAAAAGATAATTTGCCTTAAGGTGAACATGGTCAAGTGCCACCGTTGCTTCAAAAAATCGCAACGCATTGATATAATCCTTCAAATTGAAGTACGCCATGCCGGTATAAAAATTACCTTCAATAAAATCGCTTTTAAGCTGCAGCGATTCATGAAAATACTGGAGCGCCTTTTTATAATCACCTGCGTTGTAATATTCAACACCTAAGTTAAGCAGCACCTTATGGTTCTTCTTTATTGATAATGCTTTTACATACACTTGAATGGCTTTTTCGCTGTTGCCCATCCGCGAATATATCTCGCCAATATTGTTATATGCTTCAATAAATTGCGGGAACACTTCAACCGCATGCATATATGTTTCAATAGCCTGTGCATAATTTCCCTGATTGGACAACGCAAGCGCCTGATTATATATGCTGGCAGCCTCAGTTGGTACACCCATTGTTTTCATACCAGAACCTCTTGCATAGTATTATACATTTTTCACCTACGGTATACCTATCGGTAAAACTTTATTTTTCATTTAGAATTTCATAATAATAGTTTTTTTATGGCGATAGTTACTGATTAAAAAAATTTAACATATAATGCGCTTACCGTCATAGGTAATCTTTTCTTTTCTTCCCGATGCGTAATGGAGCAAAATCCCGTCTTCTTTAAAATGATAGTAATACAGGTCACTCTCTATCTGGTGATACCATAGCTTGGTGCCTTCTTCACGTTCCACTTTTATCAAATAATACCTGTCATCATCATCCACAAATATAAGATACAAAAATCCATTATATAAAACCTCTAAAAACGTACGACCTGGAATAAACCACATGGTGGATCCGTTGCTTCGCGCCACTGTTAAAAACATACCCTGGGTATCGCTAGTTCTACAAGCAATATAGTAAAAACTGTCATCAAATAGTACATTCTGAATAGCCATTGGTTCAGAAAGCTTTTTAACCCATAGCTTTTTACCATCAGGATTTGTGACGCACAGTAGTGTATCCTTTTCCGGATTATATATAATAGCAGTGTCGTTACAATGAAATGTCAGCATATCCCAGTTAATTATGAAAAAATCCCTTTGCGCTTCATTGCATCAATGATTAAATGAGCAGCTTCATCAATTGCAAAATTTTCATTGTTAATGACAATATCATAATTATGTGGATCCTCAGGATCAAATTTAAGGAAATTTTTTATAAAGCTTTCCCGTTCCATCTCCTTCTGTTCAATTATTTCTCGCGCCTCAGTTTGCGTTACTTTAAGCTTTGCTGCTATACGCTTAACTTTGTAACTCATTGGCGCAACAATACGCACATGTAGCCCATATGGCATACCACGGGTAATAACATTGCCTGCCCTGCCTACTATTACCACATGCCCATTGATTGCCAGAGTACGTACCACCTCGGCTAATTTTCTATATACGGCCACCTGTGGAGGAAATTTGCTGAATGTTGTCTGAAAAAGATCGGTCATCTTGCTCCGTGCGGTATTTGTCAATGTTTCGGCTAGTTCTTGTGTCAATCCCAAATCCGAAGTTATTTTATCAAGAATCTGTTTATCATATGCTGCCCATATTGGAGTAGCATGATATTCTTTATTCAATATATCAGTCAACTTAACTGCAATATCAAATCCGCCACAGCCATATTCCCGTGAAATTGTAATAAAGGGCAGTGTATTAGCTTTTTCCTTATCTTCGACCACCTGCTGTTTCTGCCGTCGCCAGTGTTCAATCTGTTTAAAAATGGCACTTTCTTTTACAGCTACATCTTTCATAGTGGCCTCCTATAAAAAGTCAAAATATTTTCAAGACCCTATTCAAATAATATAAAAATATTATTTATAGAATAATCAGGTTA
>JBBFLA010000039.1:0-28578 GCA_037481795.1 Spirochaetota bacterium
GCTCATCGTTTTTGAGCAGTTCGTAAGAGTTTTCTGCAAGGTGATGAATTGTGTCAAGACCAACCATATCAGACAGTTTAAATACAGCAGTTTTTGGACGGCCCATTGCCGGTCCCATAATAGCATCAACTTCGTCAATGGTGATGCCTTCAGACTCTAACAGCTGCATGACTGTCATGATTTCGTGTACACCTATACGATTACCAATAAAGTTTGGAGTGTCCTTTGCCCAAACAATACCTTTACCCAAGCGTTTTTCACCAAATTCTGCAATAAAATCAAGAACTTCCTTCTTGGTCTTTTCGCCGGGGATGAGTTCTAAAAGATGCATATAGCGAACAGGGTTAAAGAAGTGGGTACCCATGAAATGTTCTTTGAATGCTTCACTGCAATTCTTTGACATTTCTTTTAAGGGCAATCCTGAAGTGTTTGATGTTACAACAGCGGTTGGTTTGCGAATCTTGTCAATCTTCTGGAATAATTCCTGTTTGATCTTAAGATTTTCAACAACAACTTCAACGATTAAATCACAATCTTTTAACTTGTCAAAATCATCATCAAGATTGCAGAGACTGATTCGCGATGCATTGCTCTTATCCATAATAAGAGCTGGTTTAGCCTTCATCATGTTATCAAAACCAGCCTGAACAATGCGGTACCGTGCTTTGGGATCCTTCTTCTCTTCATCTGTTAAATTGAATGGAACGATGTCGAAGAGGAGAGTTTCCACACCTGCGTCAGCCAATAGAGCCGCGATACCACCACCCATGATACCGGAGCCTATGACGGCTGCCTTTTCGATTCTTCTAACCATAAGAACCTCCTACTGAGATGTAATAATTAAATAAAAATTTGCATACTCCTGCATAAATACACAACTTAATCCAATGATGAAATACCAAATTAAATTGTCAATATTTATTATTAAAAATCAAGGATTAATTTAATATTTTCAGTATATAAAATTTAATTTATTTTTATTAAAATAAACAATAAATGTATTATGTTAATACTGCATTTATTACCAGTTGTCCAGGTTGTTTGTTCTGAATTTTTTTTATAGGGGCGATAATTCCTGAAACAAGAAATTGCAGGTATACCATGACAATATAAAAAATTTTCTGTTGACAATAAAAAGATGAATTTCTATAGGTGAATGTGTATACTGTTTAATAAGTTTACGGCGCCGTACCCAAGTGGCTAAGGGAGAGGTCTGCAAAACCTTTATTCAGCGGTTCGAATCCGCTCGGCGCCTATATGCCCAAGTGGTGGAACAGGTAGACACAAGGGACTTAAAATCCCTTGGACTTTCAAGTCCGTGCCGGTTCAAGTCCGGCCTTGGGCACATTGTTTATATCCAGTAACTATCGCCCCGCATCTTTTTTCCGTATAATACCATACATACAAAAAGGAACAATTACTATATCCAGTAGCACATGAAAAAAACTAAAAGGGTTAGTGTGCATATAGATAAACCGTATTATACCCAGTACGCCACCACTAAGAGGCAATAATGCAGCAATCCATAAAACCCATTGTTTTTCAATCACAAGCAGTATGCCAATGGCTAAATACGCCAGACCAAATAGTGAAGCAACAATAACATGTCCATGATGCTGGTAGACCACCAGCTGGGTTAAATGCGTGCATCCTGAAAGTATTAATAATATTCCTGCAGTAAGGGTAATTCGCTGATACAATATCATGGTAAACCTCGCATATTGTATTAGATTATCTGTTTTTTAAAATTGTATTTGCATGGTTATGAATTTTCAATCATTATTGCAAAATCATTGTATTAATGGTGTGGTAATTACTGTTGCCTTTGAAATACTTCTGGCTTAAAATATTGCTTAAATTAAAGAATATGACATAAAACGCAATTTCTTTGTCATAACGGCTAGCAGAATTCCTTGCGGTTGCATTGTTCCCTTAATTATATTTTAAAGGATTTTCCATGGAATGATGATGTAAAAATGTAATACTATGCATACGTAATGAAATATTTTGGAACGTTATGATATTGTAATGGGTCTAAACAAAAAAACAATCAGAGGCTAAGATGAATAAACGCTGGTATGCGGGAGTAAGTATCGTAACACTTATTGTTATGGTGAGTGGCGGTGTTATTTGTTTGCGCAATGGAAAAACTCTGAAGCCAAAGACTGGACCAGTTGTTGAGGCTGTGTATGCATTGGGGATTGTAACACCATATAAAGAGTACAGCCTTCGTGTTGGGATGAGCACTAAAATTGAACGCCTCTTTGTGTGGGAAGGTGATACGGTAAATGCAGGCAGCCCGCTGGTACAGCTTGATGGCGGTATTATACTGCGAGCACCATTTTCAGGAACTATCGCCAAACTGAACCGTAAAGAAAATGAGATAGTTACCGCCCAGGAATCCATTATGACTATCGTTGACCCTAAGAAGATGTATGTCCGCCTTTCACTTGACCAGGAATCCATCATCAATGTCAGGAAAAAGCAAAAGGCTCAAGTAAGTTTTGAAAATTTGCGTAATACGATAATTACAGGTTATGTAAGCCGTATTTACCCTTCGGATGGCGAATTTGTGGTAACTGTTGATGTGGATAGTTTCCCTGAAGGGGTGCTTCCTTATATGACCTGTGATGTGGCAATAGTAGTGCGGGAAAAGGACAGAGCGCTTTTTGTACCTCAGAATGCTGTAATCAATAATATGGTTTATGTGATGAGAAACAGGAAAAAAATAATGGTAAAGGTAATAACGCGGAAATATAAAGATGGCTGGCTAGAGGTACTTGAAGGTGATCTAAAGCCTGAAGATGCCATTATTGAACGGTAAATAATGCCATGTTTGAATTAGCCATTAAATATATTTTTTCCAGAAAACTGCAATCATTACTCATGCTCATTGGCGTAGCGTTTGGGTGTGGCGGGTATATTGTATTCACGTCAATACAGACTGGGTTTCAGAATTTTTTAAAAGAGCGACTTATAGAAAATAGCGGGCACATAACCATACGTAGCAGAGAGGATTATATAACCCTCGATTCCCTACAAGGTGTATTTTTTCATGGCAAGAACATTTACTGGATTACTGAACCTTCGGGGAAGCGTTCGCATGATTATTTGCAGAGTGCATGGTACTGGCAAAAGCGCCTGGAAAAGCTTCCCTACGTTGTGGCAAACACCCGTCGAATAGAAGCAACCACCACGTGTAGCCGCGGTTCGTTCTCACGTTCCATTGCTTTGCGCGGGATTGATCCTGTTAATGAGCTAAAGGTAACAAATATTGCCGAGGATATAATAGAAGGGAAATTGCAGATGCTTTCAAGTGGCAACAACATGGTCATTGTGGGGGCAGAACTGCTTAAGTTTTTAGGTGCAAAAGTTAATGATACTATTAATATTATTAATCCCAATGGGCATGTGTATCCTGTAAAGGTAGTTGGCATTTATTCTTCAGGTGACAGGCGAAATGATGAGTCGCTGGTGTTGGGTTCCATTACCACAGTACAGAATATTTTAGAAAGCCCTGGCAAAATCACAAAGATAGTGGTTAAAACTGTTGATGCAAACAAAGCAGCGTTATTTGCTCAAGAACTATCACAGTACAGTTATGATAAGGTTGAAAGCTGGGATCAGGCCAACGTCAATTTTTTAAGTATGACCAAGCAACAGTCGTTAATACGGCAGATAACCATGTTTACCTTCATACTTGTGGTGTCATTTGGCATATATAATGTTCTCAACATGATGGTTCATCAGAAGCAGCGTGAGATAGCAATACTGAGGTCCATTGGTTATACCAGTGTTGATACGGTGATCTTATTTTTATTGCAGGGAGCCTTAATAAGTATTGCGGGTGGTATTGTTGGGCTTGTCATTGGGTATGTATCGTGCAGTTACATTGAAACAATTAAGCTTCCTGGAAGGCCAATGATGATTGCCTGGGATATAGCAATATACATATGGGGCTTTATGCTGGTGGTAACTTCTGCGCTGCTTGCAAGCTTTTTACCTGCAAAGAATGCCGGCAAACTATCGCCTATTGAGATTATCAGGAGAACGGAATAATGCTGGCAATAGAAGCTTTTAATGTGGTGAAGACATTTGGGGAGTTTACGGCATTAAAATCAATTAGCCTGAATATTCGTAAAGGTGAATTTGTAGCTATAACGGGGAAATCAGGCTCAGGCAAATCTACATTGTTTTATTCGCTCAGTGGTCTTGATGTCATTGACAGCGGACGTGTACAAGTTCTTGGAAATAATATTCATAACCTGGGCCAGGATGACCTTCATGATTTCAGAAATACAAAAATGGGTTTTGTGTTCCAGTTTCATTATCTTGTTTCAGAGCTGACGGGACTTGAAAATATTCTTTTACCCGCTAAAAAGAAAAACCTGCATAAACAAAAACGTGATTATGCTCTCTATCTTTTAGATTATTTTGCGATAGCTCATTGTAAAGACAAATTGCCGTCACAGATGTCCGGTGGTGAGCGACAGCGCGTTGCTGTTGCCCGCTCACTTATCATGAACCCGGAATTAATCTTTGCTGATGAGCCTACCGGTAATTTAGATTCAATTAACAGTGAAATAGTGATGAATATATTCCGGGAGATTAATGTGAAAAATAAAACCACGGTGATCCTGATTACCCATGATGATGAATATGCACATTTAGCTGATAGGGAAATTCGCTTAAAGGATGGTGAGATTGAATATGATGTATATCATTAGTAGGGGTTCATGGTATTACATCCAGAAATGCTAAAAAATGTTTTTGGGACGCCAGGTAGATTTTTATGGAGATGATTTAAGGGGGCTCAATACAATTGATAAATATAACATACAATTTTAAAGTACTACCATGTTTGATTATTTTTTTGACTATAGTTTTGGCATGTAATTCTTTAGTTGAATATCAATACTATCTAGTGATTGATTCTTATTATGCAAACTTTTACGGATATTATTATATAAATGGAACATATGCAGATTCATTTGATGGGAGGGAAGATTTCACAAATGAATATGGTGATACGCACTACTATTATGAAAAAGGATTAGATGTTGGAGGCGATGGAATTAAATCAATTAAAGTGTATGCATATAAGGAAAATGAGAAGGCTTCAGTTACAATATCAATATGGAAAGATGATATTGAATTAACTTCGGTAGATAGCGGCTCATATGATGGCTACGATGAAGATACAGGAAAGTACTCATTAACTGTTGGACCATTATATTATGAATTTTCTGAGGATGGTGAAGATGAAGAAGAAAGTGATGACGAATAAACACGTATCAGGTATGGTATGGAACAATGGTATAATTTATTTTGTTTTACTCTCAATTTTAGTAATTTTTTCAGGAAGTCAGGTATCTGCCCAGGAAAAGCAAAATATCATTTCGTATGAGCAATTTTTATTGATTATTAAAGAAAAGTTGCCAGAGATAAAGAACAATACTATTGGCGTTCAAAGAGCATACAACCAGCTGGAACAAGCAAAAAGTGTAGATGATACAAACCTGATTGCAAAGGCTGATTATTCACGTCAGAAAATGTACACAACTGGTAAAAGCCTTTATGAACCTGATTACAAACAATCGTATTACGGCTATACGGGCATTGAGCAAACATTAACTTCAACTGGAACCCGTGTATCGTTGGGCCTTGAATATAATTCTTCATCCATAAAAGGTAATCTGACAATTCCCCCACAGGCTTATTCCGTTAATGAATACAGGCCTTCTATTACAGCAACTATCACACAACCTCTTTTAAAAAATGCCTTTGGCATAATTGACCGGTATGGGAAAAATTCTGCAGCAATGAAATTAGAAATACAGAAGCTTCAACAATTGCAGGATGACCAATCGGTATTGAATTATTATAAAAAGCTTTATTTCAGCTGGGTTTTATATAAACAGGCGCTTGATATATGGCAGGAAAGTATTTCAAATGCAAGGTCACTGGTTGATTCAGTACAGCGTAAAGCCAGGGCAGGGCTTGCTGAAAACGATGATGTCCAGCGAGCAGCATCATCACTTTTAAGCTATGAGGCACAGTATAAACAATATGAGATTACCTATAAATCTATTTGTGATGAACTATCGCTTTATTGTGACAAATCCATTGTTCCGCAGATTAATGATATGAATATCATGTTTGATTCTATAGTTTCAGCAAGATTTACCGAGGTGCCGTTTGAACAAACACGTTCATGGCTTATTGTAAAAAAGAACATGGATGTTATGCAGTATACAATTAAAGTTGCTGATAACAGCACGCTTCCACAAATGAATCTGATTCTATCGGCATCACGAAAAAATTATAGTGACCAACACCGCGAAGCTTTAAGCAAATTGCCCGATACAGACTATTCAGTTGGGGTTGAATTCAGTTATCCATTGGGCAATCACGATGCAGATGCACAGCTTAAGGACTATGAATTATCACTCAAAGAATTGGAGTATAATCTTTTAATAACGCAGAATAGTTATTATAAGTCCTTACGAGCAATTATACAATCTTTGAACGGCTATAAAGAGCTTATTGCAACGCATAATAAAAATTTACAGGCTCTGATTTCACAACGAAAGACAGAACAAAAGAAATATGAGCAGGCACGGCTTGATCTGCAGTATTTGATTAATACTGAAAATAGCATTGCAATGGAAAAGCTTACATTATTGCAACTGAAAGTGGGGTTGGTTAGTTATTATATTGACTATAAAGACTTAACTGAATAAAATATATCAAAAGAATTTTCCCTGAATTTGGTAGTGGAGACTCTTTTTCATTAAATTTTTTTTAGGAGTACATATATGTATAAAATAACTCCCACTCATTTTTATTCCAACAATTACAAATTAGATGCAAGATTGTATCTCCCTGATACCAGTAAAAAAACACCTGTTATTGTTATGGCTCATGGCTTTGGAGCTCGTATGGATTGGGGTTTACATCCCTTTGCTCATGCATTTGCAAATGCTGGGTTTGCGGTACTCATGTTTGATTATCGTGGTTTTGGCAATAGTGAAGGTAATATTCGTCGACTGGTATATCATGTTCATCATATTGAAGATTATCACATGGCTATTCAATATGCCAGGACAATTCCCAGCATTGACAGCTCTAAAATATTATTGTGGGGGACCTCATTTAGCGGAGGGCATGTATTGACTGTAGCATCACAGGATAGCTCTATAGCAGGAGTGATAGCTCAGGTACCCTTTGTTGATGGTGTTGCCACAGCTTTTAATTTGCCTGTTAAAAATATATTAAACGGTTTGTGGTATGGTAGTCTGGATGTAGTGCTATCATCAATAACAGCTAAGCCGGTTACAATACCACTGGTTGCTACCCCTGGCGCCTTTGCTGCTATGAATACACCGGAATGTTATGATGGTTATATGAAACTAGTGCCACCTGAAGCACGCAATGAAAATTGGTGTCCTGCAAGAGTGTGCCTTACACTTCCATTATACAGGCCAGTATCTGTTGTGGATAACATATCATGCCCGGTATGCATGATTGGCGCACAGCATGATTCACTTATTCCAATCAAAGCAGTAGAAAAAACAGCAAAAAGAATTAAGCATGTTGATTTCCACATATTACCCTGCGGTCACTTTGATCCGTACGAAGGAGAAATGTTTGATAAAAACATACAAATTCAGAAGCAATTTTTGCAAAAAATAGTGTAAAAGTATTAATACCTGTTTTATGGATACAGTGACAAACGCTAAGCTGATTAAAATAAGGCAGTAAAAATCTTATTGCATACAGATTGTAGTGACTTATCAGGCCAAATATTTTTTTGGTGGTTACGTGAGTAAAATTTCCCGGATTACAATTTATACAATATATATTAATTGGAATATACTAATTATAATTAAAAATTTGATAACATAATAGCAATAAACACTTGACAATATATGTTGTTATACTATAACTATCTCCACTTTTTTTCATGAACCTATTTAATCAATGGGAATTATATATTTTCTAGCCGCTGAATGCAGCAGGATGGTGTATGTCATAAATTATTCAGTCCATTTTTTAAAGAATAGTTAGTGAACTATTTTAGATAATTATTTTAGGAGGTTTGCATGTTAGGATTAGGTGATGTATGGGTATTTATGGCTTACCTGTTGTGTATTGCAAGTGCAATTCTTTGTGCAGTATATGGGTTTGTAAAATGGAATGATGATGAAGAGCCATATACTGATGAGGCCAAGCGATGGGTAGAAGAAGAAGTTGAAATAGAAAAATCAATTTAATAAAGAGGTGAGCTATGACAGTATTTTGGGTATTTGTATATCTAATTATTGTTGCATATTTAGGATATTTAGGATACCGACATACGAAAGGTGCCAGTGATTATTTAGTTGGCGGAAGAAAAATCCATCCGTTTGTAATGGCATTGTCGTATGGTGCAACATTCATAAGTACATCCGCGATAGTAGGATTTGGTGGTGCTGCCGGAGTGTTTGGAATGGGTTTACTCTACCTAACATTTTTGAACATATTTGTAGGTATATTTTTGGCTTTTGTTATATTTGGTAAAAGAACACGACGTATGGGTTACGAATTAGATGCCCATACATTCCCTGAGCTTTTAGGCAGACGTTTCCAATCATCGTTTATTCAAAAATTTGCTGGTATTATTATATTTTTGTTTATGCCCTTATACGCAGCTGTTGTTATAATAGGTGCAGCAAAGTATATTGAGCAACAATTTGCCATTGAATATGTAACTGCATTATTATTTTTTACACTGATCGTAGCTGTCTATGTTATCATGGGTGGTTTAAAAGCTGTAATGTACACTGACGCATTTCAGGGAAGCTTGATGGCAATAGGTATGACTGTTCTCATCATATTAACCTATTATGATGTTGGTGGAATTATAAAAGGGCATTCAGAGCTTACAAAACTGATACCTCCCCCTCCACTTGCAGCTAAAGGGCACATGGGGTGGACTTCTATGCCAGCATTGGGATCTGATATTTGGTGGACTCTTGTCTCAACAATTATTATGGGTGTTGGTATTGGAGTACTAGCACAGCCGCAGCTTGTTGTACGATTTATGACAGTAAAGAGTAATCGTGAGCTGAATCGTGCGGTAGCAATCGGTGGGATCTTTATACTTCTTATGACTGGCGTTGCATTTACTTCCGGTGCACTTTCTAACGTGTGGTTTACAAAGAATGAAAAAGGTATCCATTTTTGTGAGATAAGTGGTGCTATTGTGGAAGTGTGTCCGGGTAAGAAGATAGTGAAAATTGATGAAAAAAATATTGAAAAATTTAAAGCTCAATTTAAGGACATTAAACCAGGTGATGAAATTGACCTGCATAAAGACCAGCCACATAAAATTACTGCCAAAGGCTCTTTATCAATAGTTGCCGCTGGTGGTGTTGTGGAAAATATTATCCCACAATTTGTAAAACAGGCAATGCCACAATGGTTTTCAGTACTTTTTATGCTTACGTTATTAGCGGCTGCTATGTCGACATTAAGCTCTCAGTTCCACGCAATGGGGACTGCTATTGGCAGGGACTTTTACATGCAGATTGTTGAGGATAAAAAGTCTGCTGAAGAACGAGGTGTGTTAATCAACAAGATAGGGATAGGTGTTACGATTATTATAAGCTTAATCTTGGGGTATTTTTTGCCGCTGATATATGCAAAGGGTGAGGCCATAATTGCAAGAGGCACTTCTATATTCTTTGGATTATGTGCGGGAACATTTTTACCTGCTTATATAAGTGCACTGTATCTTAAAAGAATTACTAAGGCAGGTGTTATTGCTGGGATGCTGTCGGGTTTTACTATTGCATTTTTCTGGTTGGTGTTTGTGCTTGAAAAAGAGGCTATGGCCATAGGTCTGTGTCAGGTACTGTTTGGAAAACCCACACTGCTTTCGTCACCATGGACAATGGTTGATCCAATGTTTATTTCTTTCCCAACTTCACTTGTTGTTACGCTTGTTGTTTCATTGTTTACAAAAAAACTTTCTGAAGAACATCTTGCACATTGCTTTAAGGGCTTAGAGAAATAACTTTACCTGGATAAGGTTTTGATTATCTTTGTTTTATTGCAAACAGGCGCTTATGGGTATGAGCGCCTGTTTGATGTATAAGTCTTGCTTTAAAAACTGTTATACCTTAAAATATTAATAAAATATATGCCACGGGGGCATAATACGTCTACAATGCATACTATACTGCCAATGGTTCCTAATTAATTGGTACATTATTAGATGTATAATGTATTAAACATCTTATCAGATTAGCCAGACGGGAAAAACAACTTTACCAACTTCAATACCCAACAGGATGGATAGTATAATAACAAACATCTATGTCAGCATATAGTTTTGATTATATAAAAATACATTATTGGCTATAATTCATATTATGATTCTGGTAGCACGTCGATGTGCTTGCCTGTAAAACTTGCTATTTTATCATTTATTTTTTCTACCTGTCTCTGGCTTCTTTCATAGCTTGTCAATGCATTGCGAAGATGTTTCCCTGTTATGCTGTATTCATCTTCAAAGTTTTTTATTTGATTTTGAACCGTTACCAAACCATTCAATATGTCTTTAGCTTTCTGTTCAATTTGAAGCCCTTTTAAACCATATGCTATAGCCATCAAATATGCATAAAAACTATTAGGCGATACAGGTATTACTTTGCTTTCAAGGGCATAGTTAAAAATTTCGTAGGCTTTATCGCTTAATGTATCATTGACAATTATTTCATAAAATACATTTTCTGCAGGAATGTACATGAGTGCAAAATCATACGTTCCTTCATCAGGATTTATATATTTTTGATTGATTTCATCTATTCGACCTTTTACCCCCCTTATAAATTCCTTTTTACATCGGTTCTTTTCATCATCTGATTTTGACTCTATAATTCTCTGGAAACTTTCAAGGGGAAATTTTGAGTCAATGGGGATGAGTTGACCACCAAGCTGTATAATGGCATCAACTTTAGTACCATTTTTAAATGTATATTGCATCTGGTAATTTTTTGCAGGCAAAAATTGCTTTAATAATTCTTCAAGCAAGTACTCTCCAAGGTTGCCGCGCAACTTTGGTGCAGCAAGTATATCCTGCAGTGAGGCAATATCCTTTCCTATTTCCTGAATATGGTGTGCTGTTTGTTCAAGGGAACCTAATTTGGTGTGTATATCGCTAACGACCTTATCAGTGTTGCTAAGTTGTTGTGTTATGTTTTTCTGCGTAGATGTAAGGATTTCGTTCACTGTGGAAATAAGCTGTGATAAATTTCTTTGTTGATTTTCCAGTGCCGTGTTGTACGCTTCAAGCTGTTTGGTTTTTAATTCAACAATCTGGTTCTTTACATCAATTAATTGAAGTGCTAATTCATTGGAAGTATCATCTTTTGCAAAGAATAGTTTGAACGCTATTAACACAAGAAGTATTACTATAAACACTAATGCAATGGTAGTGTATTCCATGTTGGTCTCCCAAAAATTTGTTTTTAATAGTTACTGTCGCCAGGCACTATACAGTGGCGCACCACACGCCATATATGGTAACCCAACCTGTCAATAAATCGTATTGCTTCAATATAATCCAGTGCGGTATGGGAATCAAGTTGACCTGTTGCAGTTTTTTTAAGTACTTCCACACGCTCCAATTTACGGGCGTTTGCCAGGTATTGCGATAGTTCCTGTATCTTTTCAATACTATCTATTGAACTTTCTGACTTTAATGCTTTCTCGGATTCAGCAAGCTCAGTATTAAAATTCCATTTCATATCGGAAAAGTTGGTACTGTGTTTTAATAATGTAATAGTATGTGCTTCTTGGCAGGCTTCAATGATGCTATTCAGGTGATCAATGGCATGAAGTGCTGAGATATGTTCGTCATATAGCTGTTTTTGCTGAGGTGGAGTTTTTACCTTGCTCATGAAATGTTTTGTTTCTTCAAGGGCTATTAGTGCTGTTTTAAGTCTGTGAGCAATATCGTTGTCATTTTTCTGCAGCATGTCTTTGAGTATCTGGATAATATATAACGCTATGTCTATCACTGTGCGTCGGGCTGTTTCTACCGCAATGGCTGGTGTGGTTGCTATGGCATCATCTAAGTGCTGTGTCAGATAAAACGTGGTATCGGCAAATAATGTTTTCAAAAACCGCACAAATTGGGTAATGAATGGAAAAAATAGCAACACACCAATGACGTTAAATAGTGTATGAAACACTGAAAGCTCTATTTCAGGAGCTATCGCCCCAAAGGCATTACCTAAAGAAGAAAGTAGTGGCGATAGTTCCGGTAATACTACAAATAAAAGTAATGCAGTCACTGTGTTAAAAAGAACATCGGCAACAATGATGCGCCTGGTATCAGGAGTTGCTCCAATGGCGGCAAAAAGTATTGGTACCGATTTCCCAGCATTCATGCCAATAACTAAAATCTGTCCCTGAAAAAGGCTGATAGTCCCACTGCTTAATGCCACCAGTGCCAGAGCTACTGCAGCGCTCGATGACTGCATTACAACTGTGAGTATAAAACCTATTGCAAATAGAAGCAGCCTATCAATAATGAAATGCCCTGAGATAGCAGTAAAATTAATTGACTGCGGCAACTGTTCAAGCCCTTGACGCATGATAGTAATACCAAAGAAAAGCAAGCCAAAACCTGCCAGTAGCGAACCAATATCAGATCGATGGTCAGTGTACAGTATTTTTAATATAACACCGCAGGCAACAAAAAGAAGCGAAAATTGCCCAATGCTGTATTGAATGCCAAAAATTGTAACAAGCCATGCTGTGGCAGTGGTACCAACATTTGCTCCAAAGATGACTGCTATCGCTTGTGGTATAGTGATGAGCCCTGCGCTTACAAATCCTATTGTTGCAATGGCTGTTGCACTAGATGCCTGGATGATGGTAGTTACCAGCATGCCGGTGAACAGTGCCTTAAACTTTCCACCGGTGAGGTTTGCAAGGATTTTCCTGAAACGAGGACCGGCTAATTTTTGTATTGCTTCGGACATAAGGACAATCCCTAAAAGAAGTATCCCTATGCCGCCAATTGCTGTTATTATATCTGAAATCTTCATACTGGCTTTACTTTGTGATAATTATCGGCATTATGGCAAGTAATCTTCTCGTACGGGGGAAAATACTTCAATTGCTATTGAGTCTTCCAATACTTCTGCACCGTGTTCTATATTACCTGGTATTGACCAGCTACCTCCGGGTTGCATGTCATACATTTGTCCATCCATGAAGAGGATAATATGTCCTTTGACAAGATATCCCGTTTGCTCGTGCGGGTGTTTATGGATGGGTAATTTTTTCCCTTTTTGTAATTTGAACTCGGTCATTAATGTATGGGTACCATAGACAAGAGTTTTGCGCTCAATACCATCAAGCACAGTAACATATCCATCAGGTGATGGATTGGCTATTGTATTTTTTTTCATAGTATTAAAACTCTACTGTATCAGTTTCCAGGTATAGAAGAATTTTTTATTATACTGCATAGGGGTATTGTCAATTAAAAAAGAGGTTTTTATATTTGTATTCTAATATTAATTCCGTAAGTTTTTTAGACAAGAAATGATCTGTTACCTCAGTCGGGGGCGGCGGGGTACTATGACTCTATAGTTACTATTGCATCAACAGGGCGCCTTAGTGAATATGGTAAAGGTTTTGCATAACCAAATCTTATAAGCAATTGTGGTTTCATGGACCCAAGATTAAGATGCTCTGTTAATTGTTTGCGCACATCAGGGACTTCAATTGCCTGATTGAGGTGAGCATTTTTAATATTTAAGGTTGTTGCAAGCAATGCAAATCTTTCAAAGGTGCGTCCGGTTTCAATCCAGGATTGTTTGTCATCCTTTTCGGAAATAAATAGTGCTAACCCTGATGATGTTCTAATTTTTTTTTGGTCGGTTTTTGCCTGATTTTCCCCATTAACTGTCAGATTGAAAAACAATTTACCAAACCAGCGCGGTACTGATGGATTGCCTGAGCAGCGGCCGGGAAGGCCATCCATAGTACGTATAGCTTCAGAATCGCTAAATCGTATCCATGTTTGCAATTCTTCAAGAAATTTGTCATCATCATATTGTTTTATATTCCCTTCCATAACAAGTTCTGTTAATGGTTTGATATCTTTATTATCTGTAAATAATTGAATGTACACATTGCTTTTAGGTTTTGCTTTTTCCAGTTGCCGTAATTTTGCTTTGGGAACGGGATTTCCGTCATACTCAGAGCGTGTGCTTTGTCTTACAGGTATTGCTTTATGGAGATTTTCATCTACATTTGATGTAAAGGGTTTAAGATTAATACGGATACAGTCATTGGGTTCATTATTAGGGAAATACTGTACTTCACTCATAAACCCTAAATTTCCAGCAGCAATTATAAGATTTTCCAAAGCGCACCCAAGGCTTATGAATAGTTCTCTATCATCAGGATCTACTACGGGTAATCGCCTTGAGAAGTCCGGTAATAACCGTATCGTGTTTTGGCTTATTGAAAATTTCCAGGGCTGGGTATTATGACCATTTGCAGCAAAAGATGCGTTATGTATAATTTCTAATTGTTTATTTATATTATTTTTATTGTAAGATCTTTTTCGTATATTCTGACTAATTTGGATATAATTTGAAGATGAGCATCTTGTTAAAAAAGATGGTAGTATAAGTCCACTGGTTGCCAGTACAAGAATTGACATGAATTGTTTTCTGGATATTGGCTGTGAAATTAGCAAATCATTGTTTTTCATAATCCACCTCAATTGTACATCACAATGCTCTATGATGTTAATGAAAATCTGATTTTAATAATAGAGGTAAAATTTGATAAAGTCAAATAAATATATGTTTAAAATTAAATATGTATTTTTAAGCGTGAATTAAAAACTGTTATTCCCTTTATTTTCAAACAAGTGAACTAGTTCACTATTGGCATGCTTGAAAATTAGGGTATAAATATTTTAATCTTTAAGTACATTGCTATGCGTTATTGGATAACATTACAATATTAAAAAGAATATGCAGCGCCTGCAGTAATTCCAATACCAGTTAGTTTGATGGTGTCGTTCCATGAAACAACTTTTGAAAATAGTACTGTTATTTCATAGCTTATAAGTTTTGTTACTTTAAATTCATTGAAATACTGAAATTTTCCGCTTATCAATAATTTGAATGCAGATGAAGTGTGGAATTCAAATTGTACGCTTCCTTTTGCTGCAAACATTCAATAAATGGGATGTATTGCACATGGGCAAACAAGGTTGTAAGCTTGATTTCTATACTCAGTAAAGATTGTTTTATCTATATAATTTATAATTATTAAATGATAAGCCTGCATAGAAATTCAAATCATAAAATTATCATCAAGAACTGTGCCATATTCCTTAATTGTTTTTCCTTGTACTATGTTTGTCATTTTGAGCTAGTTTTCTTTTATAATTATAATTGCTCCCAATTGTTTTCTTCCTATAACCTGCAAATGTTAGCAATACCAAAGAAGCTGTTGAGTCAATAATTTGGAAAATGCAACACCAAAAGTATTTCTTTAGCAATTGACCATTTTTTTTCAAAATCCAGCATGGCAATATAAAATTTCTTTTTTTAGCATTTGGTAATTTTTTGTATGATTTGAGAATTTTTTCTGAAAGAGTATTTGTGGCATTATCACTATTTGAAGAAAGTGCAGGAGAAATCAGCATAACTATCATTAAAATCATAACTATTCTTTTTAATAATGCCCACTAGTATTATGAAATTTGTTAAGAAAGCTAAATTATGATTCAGTTGACATCATGATTTATCCAAAAAATAAAGTTTATTATTATAAGCTTGACAGGCGGATAAATCAAGAGTTTATCTAGTACTTAAGAAAAAATATCCATCTCCGTTAGGTGAGGTTTTTGTACATTATTTTGTTTTTTGTGAATATATTGAATATCAGGACAAAAATGAAATTTATGTGAAAATCAATAAAATGAAATCCATTATTTAATTTAGAGAAGGTAAAAACAATGGCTACATTCAAAGCATTTAAATGTGAAACATGTTCTTTACGGATGCGCTATGACCAGAATCATCGTTCGCTATTAGGTAGATTATGGCGCTGGCATATTAACTTTTGCCCGGGTTGGAAAATGTACATGAAATCATTACCAGAAGCAAAAAAGGAAGAGCTAATCCAAAAATATTCTTTAAATTCTGTTGACAAAAAATTAAAGTAATTGATTCAATTATCACTCACAAAAAATAATTAATTTGTAAATTAATTTTATAATTGAGTGATATGTATACTTCTACCTAATGTGGGTGTATAAACGTATTCGTTAAAAAAATGTGAAAGTGTAAACAATGCAATTTGTGGTAACTCCATCATCACTAAATGGCCAGGTGATTATTCCAGGTTCAAAATCGCATACCATACGGGCGCTGGTATGTGCGCTGCTTGCTGATGGAACATCTACCATCCAGATGCCACTTGATTCAAGCGATACGCGTTCATGCCTTGGCATGGTACGCCAGTTTGGTGCAACTGTTGAAGAACATGAGCACAAGTGGGTAGTAAAAAGTAATGGTGGGCCTAAAATTCCTGATGATGTTATTGATGTTGGTAATTCAGGAACATCACTGTATTTTGGTATAGGAGTGGCTTCCCTTCTACCTGGAATGACAGTATTTACGGGAGATCATCAGATACGTAACCGTCCTGCTGAAGATTTACTCAATGCAATTACGGATTTGGGTGGATATGCCATTTCAACCCGCTCTAATGGAAAGCCTCCTGTTGTGGTACAGGGACCAATCATTGGCGGACATGTTGCCATACGAGCTATTACCTCTCAATACCTTTCATCATTGCTGGTAGCAACACCAAAGGCAAAGAATAATACCATCATAGATGTGCCTCTCCTTAACGAAGCTCCCTATGTTGGGATGACACTATGGTGGCTTAATGAACTTGGCATAGAGTATCACAATACGGGCTATGAGCAATTTATTGTCAAAGGCGGGCAAAGTTATAAGCCCTTCATCAAATATATTCCAGCCGATTTCTCATCGGCAACGTTTTTCATGGTAGCTGCAGCCATAACACAGAGCACTGTTGTGTTAAAGGGCCTTGATGTTAATGACACACAGGGTGATAAAGATGTAATAAACATTTTGGAGGCAATGGGTGCTGAGGTTGACATTATGCCGGATGCTATTGCCATTACTGGAAAACCATTGAAAGGTGGTGTGTTTGATCTCAACGCCATGCCTGATGCACTGCCAGCGCTTTCAGTGTGTGCGTGTTTTGCAGATGGTGAAACGCGCATTGTCAATGTGCCACAAGCACGGGTAAAGGAAACTGACAGGATTGCAGTGATGTGCGCTGAATTAAAGAAGATGGGTGCAGATATTGAAGAATTGCCTGATGGCCTTGTCATACGAAAAAGTGCATTAAAAGGAGCCCATGTTAACGGCCATCATGATCACAGGGTGGTGATGTCACTGGCAGTTGCAGGACTTGCTGCAGAGGGTAGCACAATCATAGATACTGCAGAATCAGTATCGGTTACATTTCCCAATTTTGTAGAGCTTATGCAGTCGTTAGGTGCCAGCATATGCAAGGAGGAATAATGGTAGTACGGGGAGTGCGCGGTGCAATTACCGTTGACGAAAATTCAAAAGAAGAGATAGTTCATAGAACTGAAGAACTTTTACAGGCGATAGTTACTGTGAATAAAATCCAGACCAATGATATAGCTTCAGCCATTTTTACTGTAACTGATGACCTCAATGCAGAATTCCCTGCGCTTGCAGCACGTAACTTAGGGTGGATTCATATACCACTGTTGTGTTCCCGTGAAATTCCGGTTCCGGGATCGTTGGGTATGTGTGTGAGGGTTCTGCTACATATCAATACTGATAAAAATCCTGAGGAGATAGTTCATGTTTATCTGCGGGATGCAAAAAAATTGCGGCCTGATATAGGAAGACCGGAACAGGATAAATATTATATTTCAGATAGCCAACTGGAATAAATAATTTTTAAAATATACTGCTGTATGATATAACCTTGTAGTATTGTATTGGACACTAGTCATATGCGGAATGAGAAGAGTTTTTTAATAATAAATTATAATGCTGCAGAAGTAGACAAAGTGATATACATAACTTTGTGTGCTGGGGATATGCAATGAAAAATGCCCACAGTATGTTTAAAGTAATACTTATAGGTATCAGTATAATCTTTTTTGCACATGGTCATGGTGTTGCCCAGGCTGAAAGGGAAATAGAACTAACCGCACAGGAAATGTTAGCTCGTGTTGACCGTATTATGGAGTATCCTGATGGGATACTGAAAGGGTACATGATGCATATAACACCTGATGGATCTTCACAAAAATTACAGATACATGGGTATATTAATAAAAATCAATTTTTATTTGATATAGTAAAACCTGCACGGGGAAGTATGCAAAAGATACTGTACCGTATAGGTGGTGAAGACCTATGGGTATATGACATGGCTGCACGGGCACTTTTCCATAAAATGGGTATAGATAAATTTGATGATATACTGTCAACCAACTTTTTTTATGTTGATTTATCCAATGCAGATTTACAAAGTAATTATGTTGCTCGCATTGATGGGTTGGTTATTTTGAAAAATCAGGACTGCTATAAAATGACACTTGACCCCATTGACAAAACGGGTGCGTATGGCAAACTTACATTATATGTAATCAAACAAAATTATATTCCGTTACGTATAGATTATCACGATCAGGATAAAGTAATCTTTAAGACCCTTTCAATTGCAAAGATTGGACAAAAAGATGGTAAATCATTTCCTATACGGTATGATATGCTGAATATTAAAAAAGGCACCATGACCGTACTGGAATTTACTTCAATAGAAGATGGAGCAACCATCAATACAGAAATATTCAGGCCTGAAAAATTAGGGGATTAACGTGGCACAATTTTTTGTCAATGTACCAGGTTATGACAATACAGTAGTCATTGAAGGCAAGGATTACTATCACCTGGTCAGGGTGCTTCGTGCACGTGTTGGTGATAGTATTGATGTTATTGACACAGAAGGTGTACGCTACAGAGCTACTATCTCACACATAGAAGCACAAAAAATTATTGCCACTATTGCGCAAATTATTAATTATCCTGACATTTCTTTGAATCTGACATTGTGTGTAGCACTGTTAAAAGGCAAAAAATTTGACCTTATCATTCAAAAAACAGTGGAGATAGGGGTGCAGTGTATAATCCCTGTAGTGACTGAGCGTACCATACCGGATATTTCCGAAAAAGAAGAAAAAAAAGTAGAGCGCTGGCAAAAAATTGCCAGCGAAGCCGCCAAGCAGTGTCTGCGGAAGGATGTTCCCAGGGTTAGCCCCGTGATGGGATATACTGATGTGCTACAATTAACTAAGGGCATTGGTATACTGGCACATGCGGACCCCCAAGCACAGAATTTACGGCAGTTTTTGAAAACTAATACACAGCACAACGATGTTATACTGTTAACAGGTCCGGAAGGTGGCTTTTCAAAAAAAGAGGTTGAAATTGCACGCCAGTTTGGTTGGATTGTATTATATAACGGAGCAACACAGCTTAGAGCTGAAACGGCAGCTATAGTATTGCCTGCCATTATTATGTATGAGTGGGGCTATACGTAAAAAAAGGAAACAGTATGAGGATCAGGGTAAACGGCATAGATATTGAATTTGAAAAAACCACATTAAAAGAGCTTCTTGATTTATATCGCTTTAATCCCTCAAAAATTATGGTGGAGAAGAATGGCCGTATTGTGGAAAAGGAAAACTATGCCACCGAAACGTTACAGGATGGTGATATCCTTGAAATAGCACGGTTTGTTGGTGGGGGATGATAGAAACATTGCGTACTGCTTTAATGGAATCCTCTCTTTCACGTGAGGAGTTGAAACATATTATTTTCCTGCTGTTTTACTGTGACGATAATTGCAGGCAACAGTTACCTGAAGATTTAATCAAAGCCGGCTATATATCCATTAATGACAATTGCTGCACACTTACCGCTAAAGGGATAGCATACCGTGATAGTTTAGTTCAGAAGCTGGCAAAATTTCATGCTACCAGTAATGTAGTTTTCAGGCAATATTTTGACAATGAGCTATCGCCTATAAAAAATAAGATGCAGTCTTTAAAACAGCAATGGCGTAGTGCTCGTGATAAACGTTTGCGCTATAAAGAAACCCTGATGAAACAGGGAAAAGACAAAGCTGCAATAAAAAAAGATGTACAATACAAAAAGCTACAAAAAGAACAGGACACATTATGCACTCGCATGCGCCATGCAGAAAAAGAATATAATAAAAAATTATCTGCATGCATCAAGCGGATTGGTATAATGAATTTGTAAAGCGCATAGTTATGAACAAATCATATTTAGCATTTTGCGATATTGACGGTAATGTGTACAAACATCATGCAGCGCCAGCCTTCAGGTCGGGCCGCCGGTTTGTGAAAGTGGATGAAAAAGAGCTTATACCTATTCCTGATGGCAGTACGTTGTATCTATTACCAAAACGTTATCCTGTTGAAGGCAAGAATTTTAAAACAATAACGAAGTACAATGGCAATGAAATATGGGCAGTTGCTTCGTTTTTAAGTTCGGGGTATTTACGCACATACATGCCTGCGTATGTACAAACTAAGGATGCGACTATTCTTTCTTTATGGGCATACTGTGGCCTTGTATTTGTGGGTGATGATTTTTATGTGCCAGCACTTCGTATTGATCCTGATCCACGCTCTGATCCCTCATTACACCGCAATGACATTGAACTGTTTAAACAAATCAAAGCTGTTAAAGAGCAGTATCCGGAAAACAGCTTGGTACGCCAGCTAGCAAAATGTTCCACACAGTATGGGTGCCTGTGTGCGCGTAATTTCTTTTTAAGCCGGTATGAGGCACCACTGCCAACAACAAAATCGTGTAACGCACTGTGTTTGGGTTGCTTCTCGTTTCAGAAGGATACCGGTGTGCATGTGTCGCAGTACAGGCTTGCCCGTCAGCCATCCCCACAGGAGATAGCTGAAGTGATGCTGTATCACATTGAACGGGTTAACAGAGCAGTGGTCAGCTTTGGCCAGGGCTGTGAGGGGGAGCCGCTATTACGTGCAAAAGATTTAGCGGCGGCAATATCGATTGTGCGAAGCAAAACAGCAAAAGGGACCATTCACCTAAACACCAACGGTTCATTGCCACAGGCTTTGCAGCAGTGTATTGATGCAGGACTTGATTCTGTGCGTATCAGTATGAATTCACCAACTGAACAGTATTATACCAGGTACTATCGCCCAAAAAACTATAGCTTTAAGGATGTGTTGCGCAGTATTGAGGTAGCACTAAAAGATGGTATTTTTGTCTCAATAAATCTTTTCTTTTTACCAGGTTTCACAGACGCACAATCCGAGGTTGAGCATTTATGTTCTTTTCTTGACAGTTTCCCTGTGCATATGATACAAACCCGCAATCTTAATATTGACCCGGATTATTATCTGGACAATATTGGTTTTGAAGATGAACAAGCAATAGGTGTGCGACAGTTACTAAAACTCTTGCAAACAAAATATCCTAAGATCAAATTGGGGTATTATAATCCTCCAAAAGAGGAGTTTTAAGTTATCACTAAATTTGATTGATGATTTGTTGTGTGATTAAATTAATAAATGAATTTGAGGTGCACAAATGGAAAAGATGGTTCAGGATCCGCTTGGCTATGCTAAGGATGTTGTGGGGAAAGACCCTTTAGCAACGTTTTTGGGAATTGAAGTGGAGGATGTGAAGCATGGGTATGCACGCTGTGGTTTAACGGTAAAGCCAGAATACCTTAATGCAGTTGAGCGCGCACATGGTGGTATTATTCATGCTGTAGCGGATCAGGCATTTGCAGTGGCAAGCAATTCTATGGGGACTATGGCGGTTGCCCTTACCATGACATTGCAATATTTGCAGGCAGCTGTTGATGGCGAACGGATATTCGCTGAATGCATGCTGGTTCATGCGGGCAGGAAAATAAGTTCATGGCGTTTAGAGATACGTGGGAACAATGATGCCATTATAGCTATTGGAGATGCTGTAGCGTACCATAAGTAAGGTGTCGTAGTTATGGAAGATAATGCTAAACGTTTAGAGGTCATTGTTGAATTTATGGTTCCGGGTGCAACACTTTCCGGAGACACCTTTGATTCTGAAAATAATTTTCTGTATCCTGCGTATACTGTGTTTACCAGCGAAATTATTGACACTCTAAAGGCAAAAGGGATTAAGCGTATATATTATACACCTGTTGAAAATAATGATGCAGCAGAATTTACTGAAAAGGCGCAGGATATATGGGAATCATTATTTGATGCTGTCAGGAAAAATGCACGCCCTGACTTGAAGCAAACTAAAGATTTTGTATTATCACTGCACAATTATGTAAAGCAAAATAAGGACCGTTTCCTTTATTTAATGAAGATTAAGGATTATGATGATTATACATTTACACACTCTGTTAATGTTGGTATTCTGGCCATGACTATGGCTTCCAAGCATGGGCTTGAAGAAAAACTGGTACATGAAATTGGGCTTGGTGCGTTTTTGCATGATGTTGGCAAACTAATGATTCCAAAAGAAATTCTTAATAAGAAAGAAAAGTTAACCAGTGATGAATTTGAGGTTATTAAAAAGCACCCGGAATATGGATATGAATATGTAGCAAAACATGATCATATCCCCCCAAATGCACTGGATATAGTGTTATACCATCATGAAAATTATAATGGCAAAGGGTATCCCAAAGGTTTTCAGGATGAAGAAATCCCAATAGGAGCACGGATAACATCCATTTGTGATGTGTATGATGCGCTTATTACGCCGCGTCCTTACAAAAGGGCTTATTCTTCACGTGAGGCAATACTTTCTATAATGAAAGAATCAAGGGTAAAGTTTAATCCAGTACTGGTTTCGCGGTTTGTACGGGACATGACACCCATTCTACAAAAAGAACCGCTACTACCGGTTGGTACTATTGTTATGCTCACTACTGGTGAAGTTGCTCAGGTTGAAGAGTTGCATTCAACGGGAGATCTGCGTCCAATAGTAAAAATTTTGACAAATGACAAACAGCAAAAGATTACTCGTCCGTTTACGGTGGATCTGACGCTTGATAGCACCCGCTCGGTAAAAAGGATAATACCACGGTGATATAAGCGATAGAACATTTCATCAGGCAAAATATAGCTATAAGTTATAGGAGCAAATCCATTGCTTATGGACCATTGTGATATAACAAATCGTTAATGGCTTTGAACCAACTTTCTAAGGCTTCAAAACAATTCTTTTCTATCTCTTAAATAATGTAAGTTCTTCGTAATGCATCATAGACAAAAAATAATCCAAATGCATACAGCATGATGACGGTAACTATCCCAACTGCTTTTGTAAATTTATTTCCTAAAAACGATGCACCAGCAAAAGACAATGATGATAACACCAGTAGCCATATATAATCACATGATAGATGCAACACTGATAACATAGGTAAACCAAGATTTCCCATATTAGTTGCTTTTTGAATAAGAGTTAGCCCTATGGTTAACCACCATATGTAAAAGTAAGGGTTAAATGCTGAAAGGACAATGCCATCAATTAACGGTGAGTGGGTATATACGTTTGACTCATTTTTAAGGCTTTTTAGTGTTAATGTAGCAAGTATAAAAAGAACAATACCCCCGGCAAGGGTTACATAGGTGGTGATATCGGTTATTTTTGTTATAATTTGAATGCCATAAAAGAGTGCAATAATGACAGGCAGTTCAACAAGTGCATGTCCGGTTGCAACCTTTAAGCCCGCAAACCGTGAGGTGGTTCCGTGATTTAATGTAACGGCACTCATTGGACCTGGAGCCATTACTCCTGAAAGAGATAGCGTAAGAGTAAAAATAGAAAATTCCAATAATGAAAGATGCGTTGCCATAATGCATGGTATGCTATGAAAAACAATACGTGTAAGGCAAGCGTTATTTTATCAGAATATAAATTTGAATTAAATTATAGTGTACGTTTTGGGTTAAGAATAGTTTATAACATAAATTATAATAATGTAATAATACTATATATTTTATTTGCATATGTGTAAATACAAATTTAAATATATTTTAAATATATTTTGTAAAGTTCAGCTTGATTTTAATCTAATTTATGCTATACTTAAAAACGATGATAGAATTAGGGTTACTATTATGAAGAATGCCCAATTATATATTTACCGGGAATACGAAGAGCCCTTCCAATGTGAAGCGCTGCCACAAGTAGATGAATGTGACAGATTGGTTGCTGCAATCAAATATTTTGGGGTTCGTATACCAGCTGAAATATTTGATGAAGACAGGGGCATCTGAGCCAATGACTACACAATAAATACGTACGCTGTGATGTATAGTTCTTGACATATCTCTATGTCCTTGAAAAATTCCTTTTTAGCTTTCTTTGACTAAAAAAATTAAAAAATCCGGTTTTAGCTATGTTAAAAATCTGTGCTATCAGCGATATCCATCGCGGATATAACAATATCTATCGCTTACAACCTGAGATTGAATCCAGCGATATTGTCGTCATTGCTGGGGATATTGGCCCATTGAGGTGGTATACGCGCTGGAATGCTTATAAAGGAACTATCGCCCAGATAAATAAACCTGTTCTGGCAGTTCATGGAAACTGGGACGGGAGTAAAATCCAGCAATTTCTAGCACCGTATTCCATTCATGCAGGTTTTGCGATAGTTGATGATATTGGTTTTTTTGGTGTAGGTGGCTCTATTAAAACACCACTGCACACTCCTGTTGAATACACTGAGGATGAAATGTATACCTTTTTGTGTAAAGGTTTTGAACATATAAAAGATCAACCAGTTAAGGTGCTGATATCGCATAATCCACCAAAAAATGTTTGTGACAGGACTATCTTCAAAACCAATGCTGGAAGTACAGCAGTTGCCAGGTTTTGTCTGGATAATGATATAGATCTATGTATTTGTGGGCATATACATGAAGCCAGCGGTGTAGCTCATCTGGGCAATACTACCGTGGTTAATGCAGGAATGTTTAAAAGTGGATATTATGCTTCTATTCTGGTGGCATTGAATGGGGTTGAGGCTACCATCAAGCGTTTATAGCAACGAATAAAGATGCGGTTATTCAAAATTATAGTAAGCAACGTGCTGCAAGCGCTTATTGGCACCTGTGTTATATTTTATGAATGGGAAATACCATCTGTTTGATATAATCCACAACATCGCGTGCGTATGAAAAACATTGTTCTTTTGTCAATCCACCAATATGATAAGGGGTATCGTACAGTGTTCCAGCATCCATTTCTGGTCCAAACATCATTCCACCAACAACACCCATGAAATTATCCACAGGTTTTACGCCTGCAAATGTAGACCATGCCAGTGTCCACAGTGCAGCTGTTTTATACAGATTATATCCACCGCCTCCAGTTCCCAGTACTTTGCCGGAGTATTGCTTGATAATTTTAAGTACTTTTTCATAGCCGTTACTGGTAAGATTAAGGTGCGCCAAAGGATCATCTTTATGACTATCGCCACCCACCTGAATGCATACAATATCAGGTTTAAAACTCTGAAGTAGTGGTGGCACAATTTCTTCAAAGGCATAAAGATAAATTTCATCGTCGGTATCTTTTAAAAGAGGGATGTTAACATTATATCCGTATCCAGTGCCCTGTCCAATTTCATTTTCAAAACCAGTACCGGGGAATAAAAACTGTCCACTCTCATGGATAGATATAGTTAGCACCCTGTTGTCATCATAGAAAGCACTCTGCACGCCATCACCATGGTGAACATCAATATCTATATAGGCACATTTGAATCCCTTTTGGATAAGATAATGCAATGCTATGGCAAGATCATTAATATAGCAAAATCCCTCGGCATGGTCACGCATTGCGTGGTGAAAGCCGCCAATGGGATTGAAAGCAAATGTTGCATTGGTTTCTGCTAATTTCTTTGCACCCAGGAATGTTCCACCAGATGCCTGAAGTGAAAAGCTGTATACACCTTTAAAAATAGGGTTATCGTGAGTTCCCAATCCATAGGTTAACAGGTTAATATCAAATTCACCATGTTCACAAGTTTTGAGTGCCTGTATGTAATCAGGTGTGTGAAACAGGTACAGCAAATCTTCTTCAAGGGAAGGATGTTCCAGTATTTGTGTATCTTCAAGCAGTCCATATCGGTTTAATAAATCCATCATCTGTTTTGCACGCATTGGCTTAAACGGATGTGTGGGTGAGTACTCTACCTGGGCAAGGTCTTCGGAATAGAAAAGAATATTTTTCATAATATACAAACCTTTATTTTGCAAACTGAAGACAGAATGCAAAACCAGTCATAATAAATCAAGCCTATTTACGTAAAATAGTGTTGGTATATGTTTATTGGTTTGCTTTTTGCACTATTTCTGGGTGTGGTCCCCAGTATACGGTTATGTAAAATATATCACATTTGCTCCCGGTCTCAAATGTATACCCACTATACCGATAGTTATCGGTATAATAGTCCTCCTTTTCCTTTTCCCGTGACAAAAAGTCTAAATATTCATACACCACATTTTCCATACAAAACGCTATAATCCTTGCAAGCGATAACTTCCACAACTTCTTCACATCCATAAAAAACTCATACTCATCCTCAAACAACACAAGATGCAATCGCCTCCATGAAGCTTCATACCGCTTCCTGTAGCGAAGCTTCTTAAAATACTGAACCGGTATCTTTTTATTATCTGCAGCAAAGCTGATAAGTCCTGAGATAAATGTTCTCAGCGACATGTTTTGAGCTTTGGCATAGATTTGTAAACGTTCAAGATGCTCATTTGAAATGCAGGTGGTTGTTTCTATATTCATGTGTATCCTCCCAAAGGTGTATGTAATATAAATATACAGCAATAAGCAATAATCAAAACATTAACATATTATGTTTACCAACATGAGCAATAAAAAATTATGGTTTTTTAAATTTTTTTGTGTGATTTTTGTATAAAAAATCAGCCAGTCGGTATTAAAATAGTTGACTTTTTGAAGTATATTGATTAAATTATACCATATAGACGGTATATTACAAAGGGGGGCTTTATGAAAAGAGGTTTATTATTACTAGCAATATTTTTAACTGTTGCTCTGACCCCTTATGGGGTTTTTGCTGCAGTACCACGAACAACGTATCCAGTGGTATTTGCCCATGGTATGGCTGGATTTGATGACATATTGGGCTATGACTATTGGGGTGATGATTATGGCGTGTTTGTTGGCGATCCATGTGATGAGTTTTTGGAAACATCATGTAATGGAAATATTGATACGGGCCAAAAATCTTTCGTAGCGCAGGTTCAGCCATTTCATTCTTCTGAATATCGAGGAACACAGCTAGCCAATCAAATTGAAAGCTACATGGCAACCAGTGGTGCACGCTATGTAAATATTGTTGGTCATTCACAGGGTGGGCTTGATCTTCGCAAAGCTGCAAAGGTATTGTATCAGCGCAAAGGCTATACTGTAGTAAAAGTTGCACTTTCAATATCATCACCACACCGAGGTTCGCCAGTGGCAAAGTATATTCTGGATTTGGGACCTGGTGTAACCAGTGTTGTGGCTGCACTTGCAACTATTTATGGTAATGTAGTGTATAAATCAGGAAATGATTGTTATGCAGCAGCAAAACAAATGGTTTATAACGATTACAGCCCATCTGATGGTGTCACAACGGGGATGAAAGTATTTAATAATTCGTATCCGGTAAGTTCCACCTATGCTGCCCGATGGGTTTCAATTATCACAGCACAAACAGGATTGGACGTTAATCCGGCACTCTTTTTGTTGCGCAACGGATTTTACAACATTGATGGCGACGGTTACTGTACCGATGACTGCGATAATGATGGTGCTGCAGGCAAAGGCGATGGAACGAGGACTGACCTGGATGATGATGGACTGGTGGGTATTAATGCACAGCAAATGGGCTATAGACTAAAATACACTGAAGCATTTTTAGCACAGGATTATTTAACAACTGATACTGCCCTTGGATATGTAGGAAATATTAATTATCCTAATAGCACACAGATGACATCTACAGCTGATATTGTAAATCAGGATCATCTTGATGTGATTGGTGTTGGTCCTGATATGTTTGATGAAATGGAATTTTATGCAGCTGTGTTTGATTATATAGCCTATTACGATTAGCGGTTTTTTTAAATCATATCTAAACATATAAAAATCCTCCTGGTATCAAGGAGGATTTTTTATGTGCGACAGTTACATTAATGGGTCAGAGCATATAATAATTTTTGTTGACAAAAATATTGTAATACTTAATGTGATACCGAATAGTCGGTATTCAATTTAATATAAATGAGACCTCTGAACAAAAGTCAAAACAAAAAAATTTAGTAATTCTTTAAAATAAAAAGTCTTAATTTTTAAA
>JBBFLA010000040.1:0-27722 GCA_037481795.1 Spirochaetota bacterium
GATTCACGTCAAAATTATACCCGGTTTCTTGTTTTGGGGAAGCATGATAATCCTCCAACAGGTAATGACAAAACATCAATAGTGTGTGCTGTGAAAGATCAGCCTGGTGCACTGTATAAGCTTCTAAAACCGTTTAGTGAACATGGTATTAATATGACCATGATAGAGTCACGCCCTGATAAGAAGAAGATGTGGGCATATAACTTTTTTATTGATTTTAATGGGCATAGAAGTGACCCTGTTGTACAGAAGGCACTGGAGGATATGAAACAGGAAACCATATTCTTGAAGGTTCTTGGATCGTATCAGGCTGAAAAACATGATTAAAGATTTAACATAAAAAAGGAGCACGGTAATTATGATTATAGTACTAAAACCCAATGTTACACAGGATGAAATTGATCATATAGTTGGCAAAATAAAGTCACTTAATTTGCAGCCACATGTCTCAAAGGGACAGTACAGGACAATTATCACCGTTATAGGCGATGAGGATATCATCCGTGAACAGCCGCTTGAGGCAATATCAGGTGTTGAATCGGTCAAACCAATATTAAAACCGTACAAGTTAGCAAGTAAAGAAACTCATCCTGATAGGACTATAGTGAAAGTGGGTGATATTGAGATTGGCGGCGATAAGATTGTATTGGTGGCTGGCCCGTGTGCCGTAGAGGGTGAAAAGGAAATAATTGAGCATGCAAAGATGGTAAAGCAGGCTGGCGCATCTATGCTACGGGCAGGAGCATACAAGCCCCGCTCATCGCCGTACACATTTCAAGGGTATGGTGCTTTGGGATTAAAATATTTAGCAAAGGCAAAAGAGGAAACAGGGTTACCGATAATTACTGAGGTAATGGATCCCCGTGATGTAGAACTTGTTGCCCAGTATGCTGATGTATTACAGGTAGGCACCCGCAATATGCAAAATTTTAATTTGTTAAAAGAGTTAGGGAAGATAGACAAACCGGTGTTATTGAAGCGAGGAATGAGTGCAACCATCAATGAATTCCTGATGTCAGCAGAGTATATCCTTTCTCAGGGCAACAAACAGGTAATACTATGCCCGCGCGGTATACGCACGTTTGAAGATGTAACCCGTAATACTCTTGATGTTGGTGCGGTACCGGTGTTAAAAGATTTTTCACATCTGCCAGTAGTGTGTGACCCAAGCCATGCAATGGGGTTGAAAGATTATGTGGTTTCTGCAGCACTTGCGTATGTGGCTGCAGGGGCTGATGGTATTATGGTTGAAGCACACCCTAACCCTGAAGAAGCAATGTCTGATGGGCAGCAGACAATAAATTTTGAGCAGTTAGTTGAACTTAAAAAGAAACTTGCCAGCGTGGCACTGGCACTGGGTAGGGGAATTTATTAATGTTCAATAAGGTTGCTATCATAGGTTTGGGGCTCATTGGTGGATCAATTGCCCGCATGCTTAAAAAAAAGCATCAATCTGTGTATATTACCGCGTATGGCCGTAAACCAGAAAACCTCCACAATGCTATGAAAGAAGGATTTATTGATGATGTTGCCTCTATTGATGCAATTGATTGTAATGATGTTGACCTTTTCATAGTAGCAACGCCGGTGCTATCATCCATCACTATTATTACATCCTTGTTGGATGATCCGCGCCTTAAATCCACAGCATTAGTTATAGATGCCGGTAGTGTAAAGCAGATGGTCATAGATTCAATAGTGGATCATAAAAAGGCGCATCAGTTTGTTGGATGCCATCCAATGGCAGGTTCTGAAAAATCTGGATATACATTCAGTACCCACACGATCCTTCCTGGTGCATGGGTAATTATTACACCACATAAGAAAAATAATAATGATGATATTGTAGCAATAAAAAAATTCTGGGAATTGCTGGAATGCAAAATTCATATTACCGATGCTGCAACACATGACCGGATTGTTGCCAGTACCAGCCACCTTCCACATATAGTATCAGCAGCGTTAATGGATAGTTTTTTTGCCACTGATAATGAAATAGATTTACATACTATAAAGCCTTTCATAGGAAAAGGATTTAAAGATATGACGCGGCTTGCTGGTGGAAGTCCTGACATGTGGGCTGATATTGTGTTGTTAAACAATACCAATATTATTGCAGTGCTTGAAAATTATATACAATCATTGACTAAGGTTAAACATAGTATACAGCAGGCATCACTACATAATGACCGTGATGTGCTGTGCCGGTATTTTGAAGAAGTTCAGACTAAATGGAATAAATACCATGCGTAAGAATATTGTTGTGGCTATTGATGGACCTGCAGGTTCAGGCAAAAGTTCTGTATCAAAAGAGGTGGCAAAACGGGCAGGTTTGCAATACATTGATTCAGGGGCATTGTACAGGGCAATTACACTGTATGTATTGGAACATTGTGGAAAACATTTTACACAGGATGATGTGTGCAGGCTTCTTGATGATATCCAGCTTAAACAAATTTTTAATGAAGATGGAAGCTGCAGCACATATTGCAATGGTGTCGATGTCAGCGAAAAAATACGCAATGAAACAGTAGCCACACATATTGGCAAAATTTCGGATGTTGTTGCAGTTAGGGAATATGTCAATACGCTTATGCGCAATTGGGCTAAAGACCATTCAATTATTGTTGATGGAAGGGATATTGGTACCGTTGTGTTTCCTGATGCAGATATAAAGATATATTTAGATGCAACGGTTGAAGAACGTGCATTGCGGCGTGCTAAAGAATATGCGCAAAAAGGAAAAAATATTGACGTAAATGAGTTAAAGGTGCACATTGCACGACGTGACAGTGAGGATATGAATCGTCCCTTTGGTGCGCTGAAAAAAGCGCATAATGCTATCTATATTGATACCAGCGCAATGACACAGCAGGAAGTGATTGATTACATCTATTTACTGGTTAGTAAGGCAATGGGGTGAATACATAGTAACTATCGCATATAAAAATTTTTATTTTTAGATATACCTGTGAATAATTGCTAAAATAAAATTGACTTATACACGGTTTTTCTTTTGATTGTATTAACGTTATGACAACAAGGTGAAGTGGTATGGAAGTAGATAGAAATGATAGCCAGCTATATATGGATCATGTTTCAAACCTTTCAAATGATTCCATTCAGCCCAAAACTATCTATACGGGTGAGATAGTTACTGTTGATAATGATTTTGCCTATGTCAATATTGGCACAAAAACTGATGGCAGGGTCAATTTGGAAGAGTTTGAAACTGCTCCCAAAGTGGGCGATGTGGTTGAAGTAATGCTTATGAATAAACGCCTTCTTGATGGAATGTATGTATTTTCCATTAAAGCAGCAAAGAAAGAAAAAAGCTGGCAGCAATTTTTAAAAGCTATTGAAGGGTCAAGTATCATACGGGGGACCGTAAAGCAGAAATCAAAGAATGGGTTTGTTGTTGATTGTAATGGTGTGCAGGCTTTCCTGCCTTTGACGCTGGCTGCCGATGTTAAAGGAAAATCTCAGAATGGGCATTCTACCGTTTATTTTAAGATTAAAAATATTGATAGGAAGAAGCGCTCAGTGCTTTTGTCGCGGAAAGATTTTCTTGATGAAGAACAGAAAAAGATATGGGATAATTTAGAAGCAAATTACAAGCCAGGGGATGTAATCCGCGGTAAGGTAACAAAATTTGTGGACTTTGGGGCTTTTGTTGATATTGGTGGTGTTGAAGCCCTTCTTCACCGTAACGATATTTCATGGCGTAAAGTATTTAAGAAAAAGAAAATATTAAAGATTGGCGAAGAACGTGATTTTGTACTTCTTGCCATTAACAGAGCAGAAGGAAAAATTGCGTTGGGTTTAAAGCAGCTTGTTCCTGATCCATGGTTGTTGGTTCCTGAAAAATATAAAGTTGGCAACACAGTAGAAGGGAAAATAGTAACACTTACTAATTTTGGAATGTTTATGGAAGTGGAGCCTGGTGTTGAAGGGTACTGTGCAGCATCAGATATTACATGGGCTAAACGTACAGTAAATCCAAAAGAACTGTATAAAAAAGGCGATAGGATTCAATCAGTTGTTTTAAATGTAGACACTGAGAACAGAAAGTTGTTACTGGGTATAAAGCAATTACAGCCAAATCCCTGGGATACTATTGAAGATCGTTTCCCTGTGAAAAGCATTTATACACGTCCAATTAAAAAGATTGTTAACTTTGGCATGTTTGTGGAACTTGAGCCTGATATTGACGGTTTGATCCATATATCAGATATATCATGGGATGAAAATTTTAAAGATATTCAATCACAGTATAAAGAAGGCCAGGAAGTTCAATTTGTCATACTTGATATTAATAAAGATGAGCAAAAGATAGCCTGTGGTATTAAGCAACTCACTAAATCACCGTGGGAAGTAATTGCCGAAAAATATCCACCCAGGACAATTGTTAGTGGAATTGTAACCGGGATTGTTCCTTTTGGTATGTTTGTAAAGATTGATGGCGATACCGTTGAAGGGCTTGTTCATATATCAGAGGTATCAAGAAAAAAGATTGAATCAGTTGATACTATCTACAAGATAGGTGATAAGGTAAATGCTGTTGTATTGGGTGTTGACGTTGATAAGAAACGGCTGTCACTCAGTATAAAGCATTATGAAATTATGACCGAAAAGGAAGAAATCAAAAAGATTTTAAACACATCAACATCTGGTACAGTTACGCTGGGTGAACTTTTAAAAAATAAGCTGGATAAGGAATAGCATATGATAGATAGGGAAGTTACTGTTCACCGTAACATTGTTGAGCAAACGCTGATGAATATGCGTGATTATATTCGTGCTCATCGCTCTATGGCAATTAAAGTGGCTATTGGTGTATCAGTGATTGTAGTTCTTGGGATTGTTGCCATTGTGTATGCTGATTATAAAATAAAAAAAGATACTGCTGATTTTGAAGCAATTCTTGACGAATATAGAACAACATACACAACCAATATACAAGAACATAATGAAAAGTTTTTGCGTACTGTTAAAAGATTACAGGCAATTGCTGATAGCTCTTATTTTGGGTATGTGCACCGCAATGGGTATTATATTATTGCAAGCCTTTATTTTAATGAAAAAGATTATGCTAATGCTGCAAAATATTATGAAAAAGCTTCACAGTATGCATCACCGTTATTTGCTGCACTGGCATTACAGCAGGCGGGTATGGCGTCCGAATATCTCAATAATGTGGATGAAGCTTTACGGTATTATCTCCTGTGTGAATCAAAGTATAAAGATGGCTATAATATTGACCAGATAGTATATAGTATTGGAAGGATGTATGCTCTTAAAGGTGAGTATTATAAAGCTCAGGAATATTTTAACAGGGTATCTACTGAGTTCCCACAATCTTTTTTTGCAAAAAAGGCAGCCCAGCACACTATTTTTTTAGGGGCTATTGAAAGCGAAAAGAAAAATTAATATACCACACATTAAAAAAGCATTGACACAGCAATGTGCTATTTTTGAAGTTATAATGAAATTTTTGATAATAGTAAATAAGGAGAAAAAAAGTGGCAGTACCAAAAAGGCGAAAATCAAAAGCAAAATCAAGGATGCGCCGTTCGCATGATGCGATAGGGGCACCAAACTTAAGACCATGCCCAACCTGTGGTGCGTACGTTTTGCCTCATAGAGTATGCCCCGAATGTGGCCATTATAAGGGAAAACTAATAGTGGAACCGGTTGTAAAAGTTAACAAAGGTTAATGATTGTGTATGAATATGGAGCGTTTCAGACGCTCCTTTTATATTAATCTTGACAAAATATCAATATTTTTACTACTATCATATATGTGGTTTTGTTGTCTTGGGTTTAATTTACAAGGCAAGTTAGGTAAGGAGGGCCAGAGGTAATGACAGTTGATTTTGAAAAAATAAAAAAAATAATTGTGGATCAGTTAGGGGTCGATGAATCGGAAGTTACACTACAGGCATCATTTGTTGATGATTTAGGAGCTGATTCGCTTGATACTGTAGAACTGGTTATGGCATTAGAAGAAGAGTTTGGAATAGAGATACCTGATGAAGACGCCGAAAAATTATTAACCGTTGAAGATGTTGTTAAATATATTGAAGCCAAATTACAGTGATTGAATTTTGTTTTTTTGTGATGAGCAATGGATGATGAAAATAAGAAGGGCTTAGATAAAAAAAGGCAAAACCGTAAATTGCAACAGCTTGAGAAACGTTTACACTTTACTTTTTCAAATAAATCATTATTGAAACGTGCTTTAACCCACCGTTCCTATGTTAATGAATCCTCAATTCCTGTAAAAGATAATGAGCGGTTAGAGTATTTGGGTGATTCGGTATTGGGTTTGGTGGTTAATGAGTATCTGTTTAAATCGTTTGAAAATTACCCTGAAGGCGATCTTGCAAAAATAAAATCTGCTGTAGTTTCAGAAGAAACCCTGGCAAAAGTTGCCAATCAGATGAACTTAGGTGATTATATTATTATGGGAAGGGGTGAAGAACTTACTGGTGGCAGATATCGTCAATCAATACTGGCAGATGCACTGGAGGCAATTATTGGCGCAGTATACCTTGATGCAGGATTAACAAAATCAAAAAAGTTGGTGCTGAGGTTATTAAAAAAAGATATTCAGCGTATTGATAAACTTTCATATTTACGCGATCCAAAAACAACATTACAGGAGATAGTTCAAAAGAAATATAAAAGCAGGCCACTGTATACAGTGATCCATGAATCTGGCCCCGATCACAGTAAAATATATACCATTAAATTAACTATAAACGATCGTGATATCACAATTGGAACAGGAAGCAGTAAGCAAAAAGCAGAGTCTGATGCTGCAAAAAAAGCTCTTGAACTTATCTACTCCAACAGGATAAGTATATGAGATTTGAGCTATCACATAAAAAGATCAGGATCCGTGTGGCTGGCCTGGTTGTTGAAGATAACAAAATATTGATGATAGCTCATAAAAAAGGAAGTGAAATCTACTGGTTGTTGCCTGGTGGAGGTGTAGAATATCAGGAATCACTTGATGAAGCACTCAAAAGGGAGTTTCTTGAAGAATTGGGGCTTACAGTAAAAGTTGGTGACATTGCATTGATAGCAGATTCCATAGAACCTAACGGGAAACGTCATATTATTAATATTGTATTCTGGTGTTATCTGATGAATAAATCAATACGTTTGGGTGATGAGAAAATTTTATATGATTTCAGTTTCAAGCCTGTCAGTGAATTAACTGATGTAGTTATGTACCCGCCACTTAATGAGTATATTATTCAATTGTTACAGAATAAAAACGAACGAATATATAAAGGTTCACTGTGGATCCCATAACAAATAGTGATGCTATCGTTTTGCAGTTAGATTCAAAGAAATCCACAATAATAATTGGCAGGGGAATACTGGCTTCATTAGCCTCACTGATACCATATAAAAAGTGGGATGTCATTGTTGCAATCATAAGTAATACAGTATATACATTACATAAAGAGGTTGTTGATCACAGCCTGGCATTAATTGATGCTATTTCAATACAGTATAATGACAGCGAACAAAATAAATCATACGCATATGCTGAAAAGTATTTCAACCAATTGCTTGAAAATCAGTGTACACGAAATTCACTGGTAATAGGAATTGGTGGTGGTGTTACCACAGATTTTGCTGGATATATTGCATCAGCATATATGCGAGGTGTAGATGTAGTGTATGTCCCCACAACACTTCTGGCAATGGTGGATGCCAGTATTGGCGGTAAGGTGGCGGTTAATATTAAAGCAGGTAAAAACATAGTGGGTCATTTTCACCAGCCTGAATATATTATTATTGACATTGATTTTTTACAAACATTGCCCCAATCAGAATGGCGTTGTGGCATGTCAGAAGTTGTAAAGCATGCATTAATTGGCGATAGTTCATCATTATCATTACTGCTGAATAAAGAAATACAATATGGTCATATTGACAATTCATTATATAACTGCATTAATAGTTCAGTGCGATTCAAAGCTTCTATAGTTGAGAAAGATGAATTTGAAAAAGACATCAGAGCAATTTTAAATTTTGGACATACCGTTGGACATGCTATAGAATCCCTGCTTGAATATACAGTAAGCCATGGTGATGCCGTTGCTGCTGGTATGTTGATTGAATCGTATATATCCATGAAAGAAGGCATGCCAAAAGCTGATTTTGATTGTATCAGGGATATTATATCTGCATATAACCTGTTGCCCAATTTTTCATTTGATCCTTATAAGATAGTTAATCATATGATGTACGACAAAAAAAATGTAAAAGGTAAAACACGCTTTGTTCTTCTGGAATCAATTGGGAAACCACGGATTGGTTGTGTAGTAAATGATGCACTGGTTATGGAAGCATTGAACTTTTATTTAAAAATGGTTAGTAAATAATGGCAGCTGAAATAAATTATTCAATAGAGGAACGTGAAGGGGCAAAAATAGTTAACTTAGCTGGTGTTCTATGTTCAGCTACCGAAAGAGAATTTATTAGTTTGATAGAAAGTTTAGTTGCTACAAATAATGTTATTATTAATATTTCAGGTGTATCGATGGTAACCTCATCAGGGCTCAAGGCATTAATTGATCTGTCACACTTTGCAAGACAAAAAAAACGCAGAGTTATGATTTTGGGAGCCTCAGATAATCTGCAAAGTTTAATTAATGCAACCGAATCGTATGATCTGCTTTTAATCAATAGTGTAGAGGAAGGAATTAGAAAATTAGAATATTACATTTAATATTCTTTTAACATATCCATTCTATCCTGGAAACCTTTCTACTTTGTTAATATTCAAAATATAGATGGACATTTGGTTTGCCATTATAAATGTTTCGTGTAATAAAAACATCAACTCCAAGTATTTTTTTTATTGAATCTTCAGTTAAATCAGCAGGCAAAAAGGAATCTACTATTGAACCATTATCCATTATATAAAATTTATCTACTGTTTGAGCAAGGAAATTAATATCATGAGAAGCTATTATACAGCAGTTTTTCCCAGTTGAACAATATCGTATAATTGCATCATGAAGCTGATTATGTGATGGTAAAGAAAGATTTTGAGTTGGATTATCCAGCATTACTATCTGTGCATCTCGTATAAAATGAAATGCTAAAAGGGCACGTGCCTGAACATCAGATGAAAGAAGCATCAATGGTTTGGATGTATATTGTTGTAATTCAAAATGGTCTATATATTTATTGACGATCTCATAATCAAAAGATTGGAATGGTGAAAGAAAAGTTTTGTAAGGCATTCTGCTTGATATAAGGTAATCATGAAGAGTGATGTAATGGTTATACCAATAACTTGCCGGTTGAAATGAAATAGTTTGAGCTAAATCCCTTTTTTTGATTGAATGTATTGGTTTTGTATTTAATAAAATTTCACCATTGTAGTGAGTGTAGTACTGTGCTATCGTTTGCAACAGTATAGATTTTCCACTTGCTGGTTTACCAATTATACCAATGATTTCACCTTCAAAAAATTCAACGGAAATGTTTTTAAGAATATGATTATCGCTAATTGTCAATGAAAGATTGTTTAACGTGAGCATGGTAACCTCTTGCCAAGGGAAAAAACATAAACAAAGTCAATTATTACAACAGGAATGATGATATAAAATGGGTGTATGAACTGTATTGCAAATAACAGTAATGATAAGATTACCGTAAAAATCATAATAGACAAATGTTGACTGGATTTGCGCATAAATGATGTGGTTGTAAGCAAAGAACCCATCCACCCTATAAGGATGAATATCAAAGTAGAGATAAGAGCCTTTGCGAGGCTTGAAATACCATGAATAATGTTTTCGTCAATTCCCAGTAGATTAATATAATTTTGTCCTAAACTTATAATTCTAAATTCGTGTATTGATTTTGAAATATACATGTATAGTATACTTATAAAAATAGTAATGATACCTATTGATGAGGTATTACTGTAAAGACCGGTGAAAATTTTGATACTATAATCATTAAAAATCTGGATTGCATTAAGATATATGATGATAAAAGTTAGGATTATAGTAAAAAGTAATGCAGTAAAATATATATCGTGGTATAATTCGTATGATGAAAAAAAATAGTGATATATAAAAAGAACAAAGAAAGTGACAACAATTGATAATGGTAGGGAATGTGAAATTAGCATAGTAATGAGTAAAGCTGTTGAACCAAGAGGTGCTTCAGCACTGGTAATATAATCAGCATAGCAGGGATTTAGCTGGCACCACGATTGTAATCCAAGTGATGCAATGAATGCAATAATAATGATTGTAGGAAAATTAAATACATGTAACAGCACAATTACACTAGCAGCAATAACTAGCGCCTGTACTATAATAATACTATTATTGCGGATGTATTGGTTCTGTAGTATTTTCATGGGTTGCTGGTACGTCCTTTTGTTCTTCCTTTGGTTGTGGTTGAACCGTTACAGGAGTTTCGCGTTGTTTTTGAACTTCTATGTAGATGGGTTTTAGCAATTTATCTTCCTTAACTTTATCAATGAAAGTTGTATTGTAGTAATTGCTATAAAGTATCTCTTTAACTTTTGAGGTATCATGTATAAAAGCATAGCATTTGCAAAGAATAAGCAAGTCACTATCTTGTAGCCTGAATTTATTAAAATGAACTATCGCCTCATTGTATTGAGCAAGCATATAGAGGGAGCGTGCATAATTTAACGATAAAGATTCATCGCGAAGGTTTTCAGGAACAATGGTGGTAAGTTCTACCACCTTGGAATATTGCTTTGTTGAGTAATAATACTGAGCTGTTATAATGAATGCCTTAATATATTTGGCGGGGATTTCCTTCTGCTTTTGTCGGTATTGCATGTATACTTTTTCAAAATATTCATATGCTTTGTTGTCATTTTTGTTGTAAAAGACAAGCCCTAATTGATACAGTATTTCCGGGTTATTGGAATCAATTTTATATGCTGCCTGCAACGTTTGGAGGGCACCATCATAATCATCCTTTTGCATCTGAATGGCTGATAGCAATAAATACGGTGAAAGGTTGCCTTTTTTTGTAGATATAGCATGCTGTAAAAAACTTTCAGCTTTAGTATACTGGCCAATATTATAATATGCTGTAGCAACTTTAAGCTGGCTGGAATATTTCATATCCTTATCAATAAAGGCATATTCCAGTGCCGCCTCAAATGCTGTTGCAGCTTCACTGTAGCGTTTATCTTGAAAATATATGTCGCCAACAAGCAACTGGAGTTCACCGTAAAAAGGTATGCGGTATAAAATCTGATTAAAATAAGACAGCGCATCACGGTACTGGTTTTGCGTGTAATAATACATGCCTATTTCAAATAGCGGGGAAAGAAAAGAGCTATCAAGTATAATTGCCTGTCTGAAATGCTGTAATGCTAACGAATAATCCTTTGATTTGCTATTAAGCCCTTCCTCATATTCTTTTTTTGCGTCTTCATTTTCGGTCCACATGAGTTTGTTAATCAAATTTTCTGCTTTGGTTTTTGCTGATGCTTCTCCTAACACCTCATAAAAGTATTTGCAGGTTTTAATGGTTTTTGGAAAATCGGATCTAGATTCATAGATGACAATAAGGTTCCAGTATGCTAAATTACGATATTTTGGCGTCATCTTGCGTTCAACTGCCTTTTCAAAATATTCCAGAGCAGTTGTAAGATTCCCATTGTTTTTTTCAATTTCACCAACAAAGTAATAGGAATCGCCTCGGTCAGTTGCTTCAATATCCTTTAAAAAATTTTCTTTTGCTTTTTCCCAATTTTTATGGACATAATAGCGACATCCAGCTTCATAGTAGTTGTTAGCATGTGCCGGTATAGCAAAAGCAATCATTACGGGTAACAAAATGCAGGAAAATATAGCATATACAAAAGGATGTTTCATAGTAAGTATCCTTAACATAGCTTGTATAGCAGCAATAATGTAAACTATGTACTGTGTTTACTTTTGTGCATCTGGTTGCAACAAATAAGACTTTTATTCATTTCTTGAATGTTTTATACGTATAATTACTGCTGATAGTTATAAAATATGTCAATACATTAATTTATATGAACTCAGTCAGATCAACCACACATATTGCAATAGCAACGGCGTTAAGCAGGATATTAGGTTTTGTACGGGATATGGTTATTGCATGGATGTTTGGTGCGTCCTGGCAGATTGATGCATTTTTTGTTGCATTCAGGATTCCTAATCTGGTACGAAGACTGGTTGCTGAAGGGACATTATCATTGCCACTGGTGTCTGTTATTATGAACTATCGCCACCACAAAGAAGAAAGAAAAAAAATAGCTAAGGACATATTTTCATTATACATTGTGGCAGGGTTACTCATCTCTGTTTCAGGTATTGTTGCAGCGCCTGCTATTGCAAAAATTCTTGGTTTTGGATTTACTGCAAAAGTGTATAGTCTTTCTATAGTGCTGCTACGCATCATGTTCATCTATTGCCTGTGTGCAAGCTTTGTTGCATATGCCATGGGTGTGTTAAACACTGAAGGGGTTTTCTTTGTGCCTGCATTATCGCCACTATTGCTTAATGTGGGTATTATTCTTTTTTGCTTTATTGCATATCGGTATTCCAGTGTCATGTGGTTGGCAGCAGGTGTTGTGGTAGGTGGCATTTTGCAATGCCTGGTTGTTCTTATTCCATTATGTAAAGTTGGTATGCGCCTGACTTTTGGTCATATGCAGATAGTGCACACAAAAGTGCTGCGTATGATTGTAGCCTCGGTGATGGGCGTTGCTGTATATCACATTAATGTGCTGGTCAACACCATGATGGCATCAACGCTCAAGCAGGGTAGTGTTAGCTACCTGTATTATGCTGACAGGTTCATTGAGATTGTGAGCGGTGTGTTTATTATTTCAATGAGCAATGCATTCCATCCTGAGGTTTCACGGTTGTGGGCTACCAGAGATGTTGCACGCTTGCAGGCAACAATTACATCAATGCTACAGGCATCACTGTTAATTGCACTTCCTGCCAGTGTTGGTCTTATTGCAACGGGGAAGGTTATACTGGCAACATTCTTTGAGCATGGAAATTTCTATAGTTTTGAAACAGCAATGACGTATAAGGCGCTTGCGTGTGCGGCTGTTGGTATCCCTGCATTTGCAGTGGTGCGAATTCTTATGCCACTTTTTATCAGTATGAGGGCATCTACATTTATTAATGTAATGTCAACAGTTGCAATTGTTTTGAATGTGGTGCTTGGCTTTGTACTTATGCACACACGCCTTTTGCATGGTGGGCTGGCACTTGCTAACAGCATTTCATTATATTGTGTGGCGATAGCTCTTGTGATAAGACTTTTGCATTCAATGAAGGTGAAAGTGGATAAAAAGCTTACTATTACTTTGCTGCAGTATTGCATTGCTTCTGGAACAATGGGATTTTTACTGTATGTACTACAATCATTTTTCCCGTATGAGAAAGGTGTTGTATATACATTTGTGCTTGTTACACTGGGGGTTGTGCTGTATATCCTGCTATGTAAAATTATGAATCCTGATATGACAGTACGTACAGTAATAGATGCTATTCGGAAAGATACGTAACTTTTAGATTCTGGATATTAGCCATGGCTTCTAAAAATTCAAGAGGCATTTCCGTTTCAAGCGAATGATATGCCAGAGCTATGTAGATATTTGTTTTCTTATTCCCCGGACGTGTGGCATCCACAAGAAACCATGTGTTGTTATAAAAGGCTTCGGCCCACATGTGAAATACACACACATCTTTTTTGCCTGCATATTCTTTTACTGCTATCATCCCTACCACTGCTCGTGCTGGAATGTGTAGTGCTCTAAGCAGTGCAATTGTAGCAATTGCATGTTCAGTGCAGTCCCCTTTTTTTAGTTCAAAGATTGCAGGAGCAGGAATAATAGGAATCCCTTCAGTTTTGGTATCTATTGCATTATATACTAATTCTTCAGCTTCTGTAATGGGATTCTGGCTTGTGGCAATTGCTTTTGCATGCTGTACAATGACAGGGTTACTTAGTTGCAATAATCGCGTATCTTTTAAATCTTTTTCTACAGGCTTTTGCTTAAAATCTTTATTTCTGCCAGATGCAATGATGTATGCATATGATGTATTCTTATTTCTTGAAGAAAGAATTTTTTGAAATGGTGTCTGGGTTATGGTAAAGGCTTCATCGGATGATACCATGAAAAGGGATATGTTCTCCTCCCATAATTTATTGTTTATATTGGTAATGGGAACTGTTGAAAGGCTTGCGGGCAATGGTTGCGAATACAGGTAAAGTAAGTATCCACATACAATACTAGCAATACCAATGGCATATATTTTTTTCATGATCAGTCCTTACGGATAATATCAAGCTGCATATTTAACATTTTTATAGAACTTTTCAACACAACACCGTTTTCATCAAGATATACAATAATATTTTTAATTTTGCCAATGCTCTGCTCAATTTTCCATGCTTTATACAGTACACTGTTAACCGAAATTGTTTCAGTGCCTGTAAGTTTTATAGTTACCGGAATCACAGCTTCTCGTTCTATTGAAGGATCATAGACGTTATGTGTGATTTGTAAACCTTTTTTGAATTTATTCTGTATCAGCATATATAAAAAATAATTTCCATCAAGAACATAATCCTGATCCAGTGTTATGATACTTTTCATAGTATTTTCGGTTAAGGTAATGGTACGGCCATTGCACTGTGCAATGATATCCAATTTTTGTTCGGTGTTTGTTTGTTTTATATAAGTGTGTTTTTCAAGTTTTACTGGTTTACAGTCTAAGGTTTCAACAATGGTATCCTGGGACTGTGTTGTGCCATTTCCCATTGTCAAATCAAAGCGATATACATACTGGTTGTTTTCAATGGAGTTTTGGATAGTTGCTTTCCCCATTTCAACACCGTTGACAAGAAGATCATATTGCCATGTACCAACGGGAATTGTAGTGGGTGCATGTGCAGAACACGCACAAACTGAAAGAAACACGGTAATGAATATTGCAGTTATTAACTTTTTCATGAACTTAAATATACTCCTGTGAAAATATAAGAAAGAATAAACCTTTTTCATACGTTATGGCCGTTAAAATGTTATTAGCAGCAATTCCTAACTTAAAAAAATACTATCTAACAAAGCGTTTATAACAATATTCAATGCGTTTTGTGAATTTTTCATAACCCAGTAATGGTAGTATCTTATCAAGTTCAGGGCCATGTAATCTGCCGGTTACCATGGCTCTGAAGGGCATAAAAAGCATCTTGCCCTTTAGTCCTGTTTTCTGCTTTATAGTGTTGAGTGTTTCAGTACTGTAGTTGTGTTCATTAATAGTTGAGTGAATAAGTTCATATGCAGTCTGGATGACTGTCCTGGCTTCCGGTGTTGCTAACATATTTTCAGCATCTTCTTCAAATAGAGCTGTGTCACCAAAGAAGATAGAAATCTCCTTAACAATATCTGAAGCTATCTCACAATTGCCCCTAACCATATCAACAACTTGAGTAAGCCATTCGTTATTTCTTACAGCAGGATATACTTTTTCAATATATGGATAAAACAGCTCAAATGCTGTATCAAAAGGAAGATTACGCAAATATACTGAATTCATCCATTTGAGTTTTTGAAAATCAAAGATAGCCGAACTTTTACCAATCTTTGATAACTCAAATTCGGCAACAAGCTTTTCAACAGGAACTATCTCCTCACCTGATTCTAAGGTCCAACCCAGTAAAGCTAAATAATTAAATAAAGCCTGCGGCAAATAACCCTGTTCACGGTACACTGCCACAGATGTAATCCCATGGCGCTTTGATAATTTGGTGCGATCAGGCCCAAGAAGCAGTGGCATATGTGCATAGATGGGTACTGGTAGTCCTAACGCCATAGCAATCAGCATCTGCTTTGGTGTATTGGGCAAATGGTCTTCACCGCGGATAACATGGGTCACATTCATTAAAGTATCATCAATTATGACGATATAATTGTATACAGGGACACCATCAGAACGCACTATAATAAAATCACCGCCAATATTTTCGCTGTTGAAAACAACGTTGCCTTTAATCTGGTCATCTATTGAAAGAGTAATCCCCTCCTTAACCTTGAAACGCACGGTGGGTTTTCTTCCCTGGTTTTCAAAAGCCTTTTTTTGTTCAAGGGTCAGATTTCTACATGTTCCAGGATATACAAATGGTTTATTTTCCCGGGCAGCTTTCTGGCGTTGGGCGTCCAGTTCTTCCTGGGTGCAATAGCAATGATACGCATGACCGCCTTTAAGTAGCTTTTCAGTATATTCGCGGTAAATGTCAAAGCGTTCAGATTGCCGGTAAGGTCCAAACTTCCCGCCACAATCAGGGCCTTCATCCCACTGTATGCCAAGCCATTTCAGGTCATTGAGTATGGATTCTTCGGATTCCCGGGTACTGCGTTCCATATCAGTATCTTCAATTCTGAGAATGTAGGTGGCATTATATTTTTTCTTGAACAGAAAGTTTAATACTGCAGTTCGAGCATTGCCTACATGTAAAAACCCTGTTGGGCTGGGTGCAAATCGTACGCGCATGGTTATGTTCTCCTGTATGTGTAAAAAAATTAATAGTCGTATGTATGTACTGAAGGCGTGCCGGTAACAATCTCTTTTGTGTCCCGTTCAACCCGTTTCAGTAATGCTTTTATTTTATCCACAACATCATCTTCAAACAATATTTTACCGCATCGGTTGCATTTATACGCCGGGATATCTTCTATGACTAAATAAAAATGCTGCCCACTGATACTGTACGAGCTTCGTCCTTCTGTTAATATACCGCCGCATGAGCATTCCATAGGTACCTCACAGTAATATACATCAATGTAACACTCTATTTGTCAAGATTCTAATGGAAATTATAAAAAAGCAAAGAAAATATTAATTGGGGCGATAGTTACTGTGTAAGATACTGTTGGCAATAAAAAGCTTTAATGCATTAGAGAGTTAATCAACAGCTTCTTTTTATGTTAATTTTTTATAAAAAACCAGTTTATCATCACCATCAGCATAAAAATCCTTGAATACTGCGCTAATAGTGTATCCAGCTTTGAGATAAAAAGTGTGGGTGGGTTCATACTGTTTTCTGCCGGATGTTTCAATATAAAAATGTTTGCCATCATGCTTTTTAATTTTTTCTTCTGCCTTTGAAAGCAATGAATATCCAATACCGTTATTCTGAAAATCAGGATGTACTGCAATCCAGTACACATCCCATGAAGCTTTGGTCAATGGTATTTTACCATAGCATATATATCCAATGACAGTGGTCTGATATTCAGCAAAAATAAATTCATAACTGGAACTATCAGGATAGTTTATTTTTTCGTTTATGAGTTCTAAGGCAATATCTACCTCTTCGGGATAGAAAAAACCGGTAGCATCAAGAATTAATTCTATTGCTTCACAATCGGTATGGACAGGGAAATCCCTGTACTGGATATGGTTTTTAATTAAATGCTTCATCTGCTTCACATATATATTTTTTTGAAATAACAGGATGTTTAATAATAATATCAAGTGCCTGAGCAAAGGTTAATCCATATTCCTGTACTGCAGCCATAAATCCGCTGTAAATTGATATACAGGGGTTAGCGTTAACTTCAAGTACAAAGACTTCATTGTTTTTAACCCTGAAATCAATACGTGCATAGCCATTTAATTTGAAGATATCCCATAATTTTAATGATATCCTGTCAATTTCATGTAAAATTGGTCTATCTTCTTCGGCAAATGAAAAGCTGCGGTTTGTATTTTCGTAGGCAAATGAATCATGAAGCCATTTTGCTTCATAATCTACAATTTTATACATATCAGGCGGATAATTATCAAAATGTATTTCGGCATGGGGAAGAATCTTAACTCCATCATCGGTTAAAAGAAGTGAAATATTAAATTCCCTTCCATCGATATATTCCTCCGCAAATAGATTGGATGATGATGCAAGCTTTTCTTTTAGAGTATTGAAATCACTACGGGATTGTACCTGAACAATGGAATCCTGAGTAATATTAATGGATGCATGAGTATTATACGGTTTAATAATATAGGTGCCATTCAGGGATTCATGATACACACTATCACTGGTAATATATGCAGGGGTGGGAATACCATACTGCATCATGAGTTTTTTACTTTCAAGCTTGTGGCAGCTTAGTGCAACAGCATGTGACCCTGAACCGGTAAACGGGATATCATACTGCTCAAGCATAAAAGGGGCAAGGAACATCAGGTCATCACGTCCAAACAGGCTTTCACACAGATTAAATACAATGCACCTGCTATGTGAAAGTTCCTGCAATGAAAGCAGGTCAAGGTGTGATTGTATTGCCCGGGAAGTTACAGTGTAACCCATCTGGATAAATATTTCAGCAAGTTCGTCTCGCTGCTCCAGCACATCGATTTCGTCCAGCGGAGCATTACTAGGTACATACTGGTGAATAAAAATTATCTCCATGATGCCAACTTTATTGAAAAAACATCACAATTACACACACCGGTAATTCAAGGTGTGTGTAAATACTTAGTACAAATTTTTTATATCATTGTATTTGTGCAACTAATATTTTATTACAAATGAAGATAAATTTTGTGGTGCATTACATAGCAGGTTGTAGCGTGTTAATGTATTATGCATGATGGTTGCAATTAACTGCTGATATGATATTCCCACTTTAGAGCAAATTATTGGCAGGTCGGAGTGTGTGGGGTGAAGCCCCGCAAGGGGATTTATTTCAAGAAAATTTGGATTACCAAAATTATCGCACTTAATGTCCACCCGCCCTGCATCAAAGCATCTTAGTGCTTTCCATGCTTGCAATGCAACATGGGCTGACTTTTGTGCTGTAGCATCGTTTGCAAGCCTGTATTCCACACGTTCTTCACATTCTTCCTTATTGATGTAAGAATACACATCTTTTTCGGCATTATCCAGTAAAATGATTTCAATAGTTCCAATAGATTTAGCGTTCTTTCCGCTACCAACTATACCAACAGTAAATTCTCTCCCAGGGAGATATTCCTCTACCAGTACTGGCTGATTATATTTTTGAAGCAATAATGTACAGGTTGATTCAAGTTCACCTGCATTACGAATAACCGAAGCAGCAGTAATGCCTTTGCTGGTTCCTTCAGCGTATGGTTTTGCAAATAATGGATAGGTAAGAGAACAGTGTTTAATGTCATTAATATCAGTAACCAGTATAAATGGGGGAGTGGGTATATTGCTGTCACGTATTATCTGCTTTGTCATGGCTTTATTCAATGTAAGTGATAGCACAAGTGGGTCAGAAAAGGTATAAGGTATGGTGTAGGCATCAAGTAGTGCAGGAATTTGGGCTTCACGCCCAATTCCATACATGCCTTCGGCTATATTGAATACTATATCCCATCGCTTACCACTGGCAAGGCGTGAAACAAGATGTTTGATGTGGCCAATTCTTTCAGTGGTAAAACCTAATTGCTGCAAAGTACTATCAATAGCATTAATAGTTTCTATACTATCAAATTCAGCAATAGTTTCATCATCATAACCCATTGCCCGGTAATCGTCACGTAAATCGTAGGTAATACCAACTAACATGAGATTCTGCTATTGTTGTGTATCGGGATAGTAAAAGAATTTATGTTCATAGTTTTTGAGTACTATGGTGTTCCCATTGGCACCTTGAAAATACTCTGGCAATAACGGGATTTTGCCGCCGCCGCCAGGTGCATCAATAACAAAATGGGGCACCGCCAGTCCTGTAGTATGACCGCGCAAACCTTCAATCATTGCAATGCCTGTAGCAACGCTTGTTCGGAAATGATGAGAGCCAACAATAGGATCACATTGATATAAATAGTATGGGCGAACACGGCATTGCAAAAGGCGATGGTATAATGTTTTTAATGTATCAACGGAATCATTAATTCCCTTTAAAAGAACAGTCTGGCTTCCTAAAGGAATACCTGCATTAGCAAGTCTGTTGCATGCCTTCGTGGTTTCAGGTGTTATTTCATCAGGATGGGTAAAGTGGATGTTTATCCATAATGGATGATATTTCCGTAACATGCTTACCAGTGAATGGGTGATGCGCTGTGGCAACACTGCAGGAACTTTAGTGCCAATGCGAATAATCTCTACATGCTTAATTGCTCTGAGACGGCTGAGAAGGTACTCTAACATGGATTCATTCATTGTCAGAGGGTCACCCCCTGAGATAAGCACATCCCTGATTTGGGTATGTTCAGCAATATAGCGTAATGCTGTATCCCAGTTTTTAGCTGGTAGTGTACAATTTGAGCGACCAACGATACGTGAACGTGTGCAGTACCTGCAATATGTTGAGCAGAAATCGGTTGCTAAAAATAAAACTCTATCGGGATAGCGATGCACCAATCCTGGTACCGGACTATCCTCATCCTCTGAAAGAGGGTCTTCGGATTCGCCATGATTATGTTCAAGTTCATGGATTGTTGGAACAACACAACGACGAATTGGGTCTTGTGGGTTGTTGCGGTCAATAAGGCTAGCATAATACGGGGTTATTGACATGGGCAACTGAGTATGGCTGATTAACGCATTCTTTTCACTATCAGTAAGATCAAAAATGGCAGATAATTCTTCATACGTACGTATTCTGTTAGCAACCTGCCACCGCCAATCATTCCATTGCGAATCAATGATGTCGGGATAAAAAAGCTTTCTGAAAATCCTGGTTTTATTGCTTGTGGATGGTTTGTGAACAACATGCCGGGAAGGCAGGATTGTTATAACATTTGATTGTGCATTGCACGCCGAGGGAGGCTCATCAGTATTTGAGGTGGAAAAATCCGGAGGCTCCTGTGTTTCTGTATTTTGCAGCGATTCAATTGCTTCCATCTATTTGTGTACCTCACTTTACTATAAAAAATTTTTAATCTCAATTAATAATCTATTTCTTCCAAATATAAAAAATGTATTTTGTCAAGAAAAATACCGTATTATGTCGCAAAAAAATTACATTTTTTTACTATAAAATTTATAGTATTTGAATCGACATATATACTAAAAATTAAAATGCAATTAAAAACAAATATACAGCATGTAAAGAAAAAAAATAAAAAAATACAAAAAAAGCATCCCTGCTTTTGACAGGGATGAGTGTCCAAGAGGTCTCCCATTTTGGGGACGTGAGTCTGGGATCCATAAAAAATGGAGGATCGGCAATTATGGAAGTATTACATTCCAATTAACGCCGCTATAAACCTGCTGTAAACATTGCAGGTAATAGCGCAGAAGTTACAATACCATATATATCACACGTATATTAGTGCAACAAAAAATTTATATATTTTTATATAAAAATTTTAATATTTTTATTTTGGCTAAATTAATGATAAATTCCAGCTAATATGACATAATGAGGAATGCGTATTTTTTTTATACATAAAATATTTTTTTGGAATAATCGCTGAATTAATTCATTAAAAAAAACAGGTAATTCGATATTAATGGTAAGACTTCATCTTATTACAGGGTATTAATATGGTAAAACCTGTTGTGCTGGATTTTGAGTATAAAGTACAGAATACGCAACAAATAAAAAATTATGCACCGGAGCTATCTTTTAGTTCAATATTGAAGGACACAATGCAAAAAACCAGTGAGGCTGCGTATACTAACTACAATCAGACAGATGATTCGCTGCACCATGATACCAATGTTGCAACCGCTCTGGTGAAGGATACTAAAGAAAAAAATTATGATATGGTGCAGAATGAATCAAAGAATGCAGAAAGAACCTTTGCTGAAAGGCGTAATGTACAAAATAATGAAGTGTATGTGGAAAAACAGGATGTAATGCAATCATTGGGTGCTTCTGTATTACATACAAATAATAAGGGGGCGATAGTTACTGATAAAAATGCCCTTACCGGAAAACAGAATGTACACAAAAAAGACGCATTGCATGCTTTTAAACTTCCCGATATAAACAATAATAACAATAATAAAGATCAAAAACTCTTTGCAAACGCAAGTATTGCGAAGAATTCAGGGAAAGAAACGCTTCATGATACCATTAATCAATTACAAAAGATTGTTGATGGGCAGAATCATGGAAAGGATGTAAGAAAGAGTGACCTGAAACAACTGATAGCCCAGCTTACTACAATGCAGCAAATGGGAAAGAAGGATTTGCACAGTGTGGTCATGAATCAGCCAGTGATTCAATATAATGAACTATCGGACAATAAAAATAAAAAAATGGTACAAAAAAGCGGTAATGATATTAAGCCGCAACACGCTGGTGACAACACTCATAAAACAGTAAAAAACAGTGAAACCACTCTTCTTGATGCAGTGAAGCAGAAAGGGAGAACCGAAGAATCTTCAAAACTGGACAAAAATTTAGGACAGGCAACTGAACGCCATGACTCATTTATTCAGGTAAATGCAAAGCACAATGTAAGTACCAGCGCTACTGTTACAAAACCCGTGGTGCAGGAGCAGCTGATGCTGCTTTTAAACAAAGCTAAAGTAATACAGGAAGGTGAAAAAACAAGCCTTTCATTAAAATTGTATCCTGAAAGTTTAGGTAAGCTTTCTGTAAACTTAGGGGTGGAACATGGTATTTTAAGTGGTCGTTTTATTGTTGAAAGCCATGAGGCAAAGGAGCTGCTGCTTCAGCAGCTGGAATCAATTCGCTGGGAGCTGGAACACAATGGTGTTCAGGTAGGTGAGTTTGAAGTAAATGTTAAAGAGCATCGTCAGCGAGAATATACTGAAATGCCAGGATTATCACATAAACAAACTGGTGAAAATGCTGAATATGAAGTGGCAAGCAACCGATATATATATCATGATGGACTACTGGATGTTATAATATAAGGAGTAAGAAATGCCGGATGCATTACGAATGTCAGGTGAAGATGTAGCAAAAGCACAGTTTCAGGCAAATGAGGTTAATGCAAAGCTTAAAGCCAAAAAGGGTAAATTGCCCTCAGAGCTTGATAAGGATTCTTTCTTGAAGCTTTTAGTGGCTGAGTTGCGGCATCAGGATCCCACACAGCCCATGAATGACCGCGAATTCATAAGCCAGATGGCACAATTCTCTTCGCTTGAACAGATGAGCAACATCAATCAGTCAATTGAAAAATTGCTGTTGCGTTCCCAATCTACTGATGCATTTTCACTTATTGGCAAAGAGGTTGAAGCGGTTGATTTTGCTAGCCAGCAGATTGTACGCGGATTGGTAAGCGGTGTTGTATACAGGCAGGATGGAGTCAAGGTGATTATTGGTTCTGCTGAGGTTTCAATTAATGATATACATGCGGTCTATTTACCCGGTAACTATCGCACAGAAAATAAGAATGCTGCCACAGACACTCAAGTTACAGTAAACCCGCAAATAAAGGAACACATTGAACAAGAAAAACAAAACGCTCTGGAAGCATATTCAACGAACGCCTTCAGTAAAGGCAGTTCATCACATATAGAACCAGTTAGAAATTAGATTAACAGGAGTTTTGCGATATGATGCGATCACTTTTTGCAGGTGTTTCAGGACTTAAAAACCATCAAACAAGGATGGATGTCATTGGCAACAATATTTCCAATGTTAATACCTATGGATTTAAGTACAGCAGAGTTACCTTCCAGGATATGCTGTCGCAGACTATTTCAGGTGCTGCAAAGCCTGAAGAAAACCGTGGGGGGATTAATCCCCGACAGGTTGGGCTGGGCATGAATATTGCTGCTATTGACAAAATATTTACTCAGGGCAGCTTGCAAACAACCGGTGTTAATACTGACATGGCAATATCCGGTGATGGTTTTTTTATTGTTGCTGATGGGCAAAAGCACCTGTATACACGTGCTGGCACATTTGCACTTGATAAGGATGGGACGCTGGTAAATCCTGCAAATGGACTTAAAGTGCAGGGGTGGATGGCTACAACAAATGCTGCCGGGGAAAAGGTTATTAATACATCCGGTACTGTTGAGGATATCATTGTTCCTATTTATGGAAAAGTGCCTGCAAAAGAAACCAATTATGTAAAATATAAATGTAATCTGGATTCAAAGCTACCTGTAGTTCCCAATGATGCTAATGCAATAATGAGAACATCTGCTGGAGTGACCACCAATATTGATATATATGATAAGCTGGGTAATCCACACCGTTTAACACTCAATTTCTGGAAAACTGGAGTAAATGAGTGGACCGCTTCTGCGGCAATTACGGATACCGAACTGGTAACACTTGATGTGCCCAATGGTGGCAATCAGCCAAATCAGATTAACGGGTCAACCAGGGTTGTGGTGAAATTTTCGCCCGAAGGTCGTATTGTCTCTGTTGCTGATGCAAATAGTCCTGATGAGATAAATCAGGGTAAACTTGAAGTAAATTTAAGCTATCGTGTAGCAGGTGATCCCACACTGCGTAATATTAGGCTTGATTTTGGCAGTTCAGGCCTTGTTGAAGGAATAACGCAGTTTTCGTCCCCATCAACCACAAAGGCAGTTGAACAGGATGGATATGCTATGGGGTATATGGAATCCTTTACTGTGGATAACTCAGGTATCATCACTGCTGTATATTCAAATGGTACCAAGCAGATGATAGGGCAGGTTGCTACTGCAGTGTTTACCAATCCTCAGGGGTTAATTGCTACGGGCGATAATATGTTTGAGGTATCCAACAACTCAGGATTACCGCTCATAGGACCAGCAGGTGAGGCGGGCAGAGGGAAGATTGTGGCTGGCACGCTTGAAATGTCAAACGTTGATCTTTCGGAGCAGTTTACTGATATGATTATCACCCAGAGAGGATTTCAGGCAAATTCAAGAACTATTACAACATCTGATCAAATGTTACAGGAATTAATAAACCTGAAGCGGTAAGATAAAAGATAGAGAGTAAGGGGTTTTTAATAAAACCCCTTTTTTATCAGATGTTACAGGAGTTGGTAAATCTGAAGTGGTAAGATAAGAGATGATGGGTAAGGGGTTTTTAATAAAACCCCTTTTTTTATCAGATGTTACAGGAACTGATAAACTTGAAGTGGTAAGATAAAAGATGGTGAGTAAGGGGTTTTTAACAAAACCCCTTTTTTTATGAGATGTTACAGGAATTAATAAATCTGAAGCGGTAAGATAAAAGAGTAAGGGTTTTTAATAAAACCCCTTTTTATATCCAATGTTGCATGTGTTAATAAATCTGAAATAAAAGAGTGATATGTGGGGCTTTTAGTAAGTCCCCATCTGCTATTGTCATTAATACCTTGGTATCATTGATAGTATGAACTGGTATAGTTAAAAGATTATTCGAAAGAACTACAAAATCAGCCAATTTTCCTTTTGTAATAGAGCCTTTCTTGTTTTCCATAAATTCTGCATATGCTGAACCCATGGTGTAGCAATACAGTGCTTCATACAGTGCTTCATACAGTGGGAAACATTCATCTTTGTTGAGAAATCTCATATTTTTGATAACATTCCCGTGAAAGATTTCCACGTATTGTCCTTAACCGATGTGATGCCCGCTTTTTTGTAAAGGGTCAGAGCCTCAGTAATGAGTTTTTTTATGTAAGCGTGGCGATAGTATCTGTTTAATGAATTACCTGAAATAAGTTCACCAGGTTTTTTTTGTTTTTGCTTCTTCTGTTATGATGGCAGCTATCTCTTCACAGGTTTTGTTCCATAATAATGATTCAGAATAGAATGAGCCAGCAGCTAATGTATGAGTGTGATTATCGTTAAAACCAGGAATAATCGAGCGCCCTTTAAGGTTTATTTTTGCCGTACTGGCATCTATTAGTTTGAGCGCATTATACAATGTCCCGGTAAAATAGATTCTACCCCTTTATAAAAACTGCTTCAGGTTTTAAGTGTAGTAGTGTCAACGGTAATGATAAAAGTTTGGTTTGTAATGGCACTGGATTATTTTTTATACTACATGAAAATTAAAGAGGAATGAAAAATACTTGCACCGCAAGCCAATAGTATATATACATTTCTTGTGCGTAATTTGAAACTTACGCTAAAGGAATAAGTGATACAGCACATTATGAATTTCCACAGGTATATTATAGGTGTAACTGATTTTTATGTTTATTTGTTTGAATTTGATAAAAATGGGAATTTAATCGATATGAATTTTTATAAACAATGATGTCCTATAATTGTTATAGACTAGGGGGAAAGATGAGAAGTAAACAGGATTGTATTTTTTTGTGGTTTAGTGATGTTATTCCCTTACCAAATAACGACATCTTTTGACACGGCACTGGTTGAAGGCAAATACTTCCCCAAACCAAATGACTATGACACGGAGCATGATTTTTACTGGTACTTACAGCAGGATGGAAGCAGGAGACTACCGGGAATGGGAGGGGTGTTTAATGCGGTGAATATGGATGTGTACCACTATGCGGGGAATAATCCGGTGAAGCTGGTGGATCCGGATGGGAAATTGAATGTTCATTTTATAACAGAAAGAAGGATGGAAGATAAAACAAAAAAAATTGAAAATCGGTCAATTAAGAATACAATCACAATGATAGCGAGGATACTAGATAAAATTATACATTACAAAATATTACCAGATAATAAAGTACCTGGTGATATTATTATCGATGGTGCAGCAAAATATAACAAGGATAAACAACGTATTGAAGGTAGTATTAAAATTGAATATAGATTAAGAGTTAATTTTTAAGAGGGATTATATGAATATTCTAAAACCATTTTACATGATAATAATTATATTTCTTATAGTAAATTTCTTCCATTGCGTGCAACTTCAAACTAAAGAAGACATTGCATATGATAAAGCATGGGAATATTATCGTGATGGAAAATATAAACAAGCTCATGAATTGATTGAAAAATGGAATCAAAATGATAGCGAATATGGTTATAACTGGAATATATTATTAGGATTGGTTTATTTAGCTGAGGGTAACGAAGAAAAAGCGTTATCAGTAATTAAAAATAATGGGCTAGAAAGAACGATTAAAGAACTTTATGAAAATTCTAAAAATGATAAAGAAAAACTGTGGTCTAGCGAAGAAAAGGAGGCGATAAAAACATGTTATAAGAGTATTTTATTTATTGCTGGTGTCGCAAATTACAATTTAAAAAATTATAAAACAGCATTAGAGTATCTTTTGAAATATAGATTATTAACCAGTGAAAATGTCATGGACCAAAGACATTTACAAGAAGATTCGGATTTTTGTTGTCGAATAGCTATTTCTTATTATTTCCAAGGTGATTATGGAAAGTCATTAGAATATTTTAAAATTGCATATAGACAGCTTAATGAAGGTGATAAGAAAGATATAGTAGCTTACAATATTGCTGCTGTATATGCAAAACAAGGTAATATTGAAAAGTCGATAGAATGGTTAGAAAAGATAATCAAGAAGAATCCAGAACACTTGAAAAACGAAATTGCCGGAGATAATGATTTCGATCAAGTAAGGGAAAGTGAGCAATTTAAAAAGTTTATAAAAAAATATGATCAGTGAAGTATATGTTATTATAGTGATGCTATTCACCAGACATTTTAGAAATAACCATCCTCATAATAGTAAATTACGTTTAATGCTAAAACCCGCGTGAGGAATTTTAGGGGCGGCGCACGGCAATAGACAATCCTGATACAGGGAAAACCGAATTTGTGTACGATGATGCAGGAAACCTCATAG
>JBBFLA010000041.1:0-25859 GCA_037481795.1 Spirochaetota bacterium
CTTTAAATAATGGGATTTCATCAAAATAAATTGATAATTTATCTTCTTGTAGTTGTGCTCCTGAATATCCAGCTGCACAGGCAATTCTTCCCCAATTGGGATCATTACCAAACATCGCTGTTTTAACTAGAAGTGATTCTGCTATAGATTTTGCAGCTATCTTTGCATCGCTATCATTTGCTGCATGTATAACTTTTATTGTTACACATTTAGTTGCCCCTTCTGCATCACTAACTATAAGATATGCCAATTTTTTCATCAACAGGTGTAGAGCCTGATTAAAAATTTTTATATCATCTTCACTGTGGACTGAAGGCTTTGAAGGTGAAAGGATAATAGCTGTATCATTTGTTGACATATCTCCATCAATGGTTATAGCATTTAAAGAAACATTCACACTTTCATAAAATAATTTTTGTAAAATATGTTGCTCTACAGGAAAATCCGTTACTACAAAACATAAAAGTGTAGCCATATTGGGGGCTATCATACCAGCTCCTTTTGCAATACCTGCTATTGAATACGTACCAGTTGAAGTTTTAAAAGAAACAGCATATTGTTTTGGAAATGTATCAGTTGTCATAATGGCATGTGGTAAAAGTGCTCCAGCTTCAACACTCAGATTTTTAACAAGAACTGGCAGGCTATTTTTCATTTTATCAACGGGTAATTGAATGCCAATAATTCCTGTAGATGCCATTAATACTGAATTTTCATCAATTGAAAGTAATTGTCCAAGTTCTTTTGTAAGCAATTTTGCATTTTCTAAACCCTGTTTACCGGTAGCCGCATTAGCATTTGTAGCATTAATAAGAATAGCATGAATTGGATTTTTTATTCTCTCACGACATAAAATAACAGGAGCTGCACACATTTTATTTGTGGTAAATACACCAGCAGCCCAGCAAGGTTCACTGGAATAAATTAATGATAAATCAAGACGATTTGGATAGCGAATACCACATTCAATAGCTGCATATTTGAAGAATGAAACATTTTCTAATCCACCAGATAATTCTTTTATAGTACTCATGTAATCCCCTCAAATTAATAGGAGTGAATATAAATATTCTTTATTGATTTTCAATGGTATGGTTTACTCTTTCTATAAGCTCTTTTAATTTTGGTTTTAAATATTCAAAACCCTCTTCTGGAGTATTACAATAATGAATCAGTTCCAGATCATGTTTATCAATATATCCATAATCTACCAGCAACTGAAAATTAATAAATTTATCCCAAAAGCTTTTATCGTAAAGAATAATTGGTATGTCATGTTTTTGGAGTTTGTTTGTTTGGACTAAAGTTAAAGTTTCAAATAACTCATCCATGGTGCCAAAACCCCCGGGAAATACAACAATAGCCTTGGCATGATATAAAAACCATAACTTGCGCATAAAAAAATAATGGAATTCAAAATTCAATTCTGGAGAAATGTATGGGTTTGGCATTTGTTCAAATGGGAGTGATATATTCAATCCAATTGAATATGCACCAGCTTCTTTGGCACCTTTGTTAGCAGCTTCCATAATGCCAGGACCACCTCCTGTGCATATAACAAAGCCATCATGCATAGCTTCTAATTCTTTTCCGTATTGAGCCAGTAAAAATGCTAACCGGTTTGCATCATGATAATATTTCCCAGTTACAGGATCATCGGGTTTTGTCCGTGCAGACCCAAAAAAAACTACTGTATGTTTAATATTATAATGTTTAAACCGTTTTTCAGGTTCGATGTATTCGCACATTATCCGTATAATGCGTGCATCTCTGGAATTAAGAAAATCTAGATTTTTATAGGCTTTTTCAGGACGCATTAATATCTCCTCTTCCTGTGCATTGACAGTATAGTACCATCGGTAACCGGTGACACAGTATCCGAAACAATTTTTTCCTTATCTATCAGATCAATATTAATTGAATCCATAAATGCACACATGATTTTTAAACCTGCACCAATACCTTTTAATGAAATTTGCCGTCCATTAACCCTGATATGCAATCCAGATTCTTTTTCACTTGAATACCGTGTTATCTGTTCAAAATAATCTAACGATGCTTTATCTGGTGTTTTTCTCAATGATTCATTAAAATCAAATCCCTTGCCGTGGTCAATAATCACCGCTTCAAATTCATCTTTTGACACTATATACATGACCGTTATTTCACGCATATCAGGGTCATAGGCAATATTAAGATTATTTTCTTTTCTGATAGTTTCCTGAATTGCATTAGTTAAAGCTTCATCCATTGAAAGGATAATTTCTTCTATTTCTTCTTTAGGGTAGTGCATTTCTTTAAGATCGGTTAAAAGCTTTTCTATTACCAGCGGAACAGTCTGGCTTGTTGCGTTATAGCTATCTATATACTTTTTAACATCATTGTTGTTATTACTGGAGCTCATATTCACCACTATAACAATAGCACACTTTAAGTTTATTGCAAGTATTAAATATTAAATCAAGGTACCCTGCATTGCACTTGTTTTGAACATAAAAAAACTTTTATGTAATTAAACAATTGAACCAATTTTTAATTTTGTAAAATGTCAACCAAATTTGTTAAAACAATACTTCACTATATACGTCGGTAATTCCATGTTTTTTCTAATTATATTTTATTTTTATGTTGAATTATATTTATTATATATATTTTATGTATATCAGCTTTTTAAAGATTATCGTACACATAAGCATTTTACAAGCTTCATTTTTTTATATAATTCATTCATGAGGTATGTTTTCATTCTATCTTTGTTCAAGCAAATCAATAGTATATAATTATATTTAATAGATGTTGTTTTTAATTTATAAGGGAACTTCTACAAACTTTTTTTCGGTTGTTCCTTTATGGGCACAATAAGTAGGATAAAACCGCTTTTTATTATATGAATAATTCAGGAAGAAAGCAGTGATTAAAGGTGTCCATAACAGTTAGTTACTTTTTATTATAAGGATAAAAATGATTATGAAAATCTTATACACATTGCTTGTATTAATTCTTTCATTAATAGGATGCACAGGGGGAAAATATTATTCTGAAGCAAAACAGATAGTAGATGATTTAAATATAGAATTATTGCTGGGCCAGATGCTCATTATAGCAGTCCCATCAAATAAAATAGATGAAAAAACCATTGCCATTATACAAAAATACAGGCCTGGTGGCGTAATACTATTTGGATATAATTTAAGCAATGGTTCCTGTAAATCACTGACACATGATCTTCAGAAACTTGCTATGGAATCAATAGGAATTCCTTTATTTATATCAATTGACCAGGAGGGTGGAAAGGTTAAAAGAATTCAAAAAGATGTAACACAATTCCCAGGTAATTTTGCTCTGGGTGTTGTCAATGATCCATCAAAAACATATACCATGGCACAAATTTTAGGGACACAATTAAGGCTATCTGGAATTAATATGAATTATGCTCCGGTTGTTGATGTCAATAATAACCCGGATAATCCTGTTATAAATATTAGATCCTTTGGATGCGATCCAGCTCTATGCGCTTCATTGGGTGAAGCATATATTAAAGGTTTGCAAAAATCAAGATGTATTGCAGTTGCCAAACATTTTCCCGGCCACGGAGACACCTATCAGGATTCACATCTGACATTACCAGTAATTTACAAATCATTGCATCAACTTGAACACGTTGAACTTATACCATTCAAGCGGGCGATTGATGCAGAAGTTGAATGTATTATGACAGCCCATATTGCTTTCCCCCGGATGGGAATTAATATCCCCGCAACAATGTCTTCATATTTTCTGCATGACATCTTACGGGAATCACTAAAATTTAATGGGTTAATAATTACTGATGACCTTGAAATGAAAGGTATTTCTGGAATACAATCATACGGTAATGCAGCGGTAAATAGTATCAAAGCTGGTGCAGATATTTTATTAATAAGTTCCTATGAAAATCATGTACAGGAGATTATTGATTCTTTGAAAGGCGCTTTAGATAAAGGTGATATCTCATTAGAATTAGTAAAGTCAAAGGCAACAAAAATTCTTGAATTGAAGCTCCGGTACAACATAATGAAAATCAAAGAAGGCAAACTTTCATTTCAAATTTTTGAACCATCTCCTGATGATCTAAAACTTTTGAAGAAAGCAGATGCTCTTAACGCAGAACTATCGCAAAGTTCCATTGTATTTTATTCTAAAAATACAATACATGATTTTTTAATCGATAATTTAAATACGTATGCTGAGGTTATTTCAAAAAATGACAACCTCATTAATATTTTAAAAAAAGAAAATGTAATAATGAATGCACCAGTAAGTAATAATAACAATACAATACTTTTGATTGATGCTTCATCATACTCAACAGCTGAATTACATGCTATGCTGAAATCAATGAAACATTATAGAAAAGTACTGCTTCTTATCACTGGCAATCCGTACCAGTATATCAAACATTTCAGTAACTATTCCATGCTCATGTCATTTTCTGATACTGATGAATCATTACATCAACTGGCATTGTCCTTGAAAGGTGTATTTGAACCAAAAAATTCTCATCCCTGTTTACCTGTTAATACACAATGAAGTTAGGTATTTACATCCATATCCCATTTTGCAATAAAGAAAAATGCGATTATTGTGATTTCTATTCAATTCCGGTAATTAAAGATACAAGCTGGCATACACTGATTGATAAATATATAAAAACGTTGTGTGCAGAAATAATATATTATTCAACTGAATTTCCAGACTATGTGGTTGATACTATTTACATTGGTGGTGGCACCCCATCACTACTTGAAAGCCATCATTGTGAAACCATTTTAAATACCATAAAAAATTATTATGCGATAGTTCCTGATATTGAAATCACTCTTGAATGTAATCCTGATAATTATTCATTGAATTATATTAAAGAATTACGATCTGTTGGAATAAACCGTTTTGTATTGGGAGTACAGACAATTGACAAAAAAGCACACGAATATATTGGCAGGAAACCAAAACCTGCTGAAATGAAAATAATAGAAGAATTTTGCAGTATCTCTGATATTATTGCATGTATTGACATAATCGTTGGTATTCCCAAACAAACTGTTACTAGCTACATTGATTCACTGAACACAATAATACAATGTAAACCAAAACATATTTCTGCATATATATTGACATTTGAAAAAAATACTCCATTAAGATCCCGTATTTCAAACCCGGAAAAGTTTTCAAACTTTCAACGTATAATGTTTGAAAAAACAATAACAATTCTTACCACCTCAGGTTACCGCCATTATGAAATTTCAAATTTTGCACTATCTCAGTTTGAATCGCGCCATAATTGCAAATACTGGAATTTTGAAGAATACATTGGCTTTGGTGCTGGTGCACATTCTTTTTATAAGAACAGGCGCTATTATAACAGCAATCTTAACGATTATATGAATAATCCCATTGACAGTCGTTTAGAAGATATCCGCACAATAAAGGATGTTGCTATAGAATATCTTATGAATAAATTGCGTCTTGCAGAAGGATTTTTTATCAATGAATTTTATAGAAAAACCAACTATATTCCATCATCAGGTTTTAAAAACACTATTGAATTATTAATTGAAAAAAAATTACTACAACGTACTATCATTGATGGACATGAAAAATTGCACTGTACTTATGAAGGAATGTTTATGTTAGATTCAGTTTTATTTGAATTGATGAATAATATTTAATCTTTAACTACAAAATATTTACTGTAAATGGTATTTATCCTTGCATAATAATCTGCAAGACGTTCATTTTTAATCAATTTAAAGTAATATGCAAGTAATTGAGAACCACGTACAACATAATTATTTAAATCACGCCCTCGTAATCCTTTAATAATTTCAACATTTCCTTTTTCAATATATGCAAGTCCCAAGGCAATATAACGTTGCAAATTGGATATATCTCTTTTCAGTTCCTCATCATTACTGGCCACTAACTGTGAAACTTTAATTTCATCCAGACCACCTGATAATAAGAAATATTTTTTTATATCTTTCATTGAAGTAGCAATAGTAGCTCTATTAACAGCATCCTTAAATAATGCAGAAAATTTTTCAAAGGCAACCAGTTTTTCCTGATCTGATTCAGGCTCTGTCCCAAACATTTTTTTATAAAGATTAAACGCAATCTTTTCTACTTCCTGGCAATCAGGATCAGCATTAATAACTGCTTTGAGTTTATGGTAATTCTTTGGGTTTCTGTCTAATATTTTAATATACAGATTAACACCATTCAATGCTTCAAGATATATAGGCAAATTACCAGATGAAAAATCCCGTTCAGTATATTTTTTCATTCCTTCAATAATCATAGAAGATTGTGCAGTAATAAGAAGCGCATCCATATCAGGCTGAAAATCTCTGGATGATCGCTTACGAATACTATCTGAAGTTTCTTTATCAGGTTTGAAATATTCTATATGTTCATCTGCTTTTCTTGTTTTTTGAACATCATTTTGTTTTTTTTCTTCTATTTCATCATCCAATTTAAACAGATCATCATCAAAAGAAAACTCATCTATATCTGACATTGTAGCAAACCTCATTCAAAATTAGTAGATCAATTATATCTGTTTACAAAGATACCTGGTCTATATCATTTTTTCAAGCTCTTTTATATTAATTATTTTTGACGTCATCATATCCGTACATTTCTATTCTCAATCTTCTTAATTCACTATTCATATAATTCCATGTATACTGTGCCAGTTGTTCAACGGTCATATCCTTAAATGTTTCAGGTGTTATCTCATCAAGTACCCTTAAGGTAATTTTATGTTTGCCATGATAATCAATGCTATATTTTGGCAATGCAAAGCGTGTCCCTTCAATAATAACAGGCATAATAGGAACATTCATTTTTTTGGCTAGTATAAAAGCACCCATTTTAAACTCTTTAAGATGACCATCAGGTGAACGTGTACCTTCAGGGAATATGAACACCGGGCTTCCTTCTTTTAATTGCATCTCACAATCCTGTAACATCTGTACACTGCTTTCCTTAACACCTCTGAATAACCTTATATACCTGTTTAAAAACATGTTCCAGCCAATAACCGGTACTTTGAATATTTCTGCCTTTGAAACCCATTTAAAATGTTTATATAGCCTGAACGCTACCAGTATATCCAGCTGCGACTGATGGTTTGACACAAATACATAGGGGACATTATTTCGTATCTTATTCCTCCCTTCTACTTTTATTTTCCAAGGAGGCATCACATAGGTATATAATGAGCCCCAGAAACATGTGAGTAAATGTAACAACCGTAATCTTTTATCAAATGGATAGGTGAAAATCCTTAAGAATACTGCTATAACAAAAAGTATCAATGATGTAAGTGCTACAAATGTAAAAAAAAGCGCTGTAATTAATTTACCTTTCATACCAGTTAAACTCCGTTGCTAATAGAATCTATAATTTTATATGAATTTTGTTTTACAGGGTAATATTGACTGCTATATGTAGCAAATTTTGTTAAAATCAAAATATACTTCTTATCTTAGTAAAAATCAACAAATTATTTTATTTTTATAGAATTTATATATTAGTGTACGGGGGGTCAAAAAACAAACCGTGGGATTCGCAATGACGCGGCTGCAAGGTCATTGCGAGTCTAGCGAAGTAATCTCAATGCCACAGAAGACAAGATTGCTTCGTCACTTCGTTCCTCGCAATGACATAAGGGTAAAATTAATTACAAAGGGGGTGTCTTTTGAGACACACCCGTATATTCATTATGAAATTTTTTAAGGAATTATTATTGGAAAATTAATATCATTTCATGTATTATTTTGTACAAAATCAATGAATTGAGGAATAAATTCAAATATGTCAGCCACGACTCCATAATGCGAAACATTAAAAATAGGCGCATAGGGATCTTTATTTATTGCTATTATTGTTTTTGCTCCTTTAATACCAGCTACATGCTGCGAAGAACCTGAAATTGCACAGGCAATATATACTTTGGGTGCAATGCTTTTCCCTGTTATACCAATTTGCTTGCTATATGGTAGCCATCCATAATCACATACAATACGAGATCCTGCTACAGCGCTGTGTGGAAATAGTTTTGCAAATTCAAATATCAAATTTAAATTTTCACGTGAACCAATTCCTTTACCTGCACCAACAATGACATCAGCTTCATCCAGTGATGTATCCTTACTATCCTTTGTAATAAATTTACAATAGACATGTTTATCTTTTTCATGGATGTGTATCGTAGTTATTTCTTTTGTTTGGACATCAGTAATGGTATATGGAGCAAAACTGCCCGGGAGTATTGTTAAAATTATTGGAGTTTCATTTATAACAATATGTTGGTCTAACTTACCAGCATGGCTACCACGTGTTACAGTAATATATTCAGAAACATCTAACGAGTGTATTTGAGTAACACACTGTGCATTAATTTCAACTGATAGTGCTGGTATATAGTCTATTGAAAATGGAGTATGCAACCCAATAATATAAGAAGCATTAACCTCCCGTATTACTGTGGAAATATATTTAACAAGGTTAAGTGCTCTGTACTGCTCAATGTCTAAATCTAATATACAGGTTTTAAACTCATTTGAACAGTAACTATCGCCACCAATATTTCCAAATGGAATCAATATATACATTGGCATATTATTTTTCTTAGCAATTTCATTTGCAGCAGATAGTATTTCTAAGGTAGAAGGATTTACTGTATGGTTTTTAACATCAGCAATAACTAAAATACTCATAGTTCCTCATAAAACTGCATTTTTATGGAGAATAGCATATAGCTCAGTAACTTTTTGCGATATGCTTCCTTCAATAAACTGGCATTGGGTTGTTTTTTGTGGCATGGTAAAATAACATTTTGTTTGAGCAAAAGGTATTGCTAAATCTGGTTTTATAATGGCAATTTCCTGTTTGCGTGCTCGCAGTACATTTGAGAGGGAAGGGTAGCGTGGTTTTTGTATACTTGATTGTACAGAAATGACACACGGAATGGGTAAATTATACATCAGTGATTCCTGTGCATCCAGCTCACGGGTTATGGTTATGGTATTATTTATGAGCGATAGTTCCGTTACGCCAGTGGCATGATTGTATCCTAACATTGCTGCTATCAGCTGTCCTGTTTGCTGATTCATTGCATCTTCTGACATTACGCCTGTGAATATTATGTCATAGGCATGTTGTGCAAATTGTGTTATGGTCTGTGCAATTACATGTGGAGTATTTAATCCATCATCCTGGGTTTGTATATGAAACGCTTCATCAGCTCCCATTTCCAGTGAACGTCGTAAAGCTTTTTGTACTCTTCCTGGTCCAACAGAAATAGTATGTATATATGATGTCAAACCACGATCTTTTAACTGTAATGCTTCTTCAAGGGCATATTCATCATACCTATTAATTACGTATACAGTTTTTTCATCATATTCAGGCATTCCATTGTTTAAACAAAGTGAAGCATTGGTATCGGGCACCTGTTTTATACACACAAGGATTTTTAATTTAGTTTGCATGTATTGTTACCTGAAATTAAATCTTGTTATTACATAGTATAACTGTGATAATTATTGTAAATTAAATCCATTGTAATGATATAGATAAAAAAATCAAGAAAATAACGAACGTTCGTTATATTTTTCTTGACTTTTTTTGCGCCTTAATTACAGTGCATACTATATCGTAATTGAAATTAATAAATTTATAAACAATAAACAACTCATTCAAACTTTTGCATGTTGCAAATGAGTAATGTTTATTAGCAGGATTAAAGTATGAGTGAAATATTGGTTATCCGTCATGGCCAGGGTTCTTTTGGGCAGGGTGATTATGATAACCTTTCAGAAAAAGGGTATAATCAATCACAGATTCTGGCAGAATATCTATACAACTATCGCTATAAAAATAAAAAAATTGATGCATTCTATTGTGGCACCCTAAAACGACAACAACAGACTGCCCAAACCATAATCAACTATTTTACATTGAAAGGCATTCAATTACCCGAACCTAAAATTGATAATCGATTAAATGAATATGATTCAATAACAATAATAAAAACAATTTTTCCTGTTTTACTTGATGACGAACCTTCACTTGAAGAAGAGATCAAGCAGATATACACCGATAAAAAAGCTTTTCAGCGAGTATTTGAAAAAGTTATGCGTTACTGGGTAAAATCACAGATTAATTATGAAGGGATTGAATCATTTTCACAAGTCAAACAACGAGTTAGGTCAGCTATTACTGAAATTATACAGGAAAATGGGAGAGGAAAAAATATTATTGTAGTTTCATCAGGAGGCATTATTGGTGCTATTGTCCAGATGGTTCTTGGTTTTGACGACGAAACAGCAATGCGCCTTACATGGCAGATAGTTAACACATCATTGACCCATTTAAGATATAACGAAAAAGAACTCATTTTAGCATCGTTTAATTTTTTCCCACATATTGAGTTAGCCAATGATCCATCGCTTAAGACATATAGATGATGTAATATTCTATAGGAATTTATAGGAGGGTTTTATGGATTTTGAAATCAGTGACAAGATGAAAGCCATTCTTGAACTTATTGATGAATTTGTGGAAAAAGAACTCATCCCATTAGAACAGGAATTTGCTCGCAATGATATCAAGGCAATGCTACCAGTTCTTGAAGAAAAGCGAAAAATGGTAAAAAAGATGGAGTTATGGGCACCACAGGTTCCCAAAGAATATGGTGGGATGGGCCTTGATTTAGTGGAACACGGCCTTGTTTCTGAGTCACTGGGAAGGACTCCATTAGGCCACTATGTGTTTGGCTGTCAGGCACCTGATGCTGGCAATATAGAGATACTGATAAAATATGCAAATGATGAGCAGCGTGAAAAGTATCTATTGCCACTTGTCAGGGGTGAAATTCGTAGTTGCTTTTCCATGACCGAGGTTGATCTGCCTGGCTCTAACCCAGTATTACTTGATACAACCGCAGTTAAAGATGGTGATTACTACGTAATTAACGGGCATAAATGGTATTCCACTGCCGCAGATGGCTCAAAATTTTCAATTGTTATGGCTGTCACCAATCCAGAAGCACCAACATATCTGCGTGCAAGCATGATTATTGTACCAACTGATACTCCCGGCTTCAATCTGGTACGTAATATTCCGGTTATGGGTCATGAAGGCAGTGATTATTTTAGCCATGGTGAAATATTATTACAAAACTGTCGTGTACCGGTAACAAATTTACTGGGTCCTGAAGGCCAGGGTTTTGTGATAGCTCAGGAACGCCTTGGTCCTGGCAGAATTCATCATTGCATGCGATGGCTTGGAATCTGCAAACGCGCATTTGATTTAATGTGTGCACGTGCCAACAAGCGAATTATTTCGCCTGATGGTAAAACACTGGCAACCCGCCAGATTATTCAGGAATGGGTTGCCGAATGTGCTGCTGAAATTCAGGCAGCACGCCTCATGACTTTACAAGCAGCGTGGAAGATAGAACACTTAGGTCAAAAAGAGGCACGCATTGATGTGTCACTTATCAAATTCTATGTAGCAAATGTTATGCAGAAGGTGATAGACAGAGCATTGCAGGTGCATGGTGGTCTTGGAATGACTGATGATACTATATTGGCCTTCTTCTACAGACATGAACGCGCTGCTCGTATTTATGATGGTGCTGACGAGGTGCATAAGACGGTTGTTGCTAAAAGGATTTTATCTAGTTATGAAGGCAGAGAAGTCAGATAACATTCATATTGTTGACCTGGAAAACTTTAACAGTTTTAAAAAAAGTATAAAGTTTATCCTTGATGATATTGTTAGCAAGTTATATGATGATCACAAGCAGCTTATCAGGGTTAAGAAATCACCTCAATCAATTGAAAATCTCAAACGGATCATTCATACAGCTATAGCAATAAGCAATAAAAAGGGCTATGCAGTAATGAGCATACGTGAACTGTCAGCAGTATCATCGTTAAGTATTGGTGCATTATATGCATATTTCCCTTCAAAAGATGAATTATTACATATCATTCAACAATATGGGCGCACTTCTGTTGAGAAGGTATTATCTGAATCACTGATGCATTCTTCATTTTCAAAAGATAAATTACACAATTTCATACGTGCTCATATCTTTATTAGTGAGATTTTAAAAGATTGGTTTTATTTCTCATATATGGAAACGCGATATTTCACCGGCTCTGAATACAATAAAACAATTGAAGGTGAACTGTTAACAGAATCTTTAATAAAAGATATTATTGAAGAAGGTATCAAAAATAATGAATTCCGTTCAGATATACAGTCATCATTAATTGCTTCAATAAGCAAAGCCATGCTCCAGGACTGGTATCTAAAACGATGGAAATACACAAAAAGGGGTGTAACGCCTGATGAATATGCACATGAATGTTTTCAAATTATATACAACTATATAAAACTTTGACAACTGGAGGATTCTTATATGGATAATTATATTGATAAACCAGCTGAAATCAGGGAAGGGGAAACGATAGAGGGTAAAATTATACTGGATTATCTGTTACAGCATATCCCTGATATTCAAGGTCCTATTGAAATCAAACAATTTCCAAGTGGATTTTCAAACCTTACGTACTTTATCAAAGCCGGCAACAGAGAAATGGTTTTAAGAAGGCCCCCATTTGGCAAAAAAGCAAAAACAGCTCATGATATGCATCGTGAATACTCAATACTGAAAGCATTAAAGCCTGTATTTCCTTATTGCCCCACACCTCTTGTATATTGTGATGATGAATCAGTCATTGGCGCTAAATTCTATGTTATGGAACGGATAAAAGGAATTATATTACGCAAAGAACTGCCGCAAGGGTTATCATATACTCCCCAAGAATTTCGTTATTTATGCGAACAGTTACTGGATATACAGTGCCAGCTTCATTCGCTGAATTATAAAGAAATTGGATTGGAAAATTTTGGTAAACCTGAAGGATATATTGAACGTCAGGCTAATGGATGGATTGCACGCTATAATGATGCTCTGACCCCCGATGCTCCACAATACACTGAAGTCATTCAGTGGTTACAGGAAAAAATGCCAAAAACTCCAACACGGGCTGCAGTAATTCACAATGACTATAAATTTGATAATGTAGTCCTTGATAGCAATAATCCAAAAAAGATAATTGGTGTTCTTGACTGGGAAATGGCCACCATAGGTGACCCGGTGATGGATTTAGGTAATTCGCTAGCTTATTGGGTAGAGAAAAATGATCCAGAAGAAGTACATCTAATACGATTGATGCCAACCCATCTTGATGGAGCACTTACGCGAAAAGAACTGGTGGAGCGCTATCAACAGAAAAGTGGTATTGATATGAGTGATTTTGATTACTTTTTATGTTTTGGTTTATTCCGCCTTGCAGTAATAGCTCAACAGATATATTATAGATTCTACCATGGTCAAACCAAAGACAAACGATTTGCTATGTTAATCGTTGCTGTACAGGTATTAGAACGTCAGGCAAGGAAGGTTATAGATAACTCAAAACTTTAATTTACATCCTTTTCTAAAATCTCTTTAGTCAGATTCATATAATCTACAGCACCATTGCTGTTAGGCTTGTATTCAAATATAGTTTTTCCCCAGCTTGGCGCTTCCTGCAGCAGAACATTTTCACGTATAAGCGTTTCAAACAATTTACCGGGAAGTCGCTTTTTGGTTTCTTCAATTACTTCAACGTTTATCTGTTTTTTGGGATTAAACATGGTGCCAATAATGCCATTTATCTCAACATCTTTGTTAAGTCTGCGTTTTACCATTTGCACTGCTTCAAACAAATTATACATACCATGAAATGGCAAAAACTGAACCTGAAGTGGAACCAGTATTTCACGAGCAAAAGTCAAAGCATTCAGTGTCAGTATCCCCAATGAAGGTGGGCAATCGATCAGGATAAAATCATAACCGGATATTCCTTCCAGTGCTTCCTTTAATAAAAATTCTTTGGCAGGTAAAGGAATAAACTCAATATCTTTAAGTTCATTTTTTGATGGTAGTATATGCAGCCCATCACGGTCAATAATGACATCTTTATACGCAATTTCCCCTTTGAGCACATTATATACTGAATATGTTAAATTATTGGGGTTATAACCAAAATGATATGTTGACTGTGCCTGATGGTCAATATCAATAACAAGAACTTTTTTTCCTAAAATCTGTAAGGCGGCGGCAATGTTTACTGTACTGGTAGTTTTGCCAACGCCCCCCTTATTGTTTGAAATAGCAATAATTCTCACTGGATTAATCCTGAAATAATGTTTATGTTACAGTTACTATCGCACACGCTAAACATATTTTTAATGAATTTTTTCTTAATTTATCTATAAAAGTATTGCATATTCACATACTATTCATTTGTGCTTCCATATATGATACATAACAATAAAATACAAGTAAAAAAATCAAAATTACGCCAAACACACAAAGCATCTTTTCTTGACGGAATATTTGCAAGCATAATGTTTGGCTGCGTTCAGGATTACTTTACCCCATTTCTGCTTTTGATTAAAGGCACCGTAGTTCATGTTGGAATATTAAATGCGGCTCCCAATATAGCAGCTTCAATCTTGCAGGTATTTTCAAACAGATTTGTTCAGTTTTTTAAATCACGAAAAACAGTGTTTTGTATTTTTGTATTTTTGCAAGCAATAACGCTTTTATTGTGTGCCATACTATTTTTTATGGTATATGCGATAGAAACTGACATAGTAAGCTTTTTCCTGTCATTAGTCAAACATCACCAGATTGAAATATTCATAGCTATTGTAACACTCTACACTGTATTTGGCTCCATTGGCAATCCTGCATGGGCAAGCCTGATGAGCGATCTTATCCCTTCTCATAAGCGTGGTAAATACTTTGGATTCCGAAATAGCATATTAGGAGTTTTACTTGTTGTGGTCTCATTGTCAGTTGGAATCACATTGCGATTGTCTCCCGAAAAGTACATTATGCAAACATTTGTGGCTATTTTCCTTATTGCTTCCATCAGTCGATTTATCTCATTTTACTATCTCTTAAAAATGCACGAACCACCATTTGAAATTGAAAAGACAAGCATACTGCCAGCTAACATATTCAAAAGCATTAAGAAAAATGATTTTCTTATTTTTATAGTTTTCATATCATTAATGAATTTTGCTGTATATCTATCGGCACCATTTTTTGCGGTTCTCATGCTCCAGCATCTTTCATTTTCTTATTTTGAGTATTCATTAGTTACAGTCAGTGCTCCTTTTGTTATGTATATTGCCATGCACTCGTGGGGTACAATAGCTGATAAAATAGGGAATGCTAAAGTATTGACTATCACATCACCATTAATAGCGATAGTTCCTGTACTATGGGTTTTAAATTCCAATATTGTCTATTTGCTTATTATTCAAATATTTTCCGGGCTTGTATGGTCTGGTTTCACCATAAGTTCATTCAACTATATGTTTGATGCTTCAGTAAGTTCCAAACGTGTTCGATATATCTCATATTTTAATCTGATAAATGGTATAATGATTAGCGCTGGAGCCTTTTCAGGTGGTTATTTAATACAGATATTGCCACCTGTTAACGGAAGTAGTATTTATACAATATTAATTGTATCAGGAATTCTTCGATTGGTTATAACCGCTGTTTTTGGTAAACGGTTAAAAGAAATGAGATTGGTTAAAATATAACACAAGCTGTTTTACTTCTTAGAATTAAAAAAATTAAATAAATTGTAATAAAATGTTGACAACTTAGCGAAATATATGTATATATGTTATAAACAGTAAGGTTGTATATTTAGGTTTTATTTTCGTAAAATTTCCTTCAGGAGTTTTAAAAATAAAAACTAATTCACATCTTACTGATAAGGCTTTTAGCCGTATTTTATTTATTTAAGGAGTTTTTCTCATGCCTAAAGGTACAATCAAGTGGTTCAATGAAAAAAAAGGTTTTGGATTCATTTCCAAAGAAGACGGTAGCGATGTTTTTGTACATTATACCGGTATTATTGGTAACGGTTTCAGGACATTAAAAGAAGGACAAAAGGTTGAATTTGAGATCGAAAGCAGCGATAAAGGTCCGCGAGCTGTTTCCGTTAGAGCGATATAATACAATTGTAAAAACCACTAATAAAAAGCCGCCATTATTGGCGGCTTTTTATTATTTATATAGGGTTTTTTAAAGATTTTTCTGTGTGAAGTAGAAATTTTTCAAACAATTCAGTATGGTCAATGCCAAAGGCTTCTTTAAAATATGTTTGACGCATCATAATTATCTGTGTAATTCCAAAAACCTGTCCCCATAGTATTACCATCAGCTGTCTTGGTGTAAGAGTAGTATGAATGCTCCCTTCCTGTATGCCATATTCTATAGCTTTCAAAATCAACTCAGTATTTCTGTCAGCAATTTTTTGACACTCATTTTTATAAAATCCTATACCGTTTGAAACTTGTGCCGGATAGTATATACAATTATGAGCTTCATACGTCATTATGAGATTAAAATAATGTGGATATTCAAGAAAGAATGTAAAAAAAGCTTTTCCCATACTGTAAAGCTTAGTATGTCCTTCAAATGGGTTATCATATGCTTCCTGTAATTTTTTATTGAATAATTTAAGACCATCTAAAACTACTGCTAAGAATAACTCTTCTTTATCCTTAAAATAATGATATAGTGTTCGTTTATTATAACCAGCACGTTGTGCTACTTCGTCAATAGTTGCTGTATCATATCCTTTCTGAAAAAATATTCCCTGTGCTATCTGAATAAACCTGCTTATCTTTTGTTCTTTCTCCCACTGCTTTCTTTCGGATTTTTTCATAGCGTTGATAGTTCCTGAATATAATTATTATATGTAACAAATAATAATTAGTATTAGTAATGTTCCATATTTTAAAATAGGTATTATAAACTTTACAATACATATGAATGCTTACAAGGAAATTCTCTTGAAATATGAAAGTCAAATAAAAAATTTTTCTTGACATATTTCACTATAGTGAAATATTTTTCACTATAGTGAAAAAATATGGGGGTTCTATGTATTCTTTACATTCAGTTTTCTTAATAAGCTTTTATATTCTAATTCCTGCTATAATAATATATTGCTGTTACAGGTTTACTATGGTCAATAAAATTGGACCTGTACTATTATGTTATATAGCTGGGATAACAATAGGCAATATAGGTATTCTTCCCACTAACGCAAAACAAATTCAGGACATTGGATCCAATATTTCTATTGTATTGGGTATTCCTTTACTTCTTTTTACAATAAATGTTAAAACCTGGTTTAAGTTAGCTGGTAAAGCGTTGCTGTCATTTACCCTGGGAAGTGTAGCAGTTGTTATTATTGTTTTTATTGGGTATATAACTTTTAAACATTCTATACCCAATGCATGGAAAATTGCCGGGATGCTAATTGGCGTTTATACCGGCGGCACCCCAAATTTAGCTGCCATAAAGGAAGCTCTACAGGTTGATTCAACTACATTTGTCATTGTTCATACCTATGATACTGTTTTCTCAATGCTTTATATAATCTTTCTGGTATCAATAGCTCAGAGAATTTTTTTAAAGTTTCTTCCAGCTTTTTCGGTAGTTAATAATGAAGAAAAAAATGCAAAAACTGATGAAGACATAAAACTTTATGGGGATATTTTTACCAGGAAAATATTTCCTCAGCTTATAATTGCATTCTTACTGTCATGTATGGTTGTAGCTATTTCATTGGGAATTTCTCTTTTTTTCCCTCAACAATATCAAACAATGATTGTTATTCTTGCGTTAACCACTGTTGCTATTCTTTTTTCACTTAGTCCTTATGTTCATAATCTAAAAAGGACTTTCCAGTTTGGGATGTATTTAATATATATTTTCTGTACAATACTTGGTTCAATGGTTAATGTTGACAATCTCATTCATATTAATATATACCTTCTATTTTATGTATTCATTGCTATTTTTGGCAGCCTGCTTTTACATGGAATATTCTGCAAAATTTTTTCAATTGATACTGATACCTACATCATCACATCAGTAGCTGGTATATGTTCCCCACCATTTGTACCCGTTGTTGCAGACGCACTTCATAATAAATATATTATCTTGTCAGGAATTACTACTGGTGTTATTGGCTATGCAATTGGCAATTATCTGGGTATTACATTAGGGTATTTATTCAGTACCTTATAAATTTTCAAAGACAATTATCTCAAATTTCAATATTAGAGGAGGAATTAATGAATTTTGACCACATACCTCACAAAGGATTATCATATACCAAAGTACTATCGCTTATGAAACAATATGGAGTGAATGATGCCAACTGGAAAAAAGGAAAAACATTTAGCCTTGTATATCACAGGGATGATGAACATACTAAATTTTTACAAAAAGCATTTGAATTGTATTTTGACGAAAATGGCCTCAACCCAATGGCTTTTCAAAGCCTTAAGCGTTTTGAACATGAAGTAGTAAAAATGACAGCACATATGCTCCATGCAGGTGATCAAGCGTGTGGAACAATGACATCGGGAGGTACCGAAAGTTGCCTTTTAGCAGTTAAAACATATAGAGATATGGCACGTGCAACACGCCCCTGGATAAAAAAACCCGAGATGATTGTCCCTGAGAGTATTCATGTTGCATTTGAAAAAGCTGCTGAATATTTTAATGTAAAAATTGTACATGCACCATTGGATAAAGATTTTAAAGTAGATGTTAAAGCCGTTGAAAAACGTATTAACCGCAATACAATTCTTATTGTTGGCTCAGCGCCCTGTTATCCGTATGGTGTTATTGACCCAATTGATGAATTAAGCAGGATAGCTATTAAGAAAAAGCTACCTCTTCACGTGGATGCTTGTTTAGGTGGTTTTCTTTTACCATTTGTTGAAAAGTTGGGTTATGCATTGCCACCGTTTGACTTCCGTGTTGAAGGAGTAACCTCCATGTCTGCCGATGTTCACAAATATGGTTTTAGTGCAAAAGGCGCTTCAGTTATAGTATATAAAAATATTCAGTATTTACGTCATCAATTTTTCATCTATGAGGACTGGTGTGGTGGAGTTTTTGCCTCACCAGCTTTGTTGGGAACCCGACCTGGTGGCACAATAGCAGCAGCATGGGCAGCAATGGTTGCACAGGGCCAAGAAGGATATATGCGCAATGCGAAAATCATTATGGAAACAACAAAAAAAATTCAAAAGGGCATAGAATCCATTAAAGGAATGGAAATATTGGGTACCCCTCATATGAGTGTTTTTGCATACCGTTCGGTTGATCCTGAGGTCAATACATTTGCAATTGGGGATATTTTAGAAAAAAAAGGATGGCATGTTGATCGATTACAGCGGCCCGATGCACTTCATGCAATGATTACACCAGTACATGCAAAAGTAGCACAACAATTTGTCAATGATGTAAAAGCTGCATTTGAATATGTTAAAAAGAATCCCCATTTAGCTTATGAAGGAAGCGCCGCAATGTATGGAATGATTGCACACATACCCATGCGTAAAATGATAAGAAATAATATATTAAAAATGATGGAAGGCATGTATGGTCCCACAGGCCAGATTCCTGATTTAAGCTTGGAAGATGATACAAAAGAAGACCTGGCAATGAAAGCCGGCAAATGGTATTTAAAACTACGAGATAAATTAACAAGGTAAGATAATCTACTTTTTTTAATTTTGAATGTTTTTTTTGTGTTTATGCCATTCATACAATGCTATAGACACAGCAACAGTCGCATTAAGTGATTCAACTGTATGAATTGGTATGCTTAATTTTACCACCTTATCTATAACAGGCAAGCCAGGACCTTCAATTCCTGCCAGCAAAATAGCTTTTGGTGGGAATTTGTAATCGTAAATATGTTCCCCTTCCATATTAAGCGCAAGAATAGGGCAGGGGATTGTTAGGGTATCAAGCATATGCAATGCTGGCCCCTTTTCAATGTCACAATAGAACACTGCACCAGCTGATGCTCGTACCGCCTTTGGATGAAAAGGAAATGCTGCATTTTCACACACAATAATATGGGTAACACCAAACGCAATAGCACTTCGTATAGCTGAACCAATGTTTACAGGGTCCTGAAAGGGAAGCATGAGCGATAGTTCCCGACAATTGAAATCCCATTGAGTAAGGTCAGGTACCTGTACAGCCATTAATGGCTGTTCTGCTTCCGTAATATCTATCTCATTAAACAAAGATTTTTTCAGGATAATAGTTCTTTCTTTACCAAAGCTTGAAATTATTTGTATAAAGTCAGGATCTGATTCTATATATTCGTCATAAATAATTAAATATTTGCACAACTCTGGTTTTGTATTTATTAATTCTTTAATTATTTTTTTCCCCGAAACAAACGTGGTGTTGAACTTTTTGGGATTAGCTACAATTTTTTTAAATTCTTTGAACCGCTTGTTTTCAGATGACGTTACTGCAATACCATCTATTGAAGTACTATCCTTAGCAATATAATATATTTTCTTTATTTCATCAGTTACTTTTTTATAAACTACAAGCCTTCTATGATATGTTGTATCAGGCAATGTGTAGTGTTTATCCACTATTAAACTATAATCGTCATGCTCTTCTACTTTTTCTTCATCAACTGATGGACCTTTCATAAAGATAATCTGGTTTTCTTTTTTTAAAAAATGTCTGCATCGGTGCAATGTTTCTTCAATAGATTCGACAGCTCGCGTAATGACAGCATTCACATTAAAAAAAGATTTTTCAGTGACTAAGTGAGGGTAAATTTCTACATTATCCAGGTGTAATTCATTTTTTACTATGTTAAGGAATTCAACTCTTTTATGCCTGCTTTCTGCTAATATGAAAAAGTTATTTCTATGAACTATCGCCAAAGGAATTCCAGGAAAACCAGGACCAGTACCAATATCAAGAAGAGGAGATGGTATATCAATTAATGAAGTTATATATAATGAATCTACAAAATGTTTTATAATAATCTCATCTATATCTTTTATGCGCGTAAGATCATGTGACTTGTTATACTGTAAAAGCAGTTTCAGAAATAGAGATAATTGTTGTACAGCCTCATGACGTAATTGAAGGGAGGATTTTTTTAAATAGTTACTGATTTTTTGTTCATACATAATGCTATAGTTACCATAGCACCTTCATTGGGTTTATCAGTTTATTATATTGCCATAGCGTAAAATGCAAATGAGGTCCCGTTGACCATCCAGTGGAACCAACTCTTCCTAAAAACTGTCCAGCCTTAACTTTTTGTCCTGGACGAACATTTATTGTAGAAAGATGGCCATACAGTGTTTTAAAGCCTTCATCATGCTGTATTATTACTGCCTTGCCATAGCCTCCCATCCACCCACTGGAAATGACAACACCACCGCGAGCAGCACCAACTGGGGTTCCATAGGACGCTGCTATATCAAGTCCATTATGAAATCCCCATTGCCTGAATATGGGATGAACTCTTCCGCCAAAAAAAGAAGTAAGCCTACCACCAAGTGGTGAACGAAACATCTCACGAAGAGCAAATTGTTTTGCAAGCTGCGGTGTCATGACATCGGTTATTGGACGTGCATCCTTTATATACACTGCAACAGGTTTATTCAATTTTGAAACAAGAGATTTTATTCTATAAAAAAAGAGTGATGGGGTAAGTACATTGTTTTCAGGAACATTATATAATGTATGCAATGTATTTATTTCATTTAAATCGTTTACAAAATGCAATACTCCCTTTTGAGATGGTATTACAATCTTCTGGTCAACCTTTGCTACAATACTTTCCCACAATGGGTTTGCACCTATCAGTGTATCGATATCAATATTGTGCTCTTTAGCTATCTTCCAGAAATTGTCCCCTTTTTCTATTTGGCTTACGGTAAAGGAAACACCCGGAATTTTTATTGATTGTATATATGCAATATATTCATCTTCATTTGCAAATATATCTGCCGGTTTTAGTATAGTATTTTCTGAAATTTGATGATTGATAACTTTTATTGAATAAAATAGAAGGCCAATCATAATAATAAAAAACAAAGTAATAACAAAAAAAATAATTTTATTTTTATTCATTATATACCAGCCTATAAATAGATTATATATTGTTTTTGCAAAATTAAATTAGACAAAACCTATAATATTTTTGCATGATCTTTGATTATATTATCGAAAAAAATAATTTAAAAAATTAATTGGATTTAGTCTGGCTGGATTGTTTTGCGCAGTCAAGAACTTTTTTATAACATTATTGAAATATTGAAATAATCCAATGAGCCAGCGACCAGGATCGAACTGGTGACCTGCGCATTACGAGTGCGCCGCTCTGCCAACTGAGCTACGCTGGCCTTTGCTTTGATTATGTATATTTATAGCTATAGATATATGTCAATTCAAAAAAAGGATGAAAATTATTTTTCATATTCTAAAAAATTATATTGCTTCTAATTGTTATATTTACAAAATTATATTTATTACATTTTTATATAAAGTCTACCAAGATTAATTATTTATAAAATATTCTTGATTATTTTGGCCGATTTATAATATGTAAACAATAATAATACAAAAAAACATTTTTAAGGGGTCTGGTTTATTATGGGTTCGGTAATATTGTTTAATTCCTTTTCATTGGGTTCATTCATTCCCGCAATATTTTTTTTTACAACAGGCTTTTTTTTATACAATACGAAAGATAGATCACAAGCTACTACTGCAATATCTATAGGTTATATAATAGAAGGTATTTTCAATATTGGTTATTTCATTTCGTCAAGTATATATCATCCATTAGCAGCCTATCATCGATGGATTACGGTTTCAACCATATTGGTTACAATTACTTATATGGGATATTTATATTTCTTTTTCCCTTACCCTAAGGCGCAAAAAGTATCCAGGTTTTATCTTTTTTCAGGATTATCTATAGCATTTGTATGCTTTGTTATATTTGCAATCACCACATTAAAGTCTGATATTGTTTATCTATTTAGAGGACATTATTATGATTTTGATGCCGAGGAAATCAGTGCAAAAATAGGCATCATAATAATGATTGGTATTTTATTCACCTATATATTACAATGGTGGAGATTTTTTACTAGCGATAAAGAAGATAAAAAAACTATTGCATTACTTTTTATTTTTACTGTTATAGGAACGATTGTACCTTCAATAACCAATACATTGAGTAGACAGGGCCTTATTGATAGAGAAGTTTTTCACACATCCTGGACACTTTTCAATCTTTTAGGTTTTTTCCTTATTTTTATAGTATATATCAATAATTCAAAAGATAGATTTTCTTTTTTGGGTAAACTTATTGGCATAATTTTAGTTACTGTACTTTGTTTACTTCAAATTATTGGTTTCATTGTTATAAAAAGTAACGAGAAAAATTTTGATGACATATATTATCGATCCGCATTATTATCTGAGCATAATAATGATACATTTACTACATATGCCTACAAAGCCTCTTATGACACTATAAAGAATTCTTGGATTACAACAGTACCCCAAGATTTTAATAAAGATAATATTGCATTAGAACTTCAACATGCAAATATATGGATCAATTTATTTAATATAAACAATGAATCATTTAAAGATGAAGTCTTTAGAGTACTTAATAATTCACCTGAGTCTTTTGAGGGATATAAAATAACATTGCAGCAATATATTCAGAATAATAAAATTAATAATAAAAAAGAATTAATAGATTTTTGCAAAAAATTAGACGCAAAAGTATATTATTTACATAACAAGATATTACAATTACATGATGTTAATTATAAAACCAATCTCAAGTTATTATTGTCAAAGCAAGATCCAATTTTATTGGGTTTTAAGAAAATTTTTACTGATTATTTAGAAAAAACTACATTGGAGGGAAAAGAATTAAAATTTGCATTAAGTCAGTATCTCATACCTATTCAATTTATTGGATCAAGAGTATATCATACATCTAATGATTCATCTTTACATGTTTTTGCATACCGTTACATAAAAGATAACGTTATATATGAAGTTGGTTTTCCATATATTGAATATCGTAAGTACATGCATGAAACAGTTTTAAGGTTACTTGTAATAGTTTTCATAGTATATGTTTTTGTTCGATTTATTTTGCGTCTGTTCTTTGCTGGTATACTTGTAAGGCCAATTCGTACACTTACTGAAGGATTAAGAGAAGTTGATAAAGGAAATTTTAATATTCATATTCCAGTTCAATCAGGAGATGAATTTGGATATATTACTTCAGCATTTAATAAAATGGTAGAGTCCCTCCGCACTTTATTTCAATCAACCCATTCAAAGTCAGAAGAGGTAAAACGGCTTAGTTCTGATCTTAATGTTTCTGCAACAAAGTTGTATGATATTGCACGGGAACTATCGACCATAGTTGAAGAAACATCCAGTGCATATGAAGAGATGTCATCTTCATTTGAGTCAAACTTGAATGCTATTAAACAACAGGCTGACAGCATGGATGTAATAAAAAGTGATATTGAAGGAATTGATACCAGCAGCAACCAGATATCGCAAAGAATAACACGATTATCTAATTCTATTGAACAGGCAGTTAAACAATCTGAAGACGGGGAAGTAACAATTACAAAATCAATTAGTGCAATAGAATCCATTGCAGAATATTTAAAAGAGGTAGAGCAGACAATAGTGAATATTAATGAAATAGCTGATAAAATAAATTTACTGGCACTGAATGCTGCAATTGAAGCTGCCCGTGCAGGTGAATCCGGTAAGGGATTTTCAGTTGTTGCAGATGAGGTCAATAAATTAGCTGATCAGACGGCTGATATTGTGAAAGGAATACATTCAACAATTGCTGAACAGGCTAGAATGATAACAAATGAAATTCAATATATAAGTAAAGCTACTGAAGCTATCAAAGCTATACGAAAAGGAATTACTGAAACATTTAATGTGCTAAAAGATACAGTGGACTTTACTAATGAGTTAAATATTAAAAATAAGGATATAAAAACAAAATTGGAATCTTTTAAAGAGTTATCAGGCTCTGTATATAATTTTTCAATGGAACAGAAAGTTACTCTTGAGGAATTAACGAAAGCTGTAAATGCAATAATTGAAATTAGTCAGCAAGCGTTAGAAAGTGCAGAATTTGTTCAGGGATTTTCACGTATCCTTGACTTAAGTGCCAAGGAATTAAGTGAAAGTATTGGGTATGCAACAAATGGTTTAAAGCATACTGAGAATAGTGATGATTAATAAAAAAGTAACTAATAATTTTTTTAGTAGTAATTGCTAAAATTACTTTTTTAGAGTAAAGTAGCACATTATATTCAACAGCCGATAAAGGTGTCTGTGTTAATCAAACATTTCATACCTTAAAAATAATTAACAAATAATATTTAATTTTTTTTACAGAAAATATTTTAATTTGTTGCTAAAATAATAAAAATTATTTATATTTATTATTAAATATATACTATTCATTTCTTAGAAGAAAGTTGTAATTTATATGCTTAATAAGGAGGGTGATAATGCCTACGTATGAATATGTCTGCACCTCTTGTAATGATAAATTTGAAATATTTCAGTCTATAAAGGATGAACCAGTAAAAACCTGTTCAAAATGCGGAGGGGAAGTTAGGCGTTTAATTGGATCTGGTGCAGGAATTATCTTCAAAGGTTCAGGTTTTTATGTAACCGATTATAAAAATAATGGAAATGGCAAAACTGCTAAATCAACTTCTACTGAGCCAGCGTGTGCAACCTGTGAATCAGGTTCTTGCGGAGCAGATTTGGATTAAATAAATAC
>JBBFLA010000042.1:0-25600 GCA_037481795.1 Spirochaetota bacterium
CTCGCAAAATATTTTCATATTGACCACTGAATGTTACAGTATACCCTGGGGGTACTTTTAAAGATTTATAGACAACTTCTTTTGCATTATTTACATATGTTCCAATGTCTACAGTGTCATAAATATCAACAAATACATATCCAGCTATCATCCCATTTTCATTTCTGATCATGGATGGACCATATGATAATGTAATTGTGGCCACTTCGTGTAATGGAACATGAAATTTATTTTTTGTTGGAATTAACACCCTTTTGAGTTCATCTACGTTATTTCTAAAATCTCTTTGATATCGTACATTAATTGAATACCGCTCTCTAGAATTTTCAATAGTAGTAGCAACAGTTTGCCCCCCAATAGCTGTTGCCACAATGGTCTGTAAATCTTCTACAGTTAAACCATAGAGGGCTAATGCATTTCTATCTGGAATAATATTAACATAATATCCTCCACCTACACGTTCTGCATATACACTGCGGGTTCCCTTTATTTCTTTTATGAGCCCTTCAATGTGCATACCAATTTTTTCAATTTCTTTAATATCACCACCCATAATTTTAATTCCAATCGGCGTACGTATACCGGTTGTTAACATATCAATACGTCCTTTTATTGGCATTGTCCATGCATTGGTAACCCCTGGAATCTTTAAAGCACTATCCATCATAGCAATGAGCTCTGAATACGATATATGATCAGGCCATATATGACGTAATAATTTTTGTAGTGGCTCCGGAGCCCACTGCGAATACCATTGTTCTTTTTTTCGCCACTGTTCTTTTGGTTTAAGTACTACAGTGGTTTCAATCATTGATAAAGGAGCCGGATCAGTTGAAGTTTCTGCTCTGCCTGCTTTACCAAAAACAGATTCAACTTCAGGAAAGCTTTTTAACACCTTATCCTGATACAACAATAGTTTTCTGGCTTCAGTAAGTGAAATTCCGGGTAATGTTGTGGGCATATACAGAATTGTACCCTCATTTAAAGGTGGCATAAATTCTGTCCCCAGTGAAAAAAAGACGGGTATTGTAATAAGGAAAATAATTATTGAACTGACTATTACCTGTTTTGGGTACTTCAATACAAATCTACAAGCAGGTTCATAAATCTTAAAAAGTAATTTACTGATTGGATGTTTTCCTTCAGGATAATATTTTCCAACAAATAACGTTGTAAGAATTTTTGATACTTTCCTTGATTTTAGCTTATATGGCTCTAATCGTGTAAAAAGCATTCGTACTGCTGGATCAAGTGTTACAGCTAATATGGCTGCCAGTGCCATGGTTAACGTTTTGGTCCATGCAAGCGGTGTAAAAAGCCTTCCTTCCTGGTCAACAAGGGTAAAAATAGGTAAAAATGCAGTTGTTATTACCAGTAATGAAAAGAACACTGACGGTCCTACTTCTATAAGTGCTTCTAACCGAACTTCATGATAATCTCCTTTTCTTCCATTTGCTATCCAGTGTTCAATTTTCTTATATGCATTCTCAACTTCGACTATTGCACCATCAACCAGAACACCAATAGAAATAGCAATCCCTGTTAAACTCATAATATTAGAAGTGATTTTCATAAAATACATAGGTATGAAAGCAAGAATCACTGATATTGGAATTGTAATAATTGGGACAAGGGCTGATGGAATATGCCACAAAAATATTAGAATAACTATACTCACAACAATCATCTCTTCTATAAGCGCGCGTGTTAATGTTGAAATAGATTGTTTTATTAAACCTGACCTGTCATATACAGGTACTATCTCCACTCCCCGGGGTAATCCTTTTTGAACTTCTTGAATTTTTTCTTTTACTTTTTTGATCACATTTAGAGCATTTTCTTTATGGCGCATTACGATAATTCCACCAACAACTTCACCATTGCCATTGAATTCAGCAATACCCCGCCTAATCTGTGGTCCAACGGAAACATCAGCAACATGCTCCAATAATACTGGTGTAGGGATATTGGATTTAACCACAACTTTTTTTAAGGCATTAATATTCTCTATGTATCCTTCGGCTCTCACCATATATTCTTTGCCTGACCATTCAATGAGGCGGCCACCCATTTCGTTTGTGCTTTTTTTAATTGCTTCTATTACATCCAGCAAACTGATATCATAACTATGTAATATATTGGGATTAATAGTAACCTGTAATTGCTTCTCAAAGCCACCAATTGTTGCAACTTCAGCAACACCAGGTACCGATTGCAGTGAATACTTAATATACCAGTCCTGTAATGTTCTCAATTGCGAAAGATCATATATGCCACTTTTATCGATTAATGCATACTGGTAAATCCACCCTACCCCTGTTGCATCGGGTCCCAGTTCCATTCTAACATCCTGTGGCAATGACCCCTGAATTTTTGAAAGATACTCAACCACCCGGCTTCGTGCCCAGTAAATATCAGTACCGTCTTCAAAGATAACATAAATATATGAAAATCCATAGTCACTGAATCCACGGATAGTTTTAACGTTTGGTGCGCCCAATAAGGCCGAAACAATTGGATATGTTACCTGGTCCTCAACTATCTGGGGGCTTCTGTCCCACCTGGTATAAATTATCACCTGGGTATCAGATAAATCAGGAATAGCATCAAGAGGAATGTTATCGATAGCATAAACAGCATATAACAGCAAAAACGATATAACAAATAAAACCAAAGCTTTATTATGAACAGAGAATGAGATAATTTTTTTAATCATATATGTTTACCATGATCTATCATCAATGAGCATGGCCTTCCTTTACATTACTGAATACAGCTTTTAATTGCGATTCAGAATCAATCAGGAAATTTGCAGGAGATACAATAACATCTCCCTTCCTGACACCTTGTTGTACTTGATAATATCCATTATCCCCCAAAGCTCCCAATACAACTTCATGTGGTATTAATGTGCCATCACTATGTTTTACAAATACATAATTTTTTTCACCTGTTTTAAACACTGCCTGTTCTGATACAGCCAGGTGTCTTCCTGCAGAATATCGTAATATCATTTCACCATACAATCCCGGTTTAAGCTCTAATGCATTATTGTAAAAAACTGCTCTGACTTTTACAGTACGGGTTTGCTCATTGACAAAAGGATATACAAATTGGACATTTCCTCTGTACTCTTTATTACCCCAGTACGGTATGTGCAAATAAGCCAGCATACCTGTTTTTATATAAGGCAAATCGGGTTGATAAACTTCAGCAATTGCCCATACTGTTGTAAGGTCAACAATTGTCATCAGAATTTCATTGGAATTAACCTTTTGACCCTCAAAAACATTTTTATCGATTACATATCCTGTATATGGTGAATATATTGTTACAGCTCTTGTTGCTTCTTTTTTAGTTTCAATTTCATTAACCTGTTTTTCGGTAAGGCCGTAGAGTAAAAGTTTTTCTTTTGAGGATTTTTTAAGATTTAGTAGCGTATCTGCAACAGTCTGATTATTGGACAATGTTTCGATAGAATTAATAATAGAAATATATTCACTGACTGCTGCATACAGTTCAGGACTGTAAAGTGAAAGCAATGGTTTGCCTTTTGAAATGAACTGCCCCGTTTTATTAACAAATAATTTATCAACCCATCCTGAAATTCTGAAACTAATTTTATATGTTTTTTCTTCATTTGCAACTATGGTTGCCGATGTCCGCAATTCTTTTACAATGTCTTTAATTTCTACTGTTTCATACGTTAAGCCAAGTATATGTGCCTTTTCATCAAGTGATATAGCAGCATATTGTGAAATATTTTGATGTTCTTTATGCAACTCTTTCTTCTTTTCCTCTTCAACTGGAACAAGGTCCATACCACATATTGGACAACTACCCGGTTTATCTGAAATAATCTGGGGATGCATTGGGCAGGTATAGGTAACTTTTGAAGCAGTATTATCAGGTATATTTTGGCGATAGTTACTGACAATAAATACTATTGCAACAATAACTATAACAATTACAACAATTATGATAAACAATTTTTTCATTGTACACCAGACCAATCTAGTATTGATGTATCACCCTGTAAAAAATGCAAAAATGAAACCGATTTACAATATTCTTTAATGGTGTTCAATTGCTCCTGCTTATAATTTAACAACATACGAATAGTATCCATTAATTTCATAAATTCAGTAGTCCCTGTTCTATAGTAGGCGATATCGGTCTGTAGCATAGTTTCAAGGTGCGGTATAACATGTCTTGAATATAATTCATAAAGCTGTTTCCACTTTTCAGTATTAATAGAAATTGTGGAAAGCGCAAATATAATTTCATTTTTCTTATCATTAAGCTCTGCTTCCGACTGGCCTATTTTAATGTTCATCTCCTGAATTGCAGGAATATTTTTACTTGTAAACCATGCTGGTATATTGAATGTTGCCATTACACTGAACATATCATCACGCGTAGCGCCTTGAGGTGTACTGTCACGTTGCATATAGGCAACTCCAATTTCCACATCAGGATAAAGATCTTTTTGTTTAAGATTTACACCTTCTTTATCCATCTGTATTTGAAGCGATAGTAACTGTAACTCAGGATTTTCGCTTAAAATTTTCTCACTTACAGCAGAGTTTGGTTGGTTCTGGATTGTTATAGTATCGTACTTGAAGTCAGCGATATAGTTTTTCTTTTCACTACTATCTCCCAAAAGGTATGCTATGTTGTTTTCTATTTCAACAATTGCAGTATTAACCTTAATTATCTCTTCATCAAGTTTTGATAATTCTACGCTTATTTTAAGTACGTCTGACACCATACCAATACCGGCAGAGCTTCTTGATTTCTGAATCTCCAGAAGAATCGTAAGATATTTTTTTGTTTCTTCGATAATTTTTAAATATTCTTTCAAATATGCTATTTCAAAAAAGTGTGAACGCACTGCATGAAGATAATATGCCTGATATAACCGATACATTTCCAGAGCTTTTTTATATTCAAGTATTGCAATACGTTCTTTAGCAGACAATTTTCCAAAAAAAGGAAACATCTGGTAAATGCCAATTTCTTTACCAGTCATATCTGATTCATTGAACGATGGTTTGATAACAGGTACATTATTCAAACCCAATTTAACTTTGGGATCAGGCAATGAAGAATCCTGAGAAATCCTGCTTTTGTATTGAAGAGCCTGCTTTTGCAATACCTTTAATTTAAAATTTTCCTCCAGAAGTATACTTTGGGCTTGTGTAAAATCAATTGTCTGTGACCAGCTCTGATCTGACATTATTATGCTTATCAAAAAAATTAAAAACAGCCAGACTATAGTTTGTCTTAAATTTCTTTTCATATTAATTTTTTTTGATATATCACATATTAATATATACTACCATACAAGTAGTATATATTATCATACACGAAAAATCAATTAATTTTTTTAATTAATTCATCATACTAAAAGTTTTTAACCTTGTATAACACTAGGATAGATTAAAAAAACAAAAACAATAACTCCTAGTTAATACATTATCCTTAAAATTTTTTCTTTATATATTTGCTCTCACAGCGTTTTTGGTTGACAAATACAGCAAACTTTACTAATCGAAAGATACTTTGTATTTATATACTTATTCTTCATACAATGGTGTTTATTATGGAATATGATGCAGTTATTGGACTGGAAGTTCATGTCCAGTTAAATACAAAATCAAAGATATTTTGTAGTTGTTCAACACAATTTGGGTCCCTTGCAAATACCCAGGTGTGTCCCGTTTGTTTAGGACTTCCCGGTGTTTTACCTGTATTAAATAAAGATGTTTTGAGAAAAGCCATACAGGCAGGGCTTGCCTTAAATTGCAAGATTGCATCATACAGCAAATTTGACCGTAAAAACTATTTTTACCCCGACTTACCCAAAGCGTATCAAATATCACAATATGATAAACCAATATGTTATGATGGTTATATTGAGATAGCTACTGACAACGGAATCAAAAAGATTGGAATAACACGCCTGCATATGGAAGAAGACGCTGGTAAGAATATCCATAGTGAAGAATCAGATTATAAAGTTTCCTATGTCGATTTCAATAGAACCGGCGTTCCACTAATAGAGATAGTATCTGAACCGGATATCAATACTCCTGATGAAGCATATCAGTATCTCCAGAACCTTCGCTCAATATTGAAATATATTGAAGTATCTGATTGCAATATGGAAGAAGGAAGCTTGCGATGTGATGTTAACGTATCTTTAAAACCAAAAGGCTCCACAACATTTGGTCAGAAAGTTGAAATAAAGAACTTAAATAGCTTCCGTTCGGTTAAATTAGCCCTTGAATATGAAATTGAACGCCAGAAGAAGATGTTGCTGCAAAATGAAAAAATAGTTCAAGAAACCCGTTTATGGGATGCTGATCGCAATATCACGTTTTCCATGCGATCAAAAGAAGAAGCTCATGATTACCGGTATTTTCCAGAACCGGATTTGCCACCAATTGAGATATCTCAGGAATTCATTGAACAATTAAAACACCAATTACCTGAATTGCCCCACCAAAAGCGCATACGATTTATGCAACAGTATGGATTGCCTGAGTATGATGCTCAGGTGTTGACCAGTACAAAGCAATTAGCATCATATTATGAATCAGTTGTTGCTGATGGGGCACAGCCCAAAAAAGCATCCAACTGGATAATGAGTGAAGTTTTAGCAAAGATTGATGATCCAGAAGCTATTGATTCTTTCATTGTTAAACCAAAAGATTTAGCTATACTTTTAAAGCGAATAGATGATGCAACAATCAGTGGAAAAATAGCTAAAACTGTTTTTGAAGAAATGCTTGAAACTGGCAAAAATCCTGATACAATTATTAACGAAAAGGGATTACGCCAGGTAACAGATACAGGCGCAATAGAAGTTATCATTGATGAAGTACTTAAAAATAATCCTAAATCTGTTGAAGATTATAAAAGCGGTAAGGATAAAGCACTGAAGTTTCTCATTGGACAGGTCATGAAAGAATCCAAAGGAAAAGCAAATCCTCAGCTGGTTAATGATATACTGATTAAGAAATTATCAAACTGATAGCTGTTAGTATGATTTATTGCCAAATACAATAAATTTTAGAAAGGAAAAACTATGGAAGCTGTAACCACAACAAAAGTCCCCGGTACACGGAAGCTTTTTTCAGGGAAAGTACGCGATGTATATAAAGTTGATGATGAACATTTGATTATTGTTTCAACCGACAGAGTATCTGCATTTGATTGGGTTTTCCCAAACGGGATACCCGGGAAAGGCATTATTTTAAATACAATATCTAACTTATGGTTTAAAAATATTAAATTTATTAATAATCACATTGTTGAAACCAATTATAAAAATTTTCCAAAGCCATTCTGTGATTATCCAGAATTTTTTCAGGACAGGTCTGTACTGGTAAAAAAAGCAAAACGTATTGATTTTGAATGTGTTGCACGAGGATACATCATTGGAAGCGGGTGGAAAGATTACCAGAAAACCGGAAAAGTGTGTGGCATTGAATTACCCAAAGGATTACAATTAGCAAGTGAATTGCCTTATCCAATTTTTACTCCAGCTACAAAAGCAGCGTCCGGTCATGATGAAAATATTACAATTGAAGAAATGAAAAAGGCATTGGGAACTGACATTGCTGAAAAGTTAGCCCAGGTAAGCCTGGACTTATATGATTTTGCCCGTGATAAATTGAAAAAAGCTGGCATTATACTGGCTGATACAAAGTTTGAATTTGGTTTTTCAGAAAAAGAGATTATTCTGATTGATGAGGTTTTAACACCAGACAGTTCCAGATTCTGGGATGCAGCATTATATAAACCCGGCATTTCACCGGTTAGTTTGGATAAACAATTTATACGTGATTATTTAGAAACTACCACATGGGATAAAAACTCGCCCCCTCCTCCTCTACCAGATGAGATTATTCAGAAAACAAAAGAAAAATACGAGGAGATTTTGCAAAGAATTAAGCACATTTTAGGTTAAATATTTGCGTTTAATATTGGATTAATCCATAAAGATTTGTATATTTTTATCCGATACTGTTAATGCCAATGCGTTTATTATCGAGGGGGGATTACATGGCTCTACCTAGTAGAAATCCGTATGACCAGTACAAACATACAGAAATAAATACTGCCAATCAGGGTAAATTAATCGTAATGCTTTATGATGGTGCTATCAAATTCTGCAATATAGCTATAGAACATATGAATCCCAAAACCTATGATATTGCCAATACCAATATCCTTAAGGCTCAGGATATAATTAATGAATTAATTTTAGCGTTAAACATGAATGAAGGTGGCGATGTTGCACGAAATCTTTTTAACCTGTATATATTTTTCAAAAAACAACTTTTAGAAGCCAATATTCAGAAAAACGCAGATATTTTAAAAAATGTTGTCAAATTATTAAAAGAGTTACGGGATGCATGGGATAAAATTTCTACTAAAGAAACTCCTTCGGACAGGGTTGCAACAGCATCCAAAGGTTCCTTTTCAATTGAGGGATGATATTGAATCACTTCTTCATAATTTATCAGATTTACTGTTAACCAAACAAATGCTACTAAAAAAGTTTGAAGTAAACCTTCAAACTATACAGATAAATTTGATAAATGAAAATGAAGATGCGATAGTTACCATAATATCATCAAACAATGAAATAATTGAAGATATCTCTCTCTGTAATTATTCGATTGCCAATTGTATTAAAGATATAACATCTAAAATTGGCATTGAATATACCGAATTTGAAAAATTCCTTAGTAAATTAAATCATCCTGTAGCAAATATAATTTGTGATACAATGAAGAACATTAATTCAGCTATCAAGTATATATATAACCTGAATCAGACACTGATTATTTTGCTTTCCAATCATGGTGAATCAATACTAAAAAATATTAATGAAATAAATAAAATAATTGAATTGCAAACACAGCTATATATCACTCAGTCATGAAAGATTAGGAAGGAACAGATAGGTTTTATAACTCATCCGTTTTATTTTCATTCAACATCTTCTCTCGTATCTGACACATTTTTTCATAATCAAAATAGTATTTTTTTGATTCATAAATTTTTTTAAATTTAGTTTTGTATTTTTTTGATTCAAAATACTCTTTCATGCGTTTTGATACAGGAAATATCTGTTCAGAAGGATCATAAACCTGTGGGGTATTGGTATTTTTATCAATGATAGTCCCGGTAATCATACCCCAGGACATATCCGAAAGCGAATAACCTTTAATATCGCGCAGAATAGCCCTTAATATTGCTTCATGACTTGGATTAAAAAACTTAAATTTTCGTGAATACATTACTGCACCATGAAAATGATCAGGTACATCCATGAAGCCATCCTTCACTACATGTTCACCAACAATGTACATTAATTCCATCATATAATTTAAGCTTCCCAGTCCAGGCTTTGATTGGCCTGGTAGTTGTGGTTTATCCGGATCAAAAGTTGCTTTTGGATTTTGAGCAGAAAGCCATTCAATTACAACCATATCCAATGACGTAGGAGCATCATATTCTTCACAGAACCTCTTTTGTGGCATAAAACGAGATTCAGAAACTCTTAAATCTATTAAAAGATGTTCGGGATCCATCTTTTCATAATATATCTTTAAATAATGTATTTGAGCATCGTCCTTATCTATATCAATTTCAATATTTTCAAATCCTAATTTAAATAGATGGTCAAGCAAACCAACTGTTTTAATCATTCCATAAAGAGTATCTGCATCTAACCTGTTTAAAAATAAATTCTTATTTTGACTGCTCAAAGCAAAATATCCAAAACTCCCTTCAAGATCTAGTGATCCAAAATTTTCTGAAAGTGTTTTCCCGGAATCGATTGGTTCAAAATATTTTAATATAGATTTTTTTTTGGGTTTTCTCACTCAATTTTTCTCCTTTAATTTATTCTGACCACCGATCGGCATTGTACACCATTTTCACCTGTAATAAAAAATGATCTATATTTCTCAAATCAATTGTCGGCACAACCATCATTCGTGCAAATTTATCATATTCGCGGACCTGTAATAATGCTTTTCTATAATCATCATTTAATGTTTCACCAATAATTATCAGTCGTGCATTAGATTGTTGATAAAATTTTAAAAGTTCTTTTGGATCATTTACCGTAAAAACATCTTCAGTTGGAAGAAAATCAGGTGAAATTTCTATTTTGCAATCTTTTTTACGTGAAACTATAGCACTTACCAGGTCAGTATTTTTTTTAAATCTTTCAATATAGCTGGTTTCAGCATGCGGCTGCAGATTTACAAATATAATTATTCCATTTTCTGAATTACGATAATATATTCGTTTATTTCTATCTAGAAGGCGTTTTACTGTATTCCACTGTTTATAATCGATTGGATCGTTATGCTTGAAAACTATAATTCTTTTCCCTGTATGCTGGTCATATGAATAAATATCTCCAATACAAATTAAATAACGTTTTCGTTTTGTCAATGTACTTACTCTATCAAGTGTCTCCAGTTTACGGTCAAAAGTAATAAAATCAGCTGAAGCGTAGGGTACACGATACTCAGCAGGATATAATGTGGATAATAAACTATAAACTATTTCATCGTATCTTATTTCAATTGCTTCAACACCAGCCTGTTCAAATCTGTAAATATCATCAATAAATATTTGATCTGATTCATTATAGGTTTTTCCCTTTATTGTATAACTTTGTAAATATTTACAAATACAATCAGGATTATTTTCTAAAACTTTTTTTATTTGTTCAATTTTTACCAGCATTTTCTCAATCTAACATAATTACATTTTAAATACAATATTTTGATATTGAATTAAATATTCTATTAAAATAAGTATAATAACTAAATATTCTTTTATTCAAGTATATTTTAATAATTCAATAAAAATTTAATTAATTTTATAGTACGAATCTATTATATACATCTATAAACTTAATTATAAACAAATTCATAATAATGTTCACAAATGCCAACTACGATAGTGGAAGTGAAGTCTTTACATTCATAATATTTTATAAATAAATCAAGTTACAACTCAATAATATATTTATATAAGCTCACTGCATTTTTAATTTTTGAGTTATCTATCTCCCCAATTTTGATTGAATCACGAAAAAGAGTGGAAATTGCTTCAATTTCATTTTCTATATATTTATTTTCCTCATATAAAAATAATACAATTAATCCTATCATTGGCCTGTAGTTTATGCATGAATAAGATTTTAACTTATTTAATTTAGTTGACAGGTACCTGAAAAGACAATAAATATATTGATCATCATACAGTGATTTAATAATCACATATTTTACATAATAATTTGATCTGGTTATATAATAATAGTTTTCAAACACTTTAAAAACTTCATGAAAATAATTTGAGCCCAAAAAAAGCAAACCTTTATTTATGGCCAAAGATAATTCAATTAAAGAAAAAATTTTGTATATACAATTGCAATATAATTCATTTATGATTTTTTGATGAATTGTAAATTTTTCGTATACTTTTACAAATACTACAGGGCAGAATATTTCAATAGCTTGAGGACATGGAATATTTAAAAACGACATTACCTTTTTAACCCAGGGATATGTTGAAAATGCCCAAATCAAAGCACTCTGATCTTCAAATAACTTTAACCGTTTTTCATATAATTTATCATTTTTTAAATAATTGATATCTATTATTACACCATCTGTTTGGCTGACAATTTTTTTATACAGATCATCTGATAAGGTTATAAAAAAATCCATGAAAATGTTATCATTAAAGGAATTGTTCAGAATCCCAAAGTAATTTTGCTTAAAATCATACTGGAATATTAAAGCCTCAAAAAATCCTAAAGATTTAAGTTTTTTATTTAATTCTTCTCCTAGAAATTGCAATGTATTTTCATAAATTATTTCAGTATTAACAAATGTTATCGAATCATTAAAAGATCTGCTTAAAACAGTATAATATAACTTATGAAGGGAATGAAGCAAGCTTTCAGGATTATCAATAGAATCCTGTGGTTTATGAATTACCTTTGCAACCAGTTCCTTAAATTCTGTGTTAAATGTTTTTTCTCGTATTTTTTGAATTTCATTACTGAATTCAATATTTTCCAAAGTATGCCTCGCCACAAATCAGGATAGATCCAGCATTTTCTGTAATGCTGTAAATGCTTTAATCCTGGTGTCCTCTTTTACAGTTACTATCGGTTGTTCATCTTGTAAAGCAATTAAAATTTTTTCAAGGGTAATCTTCTTCATATTTGGGCATATAAAGCCTTTTGAAGCAAGTATAAATTCTTTTTCAGGTGCAATTTTTTTCAATTTATGCAACATTCCTTCTTCTGTTCCAACAATAATTTGCTTATGAGGGATTGTATTAATATTTTTTACCATCTGACCTGTTGATAAAACTTTATCGGCCATATCAATAATTTCGGGCCTGCATTCAGGATGAACTATCACACATGCTTCAGGATATTTTTGTTTTATAGCAATCAACTCTTCCTTTGTAAAACGATCGTGTGTTGGACAAAATCCTTTCCAGGGAATGATTTTTTTAGATGTAAACCGTTGAACATACTTAGCCAGATTTTTATCTGGAATAAATAAAACTGTATCATTATTTAACTTATTAACAATATTAATAGCATTTGCTGATGTTACACAAATGTCAGAAACGGCTTTAACTTCAGCAGAAGAATTAATATATGTTACCACCGCAGCATCAGGATTTTCTTCTTTCATATTCAAAACATCTTCTGCTTCAGCCATATCCGCCATAGGACAACCTGCTGAAATATCAGGTAAAATTACTTTTTTTTGTGGCGATAGTATATATGCTGATTCTGCCATGAAATGAACACCACAGAATATTATTAAATCAGCATCGTTATTAGCAGCAATGCGTGATAATTCCAATGAATCGCCTGTAAAATCTGCAATATCCTGTACCTCGGGATTCTGATAATTATGTGCAAGTATTATAGCTTTTTTTTGTCTTTTCAATTTCTCAATTTCTTTTATCAACACTACTCTCCTATAATAATTATAATGTATAATCTATACAATCACAAAGTGTGATATATAAAACTTCAAGGAAATTTTATTAAAATGAATATGAAAGTGAAGCACTCAATGAGTGAGCAAAAAATGATTTCCCGGCCATATCAGATCGTAGATAGGGGTTGGCACCCTTATATCCACCACCATTGCTTCCACCATGCCCCCCACCTGTTATTGAGGTAACAGAAGGTGGATTGTAATAATCTATATTATATGCTATCATTATTTTTATAGTAGTATAGACTTTTTTACTTAAACCAAAATCAGCTCCAAAGATAGTATAATCACCTGAATCAGTTCCAGCATTAATTCCTGCCATATATATGGTTTGATCAGTGTACACAGACATTCCCATTCTGACAATTTTTTTATCATACGTATAATCCAGATTTGAAAAATTATTAGATAGATAATGATATTCCAATTCACAACCTATTAAGTCATTTATATCATAACTTAACGAACCAATGAATGTATAATTTATTATATTTACATCAAGATTATAATTATATTGTTTATCTTCTTTATTATAATCTAAATCAATGGTTGCATCTCCAATATAAATGCTACCGCTTAGCATATACATTTTGCTATTATATGAATTTTCACCTTTTGCTATTGAATACCCTCCGCCTAACTCCATGACTTCACCAATTGTCAGTAAAGTTTTAACCTGCCCCTGCCCTGTATTTATTTCAGTAAAATTTCCCATACCATCAGTTATCTGTTGATGTATGGTATACATACCTGTTGCCTCAATTTTAAAAAAGTTTATGTCATATGCCATCCTGACAAATGGTTTATAAGCAATATTTGTATCAGAAATACCATAAGAGTAAGCACTTTTAAATCCCACCGTTGTTTTAATTTTTTCAGCAAATAGTGTAATTGGGCGGTTTATAATCAAAGCGGTCATAAACATAATTATTAAGTATTGCTTTCTATGAAAATTCATAAAATCCCCTCTTAAAAAAATTTTAATCTTTGATTAACTACAATAACATTACCACCTATTGGATAAATTTGTGAAAAATATTTTTTCTGGTATTGAATGTACCTAAAGATATGCTTATTATACTATTTAATTTTTTTCACAATACTGCTTAAACATTCACAGTTTAGTATTAATTAATTTTTAAACAAAATAAGCCATGTCATCATGGCATGGCTTATTCATGTTGCTGCATCAGATTAAACTCTTACTTTGCAGCTCCTTTCTGTTCTTGTTTTGCTTCTTTTTTCTGTTCTTTTGCTTCTTTCTTTTCCTGTTTAGCTTCTTTCTTAGCTTCTTTCTTCTGTTCCTGTTCCTGTTTCTTTTCTTGTTTAGCTTGTGCTTTTTCTTCTTTCTTTGCTTCTTGCTTCTGTGTCTGTTCCTGTTTCTTTACTTCAACTTTCTGCTGTACTTCAATCTTCTTTTCCTGTCCAACATTCTTGGTAGCTTCTTTGGTCTGTACCGGTGTCTGTGCAAATACTGCTGCAGCAAAAAGCAGTGATACTAATGTTGCTAACAACTTCTTCATATTACCCTCCTGATAGAATTTATTTAAAATTTTGTTGATAAAAATTATTGTTTATCAACTCTTTGCAGTATAATACAATCCAGCTGATAAAAAACGGACAAAATTTTTAAAAAATATGATTTCCCGTGAAGAACTAATATCATTATATTCAACACATTATAAAGAAATTTTCAACTATATTTACCGATTAACTGGTTCACGTGAAAGTGCGGAAGATATATTACAAGAAACATTTATAAATATAATTGAATATTCAAAAAAAACAGCTATCAATCATGATACTGTCAAATCCCTTTTATACAGAACAGCGCACAATTTATCCATTAACTATCTCAAAAAAAATGAAAAATTAGATAGCTTCAATGATGACGTATACAACATGCCATCAACCAATACACCAGATGACGATCTATTTTTTAACGAAATTCAGAAAGAAATTACTGTTGCGCTGCAACAGCTGGATGCAGTAAGTCGATCAATATTTATTCTGAAAAGAGATACTCATTACACAAATGAAGAAATAGCAAAGATTCTACATATATCCGAAAGAACAGTGAGACGAAAGCTACAATCAGCATTATCGCAATTACTATTGCATTTAAAAAGTAAAGGATTTTATGAAGAATGAGTAAACTTCTCCCCGGCCATCTGAAGGAGTTTATATTTTTTCAATATTTATTTAAAATTTATCTATAGCTTGTCCAAATTTTGTGATTCAATTGTATTATATGAAAGGGTACTATATATGTTATGAAGCATTTAGATGAACTTACATTACTTGCTTTAGCACAAAATAATTTATGTGAAGATGATGCAAAGCAGGCAACACTTCATATTAAACAGTGTTATATATGCTCTAAAAAGTTACAGCTGATTCAGGCTACTATCGCCCCACTAAAAATTATTGAACCATCCCGCAATATTTTAGCTTCAATACTTGAATATTATTCTAAATCAAAATCTAAAAAAGAATCATTCTTTGATACAATTTTTCATTTTATACAGGCACATAAACGGTCTGTGGCTTTCTCCACTGGTATTGTAATCTTTATTGTTGCAGTTGTATTATTTAGCATTAAGCCCAACAACAGGTCCATTCCACATATATTGTATATTGCAAGTAAAGCCAATAAAACTGTCACTACGCAAACTATCAAAGAGGGCCACAGGATTATATTGAACGAAAGCGATTCAGCCGTGCTGGTAGCTAACAATGACATCAGGTTCAGGTTGACTGGTGCTGTTGATTTAACAATATCAACGTCACAGTATAACTCAACAATTGATAAAAAGAAATTCCAGTATTTTTTATCTAATGGTGTAGCAAATATACAATCATACAGCACTCATAAAAATATGCATTATGAAATAAAAACACCAGATGCCGCAATTTTGCCATTGGGCACTGAGTTTTATATCAAAGTATCACCTGAGGGCACACATATATATATCGTTGAAGGGAATGTAATCATTAACAACACTGAAACTATGCAATCAATAGAAGCCACAGCAGGGAAATTATATACAATAAATAAAAATGAAATAACATCCTTTGATATTGCAAAATATGAACTTCAATGGGTTAACGACATTGACGGCTTATTTATGAATTTTTCGGATAATCTGGATTATGGTGAATATTCTGCAATTAACTCCAATATTAATGAAAATACCGGAAAAGAAAGTTCTACTGAAACCAGGCCAAAAGAAGTTACCGTACCTGACATGAATAAAGAAACTGAATTATTGAAAAATAAAAATGATATTCAGGAAATGAAAGAATTGCAGAACGAAATGCGACAATTGAAAAAAGAATCCAAGCATAAACAGGTGAAATGATAGTGATAGAAACAATTCCGCCACCAAAAGCAGCGGAATTGTACTTAAATTTTATATATAGCTTGTTACTTGCTATTAGTTAATTATCATTGCTTCATCTTCGGCATACGATTTTACTGATAGTTGAAGAGATGTTCCTTTCATCATATTAATCCTGATGTCTTTTTCATACCACAGATCATTGAGCCATTGCTGAAATTTATTTTTGAAAACAGGATCATCAACATAATCACCAACAAAATCATCAGTAACTGGTATTTCCTCAACATGCACCTTTATTATATTAACTCTACCACACAAAAAATCCCAGAATGACATTCTTCCCTGTGGATATACAATTGTAACATCCAGAATTGATGTAATCATGTTACCCATTGTTGAGAATACAAATCCAATGCCACCTGATTTTGGTTTTAAGAGATTTTTATATGGTGACTCCTGCTTTGAATGTTTTTCTGGTGTAAAGCGGGTACCTTCTACAAAATTCATAATTGATACGGGAATATATTTAAATTTCTGGCATGCTTTTTTGGTAACCTCAATATCTTTTCCTTTGAGATGAGGATATTTAAGTAAAAAGGACTGTGAATATCGTCGCATAAACGGAAAATCCAATGCCCACCAGGCCAATCCCAGAATTGGCACCCAGATTAATTCTTTCTTTAAAAAGAATTTTAAAAATGGTATTTTGCCAGTCAAAATTTTTTGCAATACAACAATATCTGTCCATGATTGATGATTGGCAATAACTATATACCAGCTTTTTTTACTGAGATTTTCTACACCAGTAACATCCCAATTGATGGTACGTGTTATTTTTAAACCAGCATTGTTGCAGTATATCCAGCAACATGCAATAGTATCCAGTGTTTTATTTATTAACTTACGCCATATTTTTATAGGTACAATTTTTAAAACTGCAATTGGAAATAAAAATGAAGCCCAGAATACTGTATTGAGTACCAATAAAAGTACAGTAACAACTCCAGTGATGTTTTCCTTAAATTTTTTCATTAATCTTCTCCTAAAAATTGAATTTATTGATTATCTTTCCTAATTTAACATGAAATCTATTACTCTATTGGGATTTTTATTAATCCAGTCCCAATACAATAGTGGATCAACATAATTGTTTGTTTACTGACCAATAAATACAGAACAACAACCCCTTAAACAGACAACAGTAATCAGGAAATGGTTGCAAAATTATTTTTCAAAAAGAAATAATTTTGAGCTGTGCGGTACTAATTCAAAAGTTTTTATTTGGGAAGGTATTTGTGAATTGTTATCAAAAACAAAAATTTTAGAATAATTCTTTATTATTTCCTGTTCAATTGTTGCCTGGCAGGCAGTATCATCCACATTCAATAATACACCCAATCCTTTTGAATTATAGAATGAACGTAATGACCTCAATACATCATTACAATAAATATCTCCATCCTTTGCTTTATTAAATAATGCAATTGCCTGTAACAGCATCTCACGTTCAGTTTCAGAATAATCAGGCAACCTATCGGATATTACAAGCATACCACCCAGTGCAGCTATTACATTATACAACGTTTGCCGTTCTTCAGGTTTAAGTTTTGTTTTATGCTGGCGTATCATAAGACAATCAGGATCGTTAATCCAGAAGCGGTTATGCATAAATGAACGGTACACACTGCTGCAAATAGCTGAACGTGTTGAAATTCCTGAATCACTGTTAAATAGCTTATCAAAAAATGTCCGCCCCCACTGTGGTGCAACATCAGGACCAATGCGCATTGCATCAACATATCCAATGCCTGCCTGCAAAGGCATACCACAACCCAGTACAAATGCATTGCCACTTGCTTTCCGTATACGGGCAACCGCCTGTGCAAGTGCCTCATACCTTGATATTGTTGTATTTTGCCGCACTCCTGGTAGCGCTGCTGCATACATAAAATCTAACTTGAGGTATTCATACCCCCATTCATACAATAACGTGTTAATAGTATCTTCAATCCAGCTCAGCACTGCAGGTTGAGTAACATCAACTGTATAGTAATAACCACCCCATGCAGGATTAAAACCAGCAATAACAGGCTTCCCATTGGTATCTTTAAGAATCCAGGATTTATTCTCTTTAAAAATCCTTGAATCTTTTGAAACAATAAATGGCGAATACCAGATTCCGGGTGTAAATCCATATTCTTTGATAGTATCAGCAATATACCGCATGGCAGCAGTAAATGAGCCTTTGACGGTAGTCCACTCACCTATTGTAGTCTGATATCCATCATCTATCTGGATAAAATCAAATGGTATGGAATGTTCTTTAGCATATTTAGCATTGAGAAGTATTTCATCTCTGGTAATGGTATTAAAGTAATAATACCAGGAACACCAACCCTTGCGTATTGTGGTATTAAATTTAGGCGATAGTTCCTGTTTAATAGTCTCAGCATATGTCTGTAGAATCCTCCACGCATTCCCCTGTACAATACAAACTGTATCAAGTATGTAGTCTTCCTCAGCATCACAGAATCTATCAACATCCCATATAATAGATAACAATTTTGTGCGATAGTTATATTCAAAAGAAACAAACTGATGGAATTGTTTGTGTACGGGAAGCTGTCCAAAAACATAAGCGTTTTGCAAGTTACTGTCGCCCAATACAAACATCATATCAGACTGAACTATTCCACGTTTCCCTTTGGGCGGATTAACTGCATTTTCCTGATTTGCGATGACAAATTGTGGCCAGGGTTTGCGCTTCTTTGAATCTTTGCAAAAAGGTCCTGTATATGTCCATGACTGATAGCCGTTAGCAAAGCACGCTATATCATCTGAAGTTAAAACCTGAAGTGTCAGCATTACTTTTTGTATATACAGACGCGTGATAGGTTTTACCACACACTGTATTGAATCATTATTTCGTTTGTACTGTATGTGTAAATTGTCATTTAAATAGTTATCATGCTGTACAGTATGACTTGATACTACTTTAGTTGTATCCTGTGTTTTATATAGTATTTCTATGCTATGGTCATCAATCGTTAGCTGCATTATATACCTTTTTATTTACAATCACTTTCTTTTAGTATTTCACATTTATTTATAAATAGTTTTTTATCCCCTGCTGTGTAATAAATTCTTACAACCTGGCATGGTTCAAGGTCAGCAAAAGAAGCATTAGTATTATTTTTCATTATTACTGATTTTTCCTGTATATAAAATACTTTCTCTGTTTTTCCATATTTAACCTCTATGTAATCTTTACCAACAAATATCAAACGGCCTGTAAAGCTTTTTTCTTTTGCAAAAACAACAACTGATAGAAACAGAATAAAAGATACAATAATGGTTATCTTTTTCATACTGCAACCTCCTGTTGTAAACGACATTATATGCCATTTGTAGTATATATATTCATTAAATAGAATAAAAACAATTGAATTTTCTGCAACTACATTTTATGATTTAAATTTAAAATATTAAATTTTAACGGTCACTATAAAATTCCTTAACAAAGAGGTATTAAACCCTAACACTCATTGACGTTTTTAATGTGGCTAATCTTTTTATTTTTAATCTACAACCACCAGTACATTATTTATTTATCGTTATAAGTCATTCCATCTGGGATGGCAGCTTATTCATAACTGGAGTTGGACTAATATATGTATTCCTAAATAAACCGCACTTTATTTCATTTAAATTGAGTGAAATAATCATATTGATGATATGGGGTCAAGTACAATCTTTTAGTATAGAAATTATAAGCATTCAATCAGGTGGATGGATGTATAATCCATTATGGTGGAATCCTGTTTTATTTTTCATCAAAGACAAACCAGTAACATTACTGCCACAATTTATTTGGTTGATTGGTTGCATTATTTTTTATGGTATTTCTCTCTTAATTTATAAATCTGTATATAAACAATTTACATCATTTTCACCACAGAACAATTGACAGAACTCCAATATATTATATTCAGAAATGTATGTTAAAATTAATTTATAACAAAATCATCAATTAAGGTCATAGAAATTTGTACAAAAACAACATTTAGATATTCCTTTAAGCTTATAGTAAATATTTTTTTTAAATTGATACATTTTAATCTTGACAAAAACTATCAATCATTTTGCTTTACATTGATATATATCTGTTCTACCACAAGTATTATATTATATGCTCTCCACATTTTTTAGCGGACTTGCCATTATAAAAAATATTCATGATTAATATGAAAGGAGAACTTATGGAGTTAGCAAAAAGATTAAATAAAATCAAGCCATCCCCTACTCTGGCAGTTACTGCACTGGCAAATTCACTAAAAGCCCAGGGGATTGATGTTATTGGGTTTGGTTCTGGTGAACCTGACTTTGATACACCACAAACCATTAAAAATGCTGCAATTAAAGCCCTTGAACAGGGTAAAACAAAATATACCCCATCAGGCGGTATTCCTGAATTAAAAAAAGCAATTGTTGAAAAGTTCAAAAGAGACAATAACCTGGAATATAAAATTTCTGAAGTTACTGTAAATTGTGGAGGCAAACACTCATTCTATAATCTTATGCAGGTACTGCTCAACAGCGGTGATGAAGTAATTATTCCAGCACCTTACTGGGTATCATACCCGGACATTGTCCTTTTAGCAGATGGTGTTCCCGTAATTATACATACTGATGAATCAACCGATTTTAAAATAAACCCCGAAATGCTTGAAAAACATATAACCAAAAAAACCAAAGCCATAGTTATAAATTCACCTTCCAATCCTACGGGCGCAATGTACACAATGGATGAACTGAAAGCTATAGGCCAAGTTTTAAAAAAATATGATATATGCATTGTAACTGATGACATTTACGAAGTTATAGTTTATGATAATAAAAAGTTCTACAATATAGTTAATGCTGTCCCAGATCTCAAACCCAAAACCATGGTCTTGAATGGTGTTTCAAAAACGTATTCAATGACTGGCTGGCGTATTGGATATATGGCAGGCGATGAAACAATAATAAAACAGGTGGAAATGATTCAAAGCCAGTCTGTATCCAATCCAACATCAATTGCACAGTGGGCAGCAGTTGAAGCTCTTAACGGTGACCAAAGTGTTCTCAATGAAATGCTTGAAGCTTTTGCACGCAGAAGGGAAATCATTGTAAAAGGGCTCAACGAAATTAAGGGTATTGAATGCCATAACCCTGATGGTGCTTTCTATGTTTTTCCCAATGTTAAAGGTATATATTCTTTGCCCGGCTTTAAATCCATTAAAGATAAATACAAAGATGAAGCTCTTTCCTCAAAATTATCGTCATATCTTCTTGAGGAAGCACGAGTTGCAGTGGTGCCAGGTATAGCGTTTGGGTCGGATGACAATATACGACTTTCATTTGCAACATCTGATAAAAATATAATCGAAGGCATTAAGAGGATAAAAGAAGCAGTTGAAAAATTGGCATAGGTTACAGTATAAAAACATCCCACTTCCATTATAGTGGGATGTTTTTTTATTGTATATAGTGTTTAAAAATTTCCTGTGATGATTTTACCACTCTGGCCTGGTTTTATTATTTTTGATGGCCCAATGGGATCACCTTTGGGGTTGCTGATTGCATTTTGAATCTGCATCATCATATTCACATAATATGTTTGAGTGGCAATGAATTCTTTTATAAGCTGACTTTCCGAAACCTTCTGGCTTATATCCTGTAATTTTTTCTTTTCCTCAACTTCAATTACACCACCATTGGCTTCTTTCTGGTACAGTTCTTCACTCAACTTTATATATTCTTCAAGTAATTTCCGTGCATTTTCATCGGCTTCAACCTTTTTTACCAGTTCTTCATATCGTCTGTAAATATCGGACCCTTTGATCATCAGTCCCAATTCATTTGCTTTTTGCAATATCTCTTCCATACCAACTATCTCCTTTATAAAATTATATTTAATGGTAACAAATATTGACGTGATATACCAGTTTTTCAGAAGAAATCTGAAGGCAATGTCAAATTATGTGCGATAGTTACTGTTAAGTATAGCTTCATGTGCAATATTTGCAATAAATATGCTTGATAAAATTATGCAAGGATTTTTTTGAAAAATTTAATATTTAAAGTAATTTGGATTGACAAAGTTTAGAGAATAACATCAAATTAAATCCAATTTTTTTGAACTTGAATTTAGCATAATAATATATATCACAAATTTATTTTTTAGGAGAGTCAATAACCATGGTAGAGCAAAGAGAGATTATTGAAGATGAAAATAAGATTGGCACGGTAATAGCAGATGATATAAAATTCAGGGGCACATTAAAATTTAAATCTTCATTAAAAATAAAAGGATTTTTCCAGGGCAAAGTTGAAACAGATGGCACTCTGATAATTGGTGATGAAGCCAATGTAAGCGCTGAGGTAACCGCTGCAGTTGTTTCAATCAGCGGGAAATGCCAGGGTAAGATTAAGGCCAGCAAGTTAATAGAAATATTTGAACATAGCAATATGTCTGGGGATATTATAACACCTGACCTGTATATAGAAAATGGAGCTAAATTTAACGGAACATGTATAATGCCAAAATGATGGTAATAAAATGATATTGGCTACTAATATACAGCTATATACAAAGAAATTTCTTTTTTCAACATTATTAATATTATTAATTTTTTATTTTTCGCTTTATACTTCTGTTCATGCACAATCCAGTAATGGGAATTATAGTTTTGGATTCGATGTTACTGGTGGAATGAATGATGTATTGCATAGAAGTGGTAGTGAAGAGGGAAAAACTGTAAACTGGAAACCTGGCATAATGGCAGGAGGAGGTGTTTTTCTGGAGAACATGTTCACCTCTCATTTTGGTATACATTCAGGACTTTCTTATGCATTTCATGAATGTGATTTGGAATTTGGGGATACACCTGATGCACAATTAACTTCCCGAAATCATTCGATTATCATCCCTTTATATCTGATATCATCATTTGGCAAAAAAGTCCGTTTAGATATACTCTATGGGCTCACCTACTTGCATATTATTTATAACACCATGTCCAATGACAATGACAGCACCAATGGTATTAGATTTATAAATTACAACCAATTTGGATGTGGGCTGCAGCTTAGATTTGCTTTTGCACTCAACAGATTTACGTATTTCTATGCAGGTCCCCATGGCCAGTTTTATTTTTCCAACGTTATAGAATCTACTACCTGGCGTGATTATATGTACAATATCCAGTTAGAAATAGGCATGTTATTCAAAACTTTTTAATATTATTTACTGTTTTTTCAGTACCTCAGGCAAAACTGTTTTCCTCAATTCCTTTTTGTTAAATTTACCCACACTTGTTTTTGGGATCTCCTTTAAAAACACAACTTCATCTGGAATCCACCACTTTGCAACTTTCTTCTGTAAAAATTCAATTATTTCTTCTTTTATTATTGTTTCTGCAAATTCCGGCTTTGGCACTACACATGCTAACGGGCGCTCCTGCCACTTTTCATGTGGCATTGCAATAACTGCAGCTTCTAAAACCCTTGGATGTGCCATTATTTCATTTTCCAGATCTACTGATGAAATCCATTCGCCACCGCTTTTAATTAAATCTTTAGTCCTATCCACCAGCGAAATATAACCTTCTTCATTAATTGTGGCAATATCACCAGTATGAAGCCATCCGTCTTTAAATGTTTGTTTGCTTCTTTCAGGGTCTTTATAATATTCACTGGCTATCCATGGACCTCTAAGACAAACCTCACCCATTTCTTTACCATCCCATTTAACCTCTTTACCCGTATCCAGATTAACTACTTTCATTTCCAGTCCCATTGCCAGCAATCCGGCAGTGGTTTTAATATCATATAGTTCTTTTTCAGGCAAATTCATCATATAGCTTTTTGGTATTGCTGCAGTTGCCAGAGGTGATGTTTCAGTCATACCGTATGCCTGCACAATAGTAAAGTTGTATTTTTTTGATAGTGTTTCCATTATATGTCGTGGTATTGCAGAACCACCTGAATAAACAGCTCTTATTGATGAGAAGTCATGCTCACCTCCACTTTCCAGATACTGATATAACATCATCCATATTGTTGGAACGCCACACGTAAATGTCACTTTTTCATCGGCTATTATCTTACACAAAGCTTTCATATCCAGTATCTGTCTTCCGGGCAATACCTGCTTGCATCCCAAACCAGTAGCACCAAAGGGAGCTCCCCACGCATTGGCATGAAACATGGGAACAACATGCAAAGCACAATCAGCTTCGCCAAGCCCCAGGGTAACACCAGCGGCATATGCATGAAGAACAAGTCCGCGATGCGAATACACAACACCTTTGGGATCTCCCGTTGTAGCAGATGTATAACATATAAGTGCCGGATCATATTCATCCCTGTCTTTTGGAAAACCATACTCTGCCGGGAAGTCCTTTATCAAATCATCATATAATATCGCAGGTGATAATTTTGTATCAGGCATTTTACCGGATTGTGATAATATTACATACTGTTTTACTGTTTTTAATTGGTCTTTTACCGATTCAAGAAGAAAATACAGGTCTTCATCAACAAATATAATTTTGTCTTCAGCATGATTAATAATATAAACAAGATGCTCATGCGATAAACGAACATTAAGAGTGTGGAGTACTGCTCCCATACATGGCACTCCAAAATATAATTCCAGATGGCGGTGGTTATTCAGTGCAAATGAGGCAACACGATCACCTTTTTTAATTTTAAGTGATTGCAATGCATGAGCTAACTGGCAACAGCGTTTATACCATTCACCATAATTATACACAAACTTTTCATTGGGATATACTGATACTATTTCTTTTTTGGGGAAATATCTGGCTGCTCTTTCCATGAAATTAGTGAGCAGTAATGGATACTTCATCATGGCACACCTCCAGGTAATATAAAATTACTTTAGACGTCACTATTATTGGCAAAATAAACCCGAGCACATTCTTTATAATACTTTGTGTTATTGTGATGGGCAATTAATCAGATTGGCATATTAAGTATATAATTATTATTATGTTAACATATAATATAATAGTAATAATATACATACATGTCAATCTCTTTTTTTTTTAAAGTATATCCTATTAAAATAATATACATTATACTTTTGCTCTTTTTATATGTGTGAATGTTTTATAG
>JBBFLA010000043.1:0-23944 GCA_037481795.1 Spirochaetota bacterium
ATTGTAAAGCACCCTTCTGAGTCAGTTGATGAGTTTGACCCTCCATGTAAATTTATCCATAACTGCGTTTTCCCATTCGTTGCTGGTAATAATCGAAATTCCTCTCTACCTTTTATCATCCCATAATCTATCTCATTGTTATTAAGAGCTTTCCATATCTTATTTTGTTCTTTTGGATCTTTTATTGAAGAAATAATTTTTTCTAATACCTCTTTATTATTTTTAAATATATTCAATGCCATAAATTTATCATCTCCATGTGTTCCTACAACAAAATCATATTCTCCCTGTGCCACAGATGAATTTTTGCTTGTTATTTTGACGTCGATATTTGCTCGGTAGTATTCCTCAATATGCACATTCCCTTCCTTGTCCACATATATCTTGGTTATCCTGTCATTATATGTATCTCCAGTTGGCTTACCATTGCCATCCGTACATAGCAGACCTGATCCTTTCCCTTCTTCTCCTATTATTAACGGTATCTCCTGCTCTAACCAATCATCAATACCATCAAACCCCTTACTCCGCAGTACAGCCTCATAATACATCAACCTTTCATATACTTCAACGCTGTTTCCATTATATTCTTTTATATTATTTTGGTTGCCATCCGAATTCCTTATTTCTTTATCTTGATATGAATCCTGTATCTCTTTTATATACTTTGCTTCTCTACTCAGTATATTCTTATCTACCTCCTTTTGCATTGTTCCATCTTCCCACATTTTCTTTGATTCTTCTATCTCTTTTTTTCGCTGCAAAGCAATTTCATCCTGTGGGTATCTTCCAAATACACTCTCAAACCATTCACTTATCATATCCCATGCACTGGATAATACCTTCCCCATTCGTAATCCCAACCAGCCAAGCCCTGCTAACCCTTCCACTGTATCCATCTCTTTTGCTTTCTTTGCCGCTTCTTCTGCCTGCTTCTGCGCTTTATCCTTAAAATATTCTGACATCCTATCTGCCGCATAGTCTGAAAGCGTATACTGTGTTTTACTCCAATTTTGCATTAACAGTAAATCGCCAAATGGCTGCCCCTTATTCTTCCCTATCCACATTCCCCCTGTGGCAAGCAGTACATTCTCAAGCGTTCCCTGTATAAATCTATTCATCGGTGTTATCGCATTGTGCTCTTCTATATATTGCCCCAATACAGTGTCTTGTGCCATTAGCTCATTGCTTGCTATCAGTGCCACAGTGCTTGCTCCTGCTTGTAACATATCGTCCTTCCAAGAACCCTGCCCATCAAACCTATTTACAAGGTAACTACTTGACGCTGTGTAACCATACTGCTGCCATGAACCATTCCAGCTTTTACCATACATTTGCCCTAACTTTGCTCCTACTAGTGCAGTGGCTGCACCTATACCAAAACTTCGCCATTGATCTTTGCTTCCCCACTGCAAGCCCAAACCGCCACCTGGTTTATACTCTATAAAATTTCCAAAACCCTGAATTGTGCTGGATGCCATTGAACCATATACTGCCGAACCTGTTACTCCTTCTGTATAGCCACCCACTGCCGATGCACCAACACTTATCCCCGTCTGCACTGCCCATTGCTGCATGCTTAAATCCCCTGTTGCCACACCACTTAACTGATTCCAACTCATATATGCGGCACCTACCATAGGATTACCTGTTGCTATTGACAATGTCACTGCTATCCCCGAATTCACATACTGGCATACCACATCCTCGGTTGCCTTTTGTTTTTCTGCTTCATACACCTCTTTTGTTATGCGTCCATATTCGCCTTTGCCTTTGTTCTTTAATTTTGGCCCCGGTTCTATTTGTCCAAACTCTCCAACATAGTAGGTAAAACCCCATGGCACATCAGGGCGCATCATCATCCCTATACGTATATTCACCTGATTCATTACCACATTCATGGTAACTGCAAACCTCACACCGTCATCATTATTGTACAACTCCATAAGTGTGGGTATGCTATAGGTGCCAAGTAAAAGGCTCTCATAAAACACAAATGGCCTGTATGCCTGTATCTTTTGCTCTCTATCGCTTACTGCTAACTTGCGTGTATATCTATTGCCATCTATCCCAAAATTATAGCCACTTACAAACTGCAGTGCAGCTAACTCTGCCTGCTCGTTTGCTGCTTCTATCTGCTGTCTACATTTTTGCAGCAATTCCGTTAATGCTTTTAATAACGCTACATTTCCTGTCTTCTCCTGTACACGTGCAAATTCTTCTGCAAGTATTTGTGCCTGGTCAAATATGGCTCTGTTATAACTTCTATAACTTAACTGAGTCAAGCCAAATTCTACCTTTTGTTTTGAAAGCTTCATGAGTTCCTCATGCAAAAGCTCTGGCTGGTCTTTTAAAATATCAAGAAGCAGTGCATGGACATCCACCCGCTGTATCACATCACCATACTCTTTTTTCATAGATGAAAGCATATCATTAAGCACAACCTCTATGCTTGCCATGCGCTTTTGCAATTCCTTATACCCCACACCACTCTGTGCAGCAATGAGCCATGCCATCTTTTCTTCCTGTAGCTTCTGCATGCGTGCATCCCATTGTGCATTCCCCTCCACAATTGCCTCCTGCGATGCAATACGCCAGTTCTTCCATCGGTTTTCAAAACTCTTAAGCATCATTTCCCATTGCTGTATGCCTCTGTTAAAAATTCGGCTTACCATGCGGTCCCAATCGGCCTTTTTATCTGCTAACTCCTGTTTCTTTAATTGCCACTGGTGTACCTGCAATGCTCTCCTTTGTGCAAGCTCCCTGTCATTAAATCCCTCATACTGTTTTACATACTGTGCAAACAATCCAGCTACTTCATCCTCTCTTTCAGTACCTATCATAGCATCAAGCTGGTTTATTACATCTGCCGGCATACCTTCAACATATCCCATATATGTAAGCATGGCGCGCACCATCCCCCGTGCCTCGAGCCCTATTTTCAGTGCGCTTCCATAATCAGAACTATCGCCTGCCCAAATTCCGTATAAATCCTTTTCCACTGCCCTATCCACTACCACACGATCAAAACCGCCCTGTGTATACATTGACTGCACATGCGCCATGTAGCGGCCAAACGCATCACGCTTTTGCTGGTTCATAATGTTAGCATATGTCTGACCCACGGTGCCCGCATGTAAAACCTGCATGGTTTCATTGGTGGTATAGCCATTTGAATCAGTTTTTTGTGCTGTTGTGCGATAGTTATTGACATTAACCCAATCCCCGCCTGCGTCAGTTTCCACCAAAAACTTAAGGTCGCTATCGCTTATCATTAAGCCATATTTCCCAGCCACTTCTTTGAGTGCTGCTTTCAATGTTGGTTTTTGTACCAATACAGTTTGCATGGTCTTTGGATTGTTATATTCAAATGCTCCTGCTTTTTGTGCATCATCCAGCGACTCAATTTCTGTATAGCGAGCTAAGTCAGCTTTAGCCGCAAGCATCTTAATCTTAAGGGATTGAAGCTCGGTAAGCTTTGAGTGTATAATTGTGAAAGTTTTATCTGCATTTCTTTTATGTTGCTTTTTATTCTTTTCTGCTTCTATAATGTATTTATATATAACATTTAACAACTTTTGTAACGGTATTAATACAGGACGTAGTATGCGGGCCATCCATCTATATGGATAAATTTTCTTAAACCCAAGATTAACTTTCTTATTCCAGAAATAATCATATTTCTCCTTTATAGGTCTATAAATTTCATATGTTCCAGCATATTCTAAACTTAGATTATCATATTTATTATCCCAATCTTCTGCTTTTAAGAATTCGCTAAAATATTGCTGTATATATACATTTGAAGAAATTAAACTACCATCTTTACGCATCATATTAAGATATTCATATAAAGGTGAATTCATTCTTACTATAGTATCACCATCAGGAATATCACCCCCTAACAATGGTTTTGTAGATAAAATTCGTGAATCCATACCATACCAAGAATGATGTTCATTATAAAAATAAGCGGCTTCATTTAAATGAATATTCATTAAAGATGTTTGTATTCCAAATGGTCCTATAGAGACAACACCATTGATAAAATTATCCTGCAACATTCTATCAATAAGCCTATCACGCTCATCGGTGTAGTCGTCATTGGTTGCTGCAATAAACGCATCTTTTTTTGCCTCATATTGAGCCTTTAACTGTTCATACGCCACACTTAATTTCTTTATTTCATTCTGCATGCACCATGCTGCTTTTTCCATGCGGTATGCACGCTGCGCACGCTCTATTAATTCTTGTTTTACTTTTACATACTGCTGGTCATTTTCTACTTTTTGCTGCTTTACCACCTCCACCTTCTGCTGTAACGTTTCAATTTTCTGCTTTACTTCATCTCTATATTGTAGTGCCAGCTGGTACTGCTGTGTAGCATCAGCCTTTAGTTTGCTTTCTATATCATCCGGATCGCCACCTTCGGCATTGGTCTGGCTGTTGTACAAATACGGCGTTGTGGCATACGCATAAAGCATTTCCTCGTCTTCTTTCAGTTTACGGGCTTCTTCAAGGCGATTATACAGTAAAGTGATAATTTCTAATTGCTTTGTATATGCATCCTGTGCCTGCTGATAGGCTTTTAATGAATTGTTAACCTGCGCTTGAGCCTGTTCAAATAATGCTTTGTTAGTAGTATATATCTGCTGAGCATTTTTATACTCAGGGCTTTCTAAATAATCTTGCAAATCGTTATTCAAAAGTATCGGGCCCAACTTTTCAATATCTGCATAGGCTTTAAGTAAAGCATACTGCACCTGTGCATCACCTGTTTTCATGCTGTCCACAAGCTCCTGCACGCGCGCATCCTGGCCAGCTTCTATATAACGGTCTATCACCTTTTGTGCCATTGCTAGTGGTGTCTCAGAAACATTCCCCTCTTCCTCACTTTCACTGCCGGGTAGCGCACCTTTGGTACTATAACCAGTAGCCTGTAATTCCTGTATTAACTTTTCAACATCGTGTATAAATGCTATATCAACCTGATTTTCTTCTTCATCATATAGCACAAATGTATCAGTTGTCTGTGTTGCCATCTGAGCTACCTGTACCAGCATATCAAGGGCTGCTGCCATATAGGTAGCTTTGTCAATCATTTCGTTATAATAGCTACTATCGGTACCGGTATAGTAGCTTTTTGTGTTATCACTTAAAACATCACTCTCAACCCGTGTGATTTCTTCTAAGCCCATCCTTTTTTCTGCTACTAATGCCAATCCATTATCTTTATATTCACGTACGTAGTGAGCTAAATATCTTTCCCCCTGATCATACTGATCATTATTATTGCTGTCTTCATAATAGGTGTAATCTACTTCATTAGTGAGCTGTTTATAACTAAAACTATTTCCAAAAATTGATATAGTTATTTCAGAATAATCACCATCCAGAACCATATTCCAGTCTACTACTGTACCTTCTGGAACCTTCTTTAAATTTTTTTCATTTACTATCAATTCTCTCAACAAACTTAAACTATCCCCATTTTGTGTATAGTCATTGTAATACTGTTCCATTACATCCGCAAAATCTCGCCAGTGATTGTAAGTATCCCGCTGCGACAATACAAATTGATATACGGCCTGTGCTATCACACGATCTCTGTTTGCTGCATATATACACATGGCAAGCAGGTTTTGCAATCCATCATCGCTGTCATTGCTTATGTCAGTAAACATTTCCCATGACTGTCTATCCATTTCATATCCGGTAAGCACCAGTGGTACCTGACTATTGGTCACAATAAGATTAACCGGATCAGCTAAATCAGGGTTAATGCTATACAGTATTAAAAAGTTTTTCTCTTTCTGGTCGGTAATATTATATTTTTCTATGTACTCCTGTATGGATGCATCTTTATATTGCTCATATTCATGTGCAATATCCAGTATGTCTATAAAGCGCTGCACCGATGTGCGTAATGGCTCATAGCGTTCATCACGTGATATGCCATAGCAGGCAAGAAGTGTATCCACATCCTGTGCGCTGTATATATCATTCTGCACACTGCTGTAATAATCGCTTACAATGACATACTCCCGCACCCCATCTGGCAGATAGCTATATGCACTCAGTACCCTTCCATGGGTTAATGCAGTAAATAAGGCTCTGAAAGTATCATAGTGTGTGGTAAAAAAATCCTGCCTCTCGTTATATTGTGTTAGTGCGCCAAAGCCGGCAGGCATATACCCATCATCAGTTTTTTGTCCAAAAATCTCTTCAAATTGAACATCGGCGTTACCCAATGAAAGCACATAGGCCATAAAATGGGTATACATATCACTTTCACTATCTGCTGTATACGTATCAATTTGATGCAATGCCAATGCGTCTGGTGCATACAATTGAACAAGTGTGCCATAGTATAGTTGTTTCAATTCACCATAATGGGTTGTTATATATTGTAGTATTTCATTGCAGCCGCTATATTGAGAAAGATTTGCAAATTTTCCACTTAAGTATTGTCCACTGTCAGTAATTGTCCCTGCAATATCCTCATATGAAGTATAACCTTGTGTGCGTATATATCCTGCCACAAAGTGTTGAAAATGCTCTAATATAGCAAAATCTCTAAAGTCCTCATCATACAGCAGCGCATTAAATGCATCAGTATAACTGTTTTTTTGTATTCCCTCAAAATATGCTGCAAGTATCCAGCTACTATCCTGTCCCCAGCGCTGTTGCACCTGTGCTATAGACACAGTGTTGTCTTTCAAAGCCTTTATATCCTGACGGCGAAGCAATTCACGGTTTATACGTTCCACCACAGTCTGTACAAATGCCTCATCCTTACCCTGGCTTTGCATTGTTACAACAAATTCATCAACACTTCCATACATTTCGCCTTCATATAGGTATCTTGCTGTATAATCCACTATCTCATATTCTTTACGTATTTCTTCAAGGCGTGCTAACTGAGCAAATACCGCTGTCTGCACATCTTTAAATTGCATGCTGTCAATTTCGTCTTTTATTTCATTATAAAGCGTTTCACATTCGTTCAATGTGCTGATAAGTGCATCAGTAAACCCCGGCCAGGTTCCGTTAGGCGATAGTTGTTGATAAGAAGCCTGCTGCACAGTGTATTCATTTTCATCATTGCCATACATTGCACTGCGAAACACAACAAGTTCCCCATACTTTTTCTGCAAGTCTATAAGTTTATCATAAACATTAGTTTTTTCCTGATACTGTGCAAGTGCATCCTGTGCGCTACTATCCCTTTGTTCATACTTTGCCTTTTGAATCAGAATGTCATGATAAGCGCTAACCACCTGTTGCAGCGCTTCCTTCAAAGCCTGTGGCAAACTCCCATATTCTTTTGTCTGTATATAGTTTTCAACTTTCTTCCCATACTCAAGTAACTGTGACACTGTAAGTGAGCCTTTAAACGAATTTTCTGTCTCACTTTCTGTAATGCCAAGCAGTGCAGCAATTTTCCCAATAAAACCTTCTTCCCTGCTTTGCTTTATTTTCTCAAGTGATAGCTCATAAAATTGCTGCACATAGTGGGCATAGGTTTGCATCACTGATACCGATTGAGTACCTTCAAATGCAACCGGATGCACAAAATCAAATACATCAGGCTGTGTCAGCGCTGTCACCTTAACCTCAATGATATGACGGCTTACATCTGAAAGTGTATTTCCTTCTTCATCCACTCCCCGTTTTAGCATATCAATGTATGAATCTAACAATGTATCAATAGCATCATTTGAAGTGCACCTGGCAAGTTCCTGTTGAAGATCAATCACCGTATCCATGTCCTCAATGTAGCCGTGTAACTGCTGTAGCAGGTTAGTATATGAACTTTCATCCTGGAACTCTTGCATAGTATCAAGAGTAGTTGCCAGTGTGTAAAGATAGGCATACTCCAATGCATCCTTTGTACTGCCTTGTGTTAGCTTTTGCATGCAGGTGTTTATTAGATCATTATATACTGTGGATAATGCAGACCAGTCTACATTGCCATTACTATCGGTTACCTCATCTTTTTTGTGTTGTAGCATGTCTACAAGTTGTTGCAGGCTTTCTTTGTTGCGGGTAAAAAAGGCTACATTTGCAGAATCAAGAGCCCCCTCAGCTGCCTTTATAATGTTCTCCTTTGCAAACGATGATGTTGCAACATCTTCACCATTCATATCGTGTAAAAGGTACACCACAACCATGCGGGCAAGCTCGTAAGCTTCCTCAATAGCTTTCCCTAATCTATTGACCGCATATACCATGTTTACCATATTTTGCCTGTATTCCTGCTGGACAACTTCCCCATACAGTGTCAGCAAACTTCCCCAATCTGGATACATTACCTGTCCATTGCGTTCTTCTGCAATATCCCTGTTATATATATTTTCCAGTATGCTTCCTGCTATAACTTCCATTGCCTGCGTGTATATGTTCGTATTGACTTCATCACACAGTGGCAAAAGTTTTTCAGCCTGCACGTATCCGCCTGTATAGTATTCAATTAGCGCAATGGCATTATATTTTTCATCCAGAGTGCGGGTTGCATTAGCAAGTATTGCTATTTGTTCTTTAAGCATCATTGCATCAAGCGGCGTTTGGCCATTTACTACTTCATTGAGTTTGCATACAATTGCATCTACAACCATTTGTTCCTTATCATCTACACCTGCTATCGCTTCCCAAGCATTAAACCATTCCCTTGCCCGGTCATATTTTTCTTTTGCTCCATCTCGGTGCTCAAATATTTCTTTAAGGTAAGCTACACGTTCGTCATCTTCATATCCTGGTAGCAGGTCATTAAGTTTCATGAAAAGCAATTCTTCATTCTCATCAATAGCTGCAAGCGACTCATCCAGCGATTTATCCTTTATATTCTGCCATGCTGAATGTATTGCTCGTATCCCTAAAACTTCTCCCTGACTGGTGCTATAACCTTCCAGTGCATTTACTGCCAATTCCACCCGCTTTGCATACGCAGCAGCATTTTCATTGCGATCCTGCAAGAGTAATGCACCGTAATAATTCTTTTTTGCTTCAATCCATTTACGCTCTTTTTGTTCAATTGTATTTGTATACTCTATAATCTGACGGGTGGCCTCATTTACCATTTGTATTGCCATCTCTTTGGCATCAGGGTTGGTATAATACAGCATTATTTCCACTGCATCCTGATAGGTTTTTTGTGCTGCTTCATAAGCAATGCGCACCTGTGCAAGTTGTTTTTGTGCGCTGTCCACATCTTTCTGTGCACCAACTAACGCATTCTTAAGATCACCGGCTAACAGCGCCATTGCATCATTGTAGTCTTTTTTTGCCTTTTCATAGTCTTCTGTAGCCTTCTGCAAATTTGCTTTCTGAGTTTGTGCGTCCGGGCGCTCGGTTTCATTATATGCAAAATTATAAAGCTTTTGTGCTCTCCGTAAACGCTCCTCCCAGTAGGCAAGGGTAAGCTTTTCTTTTTCTAAATCAAACTCAGCCGCTGTCATCAAATATGGATCACCCGATAACTCATAGAGCCCATCAATGATAACAACACCTTCCGCATCTTTATAGAGATAGTACTTGTACAGCCCATTGCCATGCTCATCAACGCTATCATCACTCAAAAGTCCACTTGTTTGGCTAACTACCGTTTTACATCCAAACAGTGTTTCAAAGTTCCCACTATGCTCCTGTATATACCGTCTAAATGCATCTAAACGACTAACCATCCATGGTGAAGTCTTGGGATTACCTCCAATGATTTGCTGGTCATTGTATGAAATCTCACCGCGTAAATATGCTTCATAGAGTGAATATAAAAACTCACGCATTGAATCTATTTGTGCTGAATTTTCCTGATACTGAAGGCGCTGTGCAAGATACTCCATAACAGTAGTAAATGGTAATACAGTGCTTTCTTGTCCCAGTAGATGCAGCATCTGTATACCGGCAACATACTTTGAAAGCTCCTCTCCCAGTGCAAAGGCATTGATAGTATCTATATCTGTAATAGTCCCTGTAGTATATGCCTCATAGTACTGCTTGAATATATGTAGATTGTCACACAATGCGGTTTCTTCCCCTGTATACAGTTTTACAAATTCCCCCGCTTTAAATTGTGTAATGGTATTACCCCACATATCCTGCATATGGTATTGCAATGTCATCCTTGCTACTATATCCTGATACCGTGATAGTATTCCTTCCCATTGCACTATCTGATCATATATCGCTTTCTTTAATTCTTTTGTGTCAGTAGAATCATTTTGCAAATACCATTCTATATATGCCTTCCTTTCATTATCAGTTGTATACGCTATACCAGTAAGGGTGGTAAAATATTCCTTAAGCCATGCTATATTTTCCTGGGCAATGCGCAATGATCCTGACCCGGTTGTGATAAGCTCACGCGCCGAGGCACTGTAATCATCAAAACGTTCCTTTTCTGCAGCAATTGTTTCATCAAGCAATTTTAACGCGTCAGCATAAGCGCGGTCTGCTTCCAAAAAACTACTGCTCCAGTTGATAACCCCCTGTCGTATCTGCTGCTGTATGCTTGCAAGCCACTCATTTCGCTTTTGTACTAATTGCTCATAGCTTTTAGCCCAAACTTCATCAGCCAGGCTGTATCCATCTAATGATGAGCGTTCCCACGAAAGTCGCGCTGCCAGCAAATCATCCTCGGCTGCCTTCCATGCATATATCCCAGCCTGGACCAGCATATCAATGTCATCACCTTCAGGTGTTACGCCAATACCGCTAACGGTGTATGTAAGCTTCTCCTGAGCTTCTTGTAAAATGGCATTTGTTTTATCTGTTGTTGATGCAAGTATTTGTGCAGTAATATGTGATGCGGATTGCTGCTGGGTATAAAAGCGTAAACTTGCAGTATCACTGAAGTGCTGGTAAAAATAAGTATTTTTTGCACCAATGTAATATAGCTCAATATCTCGCTGTATGAGCTTGTGTATAGTGTTTAGCTTTTCATCTAACGTTTCAATAAATCCCTTACGGTATTCCTGTGTAACGGTGCTTATCTGTGACAGTAGTGTGTCACGAGTGGTTTGCAACTGTGAGTCAATTGCTGCTAAAAGCTGTTGTACATAGTCCCCAACGTTTTCATCCCATGCGCTGTATGTTGCCAACATATCCTCACGCGGGTCCTCCTGCATCATCTGGTTTATGCGTGCATACAGCTCTTCTTTTGCATATTCAGGAACAACAATCTCAAAACAGCGGGCATCAAACTTTCCCAAAGCTTCTTCAAGCATCTTTTGTATGACAGTGCGAGTTTCTGTCTTAATAAAACATATGTCATCCTCTCCGGTAACTATCGCCCCATCATATGCTGTTAATGCTTCTTTTTCCCACATACTGTATGCGGTATCTGCTGCTTGCATGGCTTTATGCATAAAAGCTTCTTTTGTCTTTTCCGCCATTGCCGATTGCAGTGAACGTTCAAAATATCCTTTTGCGCTGCTCTGTTCAAATGAAATTGTGCCGGCAAAGGTTGTTGACGTAAAGCTAAAGGAAATAATCAGTATGGCAACATGTACAAACTTCATAGACACACCTCATCGATATGTGAAATTGGTATATGTACGGCTTTTTGTGATGTTGATGTTTTTTGGTATGTGTATGCTTAAAAAACATGACGCAGCCATACAGTGAAAAACGCTGCACGGTAACAGCGTCATGCAAGTGGGAAAAAAATTTATATTGATGGTATGCCCAAAATTAACGAGTGTTGTAGAAATTTTGGAGATGATACAGTATATACCACAAATGTTTATATATGTGTGCGATAGTTTGTGGCAAAGGAACTTACACGGGGGATAGGCCTCGCGCTGGCGGTAATAAAAACGTTCATAGCAGTAGGCAACAGCTAAAAACAGAACATATACTAAACACAGAGGTGCGTTTGTGTGTGAGTACAAACTATGCGTAAATACATTCCACAAAGAAGAGATATAAGTGGTTACAAGCGATATTCCATCATTATGAATTGAAAAAGAATTTCCGCAAGCTTTTATGGTATATAAATGCATGGCAAGCATGGCCTCTTCTTCAATGCGGTGCATAGCCTTCATTATTGCAAGATTTTGGCTGGCTTTTTTTGTTGCTTTCATGATAACCAGCCTGTCTGAGGATGGTATATGGGTAGCAGCAGATACATGCACGGGTATGGCAAATCCACAGCATAGTATTGCCAGTGCACAAGATACTATAACGATTTTTATTGTTCCTGCCATGCTATTATAAATAAAAATATATTTAACCAAATGCTTTTAATAGAAATTCTCTATGTACATTAAGTATATATTTGTATTGTAATATTAATAAAATTGAATATAGTAATATTAATTATGTCAATAAAAAAATCTGGTGGTAATACATTTTTTTCTACTTTGTGTGGCACTTTATTCTTGAATTTACACAGTATTAGAACAGGTTGTAAAAAAAATTGTTTACAAAACAATAAAAATAAAATATCTTGACATGTTATTTTTGATATTGTAGTTTTATCTAATGATGCACTGTTAGCATTATTTTGGGGAGTTAACTATTTATGGATATTACAAAAAGAACCAAGGATGATGTTGTCATACTGGATATATCTGGCGAGATAGACCTTTACAATGCTCCAGAAATTAAGGACATCATCAATAGCCTTATAGAAGAAAAAAAGTTTAATGTTATCATTAATCTGGAAAAAGTAACGTATATTGATTCTTCAGGGATTGGAGCATTGATATCCAGCCTTTCAAATTTAAAGAAATATCAAGGCGGATTAAAGATCATTAATGTTTTTGCTTCAGTACGAAAGGTGTTTGAACTCACAAAGTTAACATCCTTCTTCGAAATATATGATTCTGAAGAAGCTGCCATAGAGTCATTTAAACGGTAAGATAAAAGCAGATTATGGGTAATTACTTCTACAATATAGTGAAGAGTGGTTTATAAAACATAAAAATTTTTGACACATGTGAATTTAAAATTAATGCAAGTAAATAGTTTTTTATCATACACTGTTTTTTGGGCGATAGTAGCCACAAGGAATCTTCATTGTAATATCAGGATTTGTCTTCCTTAAAATGTAAGGATACCAATGGGTACGAATGCCATCATCCTGAATATAATTTTGAATTTTTACGTATGATGGAGATTTCAAATCAAGTTTGTAATGAAAGTTGTAAAAAGATTTTAAGACAATCTTTTACATGATAGAGCATAAACTCATAATGGCTACATGAAAGCTATAATGATCTAATCTTAAACTACAAAAATAATTTCGGAGGCATATATGCACGTAAACAAGAATGTCGCTGTACTGGCAGTAATTGTATGTTTGTCAATGATAACTGCCTGTTTTGAAAAGGTTCCTGTAAAGGAACTATCGCTTGCAAAAAATGCAATCACTGAAGCTGAATCAGTAAAAGCTGATCACTATGCAAAAGACGAATATACTGCAGCTAAAGATTTGCTTTTAAAAGCTCATGATAATGTAAAAAATGAAGAGTATGACAAGGCAAAACAGAATGCTATAGACTCACAGAAAAAGGCAAAAGAAGCCTATGATAAGGCTTTGCCATTGCTTGCAAAGGATACTCTGGATATAGCAGCTCAAAGCCTGAAGGCTGCTGATGACGCATATGCATCAGTACTTGCAAAGGAAGATTATGCTAAGGCAAGTGATATGCTACAGGAAGCAAACAAGCAGTATGAAAATAAAAACTACTTAGCTGCATATAAAGCTGCATTAGATGCGGATGTGTATGCTAAAAATGCCCGCAATGTAGCAATGAACCAAAAGGAAACACTGGCTGATTCAATAAAAGAAGTGAATATTGTTATAGCACAAGCCGAAGGCTATGGTGCAGCACAGTATGCTCCTGAGAAACTTGCACTTGCAAAAGAGCATTCACAAGTTGCCCGCTCTGCGTATGATGCTGGTGAACTTAAAAAAGGCTTTTCAGCAATAGAAGTTGCCAAGCTCAATGCTGATGATGCATACTTTGTATCCCTGAAAGCAACAGCGGCTAAAAAGATTGAGGAAGCCCAGGCAGCCATAGATGCAGCAAAAGGCAGTGAGGCAGCAAAACTATCCCCCAATGATATTAAGGCTGCGGAAGAATCGCTGGCACAGGCAAAATCATTATTTAATGATGCCAAATACAAGGAATCAATGATTGCTTCAGGGCAGGCTATTAGCATTGCACAGGGTGTTTCCTCTAAAAAAGCGGTAGCTGTTGCACCGGTCATTGAACAGGGAAAAGAAGGTGTAGTAGTAAAAGAGGAACAGAAAGAAGCTATACAAAAAAAGGTAGAAGAAGAAACTGAATATACACTGTATAAAGTCAAGTATAACCCTGCAAAACGAGATTGCCTGTGGCGGATTGCTGAAAAGTTTTACAATGATGGATTTAAGTGGAAAGTAATCTATGATGCTAACCGTGATAAAGTAAAAAATCCTGATTTAATAAAACCGGGTTGGACGCTGAAGATACCTAAAGCTGCAACAAAGCTTACTCAACCGGTAAAAGAAGAAAACAAAGAAGCAATAAAAGAGGATGAGCCACCAGCAACCGAACTTAAGATGAAGACAGAATAAAGTGAATACAAGGGGTTGCGCTGGCAGCCCCTTGTTGTTATTTACCCTTTGACTCTTCCCACAGTTTGTCCAGTTCCTGCAATGGTGTTCGTGTGATATCTTTGTTCATTTCATGTAGACGTTTTTCTATGTGCTGAAAGCGCGTAATAAATTTTGCAATGGTATGTTGCAGGGCCTCTTCGGGATTTATTTCTACATGGCGGGCAATGTTAACAATAGTAAACAGTATATCGCCAATTTCTTCTTTGAGTGCTTCACGGTTGTCTTTGTTTTTCTGCAGTGCATCTTTGAATTCATTTACTTCTTCATGTAACTTGGCAACTACATCATGAACTTGTTCCCAATCAAAACCAACCCGTGATACCTTTTGCTGCACACGGTAAGCTTTCAGGAGTGCCGGCAGGTGGACCGGTACCCCATCCAATATAGACTGATCACCTTGTTTTTCTTTCTTTTTTATCTTTTCCCAGCGGTCAATTACTTCATATTTATCTTTTGCTGTTTCATTACCAAATACATGGGGGTGACGGCGAATTAATTTTTCAATAATACCACTGGCAACATCATCAATATCAAACATATTCTGTTCACTTGCAAGCTGTGCGTGGGCATAGATCTGGTATAAAAGATCACCTAACTCTTCTTTCAGATTTTCACTGTTTCCGTTTTCTATGGCCTGGTATACTTCATACGCTTCTTCTATAAGATAGGGTTTAAGTGTATCTGACGTTTGTGCTCTGTCCCACGCACAACCATGTTCACTTCGTAATATGTGGGCAATTTCCTTTAACCTGTACAGTGGTGATAGTGACATTGTCTTTCTCCATCAACAATTAAGTTTTGTATGACCTTTCTCTTGCTTCTGCTTGAGTAAAAAAACTATTATGAAAGTGCAGAAAATAAAATATTTTTTATGTTGACACTATTGATTAATTGTGGCCATACGCTACACTATAGCATACCGTATATGTACATACATATCAATATTTCCTTAAACAAGAGGTAGTTCATGAGCTTGCAAAAATTTTTAAAGGATTCAGATCCTGAAGTCTTTTCAATCATTCAGAAAGAAAACCAGCGACAGGAAAATTCACTTATTCTTATAGCATCTGAAAACTATACATCGCAGGCAGTGCTGGAAGCATCATCCTGCACCATGACCAATAAATATGCAGAAGGGTACCCCGGCAAGCGCTATTACAATGGCTGCCAGTTTGTTGACCAGGTGGAAACCGTAGCTATTGAACGCATAAAAAAGCTTTTTGGTGCTGATGTAGCAAATGTACAGCCACACAGCGGAACACAGGCAAACATGGCAGTGCTCATGTCTATACTTGAACCGGGCGATACCATTATGGGGATGAACCTGTCACATGGTGGTCACCTTTCGCATGGTTCACCGGTTAACTTTTCCGGTATTTATTTCAAGGTTGTTTCGTATGGTGTAACCAAAGACACACATTTCATTGACTATGATGAAGCATATAGATTAGCAAAAGAACATAAACCAAAAATTATCATTGCTGGAGCATCGGCATATCCACGTATAATTGACTGGAACAGGTTCAGGGAGATAGCTGACAGTGTAGGTGCTGTGCTGTTAACTGACATTGCGCATATTGCAGGGCTTGTTGCAACCGGGCACCATCCTTCGCCGGTTCCGGTGGCCGATTTTGTGACCATGACAACACACAAAACACTACGTGGCCCACGGGGAGGGCTCATTTTGGCAAAACAAAAATATGAAGGTATGATGAATAAGTATATATTCCCCGGCATTCAGGGTGGACCGCTTATGAATACCATAGCAGCTAAGGCGGTGGCATTTGGTGAAGCATTGCAGCCATCATTCAAGGAGTACTCGGCTAACGTTATTGCAAATGCAAAAGTACTGGCCGATACATTGCTATCACGGGGGCTTAACCTGGTAAGTGGTGGTACCGATAATCACCTGATGCTTGTTGACCTGCGAAATAAAAATTTAACGGGAAGGGATGTTGCAAACAGGCTGGATGAAGCTGGTATAACCTGTAACAAGAACGGTGTTCCCTTTGACGATAAATCGCCCATGGTAACCAGCGGTATACGTCTGGGAAGCCCTGCTCTGACAACACGGGGTCTTGGTGAAGATGATTTCAGACTTATAGGCAATTTAATTTGTGACATTATTGATAACATGGATGATGAAAAGGTGCTAAACCGGGTGCGCTCACAAGTGCAGGAGTTATGCAAAGCCTATCCAACTGATTTTTTGCGCCTGGAGCCCAGGGGAATATAGTGCTTGACTATGCAGGTTATGTGTAGTATCTTCTACATGTTATATAATTCTAAAGAAGGTTTACAATAATAAAATGGTGCAAGCCTGAATTTATTTTCATGATTGCTATATGGTCATAGATTCCCAATCAGGTTGGGGAAAATTTTACTTTCCCTATATTCACATATAAGCATATAAGTAATACTATTAATGGAGGAGTATATGAAAAAACTATTAGCAGTTATGTTGATGTGTTCCATAGCAATGGTTGGTTGTAAAAAAGAAAAGAAATTTACCGTAGCTCGTGAAGGACTGGTTAACTTTGTTGCCGGTACAGTACTTCTTGTATCAGGAGGTGCTGAAAGCAAGGCTCAGATTGGCGATGCAATAAAAGAAGGCATGACCATCAAAACTGTTGGGCAAAAATCCATGCTTGAAATTTATTTTGGTGAAAATGCGGTAAAGATTTTAGGTGATACAGTTGTCAAAGTTGATAAGCTTATCACCAATCTTGACTCTAACACTGAAGAGTCTTCGTTTATTGTTGAGAAGGGACGCATGTTCTCAAAAGTAACAAAGAAATTGGCTAAGGGCGATAGTTACCAGGTAAAAACACCAACAGCAATAGCAGCTGTTCGTGGTACCGATTTTTTGGTAACACAGGAAGAAGACAAAAGCAATGTTGCATGTTTGGATGGCATGCTTGAAGTGTTGAACCAGAGCTTAGCAACAGGCCAGCCTATAGTACTGGAAGAAAAACAGGAAGTTGATGTTGTTCCAGGACAGGATATGGTTGCAAAGCAGATATCTGAGGATAAGCTGCGCATGCTCAATATATTGCTTGAAATAAAGGCAATGCGTGAGGATATACGCAAGAAGTATGAGCAGCAGCGTGAAGAGATACTGAAATATGTTGAAGACCAGAAAAAAGCTGATAAAACAATACTTGAAGAGCAGCGCGAAAAGGATAAAGCACTTGTTGAAGAGCAGAAAGCTCGTGACAAAGCAATGATAGAAGGCATTAAGGGTGAGATAAAGGATGAATCGGGTAAAGCAGCCCAGCAGTCACTAGATGCTGCAAAGAGCCAGATGCAGGATGCAAAAGCCGTTGATAAGGATCAGGCAAGCACTGAAGCCAAAGACCAGATGAGTGCAATGAAACCAAAGATTGAAAAGCCTAAAGTGGATTTGAACCAGTTTAAGACGCAGTAACATACAAAATAAACCGGGGCTATTATCAAACGTGGTAATAGCCCCGGTTGTTTACATGTATATGAATAAAAGCAACTATGTTTTACATCCTCAACTGCTATCCCAGGGTAAAAGTGTAAATGAATATACAAAACAATTCCTTATGGCTAAGGATGACAACAGCTTGGTCAGTAATTATGTTCACCATCTCAATAAATCATTAGGGTTGATTGGTGCTGTTAAAAAGCAAAAAAAATGTTTGAAAGATTATTAGGAAAAGACGATCATAGATGTTTTGGGCATATTCAAAAATAAAGTGCAACACAAAATAGAAAAAGTGTAGCCCCTATACATAACACATTGTTAGAGTAGATATAAGCAAAACAAAAACTTAAATTGGGTATATATGAGGCGGAATATCCTTATACAATTAGGAGAAAGGATTGTCATCAAAAAATCTTATATCGTAAAGGAACACCGTTATGGGAAATAGCATGAATATTACAAAGGCATCCCTCAACAATAAGAAGAAAGATAACTCGTAATGCAACAGGTGGATGTTGAGTAGATTGTTTCGTCGCTTCGCTCCTAGGAATGACGGAGTATGAAGGTCATTGCGAACACCGACGAAGTTGGGGTGAAGCAATCTCAGTGTCACGGAAAAAGATTGCCACGCGCCTACGGCGCTCGTAACGGGGATTGCTTCGTCGCTTCGCTCCTCGCAATGACGGGAGGGCAAAGCCATTGCGAGCGTAGCGAAGCATTCATCTAGCCTTCCATTTATCTCACCCGTTTGAAAAAAATGTCAAATAGTAAAATGTGGTAAAAATGCCAGGTGTTTTCAAGATGGGATGATTGGAGGGATACGTATTAATAAAATATGGCTACACTTACACATAACAATCCTTTCCTTCCAAAGACGAATCTTCCCGCTGATGTTTATGAAAAATCGCCCTTTCAATGTGTTAAAAAAGTGTAGCCATCGGTAATGTAATGTATAAACAATTAAATATTATTTGTATATTTTTTGATTAAAATTATTGCTATCAGAATGTCAACATTAATTTTTAATAATTAATAAAAAATTACAAAATAACTATTTAATGTTGTCATAAAATATAACATTTTGTTATATTTATAACAAAAATTGTTATATTTTTAACGTATACATTGAACTTTGCACCATTACAATAAGATATTGTTTATTCTATTTTTGATTTTGGAATGGTAAAAGTAATATTTTAATTGACGTATATAGTAAATAGTGGGTATATTGATGGAAAATGTTAAGAGGAGATATACCTGTACCAGGAGGAAATAATGGGTTTTGCAGTAAGGGTATATGAAGCATTCAAAGATGATGAAGTTAAGGCAAAGGTTTTAGCTGAGTTTATTGAGAAAGTGGAAGAGGCTATAAGCAACAACCAGGTTGCAACCCGTCAGGACTTAAGCCTGCAGGAGTTGAAGCTTACAAAAGAGATTAAAGATATTGAACTCAGGCTTACCAAAGAAATTGAACAACTACGAGCTGACCTTACCAAAGAAATTGAACAAGTACGGGCTGACCTTACCAAAGAAATTGAACAAGTAAAAGCTGAGCTGCGTTTAGAGATTGAAAAAGTACGCGTTGAGATTCACCAGGTAAAATCAGATATTTTGAAGTGGCTCATTGGATTGCTCCTTACACAAACTATTACTATTGTTGGAATCATTGCCGGTTTATTTCAGGTGTTAAAGTGAATCCTTCATAAGGAATACCTACATCCTTTCCCACTGGTAAAATACAATATTTCTTTGCTCTTTGCTAAATTCAATGCCAATTACGTATACTTCACTGTAAGTGCCTGTATACTTCTCATAATATCTTTTCTCTTTTATCTGCTGTAAGGCATTGCCTTCCCCCTTGCCTTCCACAACCTTAAATTCCATAATATATGCCCTGTTGTTCCACAATACCGTTAAGTCAATCTTCCCTGTAGTGGTAGCATCCTCTGCTACTACGGTTAATCCTGCTCCATTGAATAACGATCACCGAAGCATAATACCCTTCATACTCCTGTATGTTATTCTTACGGTACCAATCTGCCGAAAAACTTGCAAAAAAGCTAACTAATAGTTCTTTTATACTTTCTACTGCTCCTTTTTCAAATGCACTTATTAACTCTATCTGTGTTCCATCTTTTACTGCCGGTGCAGGTGTAAGATAGGTTAAAAAGGCATCATTGAAACTCATCCTCACTTCTAAATTGGGATAGGTCAATACATACACATTCTTGCTACCTGCTCTCACTAATTCCTTAATGGTAAGATACCCCGATTGAAATAGTAAATTTTCTGGAAATATATAATCTATGTCAAGATTGGAAAGTAGTTCTTCCCCTACCTTCAGTTCCTCCAATTTTGGTACATAATAGGCATTCTTCTGAAATAGCTTTATCAAAAACGTGGGCGTCCCTGTCTCAAACCAGTACGGCCTGAACATCTTCTTGGAAAATAACAGCAATATATAAACGGATTGTAGACGCGCTGCCCAAGCCAGCTGTACCCGTTATACCACACCTTTAACTCTTCTTTATCAAAATCCTTTATCCTGTCTTCAAAAACTCTCTCTAGCTCACTCTGGGTATAGCCACAAAGTGTTGCAAAGTCAGGGTCTAATGTGATGTCATTTAATTGATTTAAGCCGCTGAATATCGACACCTTTGAAAATCGCGATACCCCTGTCAAAAATACTAATTTTAAATAGGGATCCGTGTCCTTTAACACCGAGTAAAAGTCCTTTAATATCTCTCTATTTTCCCTTGCTATCTCAGGCTCCTCTATCCTGTCAAGTATTGGCTTATCGTATTCATCTACTAATATCACCACCTTCTGCTGATAATGTGCTTGCGCTTTCAGTATTAAATCCTCAAATGCTGTCCGATAGTCATCATGAATTATTGGTGGTATTCCTAAATTGTCGCAATTGCGCCCAATCTGTACCGTTATCCACTTTTCCAATTTACTAGCATCATCAACTAACCCGCCTCCAAAATCAATGTGCACCACAGGGTAGGTTTGACTCCAATCCCAATTATCATACAAATACAATCCTTTAAAAAGCTCTCGTTTCCCAAGAAATGCTTGCTTTATGGTATCAAGAAATAATGATTTGCCAAAACGCCGGGGGCGCGAAAGAAAAAAATAGGTACCCTCTTCAACAAGCTTCTTTATAAAATGTGTTTTATCAACATAATAATATCCTTCACTTCGTATTTTTTCAAAGCTTTGTATTCCAATGGGTAGTTTCTTCATTCGTTTGTTTCCTGCGATATTTTTTACCCATATATACCACCAATTGCTATAATTGTCAACTGGAAAGAGTAATGGATTATTGTTTTAAGATTGCTTCGTCGCTTCGCTCCTCGCAATGACGTGGGGGTCATCCCTGGTCATTGTGGTAACCCTTAAATACCGGTATTGTTGGTTTTAGTTGTTTTTTATGCGACAATTCATGTTACATTAATTGTAATTGCTCGTAAATTAATTTTTTAAAAAAAAAAGAGGTGTCTTTTATGACACCTCTTTTTTAGATCTCTGGTTTCTTTTAAATAATTAAATAAATATCTGGCACTGTACGGTTACCTGCTTATTCTTGAAATCATCGGTTTCATCCTTTAGCTGCTGGGCATATTCAACCTTAATATTAGCATTGTGCCCTTTGATGTAGTAGTTTAAACCACCTGCAATTTCAGAAACCTTGCCATCAAGTCCACCTACTTCTATCTTTTTATAGTAATAACGGGCAACAGGCTGCCATGTACCATTGATAAGGAATCCACCTTCAGCAAAATACATCTTCAGTTTTTCTGGATAAATTGTAGTACCCCCAACTGTAACTGAAGAAAATGGAGTATTTTTAACATCAACATATGCACCCTGCAGAGTTAACACATTGTTAGCTGCTATAGGATGGTCAATATATACATCAACTGTCCATGCAGTGTAATCTTTTACATTTGTACCAACAACAGGTGCATATGCATCCTGCTGGTAATCAAGCCCCATGCCAAAGCTTATAATGCTCTTTTTTCCCAAGTAGTTACCGCTGTAGAAAAAGCCATCTTCAGCATCTTTTAAGTTTATCTGTACACGCCCTGTATATCGTGGCATATCATTTTTATTGACAAATACAGTATTAGTTCCATTATTTGAATCACCTCTATCCTTTCCATCCCATACACCAATGCGGTAATCAACAAGGCCATTTGCAAGCAATCCCCTGAATTCTATACCGGTATCACGCCATACATTGCCACCAACGGGAACCACTGCAGCAGTATAATCGGCACATAATAATGTTGCGGCTGACTGTCTGTCATGATGCATAAAGGGGAGCAGTATGTGTCCAAATGCTATCTTTAATTCTTTTGCAATGGTAAAATCAATGTAAGCATCCTGAGTATAAAGATTTTTGCCAGTGTTATTGTCTTCAAAATTTGGTGCATCAGTTTCCATAAAGAACTCAACGCCCTGAGCAGCTTGCCCCTTTAAAATTACACGTGAACGGCGTACCTTTGCATCTTTTGACCAGTAATCACTTTCGGCACCACCATCTTTATACAGTGAATATGCCTGTATCTGTAATAAATAATGTAACTCTAAATACTGATCGTCCCCAAAAGTTAACTTTGCAATGCTGTCTGCTGCAAAAGTTGGCGCTACCATACCAACAACCAGCGCAATCGCAACCAAAAGTTTTGAAAGCCTCATAAAAAAAATCCTCCTAAAAATTTTTGTTAATGTTACTATAAAAGTAAGTATTTAAAACAAATTTTTGCTTTTATATTTTTAATATTTATTTTTTCAATAACTTTTTTAAAAAATATGTATCCCTGCAATCTTTTGCATATACAATAATTTATAATTAGAAATCCAGGCCTTTATTACTATGAGTTGTTTTAGGCTAATATTTTTCTTGAACACATGTACTCGTTACATAAAGTACATACATCATATTCCATATCTCAATTTAATAACAATTAAATATACATCCGTTATAATCCTGTTCACAATCTTCTTTGCAATTCACATAGTCTTGCGAGCTTACATTATATTGTATTTTACAGTACTGTTCACATTCACCATATTGGTCAGCGCATATCTTTACACACCGTTCAGCATCAGGATTGCTTTCACAGTACAAAAGAACATTACACAATGAAATTACAAGGCATAACGAACGCAAGCACCTCATATCTACCTTCTAAAAGTAAATTGTTTTTATAGTATTATACCTCTTACTACCATGTCCATCATTTGTGCAATCAATTCATCCACAGCATATCCTGTGAACGCTGTACTCTTTTTTACCTCCAGAATAAGAACACCGTCTATCATTCCCCACAGGCTCACCGCTGTTTTTAATGGATCAATCTTTTTCAATTGACCTTTCTGTATTCCTTCTTCAATCACAAAAGCCACAATCCTTAATAATGCTAACGTGCGCTCCTCTAGCTCTTTTACTAATCGCGTGTCATAAAAAAATTCTGTATTCCCTAAATGTAAAATTTCGGTAATATAAAAATAGTCGGTATAATCTTTAAAAAATGATACATACACATGTGCCAATGCATAGAGTTTATCAATGGAGCTTTCCCCTGCAGCTAGTAACGCATCCTGTAACAGTTTTTCTAAAATATCAATACCATCCTGGTTCAACTGTCGGTAAATGGCAATCTTATTGGCAAAATACAGATAAAAAGCTGCTGGACTCAAATGTGTCTTTTTTGTTATCATTTCTACAGTTGTGCCTTTAAATCCATTTTTTGAAAACAAATGCAATGCAGCTTTTTTTAGTTGCTCCTTGCGGTATTCCTTTTCACTCCCTGTTCGTGCACGCTGTTTTTTCATTTTTTTAATCCCTTTAATAGCATCTACCTAACAATATC
>JBBFLA010000044.1:0-23616 GCA_037481795.1 Spirochaetota bacterium
TGATACAAGAGTATTTAAACGGTCCACTTCAAACTTGAACTTGCAAGATATAAAATTTCCTGTAGCTCTTTTTCTCTTGACTCTTTAAGACATGTTTGTTTTGCTCTCTTCGTATTCATAGTGGTTACTCTTTTTATTTTTATTATCCTAAAGTATAAATCTTGGGTAACCGCTATGAATTTCAACTAAAATAGATATGTGCTCAATGACTTTAATAATAACAAAATGATTTTTAAAATTACAGGAGGTTATTTTTTTCATCAGACACAATTAAATGTACACTATCTCCTTATTATTTCAAAATATTTCTTCATTTAAAAAAATTTCATTGCAAAATATGTCATTAATACATTTTTATCAATATCCTTATTTAGAGGTTTATTATGAAAAACAAGAAAGTTTTCACCCGAACTATTAATATTACCTGTTATGAAGATGAGCCGGATTCGGTTATTATAGAGGGTGAGATAAAGGATACCCGTTTATGCCATTATTATCTTGTTACTGGTGAAAAAAAAGAACCGGGCATTCTCCATAATATGAAGATTTCAATGAAGATTAGCGGAAATTCATTGACTATAAGCGATATTCATGTTGAAATGATACATTACCCACGGGAAGAATGCATTGAAGCAAATAAAAACATACATAAACTGAATGGCCTATCCATTAGTAAAGGATTTACAAAAGCTGTGAAGGATAGTATTGGTGGAACCAGTGGATGCACACACGTTGCAAACTGTATTTTAGCTATGGCACCAGCTGCTGTTCAGGGTTTCTGGGCACATAAAGCACAAAAACCTGTTACAAAAGAATTTGCCAATCAGGGATCAATGAGCCATTATTTAATTGATACCTGTTATGTATGGCGCAAAGATGGTCCAATGATAAGAAAATTATCAGATACTATCAATAAAATACTAAGCTAACACATTCATTAAATATAAATTACATTTTGAGGGAACATGTGATGTTTGGATATCATGGCAAAATATTAGAAGTTAACTTAACCACTACCAGTATAAATATTAAAAATTTTGACGAAGATTTTGCAAGGCTTTATTTAGGTGGAAATGGTTTTGCTGCAAAAATACTCTATGATACAGTAAAACCTAACACAGATCCTCTATCCGAAGATAATGTTGTAATCTTTGCAACTGGACCATTCACTGGTGGACACGTATGGGGTGGTAGCCGCGGACATTGTGCAAGCATATCCCCTCTTACCAACTTATTTTGTGATTCTAACTTTGGCGGGAACTTTGCAGCAATGTTCAAACGAACTGCCTTTGATGCTATAGTTATAAAGGGCAAAGCATCTTCACCGGTATATATACATATTGATAATGAGACAGTTACTATCAAAGATGCAACTTCCATATGGGGTAAAACAGTTTCTGAAGCTCATTTATTATTATCAAAAGAAAACGAGAAAAGAATTGAATTAGCATTAATTGGTCCCGCAGGTGAAAATCTTGTGCGATATGCTTCTGTGATATGCAGTGGAACTAGAGTAAGTGCTGCTGGCCGTGGTGGTATAGGTACAGTGTTAGGATCTAAATTATGCAAAGGAATAGTAGTATCCGGTGATAAAAAGATTGAAATCTTTGATGTAGATAAACTTAAAAATTGCCTCAATCAAATTTATCCAGGCATGAAAGAACGCGCCAAACATTTAACAGAGTTTGGCACGCCTGTTCTGGTGCAGATGATTAACAGCAAGGGAAAATTATGTACTAGAAATAATCAGAAAGAACAATTTGATAAGGCTTATAGTATAAGTGGTGAATACATCAAAGAACATCATAAGAAAAAAAATATTGCCTGTCACGGCTGCCCAGTTGCATGTGGCAAATTAGTTGATGTGCCCTATGGCACCTATACCGGTACCAATGTGAAAATGCCCGAATATGAAACTATTTACTCAATTGGCTCCATGTTGGAAAATAGCGATGTTGTATCAATTTATAATGCTAATACAGTCTGTGATGAAATGGGAATGGATACCATAAGTTTTGGTGTTACTCTTGCATTCCTTACTGAGTGTGTAGAAAAAGGTTTTATAAAAAACTCAGAATTAGAAATTCCTTTGCATTTTGGAAAATGGAATCATTTAGCAGAAATTGCTGAATATGCTGCATATCAAAAAGGCCTTTTAGGCAAATTACTGGCAATGGGTTCCAAACGATTATCCGAATATATTGGTAGTGAATCACAAAAGTATCTTTATGAAGTAAAAGGATTGGAAATAGCAGGGCACTCTGCACGCGGTCTACGACAGATGAGTCTGGGATATGCAACAGCAACACGAGGGGGTAGCCATCATGATACACGCCCAACCTATTACCCCAATGATCCAGAAGTAGATCCAGGATTTACTCATCAGCCTGAGTATTCTTTTAATTCACAAAACAATACTGCTGTAGGTGATTCGTTAGTATTATGTCGGTTTATCCATGAACGCAGTTTTGGCACACAGATTAATGAAACATTAGCTGAAGCAGTATCGTATATTACTGGATGGGATATGACAAAACAGGAATTGATGGAAATTGGCGAACGCATCTACACATTGGAACGCCTGATCAACGTATCTCGCGGAATTAATAGAAAAAGTGATGTACTGCCCTATCGCGTGATGAACGAACCCATCCCTGATGGACCATCAAAAGGCTGGATGTGTTCAAATGAAAATCTACAAAAAATGCTTGATGAGTACTATAGATTACGGGGATGGGATGAAAACGGTATACCAAGAAATGAAACATTACAACGATTGAAAATATTGTAATAAACTTTTACATTTTTAAGCAAAGTGATCCCAGCCTCCTGGTTTTATATTAATGAATGTTCCATCCTTGGTTTTCATCAAATATTTTTTTTCTTTTGTGATTGTACCAATGCTGTATAATGTCCTTTTAAAAGTTTTATAAAAATCGTTCTCCAGCTTTCTTGCTTTTTTTGGATCAGCTGTACATACCAGTACATAATCTTCACCACCTTCAAGCGCATACTTTAACGCACTATATCCATGTTCCTTGCAATACTGTAGTAAATCCTCTGATACTGGTATTCTGTCCTCTTGAAGAATAAATCCCACATTACTTTCTTCTGCTATGTGCATCAAATCTGAACTTAATCCATCACTTATATCAATGCATGAATGAACTGCACCAGAGTTTGCCAAAAACAAACCTTCCTCTATGTGTGGAAGGGGTAAACAGTGTGCTTCAACTAACCGTTTTTCATGATTATTTTTTGGTTGCTCTGATTTAAGAATGAAGTCTAATCCCGCTTTACTATCGCCCAAAAAACCAGTGCAAAATATTACATCTCCATCTTTTGCTGTGTTGCGGTATAACAGTGAACCTTTTTTAGCAACTCCCGTAATTGCAACATTAATAATTAAATCAACAATGGATGAAGTAGTATCACCTCCCAGTATATTTACCTTGTATTGCTTTGCCAGTTCTTTCATTCCCCGGTAAATCTCATCAAGGTATTCCAACGGTGTTTCTTTAGGAATGCCTATGCTTACAAAGGCATGTTGTGGAATTGCCCCCATTGCTGCAATATCGCTTAAATTAACTGCAAGCGATTTGTACCCCAGCTTGTAACCGGTCATAGCATCTTTAATAAAATGCACCCGTTCCACAAGCAGATCAGTAGTAAGGACAACACACTCATTTTTACCAACAGCAAATACTGCTGCATCATCACCAATGGCACGAAATACATTTTTGGGATTATTAACACTGTTTGGTGAGATACGCTTTATAAAACCAAATTCGCCAATATCTTTAAGATTCATTGCATTTTCCCTGTTAATAAGGTTTTAACAACTCTTAGCCCAACAGATAATACCTTTTAACGTTTTTGCTGCTTCATATGGATTGTCCGACGAAACAATAGCAGAAACTACTGCCAAACAATCAGCGCCATGCACTACCACACTCTCAGCATTGTGAATCTGAATGCCACCTATTGCAACTACCGGAATGCTCACCGCTTTTTTGATTTCATTTATTCCTTCAACACCAATGATCCCTGAAATATCATCTTTTGTTGATGTAGGAAACACCGAACCCGCTCCAATATAATCAGCGCCACCTCTTTCTGCTTCAATTGCTTCGCTTACTGTTGACACAGAAATTCCAATTATCATTGAATGGGGAACAATCCTTCTAGCAATTTCAAGCGGCATATCATCCTGTCCAAGATGTACACCATCAGCTTTTACTGCCAGTGCAACATCAATGCGATCATTTATGATAACAGGTACATTGTATTTGCGGGTAATATATTTAATATTCTTTGCAATTTCAACAAATTCTCCTGTATCAATATTCTTTTCACGAATCTGCACACAATCAACTCCCCCTTTGATTGCTTCTTCAACAAGCATTTCTAACGGCTTTTTTGCTAAGTTCCTATCAGTAACTAAATACAGAGTTCCGTTAAATCTTGATTTCATAGTTTTATCCTTTTAATTTTTTTATAATCTGATCTGCTACAATTTTACCCGATAAAAGCATTCCACCAAATATCGGCCCCATACGTGGTCCGCCAAACACCGCATTAGCAGCCATACCAGCAACAAAAAGCCCCGGGAATATTTCACGCGTATGTTCCAGCGTAAGCTTTTCTGCTTTATCGGCCCACATGGATTTTTCACCTTCAATTGTTCCTGAAGGAGTATTAAGTTTGCCAGGAACTTTTTTTACAACAACCTTTACTACTTCTGTATCGTGACCTGTAGTATCTATAACATACTTTGACTGGACTGTCAATGGATCAACATGCAATTTAGCAATATCTACTGCCGACCAGTTTATAACCAATCCACAAACACAATCTTCGCGCATCATAACATCCTCAACACTTATGCAGTTAAAGATGGTTAATCCAGCCTTAATTGCTTTTGAAGCTATAGTACAAACTGACTCAATTGCATCTGCAGTGTAGTAGTTTTCAGCATACTGTGTATATCGTACATCAAAATCTTCAAGCACTGGCAATGCCTCTTTCTGAACAACTATCTCATTAAACTGCATACCACCACCCCACATACCACCACCAATGGAAAGCTTACGCTCAAATAGTATTGTTTTAATATTTTGTTTTGACAGATAGTAACCGGCAACCAGCCCTGACGGGCCTCCGCCAACAATGGCAACATCGGTGATAAGTGAATTTTTTAATCGCTGAAAGTACCGATCAATAATTGCCGATGTAATAGTAACTTCATTTAATTCCATGGTTTATCCTCCGTTTGATAAAAATAATTTTCATGATTTATTTTTTGATTTAAAATCACCCCAATAGAAATGATAGCATTACATTTTCTTTGATGCTGACGTTTGGATACTTGTAGCAGTAATAGTTATACTTCTTCAATTTTAGCATATTGTTCCAATTCAACAGGTGTCATTGAATACAGTTCATCAATGAGCCGTATCATAAAACTTCCCGGAGCCATGGCTTTTTTAGATGCCAGCTGGCCAGCAACACCAAAGAACGACAGTGCTGCTGCAGTTGCTTTTGTATAGTCACTATCAACCGCACAAAAAGCTCCAATTAATGCAGTTGCAGTACAGCCGGATCCAGTAACATAGCTCATGAGTTTGTGTCCGTTGTGTACTTTTATTGTTGTATTGCCATTAGTTATGACATCCGTTGGGCCAGTTATTGCAACCACACATCGATACATTTGCGCTATTGTTTTGGCAGTTTCAATTGCATCATCAACACCATGCAATGAATCCACCCCTTTTGTCTTTGCTTGAATATCTGCAATTAACAAAACTTCAGATGCATTGCCACGGATTACTGAAATATTCCCTGATTGTAAAATTTTTTTGGCTGTTTGCGTACGGAATGTTGTTGCACCAGCACCAACAGGATCAAGTATTACCGGTATGCCTTTTTTGTTTGCAGTACCTGCCGCTATTACCATTGAATGAATCCATTCATTTTCCAGCGTCCCAATATTAAGTACCAGTGCATTTGCAATGCCAGTCATTTCCTCTACTTCATTATATGCATGTGCCATCACCGGTGAAGCACCGCAGGCAAGCAATGCATTAGCAGTGTAATTCATTACCACATAATTAGTGATGTTATGGATCAGTGGTTTTTGATCTCTCACCTTTACTAATATATTTTTTGCATATTCGTTTAATATCATTTGCATGCTCCCCATTAGTTCTACAATAATTCACATTCATTGTGAATATTAATTGCACACAGCTTCCCACACATAGTGCATACCTTTTCTTTATAATCTTCACTTTTTTTTCTGCGTCCGCGAGCCATATCAGGATCAATTGCTTTGCTGAACATGCCTTCCCAATCAAGCGCTTTTCTATATTGTGACATTTCATAATCCTGCTGTATTGCTTTTGGAATTCCCTTAGCAATATCAGCCGAGTGTGCAGCAATGCGAGTGCCTATCACACCTAACCGCACATCTTCAACTGTAGGCAAACATAAATGCTCAGCCGGTGTAACATAACATAAAAAGTCAGCTCCTGCAAGCGCCGCAATAGCTCCGCCAATTGCTCCCACTATATGATCATATCCGGGAGCAGCATCAGTTGTTAATGGCCCCAGTACATAAAATGGAGCATTATCACAAATTCGTTTTTCCATAAGAATATTTGCAGTTATTTGATCCATTGGAACGTGTCCCGGGCCTTCAACAATGACCTGTACGCCAGCTTCACGTGCTTTTTTTACAAGCTGACCCAATATTACCAGTTCCTCAACCTGCGCAGCATCAGTAGCATCTGCAATTGCCCCCGGACGCAACCCATCTCCCAGGCTTAAAGTTACATCATATTTATGAGCTATAGCACATAACCTATCAAAATGCTCATACAAAGGATTTTCTTTTTTGTGATGTTGCATCCACGCTGCCAGTAAAGACCCGCCACGGCTAACAATTCCCATAACCCGTTTTTGCTTTGATGCCAGTTTGGCACTTTGTTGTGTTACACCACAATGAACGGTTATGTAATCTATACCTTCCTCACACTGTTGTTCTATTGCCTCAAAAAGCTGATTTTCCGACATATCCAGAATTGATTTATCTTTTGACGAAAGCTCAGCTGCTACCTGGTAAATAGGTACAGCACCTACCATTACTGATGAATGCTCCAGAACCATTTTTCTAATTGCATGCAAATCACCACCAGTGGAAAGGTCCATCACGCTGTCAGCACCATAATAAATAGCTGCGTCAAGCTTTTTCATTTCTTCTTCAATGTCAGCATGGTCAGTAGATGTGCCTATATTTGCATTTATCTTAGTAAGCAAACCTTTGCCAATAGCACGTACAGAAAATGTACGCTTAATATTTTTAGGTATCACCGCCCACCCTTTTGCAATTAAATTGCATAACTCTTCAGCCGATATACCTTCATATTCTGCTGCCTGTTGCATCTCTCTAGTGATAATACCCTGTTTTGCAAAATCTAACTGTGTCATAATGGTAACCCTCATAACAAAAAACCGCCCAGCGTGTGGGCGGTTTTTTAAATTTTTAATAAATGAAATGAAAACAGAAGCAATTATTAAAACTACTCCCTCCGCTGGCATTACCCAGATCAGGTTCTAAGGGTATACTCTCAGGCCTGTGCATCAGCACAAACCACCCCTGCTTTAAAGAACTTTGAGTGAATACAATATAATAACAGTTATGCAAAAAATCAAGTAAATATAAAAATTATTTCTTAAAATTGTATTGTCTTCGTTCAGGTATACTTTTTGGCATACCTCCATTTTTAATAAATTCTGGATCGTTGTATAGTCCACAATAACAGTGTCCGTATTCTTTGATGTCAGGTGGACAATAATCACACGGGCATATTATATCTTTATCTTGATCACGAACACCATCAGCATCTCTGCACGGACAGGAATAATAGCCATAGCGATTATAGTTTATTGTCAGGCCATCAATTAATATATCAAGAAACTCTCTATCAGGATGTAATACCCACCCATGCTTTGATGCAACCATCTGTGCAAATTGTAACGTATCCTGGAATGTTTTTGTTTTTTTCATGGCTATTTCTCCAGTTTTAACATTCGCCGCCATTCTTCTTCAATAAAGCCTGTAAAAAAAGTGTTGTCATCAATAACTAGAAAAGGAAATGCAACATACATATTTGATTTCTGAACAAGATAGTCCTTTAATTTATTCTTTTCCTCTGAAGGCAATAAATCCACATAAACAAAGCGATATTTAACCGAATTGCTATCAAGGAAATTCAATGCACGTTTACAATGTCCACAGGTTGAAAGAGCATATACTGTTACATCTCCTGCATTATGTTTCCCGTCTCGGTATGTAAAAGTTATATTTTCTATCATTTGTATCTCCTTAAAATAGAAATGAATCACTTCATTCTTAATGCTTCACAGGGGAACAATTCTCAATGATATGATAATTGTATAGAAAGTTTACTATCTCAATCAAACATTGTCAATTAATATTATTTTTTATTACGATTCCGATCTGTTCATATCTGTAATAGACAATAAAAATAATTTTAATTAATAAAAAAACTGCCTATAAAGGCAGTTTTCTTGAGTTTATTTTAAAAATATGCAAAATGACAAAAGTGCGTTTTAATGTCCTTCCCGCAAACTTTCTGCTGGGGGATAAATGCCTTTAGCTCTTCTGTATACTGCAATGCCAAAACGGATACAACCACATATCACCACCCACACTGCAATTATTGAAGAGATAGTTAATGTATGAATAACTGCTGTGTGGTATTCACGAATAAGATACAATATCAGTTCATCCATTTCCCACCTCGGAAAATAAATTTAGCAATAATTACGGTTAAACCTTGAATTTATATGTAAATATTGTCAATCTAAAATTTATTATTTTGTAAAAATTTGTTAAAGGATATAAACTGACATACAATTTCTGTTGCTTTTGCACAAAGCACAGTTTGTATGAACGTTCACATGCTATGATTGCCACCAATTTATTAATAAATGTAAACATATAAAAACTGTTTGACTTTATTCATTGTACATTTATACTTTTGACATTAAACATTTTTTTAATGTATTGTTTCATTTATCGCATTCTTTTATTTGCGATAGTTACTTATAATTACAACAAGACTAAATTTTAAGGCAACAAAGTAAACAAACACAATGAGTATTATTGAAAACTATAATAGAATTTTGCAGGAAATAGAAAAAGTTGCCCATCAATGTGGAAGAAATCCAAACGATATAGTACTTATTGCAGTAACCAAAACATTCCCGCCTGAAATTATTCAGGAAGCTTTAAACAACGGCATATCATTATTTGGCGAAAACCGTGTACAGGAAGCAAAAGCAAAAATTCCTCAATTAAAAGGTAATTTTAGTTTTCATCTTATTGGTCATTTACAATCAAACAAAGCAAAAGACGCGGTTAAACTTTTTGACTGTATTCATTCTATTGATAAACTTTCAACTGCAATTGAAGTTGACAAAGAAGCAAAAAAAATTAACAAGATACAGAATATTCTCATTGAAGTTAATACTTCAGGTGAAGAATCAAAATTTGGAGTTTTGCCTGATAACGCAATGGACTTATGTAAAAACATAATTAATTTACAGAATATAAATTGCATTGGCCTTATGACGGTGGGTCCACTAACTGAAGATCGGAACGAAATTCGAAAGTCGTTTAGATTGTTAAAAACATTAAAAGATGAAATAAACCAGAGTTTGGGAATTTCACTGAAAGAACTATCAATGGGCATGTCCGGCGACTATGATATAGCCATAGAAGAAGGTGCTACAATGCTCAGAATTGGCACAGCAATTTTTGGACAGAGGGTGTTGCAATGAATTTAGAAACATTGACCATAGGATGTATTGGGCTTGGTAATATGGGCAGTGCAATTTGTATGGGCCTCGCCAGATCAATAAATATAAAAAATATTATTGGTTATGATGTCGATAGTTCAAAAGTAAAAAAACTTGCCGAAACAATGCCATTACAAACTGTTGGTTCTATTCAGGAACTATCGGACAAATGCGATATCATCATAATTGCTGTAAAACCCAATATCGTGGAAACAGTTGCCAGAGCAATAGCACAAAAATCAAGAAGCACGCTCATTATTTCAATAGCTGCTGGTATAACTCTTACAAAGCTTTCAGAGTGGTTTGGCGATAGTTACCGGATAATACGCTGTATGCCCAATACCCCTGCGTTGATTGGCGAAGGCATGTCAGTATTATCAACCGTTTCTGCAACAGAGAATGATTTGCAGATTGCTCAAGCCATTTTTTGCGCATTAGGCAAAGTAATGATATTGCCTGAAAACCTTATGGACGCAGTTACAGCATTGTCAGGCAGTGGCCCTGCGTATGTTTTTACATTTATACAGGCAATGGCCGATGGAGGAATTAAAGCAGGACTATCACGTAACGATTCAATGATGTTAGCTGCGCAAACTGTTCTTGGTGCAGCAAAAATGGTTTTACAGGGTCAGGAGCCTATAGTATTAAGAGGTAAAGTGGCTTCACCTGGAGGCACTACCATTGATGCCATCCATGTACTGGAAAAAAACGGATTTTCAGGTATTATCATGGATGCTATTGAAGCTGCATACAATAAATCAAAAAAATTGGGGGAAAAGTAATGCTTACAAACTACCATATATGGCAGATAAAAAAAGCAATCAGGTTCATGATACCGATAATCATTGCTATTATTTTTGTTGGTAATATCATTGCTTTCTTTATAAAAGACCCCATCAACGTGCCTGATAATGCGTTATATAAAAAAAATGGATTTCTTCTTTTTAAGGATGCATCTGCGTATATATCACTTCTTGAAAAGTATCCATATAATCCTGGGGTTAAACTTTCAATTTATACTATCCGTGAAGGCGAATCGTACTGGGATGTTATTCAGCGATATCGCATCAGTATTGACACCTTTATTGGCGCCAACCCTCAGTTAGATTCATTACTTGCAAAGGCTGGCACAAAAGTTGTCATTCCACACAAGGATGGATTGCTTATTGCGTGTAAACATTTCTATGATGCATGGCTTGCTAAACTCTATACAGGTGGTAAAGGTTCAATTAAAGGCAGATACATACACCATCCACTAGAATTATTAGCAATGGATGATATCCGGTTTGCATTTATTGAAAATGCCCGTCCTGCAGCAGTTAACAGTAAAATTGAAAAGTTATACACACTGAGGCAAAAATTTCAGTCGCCTATAAATGGAAGGTTTACATCCATGTACGGTGACCGAGTTGACCCGCTTGAGCATGGCATGGCTTTCCATAATGGACTTGATATTTGTGCACCTCAGGGTACTCCAATAAAACCAGTTCAAAAAGGGTTTGTCAATTTTACCGGTTGGTTGGATGGATATGGGTTTACAATTATTATTCAACATGATGAAGGATATGAAAGCTGGTATGGACATTGCCAGAAAATATTTGCCCAAAAAGGCGAATTTGTAACAACTGATAGCATCATTGGAACTGTAGGCTCAACAGGTAGGTCAACAGGCCCGCATCTTCATTTTATGCTGCTGCAACACGGCAAGATGCTTAATCCTATTATGTTTATATGGTAAATTTTTTAAGAAAAATTTGGATTTTGGAATAAACCTTTTTCCGCCTTTATTAAATCATTCTCGTCATCCACTTCATACCATCCAAATCCTGAAAGGTCGCATATTGTTGGTGCTGTTCTTGGATTCTCTGCCAATATTTGTAAAATGTTTTCAACTACCGCTTTTTCACCAAATCTTTCTATTGCCCGGTATACCGAATCTCTATATACCGTTTCCATGGTTCTATCAACATACGTCATCCCTATATATCCGCAGTCAAAATCATGCAGTTGTTTGCTTATATGAATAACAGTCTTCTTATCAGCATCTAGTTTAACCTTCATGTCATCGGGACCCAGTTTTCTGTCAAAATCACACATGGCTGTAATTTTATTAAATGATTGTTTCATCTTTTCAAACATAACCCTTGGATAAATATGATCAACATTGGTTATAAGGAATGAATCATGGGCAAATGTTTTTAATGCGGTAATCAAGGTAAATATGTTACCCTTGTGGTATTCTTTATTTTCAAGTATTTTCAAATGTTCTATCTGTTTTTGTTTCAAATGCCTTTCAAGGTCATTAAATGCAAAACCACCTACAACAATGATTTCATCAAAAAAATCCAGATCAAAAAATTCAAACAAATAATCTATAAGAGGTTTTCCATTAACCTGTACCATCCCTTTAGTTTTGTCTTTTGTCATTTCACCCAGACGACTACCGGTACCTGCTGCTAATACAATTGCACGCATGATAATAACTCCTTCAATGTTTCAATTGTTACTATATCTGGATATTTTTGCAAAAACTGTTCCCTGCTAAAAGTTCCACATAAACCTATAAATTTTATATTATTTGTAATAGCCTTTTCTGCATCTTTAAGTGAATCGCCAACAAAAGTCAAATCATCTTTTTGCAAATTAAAGTGCTTAATTACATATTCAAAATGTTGCTTACCTTTTTCAAAACCATCTTTAAAACCTAATACTATGTCAAATTGCAGTTCTTCCCTACTTATAAATTGCTCTATGAGATATTGAAAATTATTTGACGAAACTCCAACTATGAATCCTAAGCGACGCAATTCACTGATCACATAACGCACTTCATGGGAAAAAGTTGATCTAAAAAAACCATCTTTTTTGGTTTCTTCAAAGATTGCAGCTTTCTGGCTGTTTGTTGGATCACCAGGTAAAATTATCTCAAGCTGCTGGAAAAAAGGAACGCCCGATGTTTCTAAGTATCTTCTGCGTGCTTCCTCAAACGAAATTTCCGGATGAAATCTATTGATTACCTCACCAGCTATATCAGCAAATCCTTCCATGGTATCAACAAGAGTTCCATCAAAATCAAAAAGAAGGGCCTTTGTTTTAATAATCATGTACAATTGTTCCTTATTTTAATTAGCTCACAGTAACTATCGATAAAAGCAAGTTGTTGCTACTTATGCTTATATATTATAAAATATTTCAATTTTTTATCAATCTTGAATATTTTATATGATTGTCAATAGAAAAAAAATTATATTATATTGTACCATACCTGATTTATGTGTAAAAGAATATCAGCACAATACTTGACATATATTTATAAATATTTATAGTATAAGACATCATGACAATAGAACATATAAATTCAGATGAATACATTAAAATAGAATTATCTGATACTATTGATCTGCATTATTTCCACCCTAAGGATATAAAAGGTATTCTTGATGAATTTTTAGATAATGCTCACACAAAAGGCTATAAAAAGGTTGAGATAATTCATGGTAAAGGAAAATCAGTAATAAAATTAATTGTTCATAACTATCTCAAAAACGATTCAAGAATTACTGATTTTTTTGATAAACCCGGCAATTGGGGAACAACAGTTGCCATTTTAAAGATTGGAGAATGAAATGAATACAATAATTATTACCGGAGGCACAGGATTTATTGGGTCAAATCTGACACAAAAACTACTGGCAAAGGGGTATTCAGTTGTCATATTAACACGTAATCCTGACAAATTTTTGTCACACACCTCTGCTTTAAAGTACGCTAAATGGGATGGGAAAACTGCTGATGGTTGGGGTAATCTTGTTAATGAAGCAAAGGCTATTATAAATTTGGCTGGCGAATCAATAGCAAGCACCAGATGGACCAATGAAAAGAAGACAAAAATATTACAAAGCAGAATTAACGCAGGTATTGCCATCATTGATGCAATAAAAAAAGCTAAACATTATCCTGAAGTATTAATACAGGCTTCTGCCATTGGATATTACGGTTCAAGAAGTGAATCATTAACTGAAACATCCAGTCCTGGACTGTGTTTTTTGCCTGATGTTGCTATCCAATGGGAAGCATCAACAAAAGAAGCTATTAATTATGGGATACGCCATGTAATTATCAGGACCGGGCTGGTGCTTGGGGAAAATGATGGATTTTTAAAAATATTAATTCCGGTATTTAAATGGTATTTGGGCGGTTATTTTGGAGATGGTACTCAATGGATGTCCTGGATTCATATTGAAGATGAAGTTAATGCCATTATACATTGTTTAGAAAACAATACAATCAAAGGTCCTATTAATGCTGTTAGCCCCAATCCTGTTCAGGCAAAATACTTTTATAAAACATTGGCCAGTGTTTTACGCAGGCCATGTTTATTTAAAATTCCTGAATTTGCTATTACTTTGTTATTGGGACAAATGGCAGAAGAGTTAATTTTATCCAGTCAAAAAGTCCATCCTGATGTGCTGATATCCACAAAATTTAACTTTACGTATCCTAATCTTTATGAAGCATTGTATTCATTATTATCTAAAGAATCACATTAATTCACCTTACTTTAATTACCATTCTGCAATATGAACAACGTACCGGCAATTACATATGATGAAGCGCAGATGCTTGAATGGCATACTCTATTATCATACTTCAGAGATTTTTGCCAGACTGAAACAGGAAAACAGTATTGCATAAATTTACAGCCCCTCCAGTACCAGGATATAATTATACAGTACAATAAGATTAACTGCTTAAAAGAAATTTTACTTGTAGGCCATTCCCCTGATTTTTCCGGTATTTATGATATAACACCGTTACTTAACAAAGCAGCAAAAGGAGGAACACTATTACTGGATGAAATTTTCAAAATACGATTATTCCTGGTTGGGCAACACAGAATTATCTCTTTTTTTAAATCATTACACTATGATACCTCTGTTCTTACAGAACTTCATTCAATTAATGAATGCGTACAACTTTTTAGATTATTGACAACCTCAATAACCGAGAATGGCAATCTTAATGAGAACACCTACCCCACTTTACGGAAAATAAAAAAAGATATCAACGAAATACGAGACACCATAGAAAAGAATCTTAATAGCATCATACATTCACAATCGTTTCAGAATGCATTACAGGAAAAGATTTTCACAGTAAAAAATAATAGGTATGGAATACCCGTTAAATCATCGCACAAAGGGAAAATTAAAGGTACTGTTTTAGATATATCTTCGTCAGGTGCAACTTTTTTCATTGAACCTGAAAGCATTCATGAATTGAACAATACACTATTGTATAAAGAAATAGAACTTCAGCGTGAAATAGATAAAATACTCCAGATTCTTTCTTCTGAAATTGGAGCATATGCGTATGAGTTAAAACATAATGCAGATATTTTAGCCTATCTGGATTTCTGCGTATCCTGTGCACGTTTTGCCATTACCTACAATGCACATACACCTGCTGTTTCACCTACTCCCCTTTTAGATTGTATTAATGCAAGACACCCCCTCCTTGCAATTCTTTTACGTGATGCAGTAGTACCCTGTACCATAACCTGTGGCAAATCATCCAGCTGCCTCATCATATCCGGTGTTAATACCGGTGGCAAAACAGTTTTGCTTAAAATGTTAGGATTATTTGCACTTATGGTACGGCATGGTCTTCCAGTTACAGCTAACCCTGATTCAACCATTGGGTATTTTGAACAAATATTTGTAGATATAGGTGATGAGCAAAATATTATGCAATCGCTTTCCACTTTCAGTGGCCAGATTAAAAATATTGTACGAATACTCAATCAGGCCAATGAAAAAAGCCTTATTTTGATAGACGAGATAATTGTTGGTACTGACCCAAAACAGGGAGCTGCTATTGCTCAGGCAGTACTGGAATACCTTGCTGATAAAAAGTCAATCATAGCTGTGACCACACACTACTCACAATTAAAGGAAATTGCTTCACATGATAATCGTTTTGAAAATGTATCAGTAGTATTTAATATTCACACCATGCAACCAACATACAAAGTTCTTTCAGGCATACCGGGTGCCAGTTACACCATAGAAATAGCAAGGAACTTATCGCTACCTGATACAATTATTAATAAGGCACTATCTCTCCTTGATGCAACATCCCAATCTGTGGACGCTCTTCTTTCTAAAATTACTGAGCAATCGCATGCTCTCCAGCAAAAGGAACAGGAACTATCGCTCATGAAAGAAGAACTGCAAAAACTACAGCAAGAATATAACAAAAAAATAATGGAATTGCAAACAACCATTGAAAAAGTCACCAGGGAACAGGCCACTTCTTTTATGAATGAACTACAGGAATACCGTACTATTATTGTTAACAGAATCAGAGAAATACAATCAATGTCTATGAAAGATGCAACCACCCTGATTCAGGATATAACTCAATTGCAAGAAAAGGTTAAGAGCACCATTACATCATTGCAAAAACCTCAAGAAAACTGTATCCCCTGCAATAATGAAACTGCAGAAAAAGGTTTCAGGGTGTTTATACCATCATTACAGCAATACGGCACCATTGAAGAAGTAGATAGCAGAGAACATACAGTTAAAGTCAGAATGGGGTCTATGGCCAGCAGGTTCCCTTTTGATGATGTGTACTGCATTGTAGAATCAAAAAAATCCGTTGCTACAAAAAAGAAACAGTCTGTTATAAAAGAAGAAACACCATCAGTACCAATTACCATACAAACACAGTACAATACCATTGACCTGCGTGGCTTACGTGTTGATGAAGCGTTGTACAAGTTGGACGGCGAACTTGATGCTATGGTGAAAAGAAATGTCCCGTCTGTAGTAGTAATCCATGGGCATGGCACAGGATCATTAAAAAAGGGAGTGCGGGAGTATGTAAAACATTCTTTCTATGTTAAAAACTTCCGACCCGGCATGCCTGAAGAAGGCGGTGACGGCGTTACCATCATTCAGTTGCGATAGCACACTAATAACACTCACTGACTGCAAATAACTGCTTCAAAAGGATCCAGTGTGATTGTTTGCAGATCAACAGTTTGTTTTCCACTCGACGATAGTAACACTCTGCATTTATTAGTGCAATTGACCACTTTTTTTGAAGAAGAAAAATTTACTGCAACAATACATTTTTCATTGTTCCATACGCGTTTATACAGCATGACATCACCGGGTGCAGGTAAAAATTCTATGTCACCAGCATACAATTCTTTACGAGATTTTCTTAATGCAATTAATTTCCGATAAAATTGCAGCATGGATTCTGTGTTTTTTGACTGTAATGCCACATTAGTGCGTGTATAATCAGGATTGACTGGCAGCCATGGTTTAACTGTTGAAAAGCCTGCATAGCCGGTTGCATCCCATTGCATTGGGGTGCGTGCTTTATCCCTTCCTTTATGGAAAGGCCAGTACTTTATGCCTAATGGGTCTTTTATATCTTTCCTTGAGATATTTCCATCAACCATGCCTATTTCTTCACCATAGTAAATAAACGGTGTACCTTTTTGTGTTAAAAGCAATACCGCTAAAAGCTTTGCTTTTTCAATAGTATTTTTTGCCATGCGCGTTATTGCCCGTGATTGATCATGATTGGAAAAGACATGGCATGGCCAGCCTCTCTCACCAATAGCTGTATACCAATCTACAAAAATCTTCTTTAGTTCGTTGCATTTAAAAGAAGCAAAAATTGTGGAAAAATTAAAACTCAAATGTAATTCATCGTTATTTCCAAGATATAGCGCAGGTATTGAAGGGTCCTTGATACCTTCATCAAGATAAATTTCCCCTACACTCATTATATCGCCATAGCTATCAAACAAAATCCGCATTTCCTTTAATATATCATGCGTTTCAGGCTGATTACGGTCATAAATATGCAATTGCTGATCATGCCTGCGTGGGTTAGTAAAACGCAGCTTATACGGGTTATTCCTGAATTGTCGGTCTTTAACCAATAAATTAATAACATCAAACCTGAATCCCTTTACTCCATTATCCATCCAGAACCGCAGCACATCAAACATTGCTTTTTTCACATAAGGATTGCGCCAGTTTAAATCAGGTTGCTGCCTGGTAAAAAGATGAAGATAATATTCATTAGTTAATGGATCCCATTCCCAGGCTCTTCCGCCAAAAGCTGCCATCCAGTTATTGGGTACTTTACCATTTTTGCCGGGATGCCATATATACCAGTCTCTTTTAGGATTGTCTTTTGATGAGCGTGATTCCAGAAACCATGGATGCAAATGGGAAGTGTGATTGAAAACCATGTCCATTATAATTGCAATATTTCTTTTTTCTGCTTCTTTTACCAGGCGTTTGAAATCCCGCATGGTACCAAAAACAGGATCAATATCGCAATAATCACTAACATCATAACCAAAATCATACATTGGGGAACGATAAATGGGCGATAGCCAAATACCGTCAATACCTAAATCCTGTAGATAATCAAGCGATTGGGTAATTCCGTTTATATCACCAATTCCATCATTATTGGAATCTTTAAAGCTACGGGGATAAATTTGATATATTACCCCGTGTTTCCACCAGACTTTTTTCATGAATGTTATAATTATTCGTAATCTCTTTCTTTTGATTCTTTGACTTCTTGTTTACTCACAGTCTTTTCCATCTGCGCTTTTACATCATCAGCTTTCCCCACAGCCTGTAATGCCTTAAAGTATGCAGCAGCTGTTTCATATACCGCCTGATCAATCCTTTCACGAATTTTTGCATTTGAATAGTATTCCTGTGCCATTGCATCCTTAAAGGGCTTAAATAACTTTTTCATGTTACCGCCCTTCATGTTATTGGATAGCGCATACTCCTCCATCTTTTTCCATAAATCCATTGAAATGCCTTTATCAGGATTCTTTTGATATGAAGGACCCTTTTCCACTGCAACACCATATTCATCAGTATCAATACCCCATATTACATTCTGCCAGGTTGTACCAACATTAGCTTTGAAAATTCCATATTTATAAAACTTCCCAACATCCTCTATGGCTGTTCCTGTTGTCCCATGCTGAGCAATTCCAACACCCCATGGTGCCATTGCCTTATAGGTATTATACGTTAGCTTGAGATCAATATTTCCCCTCACATTGCCATGCGTGGTACCATTATTAATGGCAATTAAATCAGGGCATTGCCCTAACTTTGCCAGTGCCTCTACAAGTGTAACAGCTTCGCTTACTGAAGAATTGCCATGTGCACCACCAATCTCCCCAACTTCAGATTCATACATAAGGCCAGCTCGTATCACCTGTTCACTTAAGAGGGCACTCAATGCAATATTCTGTTCCATTGGCAAAAAAGAACAATCTATTGAAAAGGAACCATATCCCGCTTCAATAGAAGCTTTTATAAGGGAATCAGCTTTATCAAACGCTTTGCGGGTTATTTCCTGTACTGTGGTGTGGTCCCTGTGGCATGTAAATGGAACAGCCTTTTCACCAACATTTCCCATTTTTTCATTCAAAGTTACTACCAGAGTAATAAAATCTTTAGGTGTAAGCCCTGTATATCCACCGGTTAAATCGCTTTCAGATAATGCCAGTTCATATATCACCGGTGCCTGTAATTCCATGGAAGCTTTTATTAATCCTGGTATAGCAATCTCATGCCGTGTATTAACAGCCATCACCACCCAGTGATTTCCTTCTTTCATTGCAGATTGTATAATAGATTTTCCGTTTACATGCATCACTTTGGAATCAGGAAATGCTTTTTTAAAATTTTCAGGACGCAAATTCAATATACTCATAATGTTACTCCTCTTGTGCTGTTGTTATAAAAATTAATTAGATACCGATGACTTAAAAAATAATAATTCATTATAAAAATGCAAGAAAATTTTATTATTCATAGATAAAATACGCTAAAAATTTTATTTAGTTTTATTAATTTATAACTTTTTATAAAGCTTGGCTCGTTATCTGTTTAATGATTTTATTTCCATTTTCATAGAATATTTTTCTCAGCGTCGTTTCAGTTAAACCATAATAGAGTAATGTTTCAATCTCACGCTCACGGGGAAAAATAATATTAGGAAAATCAGATCCATACACTATTCGGTCCTGATATCGTTCAAGTATTTCGGGATCTTTATGGAAAGCCCCTTCATAATCCGGTAAAAACACAAACGCTGTATCCATCATAAGATTAGGATAATCATCTAAAACTTCTAAAAATTCATCATATTCATACGCACCCATATGGGCGATAGTTACTGGTAAATCAGGGTATTGCCTCAGTAATTTTTTAAATCCATCAATCCCAACAAATTCGTTCCCCACCGGGCCAGTGCCAACATGCATGAGAATCCGCTTTTTATAGTGATGTACTAATTCATACAGTGGGAAAAGGCGTTTATCATACGGATAAAATTTCTGAACTAAAAGCTTCAACTTAAACCCCAGAACCTTTGGATGAGTAATAAAATCTTCAACAAGAGCGATATTATCCTCAGGATGAAATGCACCAAAGCAATAGACGTTGTCCTGTTCATTCAGAACCTTCAGGTTCCAGTCATTCAAATGTTTTGCAACACCTTCTTTATGAGCATAATTTGAATACACAATTTTTTCAACACCCCGTTCTTTAAGATGTGCAATACATTCTTTATAGTACAGGTGATAGATAACATACCAACCATAGTCTTTAACAAAAGATTTCCATATTGCCTGAAACATGCGATCCGGGAACAGATGGACATGAAAATCAATGATTGGATATGGAAACGTGTTCATTTTTTGCCATATTTTTTGCGGTATAGTTTTGGTGACATCCCGGTCATTTTTGAAAAAACCGTACAGAAGGTAGTATTGGAATTAAAACCCACTGCAACCCCAATAGATAAGATAGAACGATTGCCCAATACTATACCATCCGGTCGTTATCTTACTTTACCGGATGTAACCTATCATGGGAGGTTATTTTATGACTCAGAATCAAAATGTCAATTATGAAAAGGATTTTTAAAAATATCTATAAAAAAATAAATAATCACTTGACATTTACTATCTCTTTTGTTATATTAAAGTATATTCTTAAAATCTAAATTAGGAGTTTATGTATGATTAATAGTAAAACAATTATAACAATAAGTTTTATTTTTATTGCATCCATGGTGTTTGCTCAGCATAAACACGGTAAGGGTATGATGTATCATATGTATGATCCATCTTCAGAAGTAACTGTTTCAGGTACAGTTGAAGATACAGTAACAGAAGTTCATCCATGTTGCGGTTCAACTATGAACCATTTTTATATAAAAGTAAAGAGTAATAAAGAAACAGTTAAAATATTTTTAGGGCCAACTGACTATGTAAAATCACAGATGACTATTAAAAAAGGTGACAATGTAACAGTACTGGGATCAAAAACAACAATGAATAATGAAACAGTTATAATTGCAAAAACAGTTAAAACCAAAGATAAGGAAGTAACGTTCCGTAATGATGACGGTACACCAAAATGGGCCGGTCAGATGAAATATAAGAAACAGTATTAAAAAATCATGTACCCTGTTACACATTCAGTATAACAGGGTACATGTATTACAATTCATCATTCATAATTACTTCACAAATATTTTAATCATAAAGCATAATGATTTAAATTACTCTTTTATTTTTTGCACCCTTCAATAATTCATAAAATATGCATTATAGTCATCAGCAGTAATCATTTTACTTTGTCTTTAATCTATATACACCATCCCATTTCTTTGGTGGTGGATTTTTAGCAAATTCCTTGCAACGTTCTATATATGTTTTACAGGGACCATCATCAGGAACAATACGCAATCCTGCTTTAAATGCAGATAACGCATCTTCCCATTGACGCTCTCTGAAAAGTGCTAAACCTTCATTATATTTCTTCAACATTTCATACATATAATCCGGAAGAGTGCCTTTATTTCCAAATAATTCATATACCTTAATTGGCTGCTCTTTACCAACTACACGTATTAAATCCAATTCCCTTGCTTCTACAATATTTTTTACACGTTCATAGGTTGTTTCACTGATCATAGCATACGTGCCATAAAACTTATTAGCTCCTTCCAATCGTGAAGCCAGGTTAACAGCATCACCCATCATGGTATAATCCATACGCTGGCGCGAACCCATATTCCCTACTACTGCATCACCGGTATTTATCCCCATACGTACTCTCAGTTCAAAGGTGCCTTTCTTGTGCCACTCTTCACGAAGTTCTGCAAGTCGTTTTTTCATATCAATTGCTGCCAGGCATACCCTTTCAGGATGATCTTCAAAAGCTAGTGGAGCACCAAAAAAGGCAATGATTGCATCACCTTCATACTTATCAACTGTACCTTCATATTTTAAGATTATATCAGTCATTTCCGACAAATACTCATTGAGCAACGCAACAAGTTCCTGTGGTGTCAATTTTTCTGAAATTGATGAAAATCCAGCTACATCTGAAAAGAATATACTTATATTTCTAAGTTCGCCACCTAACTGCAATTTACCGGGATCCTTTATAAGTTCTTCAACAACCCGTGGTGCCATATATTTGGAAAACACTTCTTTAATATACCGTTTCTGGCTTTCCTCGCTCATGAACTTAACACTACTTACAATTGCTGATGGCAAAAGTATAGCCAGTGATACACCCAGTTGATCCAAATAAAGATTTTGAAATGCAAATAATGCTATGTTTATAATATTGTAAACAACAAGCGTTCCAACAATTGCTGTTATTGTACCTGTTGCACTTAACCGTTGAACAGCAAGTACCAACACAATTGCCAATAGTATAATTAAGCAATAATCTATCCATTGAGGGACCTGGTAAATATATGCTTGCTGTAAAACTGTGTTAATAAAATTATGATATGTGCCAACCATAAGATATTCTGATGATAGGGGTGTCACGCCAATATCATGTGAAGCGGTAGCTGTTAATCCTATTATGCATGAATGATCTTTTAACCTGTCAACCTCAAGCACAAGGCGTGCAGCGTTGATAAAATTCATTAAATTTGTGCTGGCCTCTTTTAGTAACTGATTATCTTTGTTTTGTTCCAATTGTTTATTGATTGCATCTAACTGATTTTGTAAATTTTCTATATATCCACTTTCTATCTCATATAATCGTTTACGAATTTTTTTTATTTTTTCCCATAGATCCTGTTTGGCTTTTAAATCTTTTGTTTTTTCAAATACTTCACGCATGGTAGCCAGTTCACCATATAATCTGCTTCGCTCAGTGTTTTTGGACTGCACCTCCTGTTCATCAAAGAATTCATGTATTGTGTCTTTTAATTGATTATATTCCAGCAGTGCATAAAAAGAAACATGATTGAAGGTTTTAGTAAAATCACCACTCCAGTGAACATACGACATACCAGCATCATCAATGGGAATGACGTAATCCTTTTTTTGCAATGTTATTGGGTCAATTGCATTGTGCAGTATGATATGTTTGCCATGAACTATCTCCACATCAGTTTTTTTAACTTTCATCAAATCCATCAACATAACCATGGCCATGTGGAAATAAATTCTGTCATTGAATACACGTATAAGCCGTATGCGACGGGCAATACCATCAATATCAAAGTCACTATCCACATATCCAAAATCCCTGGCACTCATGGCAAGTTCTGGTATTGGATACTGAATAATTACTCTGGTAGGATCAACATACCGTGAAAATTCTTTTTGCTTATCTTTGGGAA
>JBBFLA010000045.1:0-22988 GCA_037481795.1 Spirochaetota bacterium
AAAACTATTTGCAAAGCCTGCTTGGCAAATGGGGTGCAGTGTTACATCAGTTTGCATCAGGTATTGATAATCGCCCCGTTGAGCCATACTCTCAGGCAAAGTCGGTCAGTGAAGAGACAACCTTTGATGTTGATACAGATGATGAGGATGGTATTGTTTCTACGCTGACTGAGCTTTGTGATCGTGTCATACGAAGGGTTAGAGCCGCTGAATTTTCTTTCAAAACAGTAACATTAAAAATACGATTGGAAGGTTTTGAAACATACACACGCAGTAAAACCTTACAGCAGCATGCCCGTGATATGGCAACACTGCAAAAGGAAATTCTGCGGTTATACATTTCATTTGGCAGGGGTAAAAGAAAAGTACGACTTTTAGGTGTTAAGGTTTCAAATTTACTGTGTAATGCTGACGTGCAGATGAATCTTTTTGAAAACCAACAAAAGGTTGAAAAAATTGAGGAAGTAATTGATAGTATTCATAACAGGGGACTCAATGTGTTGCGAGCTTCGGTGATTAAACCGCCAAAAAAGAAGGGATAGAGTATGGCAAAGCTTTTGCGTGATTTTGTCAACAATATGGTGGAACAGTGGGGTGAGGACAACCCGTTTTATGGATTGAAGCATGATGGACAGCTTATGGAACAATGGACGTACTTAGATGGATTGGAGGTTATGTATAGTTATGTTCGCAATAGTAAATGGGTTACCGTAAATGTATTGCCTACTGAAACCGGCATACATCCTGTAACGCAAAGTGTTTATAAATGGAAAGGATATATAAATGAATACATTGCCGAAGCTGCTGTGTGGTGGGCATTTGAACTGTTGACTGAAATGGAAGCAAAAAAATTCATGATACACCATAAACCCAGGGTAAAGTTTGCTTTTATACGATTAGGCCACCCATATGAATTAATTGTAAAATTTGACGGGTATTATTGGGTTGTTGAAGATTAATACAATTCTATGGTTTTTTTCTATATCGCCCTGAATAGGGAAGTGCGGGAAGAAGTATTGGAGCACTTAAAAGAAAAAACAGAAATTCAAAGATATGTAATATCTTTACAAAGAAGTGAAAAATTATAAATTCGTCTATCAAAATTATGTTTCATTGTTAAATGTCGTTCAGGAACAATAATGATGTAAATGTAGCACTTGCCAACGGGATAAAAAATTTTTTTTAAAAGCAATTCATCATTTCAATTTGTGTTTGTAAAAATCAAAATTAAGAAATATTTATCAAAGTATATGGGCAAAAAAAATACCCTAAAGCTTTTATATGAAGTCAGGATTTATTATTGGGTTAAGGTAAAATATATTAAAATAAGACGATAATGAAGGGGGTGGTTTTGCCACCCCCTCATTAATTATACAGGAATCTGTTTATTAGTTCGTGTCCATATCTTCATCTTCTCGGCCTGTTTTACTAAGTCATCCTGAAATTTTGGATGTGCAATGCTTATAAGCTTTTCGGCACGCATCCAGGTTGGACAGGCAACAAGTTTAACGGCACCAAATTCAGTTACAATATAGTCTACCATCTGGCGGGGGATAGTAACTGTTGATGCAAGTGGAAGCTGGGGCACTATACGCGACTGAAGCTGGCCTTTGGAATCAGTGTATGTTGATGACAGACATATAAAACTTTTGCCGCGTTTTGACCACTGCGAACCAAGAACAAAATCCCACATGCCACCGTTGCCACTAACCTGGCCAGAACCTAAGCTTTCTGCATTTACCTGTGAAAACAGGTCAACCTGTATTGCATTGCATATACTTATCATATCATCATTCTGTGCTATGATGCGTGGGTCATTGGTATAATCAACCGGGTATGAAGCCAATGCCTGATTATTGTGCATAAAATCGTACATACGCTGGGAACCTATTGCAAATGTATACACGCATTTAAATTTATCTATATTTTTCTTTGCGCCATTCATCCTCCCTGATTCGATCATATCAACGTATGCATCCACAAACATCTCAGTGTGACCACCCAGGTTTTTCAGATCAGATTGTGCTATGAGTTTTCCTACCATGTTGGGCATACCGCCAATACCTAACTGTATGCAACAGCCATCGTACAGAAATTTCATGACATGCTCGGCAATTTTTTTGTCAGTTTCGGTTGGTGGAACATCAGGTGCTGCAAAACACATCTGGTCTTCAGGTGCTTCCACAATAAAATCAACACGTGATATGTGAATGGCTTCTTCAGAACCTCCTAAACATCGTGGCATATTTTTATTAACCTCTACCAGCACATAGTCAGCGGCATCTACCTTGGCTGATGTTTCTGAATTTTGTGGGCCGATGTTAAAAAATCCCTGATCATCCATGGGTCCAACCTGTATGATGGCAACCCATTTAACATTTTTACTTTTATCAGGTCGATTATAGTAGTATGAACGATAGCCTGGATCAATATGTTCATGGGGATCCTGGGCAAGTAGATAGCGATAATAGAATGGTGCCCGGTGGTACAGTATTGGGCAATAGTAAGCAGCTTCAACCTGCGTATGAAGAAGACGTGTTAACTTACTCCATTGCCAGTCAATGTACGTAAAGCTTTGAGGATATTTTATTACTTCAGGTACCGGTGGCAATGTTACTGCTGTATAGATTAAAACGTCCTTTAATTCAGGAGCCCTTCGTGCCAGCGCCTGGTCAAGGATAACAGGTTTACCATTGAAAAAACCATAATCCACAACGTCCCCACAATCAACAACTTTTACCGCTTCATCAGGTGTTGTTAATTTGGATTTGTATTCATTCCAGTAATTCATATGTATCCTCCAGTAAAGAATTAGTATACTAAAAATATTATAATAATACAATATTATATTGTCAATAAAAATATTTTTAATATATAAAAAATAATTTAATAAATAAATATTTATGTATAATAATATAAAAATGTTATCTATTGATAAAACTAAAAAACTCTGGCGTAATCCAGTGAAATTATTTTTTTTCTTTACAAATAATATTTATTCCTTAAATATTTAACAAAAGAGAAAAATATATTTAGTAAAGCGGAGTAGTACATTATCCCATTTAAATAAAGCAGAACGTGTTTTGGGTGTTATTGGTAGCTTCAAATAAAAAGTAACATTTTGTTGTATCTACCATAAATTTACAAAAATTTATCCAAATACAGGAGGAAATTGCAATGAACGTAACGCCAAAACTGATTATATCGTTGGCTCTGGGTATTGTGGCAACAAGCATTATTATTGCATATGGATTTATTGGTAATAATGAAATAAAGCTTTCTGTTGATTACTCACAAGAAAAGCCATATGCGGAGATGGCACTACAGTGCTCTAAGGATGTGTTCATTATTTCTGATGCTGAAACAATGAAACAGGATGTTACAAATAAATTGCAAATAACGTTTACTCCGCAGATTGAGTACTCAATAAAACCTCTTGATGCCAGCAATTGTATAATAGAGTTGTATAATCCACTGCCGGCAAATGAATATCGCTTTTCTATTAACATAAAAGGTTGTGAAAATAAAGATTGTTACATATTGCTGAATAATAAAGAAATAACACTAAATAAAGAATATATATTTAGAACACCATTACTTCAAGTTGTTAGCGTGTCAAAGGATAGTAAAGTCCCTAATAGTGCTATTCGCATGCAGTTTAACTTCCCTGTTTTGCTGGAGGCAGTTAAAAAAAATGTAACAATTAGTCCCAAAGTTGATTTTGACTGCAGCTATGATACAAACGACGCAACTAAGAAAACAGTAATCATTTATCCAAAAAATGAAAAGAAGGCTTCCAGTTACAAGTTAACTGTTAGTGATGAAATGGTGCCCATTGGCGGAAAAATTGGAATGGATTCATCATACAAATACAATTATGAAACATATTATCCGTTAACAGTAATGGATGTGCAATCTTCGTATGGCCGTTACAATGATGACACATCCTTTTATCCTGATTATCCGGTAGAGTTTGTTTTTAATAATCCAATACAATTGGCTGAAAATGAATCGATTACAAAGTATGTTACCGTATCGCCTGATCCCGGTGGTGTCCAGATTAATTATTACGGTAGTACCATTTCGGTAAGCGGTAATTTTATTGGCAAAAAAGAATACACAATAACTATCGCCAAAAATTTAAAAGATATATATGGGCAAACGCTTGGCGAAACATTTAGTGAAGAAATTGAATTTGAACACGCTTTTTCATATTTTTCATGTCCTGCCGGATACATGATTATGGAAAGCTACTTTGATAAAATTCTTCCATTGCGAATGGTTAATGTTTCGTCGTTTAAGTGTAAGTTTTTGTCATTATCACATCAAAAAGACATTGCGGAGTATATGGTCAATCCTCAGGAGTATTTTAACAAGAAAGCAAAAGAAAAAAAATATACTATTAACTGGTCGTGGGATGTGTACAAAACAATAAAATTTGATTTTTCAAAACTTCATGGTCAGAATTATGGATTGTTTGTGTATAGTATCACTCCAGAAATGGAAAATTCATCCAGCAACGATGCGCCTGAGTATAAAGGAGTGCTGCAGCTATCGGATATTGGCGTTACTGTGAAGAAAACAAAGTATTACGTACTTATTCATGTTCGTTCGTTGCTTGATAACAGCCCTATTGAAGGTGCTTCAATTTTTTGTGATTCTGGCGTATATCCTGAAACACAAACCAACAGCAAAGGCGTTGCTATTATTAAAAACAATGAGCCCATGCTCTATACCATTAAGCACAATCAGAGTATTTTTTACTACAGCGTTTTCAATGGTAATTTCAGTAACAACGATGAATACGATTATGAATATGATTACGATGAGGATCCTTTGAATGGTGTTAAAATGCCAAAAAGACATTACGGTTCAGACTATTACATTAGTAGACCAGAGATGCAGCTGTTTACCGATCGTTTTTTGTATAAACCGGGTGAGAAAGTTCATGTGAAAGGTATTTTTAGATATAGAAACAATGATGAGTGGAGCCTGAATCCTACTTTTTCACCAATAAAAAATGTATTAATAAAGGTATTCAATTCTAAAGATGATGAGATTGAAGCATTTACCAAACCAATTACTGATACTGGCAGCATCTCTTTTGATATAGCCTTAAAGAAAGATTATCCCACTGGATACTATAGAATTGAGGCTTCAGCAAATAATAAAAAATATGATTTTAGCGAAAGCATTCGCTTTCAGGTTGAAGAGTTCAAGCCATCCAGAGCAGAGATGAAGATAATACCTGATAAGCTAAAATACAACTGGGGTGATGTGCTTGGTCTTGATCTTTTTGGATGGTATCTTTTTGGTGCACCGGTTATGAATGATGTTGAATACACAGTGTTGGTTACACCAATTGTCTATAAAAGCGAAAAGTTCCCTGATTTTTCTTTTTCAACACGTACCTATTATTACGATTACTATGATGAATACAGTCCATCACCTACTGCAATAACCAGTGGGAAAGTAAAAGTTAATGAAAAGGGTATTGCAAAGGTCTACGTGCCTCTTAAAGCTATAGAAACAATTCCCAATGCTGATATTATGGTAACAGCAAAAACGTATCTTTCCGATGACTCGCCTGTATTTGGTGCAAAGTCGGGATTGCAGGTCCTTCAACCAGTTCATTTTGGGGTTCGTGTCCCGCAATACTTCAACTATGCAGGCAGTCCTTTTACCGTGCAGCTTATAGCTGTTAACAGCGATGATGCTGTTGTCCAAAATAATACAGTTAAGCTTATTGTGAAACGCCATGAGTGGAAATCATTTCAGATAGCAGGTGTTAATGGACGGTTGCAGTGGGAATACAAGAAGATTGAGACAAATATATATTCTAAAGTACATAGCATTGGAAGGGAAGATGTAGCGATAGTTATTAACGAACCAGGTTACTACACTGCTGAGGTGTATGATAGTAAGGAAAAGCAAAAATATGCAGTGCAGAGCTTTTACATCATTGGGAGAGGTGAAGCCAGCTGGAGGGTTAACGATGATGAAACAGTGGATATTGAAACAGATAAAAAAAGCTACACCGTTGGCGAAACTGCACTGCTATTAGTAAAAAATCCATTTGAAAATGCAGTTGCATTTGTAACAGTAGAACGCGAGAAATTTTTTGATTACTTTGAAGTACCTGCCACATCAAGTATTGTTACCATTCCTGTTACGATTACCGAAGAGCATATACCAAATGTCTATGTAAGTGTGATGCTTTATACCGGAAGAAATGGTTTTGATAAGATTCAAAATGGTGAAGATTTAGCAAAGCCAAAATGCTACATAGGGTATGCCAATATTAAAGTTACTCCTCGCGAAAAAAGATTGCACGTACAGGTGAAAACCAACAAGAAGCAATATAAACCTGGTGAGCAAACCACTGTAGACATATACGTAACAAATCATTTGGGACAGCCTGTAAATGGCGAAGCAACTATCTCTGTTGCTGACAGAGGGGTGCTTAATCTTGTAAACTATACATTGCCCAATCCCATTGACTTTTTCTATGCACCACGAGAGTTAGCGGTTACAACCTTTGATGTGCGGCAGATTATCCTGGGACAGCGCTACATCAAAGAGAAAGGAGAACTTATAGGCGGTGACGGTGGTATTGCATCAATGGGGATGATTGTCCCGCGAGCAAATATTAAATTTACTGCATACTATCAGGCAACAATAAAGGTGGAAAACGGGCAAGCACGCGTAACGTTTACTCTGCCCGATAATCTTACCAGTTTTAAGTCTATGGTAGTTGTTCATACACCGGAATCAAAATTTGGGTATGGTGAAACAACATTTGAGATTAAAAAACCATTAATGGTATTGCCTACGTTTACACGGTTTGTGCGTGTTGGTGATTCGTTCAATGCAGGTGGGCTTATATTCAACTATACCGGTGTAAATCAAAAAGTTACTGTTGGGCTTGAACTTAAAGGTGGGATGAAACTTAAAGACGGAAAATCATCTCAGATTAAAGAAATAATGTTAAACAATGGCCAGTCAACCGAGGTGCTTTTCCCTATTGTTGTTTCAGGTGATACGCACGCATCCTATGTAATTAAAGCACAAGCAGGTGCACATACTGATGGTATAACCGACACTATCCCCGTAAAAGCACCTAATATATATGAAACCGTTGCACTGTATGGCAGGATAACAAAACAACAGGACACTGTAGGGCACACGCTGGATATTTCAAAAAATATTCTTCCCTATGTTTCAAATATAAATGTGTATGTCAGTCCTTCTGCATTTACTGATTTAAAGGGTAGTCTTGATTATCTTGTTGAATATCCTTACGGTTGCCTTGAACAGAAGGCATCAAAAATACTACCGCTTATTCTTGGCGAGGATATCATACTTCAAAAGAATTTACTTAAAGTAAAATCCCGTCAGGAGTTGCGTGATACTGTAAAGGCAGTGCTTGCAGAATTCCCATCTTATTTCAAAGGTGATGGTTTTTCGTATTGGACAGGGGAGTATGCACAACCCTCCAGTTATTTAACTGTGTATGCTACGTTTGTTTTAACAATGGCAAAGAAAAGAGGATACGTGGTTGATGAGGCAGTATTCAAGAAAGCTCTTGAAACCGTAAAGCGTTTTGCAACAAAGAGTGTCATATTTAAACAAGAAGAAAGCTGGTTTTCAACAGAATATAAGTATCTTACATTGAGTTTTGCTCACTATGTTGCTGCGTTAAATGGCATAACCAGTGAAAGTGAATGGAAACTTGTATACAGTACTATCAATAAAAATTATGATGATATGAGTTCAGGTTATGCCTATTTACTCAAAGCGCTGTCACTGTATCCTGCTTCATCATTTAAGCAGAATATGATTAAAGAAGTATCAGAACGGTTGTTTTCGTTAATGCGCAGTGAATCAGGGTATGTCTATTTTGATGATGTAAAAAGCTGGGGCTATTTTTACTATGATAATGAAATTTCAACAGCGCTTATTTTGCAGGCTTTGCTTGAATCAGGGGTAAAATTTGAAAATGATTTTAAGGTGGTTAACTACCTGCTTAAACAAAGGAAAGGTTACGCCTGGCTAAACACTCATTCAAATGCCCTGATATGGTGGGCTTTGAATACCTATTTAGTTAAATATGAAAAAGAAAAACCTGAATTTAGTGTCAAAGTGCTTTTCAATACCAGGGAACTACTTACACAACTTGTTAACAATGAAAATGTTTCTTATTCATTCAACTACGCAATAACACCTGATGATTTTGGTAGAAAGTCTTTACAGTTTATAAAGAATGGTAAAGGCATTGCATACTATACCATGCGTTATCAGTATATCCCCGTTTATGATGCAATGACATCAAAAGATATGGGATTTGAGGTAACAAAAATATATCGCGATGCTAAATCCAATGATAAAGTCACAGTGTTTAAGAAGGGTGCAGAATATATTGTTGAAATTGAGGTGTACACACCAAAAGAACGCGGAATAACAGTTCTTGATGATGAGCTACCTGCAGGTTTTGAACCAGTAAATATTACCTTTGCAACTGAGGAGAAAAGTACTACACAAAAAGCAAACTATTACGATACCTGGGGAACATTTAATCACTATGAGCAGTACAATGACAGGGTTGTGTACTATGCTGATTTCTTAAAAAAGGGCAGGCACACTATCATCTACAGGGTGCGGGCAACCAATACAGGTGTCTTTAAACTGCCGGCATGCAAAGCTGAAGAGATGTATAATCCTGAGGTTTTTGGCATTCAGTATTACAGCAATATGGTGCAGGTGCAGTAGTCGTTATGAAATTAAGCCTTTTACTCAGTAACTATCGCCCACACCGTGTTGTAACAATTATAATTGCTCTGTGTGTTGTGGCGATAGTTACCTATATTATAATCCCGTATGATAAAAACTACCTTGCCATAAATAAGCGTTTGCCCATTACTATCTATGACCGAAAAGGAATTGTGCTGATGGAGATAGCAAAAGGTAAAAGTGGTCTTTCGCAATATATTGATCTAAAGCGGATTCCGGAAGATTTGATTGCGCTTATTTTGTATTCTGAAGATAAGGATTTTTACACACATGCTGGAATATCACTGAAAGGTATTGCGCGTGCAGTGTATCAGAATATCAAAGCAATGCGTTTTGTTTCAGGAGGCTCTACGATTACTCAGCAGCTTGTTAAATCAAAAAGAGAGATACTTAAAAACACTATAGGCAGTAAACTCATTGAGATTTTAGAAGCTCTGCGCCTGGAAGTGCATTTTACCAAAAAAGAGATTCTTGCTGCATACATTAATGAAGTATACCTTGGCAATAACATCTATGGTTTTGACCGGGCAAGTATGTGCTATTTTGGGAAATCATTTGCAGATTGCAATCTTCTTGAAGCGGCATTTCTTATCTCAATTGTAAAAGCCCCAGAGCGTTACAATCCTTATAAAAATCCTGAAAAAATTATACACAGCGCAAAAAAGCTTTTGCAAAAAGCAGGTGCTGATGGCTATATACGTGTTTCGGACATTGAATTTCAAACACTGATGCAAAAAAAGATTTCCTTGCAGTATGAGGATACTACTGTTACTGCGCCACTTTTTTGTTTATATGTACTATCGCAGGCTAAAAAGCTCTTTCCTGATGTAGATATTGCCCACATTTATACTACTCTTGATGCTTCCCTTTACAAAGATATTGTAACGGTTATGCAAAATTCTGTGAGCATGTTAAAGGAAAGAAAGGCGTTGCATGCTTCACTGGTTATGATTAATAATGCTACTATGGAAATTGTAGCTATGATTGGGTCAGTGGATTTTTTTGATTATGGCAAAGGACAGATAGATGCAACACTTATACGCAGGCAGGCTGCATCAACAATGAAACCATTTGCGTATGCGCTGGCACTGGAAAAAGGAATCTTCCATACATCAAGTGTATTGCCTGATATCTTTACTCAGTTTCCCTCTAAGGTTGGCACATATATCCCTAAAAATTTCAGTGAATCATATCATGGCCCTGTTATATTTGCAAAAGCGTTAGGGTGCTCATATAATATTCCTGCAGTAAATGTAGTCAATGCAGTGGGTCTTGTTCCCTACTATAATTTTTTAAAAACAGTTGGATTTGATTCATTGTATCGCTCACCAACTCATTATGGTTTGGGTATTGTACTGGGTAATGCTGATGTTACGTTGCTTGAGCTTGCCAATGCGTATACAATTTTTCCACGAGATGGTCAATTTTCAAAAGCCATAGCAATTACAAAAATAAAAGATACCAGGGGAAAAGAATATACGGTCAAACGGGTAGCACCTATACAGATATTAAAACCAGCAACGTGTTTTCTTATTTCGCATATACTATCGGATTATACATATAAAATTGATGCATTTGGTGCACAGTCAGCAATTAATTTTCCTTTTCCGTTTGCAGTTAAAACAGGTACATCAAAGGATTTTAGAGATAATTTCATTGCCGGCTACAATACTAACTATACGGTAGCGGTGTGGGTGGGTAATCTTTATAATGAGTCAATGAGCGATTTGCCTGCAGTATCAGGTGCAGGTATTGTGTTAAAAGATGTACTTTTATATTTATGGAATACAGGATTTAAATTCCCTCCATTTAAACCTACGAGTGGTATTAAAAAGCTTTTAATTTGTAAACTATCAGGTATGGTAGCTGGATATTATTGTAAAGATACGTACTATGAATTTTATAGTGATGATAATTATCCTGCTGTAACGTGTAACTGGCATGTAAAAAATTCAACGATAGTTCCTTCTGAGTATAGGGAATGGGCACATAAAAAAAATATTCAATATGCCAAATCAAACTCATTAAAGATTATCTTTCCAAACGATGGTGAAGTATTTAAAATAGAAAAAACAGTGCGGAAAAATTTGCAGGCAATACCATTAAAAGCAGTAGCACCAGATGGAACAATATCATGGTATATAGATGGGAAACAAATTGGGACAGGCACTGAAATACTATGGACGCTTACTAAAGGCCAACATACCATCACAGTTATGAATAACAACCTTAAAGATGCTGTAAAGATTACTGTACTGCAGTAGTACCAGCAAAAGCTTACAATGCTCATCCTTTTGGGTAATTGAAATAAGTATAATGATATACGTTGCTATGTTACCGCTGGCTTTAATTTTTCAGTCATTGCCGGGTGTTGAAGTTTGTAAAGCACGGCAGGTGAATTACCTACAGCGCATATATGTTTGTATAAAATAATTGTAATAAATACGGTATTAGTGTACATTGTAACAAAAATCTTTTAAGAATAAATATATACCGGGGTGATACTATGATGCACAAACTGTTTTATCCTGAATCAGTTGCTATTGTTGGATTATCTTCACGACAAAATAATATACCACGTCTTACACTTGAAAATATGCTGCGCTGGGGATACCGTGGTCGCATTTTTGGTGTAAATCCAAAAAGCGAAGATGAACAGGTTGATGGTATACGTATGTATAAATCTATAGAAGTTTTACCGGAAGTTCCAGATTTAGTTTACGCACTGGTACCAGCAAAGTTTGTTCCCGCAATTGTTGAAGAATGTGGTAAAAAAGGCGTCAGATGGATGGCTATCCCAAGTGGTGGTTTTTCAGAATACAGTGAAGAAGGAAAAAAGTTAGCAGAGCAAACTGTTGCTACAGCAAAGAAGTATGGAATACATTTTGTAGGCCCCAATGGATTAACAGTTGCCAATGTAGAAAATGGCTTATGCTTGCCATTTGTTCCTTTGCTGCGCCCTGAGTTTGGCGGAATGTCAATAATTTCACAAAGTGGCGGTGTTGCCATTATGATGTGGAACATTATTATGGATGAAAATATTGGCATAGCAAAGTTTGCCAGTATAGGTAACAAACTGGATTTAGATGAGGTTGATTTTCTTGAATATCTGGGCAATGACCCTGCAACATCAATTATCTGTATGTATTTAGAAAGTGTGCCACGAGGTGCTGACTTAATAAAAGTGGCTGAAAAGATTAACAAGCCTATTGTTGTATATAAATCCAATACCACACAGGCAGGGAAAAAGGCTGCTATGAGTCATACAGCTGCCATGAGCAATGATGAAGAAATACTCAATGCAGCTTTTGAGAAGGCCGGAATTATCCGAATATACAATTATCATGACTTCTTTGCTGTGGCAAAAGCATTCAAGCTTCCCCCTATGCGTGGCAAGCGCATAATGGTTATGAGCCCGGCTGGCGGTTTTGCTGTTATGACTGCCGACCTGTGTGAGCAGGCAGGTTTTGAATTTGCAGATCCTGGTGAAGAATTTTACAAAGGCCTTCAGAAATTTTCAAATGCTGGGGTAATCCAATTTTCAAATCCACTTGATTTAGGTGACATCTATGATCCAGCATTTACTGCTCATGTTGTGTATTCAGTTATGCACAATCAAAATGTGGATGGTGCTGTGTATGTAAGCCAGCGTCCACAAATGCCTGATAGGGAAAGTGTTTTTTCAAGGATGTTTTTAGCTGACCTTTCAAAGGAAACATGGGGTGCAATTGTATCATCAGCAAAACCTCTGGGTATTTGTTTACTTGGTTTATCTCGTATTATGGCACAGGTAAAACGTACGGTTAATTTCCCTATATTTAATTCGCCTGAAGAAATGGTACGCGCACTTGCATATCAGATGAAATTTTATACACGGCATCTTATGCAAAAGCAGGATGAACCATGCACTGTATCCTTTGACAGTGCATTGCAGTGGATTAAACGCAATACTGGTGAAATTGGTGAAGATGCAATGGAACTACTCACAACCATTAATATCCCGGTTCCATCATCAGGTATTGCAACAACAGAAAAAGAAGCAGTGGCCATAGCAGGAAGCATTGGCTATCCGGTGGTATGCAAACTGGTATCAAAAGACATATTGCACAAATCAGATGTTGGCGGTGTGATTGTAAACATTGCCAGTGATGATGAACTTAAGCAAGCTTTTGCAACGATTCATTCAAATGTACTATCGCACAAACCAGATGCAACAATTGAGGGAGTGCGCATTTCAAAGATGGCAGAAAGTGGTATAGATATGTTTGTTGGCAGCAAATATGATGATTCTTTTGGCCAGGTAATACTGTATGGTTTTGGCGGCATCTATGTTGAGGTTTTTAAGGATGTTGCCTGCTCGTTATGTCCTGCACCAAAAGAAGAAATAAAAGAAAAATTTTCAAAGCTTAAATCTTACGCATTATTAAAAGGAGCTCGTGGTCAAAAACCAAAGGATATTACTGCGTATGTGGATATAGTCTGGAAACTGTCACATCTTTTAGCAAGGGCACCTCAAATAAAAGAACTGGACTTAAATCCTGTACGTGTATTTGATACGAGCTGTCAGGTGCTTGATATCAGGCTGAAGATTGTGCAATAATTGAAATATGCATTGCATGGTGCTACGCTTTTCACATGATTTACTTAGATAATGCTGCTACTAGCTATCCAAAACCTCAGTCAGTTATAAAAGCTGTAGCTGACTGTTTGCAAAGCTATTGTGCCAATCCCGGGCGTTCAGGACACAGGCTTGCAATTGAGGCTGCACGCAGGGTGTTTGAAGTGCGGGAAACGGTTGCAGAATTTTTTAATGTTAAGGATTCTTGTAACGTTATTTTCACCTCAAATGCAACCATGGCCATAAATTGTGCATTTGCTGCAATACTGGAAGATGGTGACAATGTAGTAGTTTCCTCTATGGAACATAATGCAGTTATGCGACCATTGCGGTATCTGGAAAAAGAAGGCAAAATTACACTATCATTTATTAAGTCAGAGAGCAACGGTATAATCAAAGGTGATATTACAAAAATAATACAACCCAGCACCAGGATTGTTGTCATAAATCATGCATCCAATGTCAATGGAGTGGTACAGGATATTGCTAAGATTACTGCCAATGTTAAAGAATATAATCCCTCTGTTGCGGTGCTCATTGATGCATCACAGACTGCGGGTGTACTACCAATTAATATACAAAGCATTGGTTGTGATTTTTTAGCGTTTACGGGGCACAAAGCGTTGTATGGCCCACAGGGGATTGGAGGATTAATTATTAATACAACAGAGCCATTAAAACCTTTTATTATGGGTGGCACAGGAAGTAAATCCGAAAGTCAGTACCAGCCTGAATTTTTGCCTGATAAATATGAAAGTGGTACGCTCAACCTTCCCGGTATCGTGGGATTGGGGTTGGGGATAGAATATGTTAAGCCAGGAATGGAAAAGATACATGCTGAAGAGATGAAACACATCGAAAAACTAATTGAGTGTTTGTCAGGAATTAAAGGGATAACCACATACTGGAGTAACTCTTTTGAGCATCAAACGGGTGTTATATCTTTTAGCCATGAATTAATTTCTTGCAGTGAAATAGGTCAGCGCCTTAATGATGAATATTCAATATGTGTTCGTGTGGGATTACACTGTGCACCACTGGCACATGAAACTATAGGCAGTTATCCGGATGGAACTGTAAGGGTTTCTGTTGGTGCATTTACAAAGGATAGCGATATAGATGCGTTTTGCAAAGCTATTGAACGTATAGCAAAGGTATAACGATGAATTATTATATACTGTTATTGCCATCTGTCCACGATGTAATGAAGGCTGAAAAGATTTTACTGAATGCAGGTGTTAATTTGAATGTAATAGCCACCCCACGGGAGATATCGCATAACTGTGGGGTGGTAATACGCTTTGAATTGAGCAATCTAAATGAGGTTTTCTCTCTACTATCGGAACTTCCAGCAGAAAAAAAGATCTTTAGAAAAACTAATGAGAATATGTACCAGGAAGTTATTAAAGAGTAGATTCTAACTTTTTGATGCTCTCATCAAGTATTTTGTATTCTTTTGAATTTTTTGGAAATGTACTCTGATACTTTTTAAAGTACTTTATCTGTTCCAATTTCCAGCGCTTCATGTCGAAACTGTTATGGATCATGCTGTTACCCCCGTTTAGTAAACTGTTGTAGTATAATTTTCGTAAAATATGTAAAATAATTTCATTAATTTATTGTTAAAACTATGATTATTTAATATTTTATGATTATAAAAATGTAACAATAAATTATAATCTCATGATTGCAATTACCTGTAAGCTAGTACATAATGTTATCAAAGAATTATTACATGAACTAAACTCTAATGGCAGGTACTATTAGCTAAAAATGCACAAATTAGATTTTACAATAGCAATTGATAAGAAAGAAAGAATGTGGTTTTTGCTTTAAAATAATAAGTGATTACAGGATAACAGGAACAATAAAGTGAGAGAAAGATTATTAATTTTTTGCTGATAATGTGCATATATGATGACGATAGTATAAAGAAAAGATATCATAAAATTATGTATAATTTGGTAAATAAAGAGCTATGATTGACAGGGATAGTATTGATATAAAAGATTTACCCGTCTTTCCGCAGGTTGCAATTAAAATTTTGCAGATACAGGAAGATAATATTGACATCAGCTTCAAGGAACTGGAAAGCATCATTTTGCTTGACCCGGCATTGACAGCCAAGATACTTAAAGTGGCTAATTCAGCACTCTATGCCCGACAGCGTGAGATCACCAATTTGCAACAGGCATTGACATTACTTGGCTTCAAAATGGTAAAAAGCCTTGTGTTGCTGGTTTCAGCTTCCAATGTTTATAGCAAAAACGTAAAATCACAAAATAAGGCTACTGCAGCAACCGTTACCAAAACATCAACAGCAATGATCTGGCGGCATTCAGTTGTTACAGCATTCATTTCAAAATATGTAGCAACTCGTATTAAAAATGATGAAAAAAAAGAGGATGTATTTGTTGCCGGCTTACTTCATGATATTGGCAGGCTCATTATGATGATAAGTTTCAGGGATAAATATGAGCAATACATAGCATATCTTAATCAAATGCAGTATAAAGATATACGCGAAATTGAAGAAAAAATATTTGAGATAAACCATCAGGATATAGGGAAGATAGTACTGGAGAAATGGAATTTTCCCAATGAACTGATAGATGCTGTAGCGCAGCATCATGTAATACAGGTTGATTCAAAATATAAAACCACTGTTCAGATAGTGGGACTGGGGAATCTGTTTGCAAAAATTATTGAGAAGGAAAATCTTTCAGAAAATGATAGGGAATTGCTTACCGCCTTTAGCAAGGCATTAGGTATCACTCAGGATGATTACAACTATCTGACAGGGGAGATTGTCAATACACTGCAAAATGATGAATTATATAAAATGAGCACATCTCTGATTGGCTAAACTTTTTTATGTCCTATTAAAAATAATAAAATCAATTATTGGTGCTTTTTTATACAGATGATAGCTGCAGTATAGAGATGTTGCTACAGACGCCAGCATATAACTGGTGCCTGGTAATAATTGAAAATAATATATTGAAAATAAAGTAGCTGCAATATTAAAAACCAAATATAAACATGCAGCCATTGCAGCTTCAAATTGCAATTCCATATACAAAAGATAAATCATAAGATTAAGACTCAACATATGGAAAAATACAGCTATGAGCAGAATTCTCAAGATATGAATATTAATTGTATGTGAATATCCTAAAAAATCCAGTATAACGGGTAGCTTGATTAAAATACCAATGGTCCAAATCGATTGGAAAAATACAATCCCCTTTATCCCATTTTTAAGTGATAGTAGCATTTTATGCTTTTTCAGTTGTATATAGCGAAAAGGGTCTTCCAATATATGAGATATAAATTCAAAGAATTTTTTATGGAAGTCTGTTTCGGCAATAATTAAAAAATAAACAAGCCCCGGTATCATGGTCAGGTACGCTAAAAATACAGGTATATCATAGGGGATGTAATAGTAATACAGCGTGCCAGGAATATGCTGACCATGCAAAAACCAGTAGAGCATTTTATCTGACCATATGGCCATATTAAAGAAGCATCCCATTAGAAAAATCCGTTTATGTTCTTTGAACGATGCAATAAATTCTTTATTTATTGTAAATTTTTTAAAGGGGTATGCAATCTGGGAGATAGTTATCAAGAGTAAGACTATCACAGCCTGACCAATTGTGTATCCGCACAATGCACCTGCAACGCCATACAATTTACCTAAATAAAGGACTCCATAAAGACTGGCGATAGTTCCTGCTAAATAGCTGAAGAAAATTTTATAATACGCTTTAAGTAGTGCGATGTATACCAGCATGATCCAAAGGATGTTAATCACAACAAAAAGTGAAACTAACGATAGTATATAAAGGGTATGATAGGGTACAGATGAGAAATCGTTAAAGAATACAAATGCAAGGGCAAGCGGTATTGAAATTATGGTAATAAGAATTATTGCTGTCAACAGGGCAGAAGGAATGGTTGCATAGTTTTCAATATACAGTTGATCTGCAATATAGCGTGAAAACACATAATGAAAACCACCCGATAAAAATAGTGAAAATGCATACACATATACTATTGAAACAGTAAACAGTGCAGGATTGTCTGCAATTGCGCCAAATGTATATGTTTGGATAATATATATTGTGAGTACTGACAATATCCATGGGCCTGCAACAATAATCATACCCAGGAAGAAAGCCTGCACAATTGATGACAACGTCCCTTTGTATAAAATTTTATATAATTCGAAACCTATACCAGCCATATATCCTCATGATGTGTACATGCCAATATATTTTGCATAAAGATTGTCATAAGTAGCAATAAGATCTTTTTTATTATAAAACTGTATAACCTTGTTCCTGTTTGCAGCTATTAGTTTTTCACGGTAATCAGGATTGTTATAAAGATAAATAACACCCTGTGCTAATTTTTCTGAATCTTTAGGGTCGGCCAAAAGAATATCATTATAATCAAGCATCTCAGGAACGTTGCCAACGCGGGTTGAAACCACTGGTATTCCTGCAGCATAAGCTTCAAGTATTACCAGTGGCTGAGCTTCACGGATACTGGAAAGTACCACAACATCTAAAAATTTGTAATACTGGCGAACATCAGCCTTACCAGTGAATATCACTTTATCCTGAATTTGGAAGTTTTCAACAAGCTTAACGCAATCTTCATAATAACTTTCGTCTTCATCAGTTGGCCCAATTATGTAAAATTTAACATCAGGGATTGATTCTGCAACAATCTTTGCCATAATGATAAAATTCTTAACATCTTTTATAGGGACAACCCGTGCAACAATGCCAATACTGAATTCTTTGCGTGTTTCTTTTTTTAAATCCCAAAACCGTTCTATTTCAATGCCATTGGGTATAACAAGTGTTTTTTCACGCTTTGCCCCCTGCGCAATCTGAATATTACGATTAACTTCAAAAAGGGAAATAATACAATCAGAGTATTCATAGGTAATAGCGCTTAAATCATTGAAAATATTTATCCACATATCACGCTGATAGCCTTTAACCCACGTTGCGCGCTTTATATCTATCTCGCGCTCTTTGTTGTATAAACCATGCTCGGTCAGGATTACAGGTTTATTGTATTTAATTTTTGCAATGGCAGCACACAGTCCGGCATAGCCTGTTGATATGGTATGGTACAGATCAGCTGGTGGCAGGTCCCAGGTCATAATCTTCATCATGTATTCATGTGATGACCGCCATGCCCAGTAATAGTCTGAAAATGGATATAAGGGGTTACGTATTGCATTATACTGAGTTACAATTTTAAAACTTGTGATATGTCGCTGCAGAGTAGATGGATCATAGCGGTGCATATTGATAAACCTGAAAATATCACTGAATTTAGAAAAATCTTTTTTTTGCATCATATCATTATGAAATGATTCAATTGTTCTAAAAAACGATGGATGTATTGACTTTTGGGGTTTTGCAACCGGGGCTGTTAGCAGCCTGTTAACCAGTCCAATCACATTAGGTGGAAATGAATATTTTGGTTCGTCCTCTTCTGCAGAAATTGCAAAAATGATAAAGTTGTAGCTGGTAAGCCCAGAGATTATATCCTGTATCCAGGCTGAAACACCACCTGTTATATAAGGGTATGAGCCTTCAGCTATAATACATATTGTTTTTTTTGATGGGTCAGGTTTATTGATTGCTACAAAATCCATTGATAGATTAACACCTCAGCATATTCTATATTGCTAACATCGTACTGAGCAATGATGGAAGCAATAGTTTTAATTCTGTCATAATTTTTTAAATTATAATGGCATTGAGCCATTTTAAGTAGACAGTATACGGGTTTGTATTTTATAGAATAACAATGAGTATAGAGTGATAAGGCATATTCAAAATTCTCATCAAGCAAATAACTGTCAGCCAGAGCTATTTTTATCCTCTTATTTTTTGGTTGCAATGTATATGCTTTTATCAGGTTACCAATTGCCTGTTTGATATAAAATTTCTGAATGAGCTTTTGGCTTTCTAAAAGTGCAGCAAATTGTGTATAAAGAAGACCAAGCAAATAATGGTAAATGAAGATGTTATTACTGGCTTTTTCCAGCTTTTTCTTAACCTTTTCAATTTTTGTTAAAAATGAATTTTCAATTGTATTTAATCCTTCAGCAGCATAGAGGGCTATTTCCGGATTGGGGTCTTTAATCATGGTTCGTAATATTTTTACTGAGTGTGGATTGGGGCGCATGGCTAATTTCTGCTGTGAAAATAACCGTGTAATTTCATCCAGGTCCTGGGCTTCATCAATTAATGGCCGAAGTGAAGTGGCTGTCATAAGATAATGTTCTATACCCAGCAAGCCTTCAGAAAAAGCCTTGCGCAATTTATGCTGAGTTTTAACAATGTAAGGATTTTCTACAACATCATGCCTGAAAAAATCAAAAGGGTTTTCAAAGGAAAACAGCTTAATTATATCTTTGCTACTCTTAGATAAAGTATAATCAAAAATAAAATCATCATGAGGAAGAAGAGTACTCATGCTGTCACCTATATTTTCTGCATAAGGAGTAAATTTTCGGCCAGTAGTACAAGGTCTTCTTCAGACTGGTGGTTAGGTCGCAAGCTACTGTATCCAATTACAATTTCAGGATTAACTATCTGGCCTTTTATATAATATGTTTTTTTGCTGTTTTGTTCAATCAGGGATAAACTGAACATCGCTGTGCCATCAAAATCCATGTTGGGTAAAATAGCCGCAAACTGGAATGTTTCCTTATACTGGAATATAAAAACTTTTCCTTTTGCCAGTTGCTGAACTAACTGCGCTATCTCTTTTAATACAAGAAGAGCATCCTTCATTGAAAACTTTTCAACTATTTCACTACTATTAATACATTCAACTAAAAGTAATGACATATTCAATTTGTTATGCTGTGCATTAGCAAATTCTTCCTTTAATACTTCGTAAAATTCACTGATTGAATTAAAGCCGGTTACAGGGTCAACCTCTTTGTGTACCAGCGAGCTATATCTGATAGCATTACGGATAATTGGTGCTGCCAGATCAGCAATCATGAGCAGTAACTGTTCAGTATAGAGATTATATTTTATAAAAGGGATTTTTTCAATGTTGAGCGCTCCCCATACCTGGTTATCAATAGTAATGGGAACAGTAATAATGGAATTGCCCTTATCAAGGGCCTTTAAGTTTTGATATTTTTGAAGCATTTTAACAGAAAACATTGTATTGTTTCGGACCGACCACCCAATAAGGTTTTCCGTATCAAGGTTTGAAGGGGTGCTATTAATGATGTCCTGCGTCCATCCATTGTATGAAAGCAGATGGATAGAATTATTATCACGGTCGTATTGCCATAATGAGCATTGCTGAGCACCGGTAAATTGAACCACGGCGTTCAAGATATTGGGATAAATATTTTCTAAATTTAATGTATTTAAGGCTATAATGGTTGAATACAATGAAATAAGTGAATTTTGCTGACCTAAAATACGGTCCTGATATTCCTGATTAACCATAGATACGGATTCAAGTTCTCTTTTAAGCTTGGAAGTTTGCTCATCAAGTTCTTTGATAATTATTTTCTGATTTTGAATAATGTGGCCTAAATTGTCACGTATTTCGCCAAGAATTATAATAGCTATGAGCGATAAAAATAATAATGAAGACAGATGCTGGTAAAAAGCTGGTGTGGTGATTATTGTATACAGTATATCTGTTGAATAATATAGATCACTGATTATAATGTATGATGCTATGAGTATCGTTGTTATGAAAAAGGTAATAAGACCTGATTTTTTGCCGTAAAACGAAGTAAAGAAGATTATAACAAATAGATATGGGTTGTAGTGTATAGAAAGAAAACCAATGTCATCAGGATATTTGAAAATATTGATAATAAATACTGCAGTAACAAGTACAATGATTTCAAAGGGAAATATTTTTTTTAATGTTTTTACTATGGTATCCATAAATAACAATGTATCAATGGTAAGTTGTACTAAAATGTATTACTTAAATCTACTAACATAATTTATTAAATGTCAAGGAAATTAGTATGTATAAAATTGTAAAGTAATAAAAAAGGCTGCTCGTAAAGAACAGCCTTTTTTTATTTACATGGGATAATATTTTACCACTTTTCAACTAATTCAAACAATGCAGCAGCACCCATACCGCCACCAATACACATAGACTCAATACCGTATTTAACTCCTTTTTTAACCATCATATTAACAAGCTGTGAAGCTAATTTGGAGCCGGTACATCCTAATGGATGACCTAATGCAATTGCTCCACCGTTAACATTAATGCGGCGGTCTTTGCTGTCAACTGCCCACTCTTTCTTGTCGCCAATACCCAATTGACGGGCACAGTAAATAGCCTGAGAAGCAAAAGCTTCGTTGATTTCAAACAGGCCGATATCTTTAATGTCTTTACCTGTTAGTTTAAGTAGTTTTGGTATTGCTACTGCAGGTCCAATACCCATTTCATCTGGCTCACATCCTGCAACAACATATGCAACCAATTTTACCAATGGTTTCACGCCGTATTTTCTGCATGCTTCTTCGCTCATCAAAAGAACAGCTGCTGCACCATCAGTTGTCTGTGAAGAATTACCAGCGGTTACTGAACCAAATGCAGCAAATGCTGGTTTTAATTTAGCAAGACCTTCTAATGTTGTATCAGCTCTTACTCCGTCATCAAAGTCCTGAATAAATTCTTCTTTCTTGAGGGTTCCATCTGACTGTGGTACATAGCGAACAGCTTTTGTTGGAACTATCTCATCAAACATCTTATTCTTCTGTGCTTCAGCAGCTTTCATCTGTGAGTGGTATGCAAATTCGTCCTGATCCTGTCGGGAAATTTTGTAACGATTTGCAACATTCTCAGCAGTGATACCCATTGAAATATATACATCTGGTTTTTGCTTTGCCCAGTATGGGTGTGGACGAGGCATGTTCCCGCCCATTGGAACTATTGACATTGACTCAAGTCCTGCGCCAATGGCTACATCAGCCCATCCTGCCTGAATACGTGCAGCAGAAATTGCTATCGATTCAAGACCAGATGAACAGAATCTATTAACTGTAGCACCACAGGTATCTATTGGGAAACCTGCCATCAATGCAGCAATTCGACCAACGTTTAAACCCTGCTCGGCTTCAGGGAAGGCACAACCTACCATAACGTCTTCTACAACCTTCTTGTCAACCTTTGCTCTTTCCATTAAGCCCTGAAGAGCGGTTACAAGCAGGTCTTCAGGTCGGGTCTGAGCAAAAGCACCTTTGCCTCTACGGCACCCAGGTGTTCTGACAGCCTGTACAATATATGCATCTCTCATAAAAATTTTCCTCCTGTTTGCGAAAGATTATATGACTAAATAAATAATGGTTTACCAGTTTGTAAGATATGCGCTGCCATCTTCTGGGTATTTTCAGTCTGCCACAGTTCAACAAAGGCTTCACGCTCTTGTTTCATCCACTGTTCTTCGGTAATTTCAGTACCGCTTGGAACATCGCCACCTGACATGACAAACGCAATCTTCTTGGCAATGAATTCCATATGAGGTGTAATGTACATACCTATC
>JBBFLA010000046.1:0-22510 GCA_037481795.1 Spirochaetota bacterium
AATTATTATTTTATAATACAATAATTTTATATTGTAGTTATATCTGATATCCAGTTGAAAAGTTATATATATAGCAATAAAAGTGATACCGTAAAGCATTGATAATTTCCATGTCGCTCTACCAAATACAATAATTCTTCCAATAATAATAATTAAAACAATTAATATCCCAACAATAAACTCGTACATAACAATTTTCTTTCAATAAATCTTCTGATTATTTTTTGTTCAAGCCTGGTATAATTTCATTTTTAAAAGTACTTTCAAGTGATTTCGCATATTCATTTAAACCCTTGTCTGCACTTGTACCTTCAACTTTATCAAAATAATATGCAATACTTAAATCAACAGCATCCATTAGTCTTTTAAGTTTTTCAGGATTGTACCCAGTCATATATTTATCACTCATTAATCCCGCTGATTTTAAAAATTCACCTCTGTATTTATCTTGTTTTTCATCCGAAAAATTACCAAAAGCAGTGTTTGCAATTCCACCTATAGTTCCAAACCAATTGACTATTTTTCCAAAGTAACCTACAGAACCAGCAACATCAAATAGTATGCTCACAACTATTCCTAAATCTGTCATTGATGAATCATAATAATAATCACCAAATGGATTGTGTTCAGCTAAGTACCGGCACAATAATGAACCACCAGGTAAATATTTGATCTTGTTAAGAAAACTTCGTGACTCATTATTATAAAAACGTATTTCCCATTTGGCATTTGAATCAAGAAGTGTAAACCTACTTATAATATAATTCCCATCCGGATCCACCAGCTTCACCGGATTATTCCCCGCATAGTGGTACACATCCATATTAACCGCATTAAACACTCCTCCCATTCCCGGTAGCTTCCTGCTTCCATCCTGCTGTAGGTACCAGTAAAAATCGTGCTCCGTGTCATAGTCGTTGGGTTTGGGGAAGTATTTGCCTTCAATTAGTGCCGTGTCAAAAGATGTCGTTATTTGGTAAGGGAATAACATCACCAAACCACAAAAAAATACAATCCTGTTTACTTCTCATCTTTCCCCCTAGTCTATAACAATTATAGGACATTATGGTTTATGAAAATTCATATAGATTAAATTCCCATTTTTATCAAATTCAAACAAATAACCATAAAAATCAGTTGCACCTATAATAATATACCTGTGGAAATTCATAATGTGTTGCATCACTTATTCCTTTAGCATAAGTTTCAAATTACGCACAAGAAATGTATAATGTATATATAATATTGGCAGGTTGTGCAAGTATTTTTCATTCCTTTAACTTTTATGTGGTGAAAAATAATTTGGCGTAGTATAAACTAAATTTTTAATATTTGTGATTTGCTTTTTTTATACTGCAATTCACTGTGAAAGAGATGAATATAATTTATATATTTATACAATACTCCCATTTGCTTTGTCCTGACGTGTGCCACTGTACAATGTGCTGTTGCCATAAGTTTGTTTTTTTATTGTTTTTTCCCTTGTGTTCATTGGGGTGTATACCCCTGTTTCATTAACTTTCTGTTTTTCATTTTCATATTTTTTATTTTGCAATGATAGTCTTAATAAGACAGTTACAAAGAAGTAGCTACAGGCAAAGAAAAAATTACAACAGTTACTATCGCCCAAAAAAATTTTTGCTGAATTTAATACACTGCACCTATAAAAAATTTGCAAAATTTAAAAGTACCCCAACACCTGTCCCATCTGTACTTTGGTGCCCTCTATAGTGGGAAGAAATTCAACAGGTTTCTGTGTAACCACAATGACGGTGGAGCCTAAGTGGAAAATACCAAGCTCATCACCCTTTGACACTTTAGGGCGTCCACCTTCTTCAAACGTAAAAAAATATGGCTTTGCAAAGCAGCGGTTAGTAAACACCGGTGCATAGCTTAATGCAATCCTGCCCACATTCATAGCACCAACCTTGCACACAGCCACTAACCCAAAGGCTGATTGTATATATGTTGTTATGCGCTCATTTGCTGTAAAAAGCCCGGGCAATATCTTCACCAGCCAATCCTGTACAGTATACAGTTTTCCGGGATCGTACTGGTAACCAACAATTGTGCCACTGACAGGCGAATGTATTCGGTGATAGTCACCGGGCGAAAGATATAATGTGATAAACGATCCGCTGACAAACTGGCTCTGGAACTGCCCTGGCAGAAGGGAGCCTACATCATAGTTGATACCTTTTGCCTGAATTAATTGCCCGGCATTAATGATGCCGCATGTACTTACCAGAGCATCAACGGGCGATACCAGGGAAATTGGATGAGGATGGACAGAGCGCATGCCGCGTTTCAGGTTACGGGTGAAGAATTCATCAAAGTTTTTAAAACCACCAGGAGGTATAAATGCCTCATCCAGTGCAACCTTAAACCTTTTGCTGTACCAGTTTATGAGCTTTTTCATTATAAAAGCAGGCAAAGGAATGTCAGTACAATATCCAAACAACCGTGACAAAAGCCGTGTGGGAAGAATTTTAAATACAATGAGTTTAAATGATATATTCAAATAATCCTCCTGATTGCATTACTTAAAATATTTTTTCCGTAACTTTGCTCAAGCTAAACCATTATTCAACAAATAATTATAAGGAACACTACTAATAATTTATTTAAATATTTGAATAGTATCAAGCAGTATATTGTCAACCAGTTTTCAGGTATTTGCAGCACATTCTCTTATTATTTATTTCTTGACTTGTTAAAATTTACCGAGTACTTTATTGCACATTGAATTTTATATTGGGAGAAAATTTTCATGGAACCAATTGAACAAACAAACACTGTCAGCAAAATCATACCATTTCATTTTACCGGTAAAGCATCCGAGTACTTTAAGATATGGATTGTTAACGGGTTGCTGACAGTATTAACTCTGGGCATTTATTCTGCATGGGCAAAAGTCCGTACAAATAGATATATATATGGGAATATTTACCTGGATAATGAACCTTTTGCCTATACTGCCAAGCCTGTTAATATTTTAAAAGGAAGATTGTTGGCTTTAGGGTTTTTTGTTGTGTATTCATTATCAGGGCAGTATTCAAGCACATTGAATATTATCCTTACGGTATCATTATTGCCCATTATACCATGGGTAATTGTCAACAGTCTGCGATTCAAAGGTAAATATACTCTTTATCGAAATATTCCTTTTATATTTAAAGGTGATTACCTGGATGCATTTAAATATTTTATTTTACTATACATCTGGGTTCCATTCACACTGGGACTCATTATTCCTTATATTTATTATAAACAAAAGGAATATATTATCAACAATATGTACTTTGGCACACTTCCAGTAAAGTATAAAGGGCAGGCTTCAACATTTTACATTGCATTCATTGCTGCAACAATTATATCTATGTTATCAGCGGGTGTGATACTGGGAATTGCAATGGTACTACTCCCATCAGGATTTTTTGAATTGTTGAAAAAAAATTTAGAAAATACCGCATCAATTAATATGGCTATCATTGCAATAATTACTGGCATATACGCGGTACTGATAATTTCTTTTTTTATTGGTTCTGCCTTTTATAAAATCTTTATTTTAAATAATGTCATATCCAGTATATACTGCGGCCAATCACAATTATCCTGCTCAATGGATTATATAAAGTTTATATCCATATTCCTGACCAATGCTCTTGCCATTGCATTTACATTGGGATTAGCAATACCCTGGGCTAGAATTCGGTATAACAAATATTTTTATTCTTCCATTTCTCTTTCACTCAAAGACAATCTTGATGAGATTACCAGCATGGATGAAAAAGATATCAAATCATTTGCTGAAGAATTAGGAGGATTCCTTGACCTTGACATCGGGTTCTAACATTAAGGGTACATTATTTAATAAAGGGCTCAGTACTCCTCACGCAGCTACTTTGTACTATTTTGATAATGGGGATATCATCATTGAAACAGAATCCACTACAAAAAAATTGCATATTTCGCATCTTACCATATCACCCCGGGTAGCCAATACCAAACGGCAGATCATCTTGCCCAGTGGTGATATGTTCACAACACATGACAATAGTGCTGTAGATGCAATGATTGCAAAAATTTCTCCTCAGCAAAAAAATACCATTCAATCACTACTCTATTACCTTGAATCACATGTTGCAGCGGTAATAGCCCTTATTGTGGTTTCAAGTATTGTAGTTTTTATTTTTATAAAGTTTATTTTCCCAACAATTGTAACACATATAGCTTATTCAATTCCTGCAAACACCCTGCACATTATTTCTGAAAAAACTGTTGAGTATCTTGACAGCCAGTTTTTTACACAAACCCAGCTACCACAAACACGTATACACATTATAAATGCACAGTTTAAGGAATTTCTTGTCACCATACCTGAAAAAAACAATTATACCTTCACCTTATATTTAAGGCATAGCAATGTTATTGGCCCCAATGCTTTTGCACTTCCTGACGGCACATTTATCATCACAGATGACTTTGTGAAATTGATACGGCACAAACATGAGCTTTTCACAATACTTGCACACGAAACAGCTCACGTAGTTTATCGTCACGGGGTACGTAATATACTGCTTAATGCTGGATTACTGGTTATTGCCATTTCAATTTTTGGTGATGTTGTATCCACCACAACGATAGGGCTTCCGCTTTTGCTTATTTATAATGGTTATTCACGTGAATTTGAACGGCAGGCTGATTCTTTTGCAATTGACTATTGCAAAAAAAACCATATACGTGGTAAACATTTTGTCAACCTGTACAAACGGCTGCAACAAAAAGCACCGGTAAACGTGCCATCATTGCTGTCAACACATCCATCCGATGAAGAACGACTAAAATCATTCACTGCAATTGACAATAAATGAAATATTTACTATCTGCTTTTACGATAAAAAAAATAAGACTTGCCAGGGAAAACTATTGGTAAATTATTAATACCATATTATTTGAAAAAGGAATATTGCTTTATGATCATAGAACAACTCCTGGTAACCGCAATGGAAGTTTTCTGTTATCTTGTAGTTTGTGAGGATACAAAAGAATCGGTTCTTATTGATCCAGCAGGTGATTTTGACGACATTATGCAGGCAATACGGCAACATAATGCCAGCGTGAAATATATCATTAATACGCATGGACATTTTGATCACACCTCAGGAAACAGCAAAATGATAGAGCTTACAGGCGCAGAGCTACTCATCCATGAAGCTGATCTGGACCAGTTAACCGGCATAACAAACCGCCTTATGGCACGGTTTAATAAAGGCAGTGCATCCCCTAAACCCATGCGCACATTACGCGATGGCGACAGTATCACCTTTGGCAAAATCAAGCTGGAAGTAATCCATACCCCGGGTCACACACCGGGTAGCATTTGCCTGTACACGCCAGGGCATATCTTTACCGGTGACACACTGTTCACTGAGGGCATGGGACGAACTGATTTGCCCGGTGGTTCATATAAGCAGATTATGGAATCAATTTACCGGATACTTAAGCTTCCGGATGACACAATACTATGGCCAGGCCATCACTATGGACGATTTCCCAAAAGCACTGTTGCAGAACAGAAAAGATATTACATGTAGTCTGAATTCCTTCAGTACTCACAGGATTTTTTATCACCATACGGTGGATTGAGTAATGACACAGAAAAGCTTAAGGAGAAACAATGCAAATGAAAAAAACCACTATACAATGGCAACCACTGGTAAGAAATTTTTTGATTATGCTGTGCATGATTACCACAACACCCTTATTTGCTGACTTTCCCCCATGGGATGCCGATGTTACCGTAGCACATGAAACCCGTGTGCAAAGGCGCACCCCCACTGTTTATAATGCAGCCCAGGCAATTGGATATTTTTTTATCCGCATGTTTCAGGTTATAGTATCACCGCAGGATGGTCCTAACTGTCGCTTCACACCAACATGCAGCGAATACGGCAGACAGGCAGTGATGCGCTATGGCATTATTGTGGGCGGCTTTCTTGCAGGTGACCGACTCATACGATGTAACCCCTACACCATTCCGCAGCACGATCCAGTACCACAGCATATACGGTAACCACTATGATGATTGTGCCGCTTATCATAACACTGTTGTTTCATAATACGGATAGCCATCAAAAATTCATTGCTTCGCTTTACCAAAAGCAGGATTACTATCAGTGTATTGCGGAACTTCGTCGCTATAGTATGGCAACAGGCAATGATATGGATTACAGCATTGCCTACTGTTACTATCAGGGGAAACGATTTACTGAGGCGCTCACCGTGTTGAAAAACAAACCTGACAAAGAAACACGGCACTATCTTTTGCTGGCAAATATTTATACTGCACTGCAACACTATACTGACGCCCTCCAAACGCTGTATATGTGCGATAGCGACCGCGATTTAGGGCTGCAACCATACCTTTATAAGAATATACTTGCCGTGCATGTTGCTAGCTACGATTGGGATACCGCACTTTCGTTTTACAATTCACACAGCGATGCGTTAAACCAGATGCGCGATATCTTTGCTTTATTAAAACAAGCCAAACAGGAAACAAAAAATCCGTATGCTGCTGCAGTGCTTTCGGCAATGATGCCTGGTGCAGGTCATGCGTATGCATATCATTATACTGATGGTATCATAAGCTTTGTAACCGTTGCCATTCTTGCAGGTGCTACGTATCTTTCATATACAAAGGGCAAGACGGAGCTTATGTATACCTTTGGTACGTTAACTGCCATTGGTTATGCAGGCAATGTGTACTCTGCATATACCAGCACACTGCACAGCAATGAGATAATTAACAGTAACTATCGCACACAAATACAAAACCAGTTTTTACAATACAGCCTGGAAATATTTTTACCTGAATGGATGAGGCAGTGAAAAAGATTATTGTGTCCATGATATATAGTATTGTTTTTGCAGGGCCGCTTTTTGCTGATCCAATAATTAATTTATCTAAAACCTTTTTAGAGAATAAAGAATATTACCATGCTATTACCGAATGTATGCGATATCAGTACTGTTATCCCGATGGAGAGCACTATCCTGAAAGCATGCTCATCATGGCACGTGCATATTTTTTGGGCGGCAACTATTACCGTGCTACTGATATTGCCTATGATTGCTATGTAAAATATAGCGCCACACAGTGGGGGCAGCGTGCACTGTACAATTTAGCCACCATGCGCCTTCTTGAAGGATCAGCGTTTTTTGCATATCGCAATTTTCAAGAATATTTTTCCATGTATCCTGATGGCTATCTGAACGAGCAGGCACGGCTTAACTTTATTTATACTCAAGTTATTTTGCATTATTACAGTGATGCACAAAAGGATTTGCAGCAGTTTATTGCAACAAATACTGATGAAGCACTGCGTAATGAAGCAATAACCTTTTCTAAAACGTTTGATGATTATCAAAAGAAACCAAAAAAGTTAGTGTGGCTTTCAGTAACCGGTTCCCTTGCTTTTCCGGGTTTTGGGCATCTGTATACTGGCAACTACTCTGTTGGGCTGCTGTCATTTGCATCAACTGCTCTCTGTGCAGCCCTTGCATACCGTGGCTATAAACAAGATAATAATTTTCAGCTTGTATTTTTTGGACTTGCTGGTTTTACTTTTTACCAGTATTCTCTGGTAAGTGCTGTTGTCAATGTGTATGAATACAACAGCGACGCACAGCTGAAAGATGCAATACGATTATCTATATTGAAACGTTTTTAACTATGGAACAGGAAAAGAAAATAAAGGATATTGAAACACTTTTAAAAGAGCGACGCCCCCTTGAGGATATTGCACAGGATATTCTGGATGGCGCATTTGGCGAGCTTGATATGGAGCGCAAGGACTCACTTGATCGCTTTCTTGATTTTGTGTACGGCAAAGTGCAGCGGGGAAATCCATTTATTATTCACCTGGCATATCCCACAAAGCGCATGATAGATTCAGAACTTGAAGCTAAAGTTAAAGAGCTTATTAATGAACACCTTTACCCTGATATCATTTTACCGTTACTTAAATTTTTCACCCGCAATGTTCACAATTCAGATACCAATCTGTATATTGCCTATCTTATAGAAAACGAAAATATCATTAAAGCTATATACGACACATTCCTCTTATTTAAAAAAGATATCTTTGAAACTGATAAAGAAAAGCGAACACAAAATGTACGAAGAATGCAGCAGTTTTTAGCCCGCATTGAATCAGTATCAGCCTCACCACTTGATGCTGCTGCACGGTTAAAGTTTATCCTGGAATTTTTTGCCATGAAACAAAACGTAAGCAATATTTATTCTTTAGAAGATATTAAACTTTCACATTAAAATCCAAATTTTGGCAGCCGTTCAACTACTGTTTCCCTGTCTAACTCCATTTCACGTACATATATATTTTTGTAGCGCCTGGAATCCTCGTAATTGGCTATATCGTTGAGTTCAGGTTCATAGTTCTGTATAAGCCACCACAGTATGTCCTGTAAATCAAACGGATTGGTATCCACTGCTGTGTACTTGTACCACAGTTCCCTGCCTTCCATTGCTTTTGCCAGGTCAGGATGCCGCGTAAAAATTGGATCCAGTAAATTTTTAAGCCCCAACCGCATCCCATCGCGCCAGCAACTGTAAAACAATATATAATGATACGTCTCCTCATTTAGTTTTTCCATTATTGCAACAATACCTGCAAGCTCGGGGATAATTTTGGTTATTGAATATTTATCAAATTTATATACTGGCGACCACGCAATGGTGTATAATACTTCATCCTGGTATATTTTCTTTTTCATTATTATCCCTCACTTCTTCTTTTATGCTGTATATTGTCAATAAGCATGGTAAGCAACTGTATTATTGTATTAATTCGTGATGTAACATCTGCATTATTAAGCAATGCTACACGTTCATTATAATCCAGAATAAAATAATTGGCAATAAAATCAGAAAGCTGCACGGCATCAGAAATAAAATTTAAAAGGTGTATAAGCTTATCTGACTCATCGACATTTATTAAAAAAATCAACTCCTGTGCTTTTTTGCGCAACTTTTCAGTTATTTCCGCATTTACCTGTACTTTTTCATCTATAATACTATAACTGCATGACCACAAACCATGCCGTTTATTAATCCGTACACGGCTAAGCCCTTTTAAGGATAGTACATATTGTTTATTCAATAGCTCAATTTTCAAAACCTCGGCAAGCACTCCCATATTGGTCAAATGCACATAATCTTTAAACCGCTTTACTGGATACACTATTACCGTATCACCTGGCTTAAATTGATTGGCAAGCCATTTATGTTTCACTGGCAGTGTAATGCCGCAATGAGGAAACAATACTTTGTTGTAGCAATAAAAAATGCGCAACGTAACCACCCACCTGTACTGTATGAAATTACGTATACATTAAAACCACTGGCAACATTTGCAATCATTTTATTTACCGTATGGACGTTAGCATAGTATTTATAACATCACATTCAAAAAAATTTATTGCAATAACATTACGAATAGTATACAATTCAGCTATTAAACACAACACCACACAAGCGAGGTACCTATGGCCGAAAAGCGAAAATATAATCGTGTTACAAAAAAATGCAAGTCAGTGGTTGAAAGCATGGAAGGCATAACCTTCAGCACCGCTCACGATATAAGCGAGGGCGGCATGTTCATATCAACACCCGAGCCGGTTCATCCGGGAAGCACCGTTGACATTGAGGTGTACATTTCACCCCAAGAAACCATTACCTTAAAGGGCACGGTGCGTTGGATACGCAAACATGAAGAGGGGGACAAAAAAGCTGGCATGGGAATTCAATTTATACCCACCACTCAGGAAATTGAAAAGCTTAAAAAAGCAATGTTAAAATGAAGCCGGTGTGCACACCAGTATTCCCGCATTCACTAAACTGGCATTCCAGGTTACATCAGTAAATCCAGAATACTGCTTCAGGCGGTTGCGGTGTTCTTCTTCTATTTTTTGTATCATATTTTTTGTACGGGTAATGGCGCTGTGCATATCCTTGCCATACCACTTCTGCTGACATTCCTGCCATTCAAGGCGTTTATGCAGGTATTCCTTTTCCTGCTGGTAATGCTGGCAAACTCTTTCCATATACGGATCAATATGCAGATTCATAGTTTCCTTTATTTCGGTAACTATCGCCCCTACTTTTTTTTCAAGTCTTTTGAGCGATAGTTCATAGTAATAATATATATTGCCTGAATACTGTCCTGCTACATCATCCGCAACATTCACCGCACATCCATACTGGCGCATGGCCTCCTGTTCAATATCATCAATTATAGATTGATTTAAAATATCCTTTGACACAAAAACGGGGACAAAGTGTTGCACCTCTTCCTTTGCCTTCAGTGTTACAAGGTAGTGGAATATAAGACCATTACAATCATACGAGCAATTAATCTGCTTGATGCCGGCAAGTCCGCCAAAAACATGCTGCTGACATTGCATTATGCCAAAATCAACGACCGGATGGCCAAAGGCAAGAAATTCCAGCGACTCATTTTCCAGCGCCACTTCACTGGTAAAGGTTCCGTATCGATTTACGGGGGCATGTGTAAAGGGATTATACCGAACAAAGTATAATCTGTTTTTGGGGTTTGGTCCTGAAATACATTTGCTTATAGTATCATCAACATCTTTTAATTCACTGATAAACTGCTCAATGCGTTTGTTGGAAAACGCACGCTCCTGCATGGTGATTTTATAATACTCGTCAAAATTAAGATCAATTTTTGTGGCTACTGTCAGTTCCTGCAATTTACTATAGCTTGATCTGGCTTTCTGTATATGAGTCTCAATATCCTTTGTTACTCGCTTTTTGCTTTTAAGTCCTGCAATTAATTCCATAAAAATGCTGTTAAAAAATCGCTCATCGGCAATATCACCAAGAATGACATCTGGTGTGCCCAGTGATTCCTCAAAGAGTTTCAGCTTATGATTCAGTACTTCAAGTACACGTTCGGCAACGGTGTTTTTGGTTGCAAAGTTATAGATGATTACATTTTGCGGCTGTCCAAAGCGGTGAATTCTACCAATACGTTGCTCTACTTTAAGCGGCGACCATGGCAAATCATAGTTTATCAGCACATTGCAAAACTGAAGATTGCGCCCCTCGCCACCGGCTTCTGTACATATCAGGATTTCAGCCTCATTTTTAAAACACTCTATTGCCTGCTCCTTTTCTTCCCTGCTCATTGATCCATGGAACAGTACAACCTTATAGCTTTTAAGCACCTGTGCCAGATAATCCTGTGTGGTCCTGAATTGTGTAAAAATTAAAATTTTCTTATGGTTCTGTGTTTTCAATTTTTTTACAAGCTGAGCAAGTTTTTCTGCTTTTTTATTTCGTGTTACATCCAGTGCCATAGTGATAAGCTTTGAAAGCGTTGCCAGTTCATCTTCAAGCTCCACGCTTTCAACCTGTACCACTGTATCCACATCTTCTATTTCATCTTCATCTAACGCGCTGCCATCATACATGCTGGCTTTTTTCTGCACTAAAACGCCGGTTAAATACTCATGGCGTTTTTTCAATGCACACAGCAGTGCATACGATGATGAGTCCAGCAATTTCTGAAACACCGTCATAACAAATCCAATGGCACGGTTTTCTGTCTGCATTGCTTTATTAAACTGGTCTGCTACATACTGTGTGGTAGCATCATACAGCATGCGCTCCTCAGGATACAATTCAAAGCGTATTGTTTTTGCCAGACGTTTTGTAAAGCCGCCAACCTCGCGTTTTGTACGGCGTATGACCACCTGTGCAATTTTTTCTTTAAGTGGTGCAAGGTCAGCATCGGGCACACAGTAGGTTGCCTGAAAGCTGTGTATTGGCCCCAACAAATTTTTATCAAGCAGTGTAAGCAGGTAATATAGTTCCTCAAGCTTTCCCCTGAACGGCGTTGCCGATAGCAAGAGCAGCGCCTTGCTGTTTTTTGCCAGTATCTCTGCCACCTGATATGATTTTGTCTGGGTGGCTGCATCACGGCGCAAGCGGTGTGCTTCATCAATGACAACTGTATCCCATTGTATCTTTGACAGCGTTTCAATAAAGCTGCGGTTTTTGATAAAATCAATAGAGCAGATTATTTTATTCAAAACCCATGGATTGCCTTTGTACCGTGTATAAATTTTTTTATCAACAATGGTAAAATCTTCATTAAACTTGCTCTTCATCTCATGCTGCCACTGGTACTGCAAACTTGCAGGACACACAATACAAACTCTGTCATAATTATATCTGTACGATAGCTCCTTAATAATAAGCCCCGCCTCAATAGTCTTGCCAAGCCCCACCTCATCGGCAATCAAAAAGCGCTTGTGCAGTGAATTAACCACGGTGTACGTGCTTTCAATCTGGTGTGGAAGTATACGTGTTCGGGAATTTGATAGCGATAGCATCTTGTTATTGGCATACGCGCTTGAAAGCACAAAACTTTCAGTTTTAAGTAAAAAACGCTTATCTGGCACAAACGAATGGTGTGCTATATAATCTAAAATTGCAGTATCAAAAGCTGCAGTATCCTGTGCGCTGGTATATTCTTCATCTAATGGTAGATGAACTTGTTGCATACGGATTTAATTCCTTTTTTAATAAAAATAAAATGATGTATTCTTCTTGTAGTATGAAATATATCTATAAAGGATAACTCAATGCGACATAATATACAACTATATCGTTATTACAAGCATTTTTTTAATACATATTGCATTCCCTGTTATGCAATTGTGTGGGTAAATTTATTTTTTTATATTAACGCATATCAGTTCTGAAAATATTAATACTGTAGGGGATATTTTCATCCAAAATTGGCATAATTGGCGTAGTTCGGGGCTTAAATCCACGTGCCAAGTTAACACGGGCAAACTCATTTTCCATACCCAGTCGTGAAGCATAATCAATTGCCTTCCAGTATGCAATACTGCTTTTGGTTTCGCTTCCCTGAATCTGGTATATGGCACCCAGATTATTATATGCTGAAGCAAGCGACTGGAATATTATACGGTGCTCACTGCGTTCAGGCCGTGGCAATCGTATTGCCTCTGCCTTGCGTTCAAATACGGCAATCATTTTCAGGTATTCCCCTTTGCTTGCCTCTAAATTATTCATGTGATAAAACGCGTTGCCTATCGCAAACATAACCTGCGGGTTAGTAACTATATCCTCATAGAGATTAAGCCATTGTTCCAGCGCCTGCTGATAGTTCTGGTTAACATAATATATCCTCCCCAAATTATACCGAACCTCAGGTGAAGAAAAATTTTCCTGAATGGCCAGTTCATATTTCTGCCGCGCAATGTCCAGGTTTGCCATCTTATCAGCATCCTCATCAAGAAGTGCTTCATCAAGCTCATCGCCAAACCTGAACTTTACCTTATCAAAGAAATAATAAAAGATATGGCCAAGGTACGCATATGCTTTACCTACTGACTCAGATTCATAGTAAAAGTCTTCATAGGTAAACTCAGGAGGATATTGATAGGCAGTTATTGCTGCATTGAGGTACTTATATGCTTCAACCGGCTGTTTAATGGTGTAGTTGTACTCACCCAGAAGCTGCAACGCTGCTGCATACCGTTCCCCTTTTTCCTCTGCTTTTTGCTCAGCTTCTTTTAAAAGCATTTCCACCAGCTTCAGATTTTTTTGTGCTGCAGCCAGCTTGGCACTGGCAACATACAGTGGTGGGTAATCAGGATCTTTTTCTTTCAACGCATCAAGCACACCACGGCATGCCGGTATCAGGTTATCCTCTTCATCCTTCAGACGTGTTGACTGTATGCCTAAATCCACACGCACATTAAACGTATCCGAACGGTTTTTGCCCAGATAATAATGAGCCAATTTTGCCAGTAGTGGTGAGGGGATATCCGTTAAAATATCACGCGCCCGGAGGTCAGTATGGATGGATAGCACTTCAGGTAAATTATCACGCTCAATAAAAAGATTAAGAAGGCCAGCATAACCAACCCATGAATTTGGGTCAACTTTCATAATGTTTTCAAAATACTGTCGTGACTTTAAATACTGTCCCTGATACAGATATGCGTTGCCTATGCCAAACATTGCGGTGATATTTTTTGGGTCAATTGCAAGCACCCTATTGTACATCATTATTGCCATGTCAACCTGTGAAATCTCATAGGTGCCTTTGGGGGCAAATGTTTTGAGTGCATCGTTTTGGATACGATTGTAATAGTTTTCAGGTATTTTTGCAAAGAAATAGCCCGTGTTATTCAATGTGTCAATATCACGATTGTTTATCTCAAATGCCCGCTTCAACTTGCTGTACGCATAGTCAAACTCTCGTTTTTTAAAGTATGCGCGTGCATAGGCATTATAACCATATAAATAATCTTTTTTATAGTGCTGGTCAACATATTCAAAATATTCTTCTGCCTTTTTATAATCCTTAACTTTTTTGGTTGCAGGGTCACCGGGCTCCAGAATAAGTGCCACACCTTTATTAATAAGCCTTTTTGCCATGAAGGGCTTATAAATATATTGATAGACAGTTACTGTAAGTGCAAAACCAATGAGTACTGCTGCTGCTATAATCTTTGTTTGCCGCAATAATCGCTGCTGTCGCTGCATCCCTTCACGGGTATATTCAGGTCTGGCAGTAATAACCCTGCGGCGTGGAATTTCTTCTTCAAGGGTAAGCTTAATATTGAGTTTCTTTTCAATAAACCTTTGAATATTTTCTTCAGGCTTGCCCGATATTATAAGGTCAATAAGCTTTCGGGTATCTTCAGGAGATAACTCATCACGTAAAATTATCTCTTTTATCTTTCTTCGGAGTACCGGATGAAGCAGCAGCAATGCTTTTTTTAGCCTCCGCAATTCAGCATCAGAAATTTCAACACTTTCTTCCATTGAAATAGCAGGGGCTTCTTCTGCTTCCAATCCTTCAAATTCAGGCCTGAATTCTTCAACTACGCGCTCAACTTTTTCAGCCTTTTTTACCGGTTCTTCAAATGACTCAAATTCATCTAATGAGGGCGTTTCAAAGCGTGCCCGTGGTAGTTCTTCTTTTGACACGTCCTCAAATTCTGCAGGTTGGGGTATTTCTTCATCAAGTCCCAATGTTGCAAGATCAGCTCCAGGAAGTTCTTCAGGTTTAATTTCAGAAATTTCGGATACTTCTTCAGCACCAATCTCAGAAAGATGTATGTCTTCATCAAGGCTGACATCACGAGGTATACGGGGTTCTTCTGTTACAAATTCATCAGTACGGATTTCATGGGATTCAACAGTCTCAGGCTCAAATTTTGTAAGCTCTTCTAATTCATCCAGTGGGGAAACCTCTTTTTTTGGCGGCTTTGGTGGCAGTTCCTTTTCTTCAAATGAGGGAATTTCTGGTAACTCTTCCGGCAACGTTTCCTCAAATGCCTTTTCAGCTTCCTGTGGCAATGTTTCTTCTGGAACACCCTCTTCAAATTCAGGAAGCGCTTCTTCCTTACTGGAAGGCGGCATTTCTTCAGGCACTTCCTCTATCATGTCAGTTATATCTACTATCTCTTCAGACTCTTCATACACTTCTGATGTAGTCAAGCCTTTGCCTTCCTCTTCATGTTGCCCAGGCGTAATTGTAAAATCAGCAGCTGTTGAATCAGCCTGTATCACGCTTACACTACCACGCATCTGAGCAATGGATGCAAGTTCAGCATCAAACGAATCTACTATCCGCGTAATTTCAGCTTCTTCTTCTGGAGTCAGTTTTTGTATCTCTTCAGTTACCGCCATATCGGGCTCTTGCTACCTGTGATTAAACTTTATAATGCGACATAAACATAGTAGTAATATTCTGTTTAAAAAATCAAACATATTTTGCTAATTATATATTAATATGCATTTTGAATAAAATCATATAAATATTTTCTCTATACCTATCGACATATTAATATGCAATTATAAAGCGTAAAATTTAGCCACAGGAGCCTATAAGTACATGCCAAAACCGCTGCAATGGATTATGCTCATCATTTCACTTTGTTACTTTTCCAATAGTGATTATTCACCAGCAAAAAGCATTCCTTATTATTCACTGTACACCCTTTCAAAGGCAACACCACCTTCTTTAGTAACTGTCTCCCATAGTAAGCCGGGAATGCCACAAATACTACGGGGCACTTTGATTACCTACAAAAACCGCAGTGCTCATCAGGTATATATTGCAGGTGATTTCTCATACTGGAAAAAGCAGCCCATGGAGCGAAGCAACAACGGCGTCTGGTTTTACATCATTCCCACTACTGATGAGGAGCGTATAGTGCGCTACAAATTTCTGGTTGATAATGTGTGGATTAACGATCCTGTAAATCAGGATATTGCCGATGACAATGCAGGTTCATATTTTTCCATCGTTCGACAGAATAAACTTTCTGAAGGCACACAGGTAAGCTACAAAATACTTGATGAAAGCATACGACTGGTGGAATTCAGGCTGTATGCCCCAAAAGCATCCATTGTGGCAATTGCCGGCGATTTCAACAACTGGAACCCGGAAATTGATCTGCTGCAAAAAGACAAAAATGGAATATGGCGTCTGCAAAAGCGACTGCCAAAAGGAGCATTCCGCTACAATTACGTCATTGATGGCACCTGGCAGTTAGATCTGTACAATCCCTATACCGCATCCAATGCAGCAGGGATGCTCTGTTCAGTTATACAATTGCAGTAATTAAATAAAAATTATAAGCTCTGACCCCTTTTTTCTTTTTTACACCCACGGGGCAATAGAGTAACGCTTGCGATAAATTTCCTCATACCGCAAAAATTTCATTACCCTCTCTGTAAACGTTTCCCCAAGCTGTAAAAAATAATCATGATAATCTATTGCTACTCCTACATCGGCCTCTTCCTGCAAATATACTTTAATGCTGCTGTAGTGATATTTTGTAGGGTCAGAGCATAATCTTTTTCGTATGGGATTATATGCCAGATACCATAATAACCATAACAAATAGTGAAACCCATCCTTAGCAAATTGTATAATACTATCCTTATAGCGCTCATTCCAGAATGGACCTGTTCTTCCCGTAATTTTATTATACAGTTCAGCAAACCGTGCCTTAATATACTGTACAATACGGGAAATTAGGGCACCATCCTCAAGGGTGTGAATAACTAAATGGATGTGATTATCCATAATACAGAAGGCAATGAGCTTAAAGTGATATTTTTGTTTTGCTCTGTTGAGTATTTCCACGAAACAGGCTTTAAAGTAGTCTTCCTGCAGGTGGTTTTTCCACTCAATACAGCGGGAAGTGATGTGGTAGGTAAGATTAGGTAGCTGTACACGCAATTTCCGTGCCATAGGTATTCCTCCATTTTCTAGTAATATGTATATTACGCTTTTACTCTATACAACGCATGAAGTTTAAAAAATTAAAAGGATGTGGGAAAAATTTTGTAGTTTTTGATGAAAAAATTGAAAAAACATGGGGTCAGAGCCTTCAGAGCCTTGAAATGAAAAATTATTCACGCATAGGATTCGTAAAAGTATTCGACAATAGGGGTCAGAGCCTTTTAAATTTAATCAACTTGCATACATCACCAATACAGCATGCATCACAATGTGGTTTTTTAGTACACACATCCTTCCCATGTTTCACTATAAGTGCATGGTATTCATTATAATCGTGCACCGTGCCTTCAAAGTTATTGTGGAATACATCCTGGATAGCGTCATAGTCTTCTTTACCCGTCAAAAGTCCTAACCGTGTAAATATTCGTTTTGTATACGCATCAACAACAAAAATTTTCCTTTGAAGCGCATATAACAGTATTGAATCAGCAGTTTCAGGACCTATACGGGGAAGCGATAGTAACTGGCAACGAAGCTTGTCAGTGGTCACTGCATCAAGTTTTTCAAAACTGAAGTCATACTTTTTAAACCATTGTAAAAATGCAGCAATGGCACCTGCTTTCTGGTTATAGTATCCTGAAGACTTGATATATGGAGCTATCGCCTCAGCTTTTTTTTTGCTAAGCTTTTGAGGTTGCAAAAGATTATGTTTTTTAAGGTTTTCAATTGCTTTTGCAGCATTGGTCCACGAAACATTTTGTGCCAGTATTGCACCTATAGTTACTTCAAATTGAGTTCCACCCGGCCACCAGTGCTGAGGCCCATAATGCGATAGTAACTGTTGATAAATTTTGTTTAAGATGTGCATGCATCAAAAACTTACCGGCAGGCGTTTGCCCTCATGCTGATCAACAAGGATGTCGCCATCTTCCTTATACTTTTTTAGCATGAAATGGGTAACTGTTGATTGAACGTGGTCTATTGTGGCAAGTTTTTCAGCAACAAATGATGCAACCTCACGCAAAGTTGGCCCTTCAACCAGTACCAGCAAATCATAGCCGCCAGAAAGAAGATACACAGAAGTAACCTCCGGGAAACGGTATATAATCTCAGCAACTGAGTCAAAACCAACACCGCGCTGTGGTGTCACCTTTACCTCTATGAGTGCCCGCACTTCATGCTGTTTTATACGCTGCCAGTTAATATGTGTTTTATATCGCAGGATGATGCGGTCTTTTTCAAGTTTCTTGATATATTTTTGTACCCTGTCAACACTTACATTGAGTTGCTTTGCTATATCTTCAGGTGTAGCCTTTGCATCATTGGATAAAATCTCCAGAATGTCTTCACCTAATTTATCAATTGAGTATGGTTTCATTGTTTATTCCTCCAAAGAAAATTCTTTCACAACTAAACTACATTGTATATTTTTAGTCAATATAAATTACTTGCATAATTTGTTATGTGTGACAGTACAATACATTAATTTATTCTTGTGAAAGATACTATTCCCTAAATGATAAGAGCAGATATCAGATTTTATTGTTAAATCAGCATGAAAAAACCATATCTTTTTATCATACCTCATGGTGGCTACAAAGTGCCTGATGAACTGGCTGAGTTATGTACACTAAGCCAGTTAGAATTATTTTTTGAAGCTGATACAGGTGCAACTGAATGCTTTACATTGAAAGAATTAGGCACTGTGATAAGCACTCCTGTACACCGACTGTTTATTGATGTTGACCGGGATCCTTATATGCTCCCGCCAAAATCAAACAATGGTGTTATTAAAACATCTACTTCACACAAAAAACAAATTTTCCCTGCAGGGATATTCCCTGACGAGATTGCAATTGCTGGCATGATAAAGCGATACTGGTTCCCATTTCATAACAGAATTGAACAGGCACTGGGAACAAGCCGTTTTGTTGTAGTATGTCACACGGTTTCACCTGTTGCACCGCCTGTTGCTGCTGATGCCGGAAGCCCGCGCCCCATTATAACGCTGGAGCACATCACCAGCAATGGGAGTGATATTACAACCTGTGATGAAACACTAACGGTAAAGTTACTGAGTATTTTACAAAAGGCGTTTACCGGTGAAAAATATACAGTTACCACACCATTTTGTATTGGCAAGCCTTCAAAGCGTTACATCATGTACAAATACGCAAAACATTTATTACCAATCATTCGAATTTCACTGTCAAAAGCATTGTTTGTAAATGAAAAATATTTTGACCCAAAATCCCTCACTATTGACCCCGAGCGTATACAGAGCATACAGCAAAGGCTATATGAATGTTTTGAAGCGTTTATACGTTTTATCTAAGAATAATTTTGAAAAAAAGAGATGTTAAGTGCAATTGAGCATTCAATGCCACTCCTCACAATATCTCCATCCTGTCACACGATATTGGCGATTCTAATTGAAAGCGTAATATAAAAGTGCTCAAAAGTCCTTTACGTCTTCCCGTTCTCTCCTGCGGTGCTCGGCAAAAATATAACGATTCCACTTCACGTTCAACGTTTCACGTTATACGTTTTAACATTTCACGCACACAACTCCCACTCATAATTCACTATATTCTTTTCCTTTGAATCAAACTCCATACCTACTAAATATATTTCCTTCCCTTTACCTGCATACTTATCCTTATATCCCTTCTCCTTTATCTGCCTCAGTGCTTCGCCTGTCTTCCCATCTACCTTAAATTCAAATATGTATACCTTATCATCTATAATCATGACCATATCTATCCTTCCCCTATTCGTTTCCTCCTCTACTCGCACCTCATATCCCATACCCTGTAAATACGCATATAACATTGATACATAAAATCCTTCATACCTCGATACCTCACTTCTCCTATATATTGAATATCCTATCGAGAAAAATAAACCCTTTACCGCTTTCATAAACTTTTCTATATCCCCTTCCCTTAAAGCTATATACATGGGTGTTTTGTGTTTACTTGGATTTTTCTCTCCTGTAAAATACTGTATCACATAGTCATGAAATGACTCGGTTACCTCCCTGTTTGGAAAATAAAGCCTGTATTGGATGGTATTAAATGGTGTTTTCTCTACTTCTTTTATTGTCAAATACCCACTCTGAAATAGTATCACCTCTATATCAAGATTATCTATGTCAAAACTATCAAGTAGCTTTTCATCTACCACTATACTGGACAAATCAGGCAAAAAATATTGCCTGCTTTCAAGTAGCTTTATTAAAAAAGCAGGCATGCCTGTTGAAAACCAGTAGTTTCTAAATCTAAAGTTGCTGTCGATAAAGTTTAAAATATCAAAAGGATTATATAGATAGTCCTTTAAAAAGTTATATCCATTATACCACTGTCTTATCTCTTCTAAATTCACGCCCTCTAGATATTCCCTGAATGTTGTCGTTAGGTCATGTTGCGTATATCCACAAATATTACCAAACTCTGGTTCAAGGGTTATGTCCTTAAGCATGTTAAGCCCACTAAAGATACTTGCCTTTGAAAACTTGCTTACTCCTGTTAAAAATGTAAACCTGATATACTGGTCACTGTTCTTTATTTCTGTGTATAGCCTTTTTAATATTTCCCTGTTTTCATATGCTACTTCTATCTGGTCAAGGTTATCAAGAATAGGTTTATCATACTCATCTATCAAAACTACTACCTTCTTATTGTACTTTGCATACACCTGATATATAAGCTCTTTAAAGCTTACTGCATAATCATCCTCTATCCCGGTCTGTACTCCCAGTCTCCTCCCATTATCCCTGAGTATTGAAAATAGCCCGCTGATTAATTCCTTTGCACTTCTTGACCCACCAAAGGCTATCTTTATCACTGGATATGTATCATCCCAGTTCCACCTGTCATATATATATAAACCTTCAAAATATTCTTTTTTGCCTTCAAATATATTATGCAACGTATCTATAAATAACGACTTCCCAAACCGCCGTGGTCGCGATAAAAATACATATTGATATTGTGTTATTAGCTCATATGCTTCTTTTGTCTTATCTATATAAACATAATTGTCTTCCCTAATCTTACTGAATGTCTGAATCCCAATAGGTAATTTCTTTAACATATCCTGTATCCGTTAGCAGATTTTTTGCTTACAGTATATAAGAATAATACAAATTGTCAACAAATTAGCCCCTTTTTCACTCTATCTTAACCTTTTTCACGTTCCACGTTTTAACGTTTCACGATAAACAGAAAAAGCGGTACTAAACAAAAGCTATAAGCGCTATACTTTTGGAGGAAATTGTCCTGGCTCTGGAGGTGTAGCCAATTATTTTACCGTAAAACCTTAAAAAGTCCCGCTATTACTACAATAATTTTATTGTCTGTGTTAAGAATAACCCTATCATTTTTTTATCCCAAAGGGGAACAGGGGCTTCAGGCTCCAGTCCCTGTTCCGGTGCTTCTATATAATAATTTGTTTGTCTTTATAGGTTAGGTGTCTCATTTTAATTCTTTCTAACCGTTTCCTTATTGCATTGAGCGTGACAAAATATGCCATGCATAAGAATATACCTCAGTACATATACGTACTATATCTTGTCATCTTTTCCCTTATATACCATAAAGATATGACCATGTTCCACCTCTTTATCTTTTTGCTTAACTATATGCCAACCCAAACTTTACTTCTCCACTTTGCAGCATCTTCATCATATCATCTTCACTATCTATTTATTCATATTTAAAACACATAATACGAACATGTTGTCTCTGCTCAGAAGACACATCCATTTTTATTTTTTAAAGATGCGCTGAATTAAACGATTATTGTTACACCTTTTTACAAATGTGATGTTATATAATATTCACCTTCAAAAAAGCTACACTTAAAATACACTAATATCAATGGTTCACCAACCCAGTTTTTTTCTTTTGTTTCCTTTAAATATTTAATCTCCAGAACCTCCCAATTTTTGCCATCCTTTGATATATAATCTCTGTTGTTTTTTATTATAAATTTTATTCTATAATTATTTGCCACGATACTCTTGAATCCTTTTTACAATCCATAATGTGAATTTCATCATAAAAAATTTGAACTCTATCTGCTTGTAACTATTCAGCAAAAAATTTTCAAGAAATAAAAAAAAGTACTATTAATTTTTATAGTATATAGTACATTAT
>JBBFLA010000047.1:0-22471 GCA_037481795.1 Spirochaetota bacterium
CTATATACTATAAAAATTAATAGTACTTTTTTTTATTTCTTGAAAATTTTTTGCTGAATAGTTACCATTTTTTTGCGATTGCGTAAATCCTATATCAACATGGGCAAATGGAACACAATAGATTTTCCACATCTTTACTGGCGGAATAGTAAGCTTTTTTCTGGTTATAATTGTATTATTATTTTTTATGGTAACATCTAAATGCGAAGATTCAGTAATAATTTTTCTGTAACAATCTATGGCTGTTCCCTTAACTTTACTGCCAACACTCTTTTTTGTAACAACGCCATCAATTGACACAATGATCTGGCCTTCAAACTCCTGATCAGCCTGTATGATTATTCTCTGGCAATAAAACTCTTTATGCTTATATACTAACGGGGTTGGATATATGGTGGCATCAAACGTGGTTGCTATCGCATAGCTACAAGAAATTAACACAAAGATTGCAGTATACGCTATCTTTCCAATCACTGCAAACCTCCATAAAAATATCAAACAACATCTAATTTTTTATACCACTGCAAAACAGCCTGTATATGCTGTTCCATAGCTTTGTAGGCTCTCGATTCATCCCCCTGTTTTATTGCCTTAAAGATTTTTTCATGCGATTCATACTCCCATTGCAAAAAGTCTTTGTTATGTTCAGCATTTTCACGCCTTCCCACCAAGAATGAAAGAATAGCTTCAAGAAAACGAACGCAAACAATGTTTTTTGAAGCTCTGGCAACCTGCAAGTGAAATTGGCCAGCCCAGCGGTCAACCTCATCTCCTTTGTCTATGTTACGTTTTGTTTGTAATAGCGTTTCTTCAATAGCATTAATATCCTGTGAATTCTTTCGTTTGCTTGCAAGTGCTGCAATATGAGGTTCAATTAAAAGTCGTGCTTCAAAAAAATCTGCCATGCTCTCAGCATTAATTATTGGAACAAAAATATGAGGCCCAATGATTTCTTCTTTGGAGATAGCTCGTACAAATGTTCCTTCACCGGGTTTTACCTCTAAAATCCCCATTAAGGCTAACGATTGTACAGCCTCTCGTAAGGTGGAGCGCCCCACTCCTAATTTCTGCATTAATTCTCGCTCGGGCGGCAATTTGCTTCCTGGCGGAAGTGTGCCATTTTTTATATTGGTCAACAATACATTTACTATTGATTCAGTTAATTTGTTACGCTTTACAGGTTGTATGGTATCCATATACATATCACCGTTTATCCTTTGCACTTTTTTCCACTGCTTCCAGTAACCCTTTCATATATCCTAATGCAAAAAGCCTTCCTATTGATGAATACGCTGGGTTATCGTTTGAGTCACCTTCCATTGTTGGCACATGATCAGGCCTCATTGTTCCATCAAAACCAATCTCATAGTATGCCTTCATGCATTCATACATATTAATCATGCCATCATCATGGAATGTTTCAGTAAACTTATATGGTGTTCCCTGTACATTCCTGAAGTGAACAAAAAATATTTTTCCCTGTTTACCAAATGTTCTGATTACTGATGGAAGATCATCCGTCATGAGAGCAAAATTTCCCTGGCACAGTGCAATGCCATTAACATCACTGGGATACATATCCAGAAGCTTTTGAAAATGTTCAATTGAACGCATAATCCTTGCAACACCTCGAATAGGAGAAATTGGAGGATCATCAGGATGCATGGCTAACTTTACTCCTGCTTTTTCGGCCTCAGGCACCACTGCTTCCAAAAAATATTCTAAATTTTTCCACAACATTTCTTCGGTAATGTTGCCATACTCAGTCGGTGGGGCTTTTTCCATAAATGAATGATCATACGATGTTGCCAGCGCTCCCCCACGAACTGGTGTGGTTGTAGAGGTTCTGGTCCATCCAAATACAGGCATCCACTCATAACACCAAACAGGAATACCAAGTTTGCCCATATTCTGTATAAGCATTATTACGTTTTCAATTTCTTCATCCCTTCCCGGTAATCCTAATTTTATTTTTTCCATTGGAGGCCTTGACTCAATGGCTTCCAGCTTAAATCCAGCATCTTCATACGTAGTTTTTATATGCACTAAAGAATTATAACTCCATGGCCAAAAATCTTTAGGCATGCTTTCCCATCCCGTATACAGTTGCATGCCACCTACAACATACTCAACACCACACTGTTTTACCATCTTCCATAGCGAAGAAGGACGCGGTGGTAAAAGCTCAGCAATTTTAATCATATACTATGCCCACATAGAATATTTATATCATACTGCTATTAAAAGCAATCTGATTATATGATGGTCTGATGTTATGATATTATGCATATTTTGTCAACAATTTTTAAAAAATTTTTTACGCATTTTTTTTACATATTTTATATACGTATGATTATGTTATATATGGGGATATATAAACGGTAATCGTGAATGCAGCCTTGTTCACGGTATAATTTTTATTTATATTTTACATAATGCTATAGAATTAAAATCTTTCTGGAAAAGGTTTCCATGTGGCAATTATTTTCCCATGTTTTATCACCAGTATGTCTCTGAATTGGATTAAAGCATCCCCTTGCTTTGGCCTGTAAAAAAAACATTTCTGGCAAAATTTAAATATTCATTGAGTCGCTGATTACTATCAACAAGCCATTGAATAGTATCATTCAGCCTGGCATAATCATTTCCGGGAAAATCATTATAGAGCATTTGAACAGATTGTATTGGTAACGGTTTGCCCATAAGTATGTCCAGGTGGTAACCAAATTTTAACCATTCTCATGGCGTCACTCCAAAAATTATAATATATATCTCATGTCTATCTCTAAAATAATCATTCTAAAACATGTAGATTAATAAAAAGCTCTATTATATATGTTTACCTCTACACTGAAAATCATAGATACTCATTATCAACATAGTCAAATATATTTTTCAGGAGGCGTTAGCTACAATAATTAATTTAATTGACGCTTATATGTATCATACTTAGAATAATACATTGAAAATTACCAAAAGATAATGATTGCTAACTACCATGCAAACCGTAAAACATCATCATTTTGTTACGCTACCAGGAGCACCACTCCCGTTAGGGGTTCACTTAGACCGGCATGGTGCACGGTTTGCAGTGTTTAGCAGGCATGCAACTGCTGTATCCATTCTTCTTTTTGCTTCTTCCGAAACCGAAGAATACATTGAAATTGAACTTGACCCACATCTCAATAAAACTGGCGATATATGGCACATATGGATTGCAGGAATACGGGAAGGTCAGCTGTATGGTTATAAGGTTGATGGTCCCTACCAGCCACTTGGAGGTCATCGTTTTAATAAAAATAAGCTCCTTTTAGACCCCTATGCAAAAGCCATAAGCGGCAATCATATATGGGATTTCAGTAAAGCCTGCGGCTATATAAAAGGGCATCCGGATGAAGACCTTTCGTTTTCCACAGATAAAAATTATAAGGAGTCGCCAAAATGTATTGTTGTTGATACGGAATTTGACTGGTATGATCGCCCCATTCAGATTCCCATGGAAGATACTATTATTTATGAGCTCCATGTTAAAGGATTTACCTATCATCCTTCCTCACAAATTGAACACAGAGGCACCTATAAGGGGCTTACCCAAAAGATACCATATTTAAAAGAATTAGGTATAACTGCTGTAGAACTTATGCCCATTCAGGAATTTGATGAATTTGAAAATATTAATATAAACCCATTGACCGGTGAGCGGTTGAAAAACTACTGGGGCTACAGCACCATAGCTTTTTTTGCACCCAAATCAACGTATTCATCCAGTGGCACAATGGGACAACAGATTAATGAATTCAAAGAAATGATCCGTGATTTTCACGAAGCGGGTATTGAAGTGTTTCTTGATGTTGTATTCAATCACACTGCCGAAGGTGACCATCTGGGGCCAACAATAAATTTTAAAGGTCTGGATAATTCCATTTATTACATGCTAAAAGAAAACAAACGATTTTACCAAAACTTTTCCGGATGCGGGAATACGTTTAACTGTAACCATCCGCTGGTGCGTGACTTTATACTTGACTGCCTGCGCTACTGGGTTGTGGACATGCATGTTGATGGCTTTAGATTTGACCTGGCATCAATATTAGGGCGCGATCAGGATGGCAATATTTTGCAAAATCCCCCTTTAATAGAAAAGATATCTGAAGATCCAATACTTCGCAATACCAAGATTATTGCAGAAGCATGGGATGCAGGTGGAGCATACTTGATTGGCCATTTCCCCGGACGATGGGCAGAGTGGAATGGAAAATTCCGTGATGATGTGCGCCGCTTCTGGCGGGGTGACAATGATACTGTTTTTAATTTTATGCAACGAATCATTGGCAGCCCCGATATTTATCAGCGGACAAATCGCAGCCCATTGCACAGTATTAATTTCATTACCTGCCATGATGGATTCACCATGCTTGATTTAGTTTCGTTTAATGAAAAACATAACATAGCCAATGGTGAAAACAATCAGGATGGCGAAAATAATAACTTAAGCTGTAATTATGGTGTTGAAGGGTTGGATGCTCCACCGGACATTATAAAAATTCGCCGGCAGCAGATAAAAAATTTCTTTACCACGCTGCTGGTATCGCAGGGTGTGCCCATGATTCTTGCCGGCGATGAGATGGGCAGAACACAACAGGGCAACAACAACGCATACTGCCAGGACAATGAGATCTCCTGGATTAACTGGGACAGGCTCCATGAGTTTGCTGATATTCATCGCTTTGTTACACTGTTAATTCAATTCAGGAAAAATCATCCCGTACTCAGGCAAAAGCGCTTTTTATCAGGTACTATCGAACAGGGGTTTACGCATCCTGATTGCGTGTGGCACGGCGTTAACTGTCACAATCCTGACTTGAGTTATTACAGTCATTCTATTGCCCTGCATCTGAATGGCGCGTATGTAAAGCTTCCATCAGGCTCACCTGACAATGACATATATATCATATTTAATGCATCTGAATACGATCTTTCATTTTCATTACCAAAACCATTTAACGGGAACCACTGGGTACGCGTAGTCGACACCTCATTGCAAGCGCCAGACGACATCACATTACAGGGTGCGCCTCTTCTATCGCAGGAAATGTATTTCAGCAAAAAAATGTCGGCTACCGTTTTGATTTCAGCCATGTCATGACGATAGTATACTAAAGGGCATTTACCGGTAACTATCGCACATACTTTTTTGATAATTATATTGCATTGCAGGCATTTATTGTGTATTTTAATACATATGGGCGATAGTAACCGGTAATATGATTGTATGCATACTATTTAAAAAGTTGCCTGTACCAGGACTTCTGGAAGAGAAGATGGAATCAAAATATTGCCATATGCAGGATACCATTGTATAACGCATGATACCATTACTCATTACATCGCTGATTATTGTCATTATCATATTGCTGTGGGCAATAACAGGCAATGACACAAAGCCTGACACAACCCGGCCTGCTCCACCTGAAAAAATGTACCGCCGCCGTGCTAGCGATTTAGAAATAGAAGAGCAATACCCCGATACCAGCAAGCCAAAACGAAGAGCAACCGATATCCCTCAGGAAAACACCTTCATTGATGAAGATTTTAAACTGCCGTATTCAGCTGAGGAGATAATTCCGCCTTACTCACGCTTCAGGATATACATGCGGATATTAATGAATGCTGAGGTGTATGCCAAAAAAGGTGATTTTACCACTGCAATTTCATTATATGAAGGAGTAAATGAGCGAATCCTTGATGCAGAAACCAACACCAAAATAGAAGCTAATATTGATTATCTCAAGAAATACAAACAAAAGCAGGAGGTACAACAACGGCAAAAAGAAGTTGAAGCCAGAAGCAAGCCAAACGAAATAAAAATTTCACTGGATAGCCCAATAAAGTTGCCCGATAAAATTCAGATTGGATTTACCCCTCAGAACTTTGATGTTGACAAAATAGTAGACCAGATAACCAGAAAAATTCAGGAAAAACAAAAGTTAGAAAATCTTGAAGATGAACGCATTAATACTTACAGGGAAGAAATCAGCAAATTAACATCGCATCTTGAAGAGCTTAAGAAAGAAGTAGCCAGTTCATTGAAAGGCATTTCTGATAAAGAAGAATCATCTGAAATTCAGAAGTTGCAAAGCCAGTTGAATGACCTCACCGACAGGATGTTCAGGCTATACGAAGAAAAAGAGAAAACACGGGCAGAACTGGAAAATTTAAAAGCAGTTCATTCCAAACTTTTAGAATCTGGCAAACAGCCTGCAGTTTCTACCGTCAAATATGAAGGGAAATTACCTATTCAGTTTGACCCTGAACCTATATTAAAAATTCTGGAAAAACTACCTGAAATTACAGCGCCAAAACCCAAACCGGTTGATAAAGACAGGATTACAGGTGATCTTGCAAAAGATATCCTTAAAAAATTATATGGCGACAGGGACAAACCGGATGAAACAAAACAAACATCTGAAATAGTTGAAAAAACAGAAAGGCAAAAAGAAGAAGAGGACTGGGAGCTTATCAGTGACATTGTAAAAGACGCAAAAAAAAGTGAATTTGATGAAGTCAGTGATGAAGATATCTTCCAGAAGATACTGGAAGATGATAAACGTAAAAAACAAGACGAAATTGAAATATTGGGTGATTACAAAAAATCTGAGGAAGTTGAATATGATACTGATGACCCGGAAACACGGCGTAAACTGGAAGAAGATAGGAAATTTTACGAAAAATTTTTACAGCATGACCGACGCAAGAAAAAAGAGTTACCAATATTAAAAGTAACGTATGACTTTAAGAAGCTTCCTGATGAATTCAGCCTTTCACGGGAAAAGAATATCCTGGAATATGCGTTTTATAAATACAGGCCTCTTTTGCAAAAAGCCGATGAACTCATTCAAAAACGCAAAGTACGTGATGCAATAAACTATTACAAAGTTGTTATGCAGCAAAATATCCCCCCTGAATTCAAATCCATGATACGAAAAAATATTAATGATCTCAATGAATATCTGGAAAAGTACCTTACCTCAGATTAAGTGAACAATATAACTCATTTACATATTATCACTTTTTTTATTGACTTTATACATCGTTTGTTTGTATCTTTATTTAATAGGATACATTAGTATGATAGTACCTGTACAACATACACCAGTTAAGCCTATACTACTGGAGCAGAAACGAAGGAGTTCTATTATTACGGAAAGTAGCAATGATATTCTTGCTCCCATGAAACGCTTTAAAAAAGAACTCCCTGTACCACAGTTAGGACAGCAACCAAATCTTTCACTTGAAAAAGTAAGAGTGCGACAAAAAGAATTTTATTCCCACCGTGGTCAGGTGTACGAAAAATTGCAAAATACCAGCGCCGCTATAGCTTCGTATCAGAAAGCATCATATTATGAGCCATCGGATTCAAATCTTTATGGCCAGATCAAGCGGTTAAAAATACAGAGCCTGACCAACCTCAAAGCATAGCATATCATTCTCCGCCTTAAAAATTCTTGATATTATAATCCATAATACCGATTTTTTAATATATAGTCATTGCTGAAAACTTATTTTTTTGTTTACTTTTATTATGAATATACTATTCTTGAAGCAAAGACAGTAATTTGATATGGTAACGGCAACTTATGGTACAGGAACAATTTAAAGTAGTAAACTATCTGGCAAACTCCTTCATAGTGGTTGAAGGAAAGCGCAATGCAGATAATTTTTACATAATCCGGCAGGGCAAGGTAAAGCTTGTTAAGGAAAACCCAATTGCCCAGGAAACAAATCCCTTATTAGGGCCGGGCGACTTCTTTGGGGTAATTCCCTGTATGAGCGGGCATGCCCATATTGAAAGTGCTGTTGCTTTGACCGATGTATCGCTTATTTCAGTACAGCGCGACCAGTTTGGTATACTCATCCAGAAAAACCCCGCGGTTGCCATGAAGATTATCCGCTTTTTTTCCCGTAAGCTCAGGGAATTTGATCAGGCTATAACACGCTTAACCTTTGCCAATGCTGTTGAAGAGGACCCTGAACATCTATTTAAGATTGGCGAATATTACCTTAAAAAGAAAAACCTGCCCCATGCTGCATATGCATTGCAACGCTATATACAGCATTGCCCTACCGGTACAAACCGTGATAAGGCAATAGCGCATTTAAAATCAATTAATGCCCCGCTGAAAGTTCCTGAAAATCCGCAAAAGAATAACCTCACCCGGCTCTATAAAGATAATCAGATGATATTCTGTGAAAATGAACCGGGCGATGAATTATACATCATTCAGGGCGGTAAGGTGAAGATTACCAAAATTGTTGATGAAGAGGTATTGCTTGCAGTGTTAAAGCCTGGCGATATTTTTGGCGAAATGGCGTTACTTGAAAACCGCCCGCGGAGTGCTTCGGCAATTACTTTTGGCGATACAACATTAATGGCAATTAACCGGCAAAATTTTGAAACAATGGTTGCCACCCAGCCGCAGCTTGCCACACGGCTTATACAGCTTTTGAGTGAACGTATATGGACAGCCTACCGGCAGCTTGAAAACTTAATGATTCACGACCCATTGGGAAGAATGTATGACACATTGCTCATACAGGTAGAAAAGCAGAAAGTTCGTATAGCTCCCAAAGAAAGCTTTACTTTTGACTTTGGGGTTAAAGAGCTTCTCAATATGGTGGGAATCCCACAGGATAAGGGCGATCATTTAGTAGTTGAATTACTTGAAGATAAGAACATAACACTGGATGAAGGCAAGCTCATCTGCACCAATTTAGAAGAGCTTGAAAAGACTGTAAATTTTTATAAGAAAAAATCAGCATTAGAACGCAAACGTGAAGCCAGCAAGAGTAGTTAAATACAGTGCTATAGTACTTTTCATTGGACTTTTGCTGCTTGCTGCTTTTGCAGCAGCATTTATCTATTTTTTCCCCAAAGAAACATTGAAGTCAATTATTGTCCAAACACTGCAGGATTCCTTAAACAGGCCAGTTACTATAGGAACAATTGACTATAGTATCAGAGGCATCCAGATAACTGACCTTTACATATACGACACTGACAAAGAAAAGCCGTATATTGCACACTCTAAGGATGCAGCAATCAGGTTTCAGCTTATACCCTTATTGAACAAACAATTCATCATTAACTATATTTTCCTTGATGATGCAATAATTCATATACTGTATTACACAGAAAATAAACTAACAACCTCAAATCTTGAAAAATTGCTCAAAGAATTATTATCAAAAGAAAAATCCACCATAACCACCCAGATTAATTCTATATCACTCAATAATACAGCCGTTATCCTTGAAAACCCACCTCAAGAGCTTAAACCATTAGAAGGGAAATACAGTATTAATACCCATATAGAACTGAAAGATACCATTCTGGAATTGAAAAACCTTTCAATAACACTTCCGCAAAACAGAGGGAAAATTTCCGGTGATTGTTCCATCACTGTTACCAGTAATTATAAAATTCATGGTGATTTCAACCTGCGTGATTGTGATCTACTATGGGTTTACAACTGGGGAAAAAATCTTGAAAATATACTGCCTTACAGAGTGTTTTCAGGAACTATCGACAACCTGACGATAACAAAGAATGCTGTTCAGGGCACTGTAACCGGCAGTTGCAAACTCAGTAATAATGCAATGCTTTTTATCAGCAATGCTTTTGCCAATGTTAACATTCATAAAGGCACTGTAACAGTAACCAATGCAAAAGGAAAAATTGAAAATTCAAATTTTGTACTGAACCAGTTGCTATTTAACTTCGATGGTGAAATTAAGAATATTAAAGTAAGTGATGCATCAATTACTATAAAAGAGATAGCTCCATTACTTGGCAAAATTAATATTAGTGATATTGCAGGTCAGCTTAAAGGAAATTTTGAATATAAAGACAATAGTATTAATGCTGATGTAACGCTATCAAATCTTACTATTGGACAAAAAGGTAACATCCTGTCATTACAGGAAACAAATCTTCTGATAAAGAATAATCAATTTAAAAAAGATGGCATACAGGCAACCGTATATTCTGTAGCCTGTGTTTTATCTGTTGCTACAGTAGATTCATCATTTGAAAAATTTACTGTAAACATTGAAGCTGATGAAGTTGACCTCAACAAAATCATTACCAGACAGCCCGAACAACCGCAAAAACAAGAAAAAGAAATACATATACCATATGAACTATCAGGAAAATGTATTATACAAAAATTGCACAAAGACAACCTGGTGATTGAAAAAATAAACTGCAACTATACCATGTCAAAAAATATAATTGCACTGCCCACATTTTCAGCTAAGGTATTTGGAGGAGATGTCACTGGCAGAAGTGTCATCACCCTTTCACAGGAAAACCCTCAGATCACACTGGTGGCTAAATTTACCAATGCACGCCTGCAGAACATAAGCTCATACCTCCAGGAATATGAAAACAGGCTCTTTGGCAATATATCAGGACAATTACAGGTAACTATCGTTCCTAAAGACCCTGTTATTGATAGAATAACCGGCAAGGTTGAAGTGTCAGTTGAAAATGGTAAACTGGCCAACACAGGATTGCAGAGTGGACTGAGTATATGGCTTAGCGATTTAAAATACAAATTGAGCAATTTAGAATTTCAGAAAATATACGGGAATTTTAATCTCAATGGTCCTGTTATCACTATTAATTCTTTTATCTTTAATGCACCTGAAATACGGTTAAAATTAAATGGTCAGTACAACCGCCACGAAGAAAGTGATATAGCTATTTCACTGGAATTCAGTTCAAACTTTATCCAGGATCTACCCAACCCTGCCCTGCTGCAACTTGCAAAATACAAAAAAGGCCGGTGGTATATCATCCCATTCAGGGCACAGGGTAAAAATATCTTTGAAGGCAAAAATATAAAGCAGGTACAATAACTTATTTATTCAGTTCGGACTTGACCTTGGCCATCAGGCCACCTTTGGCAATAATATCCTGCATAAATGGCGGAAATGGTTTTGCTCTATATTCTTTATTTTTTGTAATATTTTTTATAACACCTGAATCAAAGTCAATTTCAATCTCATCCCCCTGCGCAATATCCCGTGCTGCTTCCTCTGATTCAATGATGGGAAGGCCAATGTTCACGCTGTTTCTATAAAATATGCGAGCAAAAGACTGCGCAATGACACATGAAATCTTTGCTGCTTTTATAGCTATGGGCGCATGTTCACGCGATGATCCACATCCAAAATTTTTACCGGCAACAATAATATCACCGGCTTTTGCCTTTTTCATAAAATCTGGATCCGCATCTTCCATGCAGTGCTGTGCTAACTCATCAGGGTCGGAAGTATTTAAATATCGTGCGGGGATAATTTCATCGGTATTGACATCATTTCCAAATTTCCAAACTTTCCCATGTGCTTTCATGCTGTACCTCGTGAATAATTTCAATATAGCGATAGCTCATGTTATCGCAACTCATCCGGATGAGCAATCCTTCCCAGTATTGCAGATGCTGCTGCAACCGCAGGGCTTGCTAAATACACTTCACTTTTTGGATGACCCATTCTCCCCACAAAATTACGATTAGTGGTGGCAACGCATCGTTCACCTTCGGCTAAAATTCCCATGTGGCCACCCAAACAGGGACCGCATGTGGGGGCAGATACTGCCGCCTCAGCTTCAATAAATATATCGATGAGCCCCTCTTCCAGAGCCTTTCTATATACTTCCTGTGTTGCAGGTATAATGAGCAATCTAACATCTTTATGCACTTTGCGTCCTTTCAAAATCTTCGCTGCTACCCGCAGGTCCTCAATTCGCCCATTGGTGCATGAGCCAATAACTACCTGATCAATTGGTATCCCGGCTTCGCGTGCAGGTTTAGCATTTTCAGGCAGATGCGGGAATGCAACCGTTGGTTCAATTTTTGAAGCATCATATTCTTTAATATCTACATAGCGTGCATCATCATCGCTGTAGTACAGTGTATAGGGAAGGCCTGTGCGGCTTTTAATATATTCAACGGTTTTGCCATCAGGAGCAAAGATGCCGTTTTTTGCACCTGCTTCAATAGCCATATTGGCAATGGTCATTCTACCTTCCATGGATAATTCAGCAATAGTATCGCCGGTAAATTCCATTGATTTATATAAAGCACCATCCACGCCAATGTTACCTATAATATGCAAAATAATATCCTTTGCCGATACATACGGTTGCAGTTTGCCATACACTACAAATTTAATTGATTCCGGCACCTTAAACCATGTTTTGCCTGTGGCCATGGCTGCCGCCATATCAGTGGAACCAACACCGGTTGAAAATGCACCAAACGCCCCATAGGTACAGGTATGTGAATCTGCACCAATAATACACATACCGGGGCGTACCAAACCCAATTCCGGAAGCAGAGCATGTTCAACACCAACCCTGCCCACATCATAAAAGTGAACAATATTATACTTTTTTGCAAACTCTCTGAGTATTTTAACCTGCTCAGCAGATTTTATATCCTTGTTGGGAGTAAAATGATCCGGGATAAGCGCTATTTTTTCATTATCAAAAACTTTTGATACACCTAAATCTTCAAATTCTTTAATTGCAATAGGAGCAGTAATATCATTACCCAGAACTAAATCCACTTTAGCTTCAATTAATTCACCTGGCTCTACACGTTCCTTCCCGGCATGTGATGCTAAAATCTTTTCAGAAATTGTCATGCCCATACTATTTATCCTCTATATACAGATATTTATAGATACAATTATAAGCGGTTGCAATAGTAAAAATGTATCATTCTTTTATATATTTTCAGTTTTTTTATAGTAAATTTGGCGATAGTTACTGTATATAGAACTGCAGGCGCAATGAGAAAAATTGCGCCTGCCTATACAATTAAATGTTTTCAATCAGAACAGCTCCGCCCATACCACCGCCAACACAAAGTGTTGCAATACCCCATTTTGAATTGCGCTTTTTCATTTCATAAATGAGGGAAACGATGATTCGGGCACCGGTACATCCCACAGGATGACCTAATGCAATCCCTGATCCATTGACATTAACTTTGCTTCTGTCAAGGCCAAGCCCTCTTTCACAGGCCAGATACTGTGCAGCAAATGCTTCATTGAGTTCTATAAGATCTATGTCGTCTAATTTTTTCCCTGTTTTTTTGAGTAATTTCTGCACAGCTGGTACGGGACCGTATCCCATAAGGTGCGGTTCAACACCTGCAAATGCATTCCCCGCAAGTCTAGCCAGTGGTTTTAAGCCAAGTTCACTGGCGCGCCTTGTGGTAGTAAGCACTAATGCAGCAGCACCATCATTAATACCTGAAGCATTACCAGCAGTAACCGTTCCATTCTTTTTAAATACAGGCTTAAGCGCTGCCAGATTTTCAAGTGTAATATCACGGCGGACATGTTCGTCTTTTTCAAACATTTTAGGCTGGCCTTTTTTCTGGGGTATGGGAACAGGAACTATCTCATCATTAAACCTGCCGGAATCAATGGCTTCAGCCGCCTTTTTATGGCTTTCATAGGCTACCTGATCCTGTTCTTCCCGTGAAATTGAATATTTTTCTGCTAAATTTTCTGCAGTTTGCCCCATAATAAATGGCTCACCTAAAAGACCACTTCCTGAATGAAGCAATTCCCACATGGCATCAGTAAGCTCAGAGTGCGTAAGCCGCAAACCCCACCGGGCTTTCCACAGTACATACGGTGCACTTGACATTGACTCAACACCGCCAGCAAGTACAATATCGGAATCACCTGTCATAAGCTGCTGAGAACCAAATACTACTGCTGACATTCCTGAAGCACACTGCCGCTGCACTGAGGTTGCAGGCACCTCAGCAGGAATACCCGCTTTGAGAGCGGCAGTACGTGCAACATTGGCCTCATCAGATCCCATCAGACAGTTGCCAAAAATTACATCTGACAGGGCACTTCCTTCAACATTTGCCCGCCGCAAAGCTTCTTTCATTACCAGTGCAGCTAATTCATACGCTTTAACATCTTTTAATGATTGCCCAAAACTGCCAATAGGCGTTCTGCAGGCGGAAACTATGACAACATCAGTATCAGCCATTCTCTATCCTCCATAGTATAGTATATTAAAATAAGAACATGCACAACAACCACTACAGGCTTGAAGCGGTTATATAATAAGCAGTATAAACGTATATCTTCCCAGTTACCCAATGTGGCGGGATTGTATACAGTATTGTTACTGTATTACAAATATATTTCTAAAATGGTAGGGTTATTTTGCAAGTCATTAATTATCCATAGATTATTTTTTGGATACCATCATCACTTCACCGGCATAAATTTATTTTCAAACTCTTCTTTTGAATTAATAGAAAAAAACTTATCCAACCGTGATGTTTTAAATATTGTAATAACCGATGGAGCTACATTAAAAAGTGTTAAGGTAATCTTTCTGTTGGTTGCACTGTTCATGAACTTTACCAGGGTGCCCAATGCTGATGAGTCAATAAACTTCAGTTCCTTGCAATTGAAGCCTATGACTCGTGGATTTTTTTCTAACGCATCATTCCACGCCTTCTCAACAATTCGTATGACATCAATATCAAATTCACCTTCAAGGTCAATGACTACAACGTCTGCTAACTGGTTAACCGAAACATTAAGCATGGCCAATCTCCTCATTTAAGCTTTATCTGTTTTTTATTATCGTATAAATTGTACATTATGAAAATTTCTATCGCAAGCATATTTTTTAAAGCTGCAGAAAAAAATAATTTACAAATACAACAAGCTATTGTATACATACGACACTTCGACAGTTTGAGTCATGTTTATATTTTAATTTTTTATAATATATAAAGGGTTGTATTATGAGGTTCGCACTACTGTTAAAGGCATTGGCAGTAATATTACACATTGCATCTAAGCACAATGAAGACTTTAAACGCTTTATTGGCACTGTCAGTATCAAAATAGCAATCAAAACAAAAAACAATAAAGGACGAACGTTTATCTTTAACAATGGCACTGTCTCTTCAACACGATCCCTGAAACAGTACGATGCTGCCCTTGTCTTTTCCGATACTAAAACCGGTTTTAACGTATTGAAAGAAGGCACACAGGATGCATCGTTTTATGCAGCAGCAACAGGCAACCTGTATGTTGAGGGGATGGCTTTTTTCATTCAGTGGTTCAATGACGCAGTAACTATCGCCATGAAAAAAAACAGAAAATAAACAGGAGGAATCATGTCAATAAACGGTGGGCACTTAATTGGCAAATATTTAGCTAAGCGAGGTATACAGTTTGCTTATGGCATATCAGGCGGTCATATTGAGGCACTGTTAGACGGATTGCAGCAATATGGCATACGATCAATTGATGTACGCCATGAACAGGCTGCAGTAATGATGGCTCATGCCACTGCTGTTTATACCGGCACACCGGGCGTGTGCTTTTTAACCGCAGGTCCTGGTTTTACCAACGGCATCACCGGTATTGCAAATGCATATTTAGACAATGCACCGGTTGTGGTGTTATGCGGTCGCCATCCGCTACGCGATGACCATAAAGGTGCATTGCAGGAAATGAATCAGGTTGATGTGGTAAAGCCATTGGTAAAATGGTGTACCACCTGCTACGATACTAAGCGCATTCCCCAATATCTGGATATGGCATTCAGACATGCCACGTGCGGAAGGCCCGGGCCAGTGTTTTTAGAACTGCCCCCGGATGTGCTAGGAAAATCCATTGATGACTTTGATTTTACTCCCAGCGTTGATGCATTCAAAACTGTGCCCGATTCATCCAGCTTGTATAAGGCCGCTGAAATAATAAACAGCGCTAAAAAGCCACTCTTTATAGGCGGATCGGGTATTGGTTACAGCAACTGCACTCTGGAACTACAGGCTTTTATAGAAAAAACTGGCATACCGTTTATATTGCTTAATAATGGTCGCGGCATTTTGCCCGACAACCATCCACTGTCAATCTGGAATATTGGCAATGTTGGCCTTATGATGACAATGTCACAGGCTGATGTCATTGTTGCAGCAGGCATTCGTTTTAACTGGCTTTTTCAGTCAGGCGATAGTATACCACCCACTGCAAAGATTGTGCGCATTGACATTGAACCCACCGAAATCAACCGCAACCGTATTGCTGATGCTGGTCTTCTGGGTGACGCCGGTGCAGCATTGAAAGCATTGTTGCCATTGGTTGAACAGGCCAATCACCAGCAGTGGTTAGATATGCTGACGCAGGCAGGTTATGCTTTCATTGACAGCGAAATTAAACTGCGCCAGAATCCTACTGACCCCATCCACCCCGTACGGCTGGTTGCAAAGGCTCAGGAAGTCTTTGGCACCGATGCCCTGTACGTTGTTGATGGCGGTGATACTACATACTTTGGTCTTGTGGGTTTTCAATCCAGGCACAAAGCTGGCGTGCTGTCGCAATCGGCCGGCCTTTTGGGTTGTTTGGGGGCAGGCATCCCATTTGCTATTGCAGCAAAGCTCATTCATCCAGATAAGCAGGTGGTGGTATTATCCGGCGACGGTTCGTTTGGATTTAACGGATTTGAATTTGATACTGCAGTGCGCCACAATATCCCGTTTGTATGCATTGTGAACAACGACTGTGCGTGGGGTATGATCAAACACAGTCAGGAACTTTCAATTGGGAAAGAACGGGTGACCTGTGCTGAGCTTGGCATCCGACATTATGAAAAGGTTGTTGAAGGCATGGGTGGATACGGTGAATTTGTTGGAAAGGATGAGGCAATAGCACCTGCGCTTATCCGTGCAAAGGAAAGCGGCAAACCTGCATGTATTAATGTGCTTACTGATCCGGCAGTAACAAGCCCGGCAACACCGCTATTTTATCAGTCATTGAAATTTGATTAATAAAAGGCAACCATGAAAGCATTGCAATTCAATGTAACCGTTCCACAGTGGATAGCGCTTAAAAGCATAGGGGTATTTTCTGAGAGAGTATTTTACAAAAGTCCTATTGGTACTCTTAAACTGGTTGAAATACCAGCGCCAGAACCTATTAATAACAACTGGGCAATCGTAAAAACAACCTATTGTGGCTTTTGCGGAAGCGACTTCAATCTCATTTTGCTTCATGACTCCCCCATGGCTTCCCCATTCACATCGTTTCCCTGTGTTATTGGACATGAGATATGCGGTACCATTGAAGAACCGGGCAACACCGGCTTTAAAAAAAGACAGCGTGTTGTTATAAATCCTATGCTTTCATGTGCTGTGCGACAATTACCGCTATGCCCTTCATGTAAAAAAGGACGCCCTGCTAACTGTGAAAATTTTGCCAATGGTACTTTTGCACCAGGCATGTTTACTGGTATCTGCAAGGATGTCAACGGTGGCTTTGCAGAATACCTGCCAGCACACAGTGCACAGCTTTTTGCAATTCCCGGTACTATAAGCGATACGGCAGCAGTACTTACTGAGCCATTAAGTGTAGCATTACAGGCAATCTACGATAACATGCCACAAAATTCTGATACGGTGTGCATTATTGGTTGCGGTGTCATTGGGCTTATGCTCATTCGTGCATTGCGTGCCCTTCATTGCAAAGCTACAATAGCAGTGATTGAACCATCTGAATTTCACAGGCAAAAAGCAATAAGCTCTGGAGCTGATGATGTTTTACAGGGTGATTTGTTAGAACATGCAGCTACATCTACAAATGGGAAAGTATATACTCCCATGTTTGGACCAAAGATTATGCAGGGTGGATTTGACAAAGTTTTTGATACCGTTGGTTCTTCTCAAACGTTTTCACTGGCAATGAATATTGCACGAGCGGGTGGTACGATTAGCCTTGTAGGCATCACAAGCAAGCTTTCATATGATCCAACTCCACTATGGCTTAAGCTGTTAACTATCAAAGGCGTTTATGGCTATGGTTTTATCAGGGAAGGCAACAAAGCAAAACATATATTTGAAAAGTCATTGGAGTTAATGAAAAAAATGCCAGACATAGAAACCATGGTTACCCATACATTCAGTATTGAACAGTATAAGGAAATGATTGAAGTAAACAGTGCAAAAGCTTTCCACAGGGCAATTAAAACAGCAGTAAAGTTTTAAGAAATTATTACCATTGCACAGTCAATCATTACTTCCTCTGTATTGAACTGATGTGCAATAACCCATTCATGTTTTGCGCGCATAATCCATACATCAATATCATCAGGTAACGGTGCGCTTATATCTTCTTCAGGTGCTGATCGAATAATCTGCATAATGTCATCCATACGGTCGCTATCGTACATAATTTTGCTCTGTGCATCAAAAAGAACAGGATAAAACCTGTTTTTACATTTAAAAAGGATATACAGCACCATTTCAAGTTTTAAGCGTGAGGATTTTACACTCCGCACACCCATTGGTAATGATAACAGTTGTCGTTTTAATGCATCATCCACTTTTGCAATATCATCAATGAAGCCTGATGTGTGCAAACCATCAGCAGTTTCAATAAATTCTAAAACTTCATCCAGGTCTAAGTCGTGATCGCCAAAAAGGGCAATGGATCGGGCAAGGTGTATCATCTCAAATTCTGAACCCTTTTCTACCAAAACTGGAATTTCAGCAAAAGAGCGTATCTCTTCATTACGGGTTAATAGTCTACCTTTCCAGCGTGATGCATGATATATGATGTCATCCTCCATTGTTGAAGGAATAAAATTATAGATGTACACATTCCTGGGCTGCGGCCAGGGACGCAAGATCCGTCCCATACGTTGTGCAAGAGTAAGCACTGTCCATGGCATATCAAAGTTTATAAGAATCCTTGCATCCTGAAAATTAAATCCTTCCGACATTGCACCGGTTGCTACCAGGATTTGTATTTCATTTTTTGCATTGTATTCTTCATCATTCATATATTCAATTTTATTGGCCTGTGGTGCAAAACGCTGCACTATTGCTTCAACCCTGCTTGCATCAACATCAACGGTAGTATCAATACTGATTTGAGGAAAACATTGCTGCAATGATTCTTTTACATATCGGGCTGTTTCACGATAATGACAGAATATGACAATTTTTTCATCCTTGAGTTGTTCAACAATATGACTAAGCTTTTGAATCTTTTCATCACTCATGCCCATTACCGATTTCAATAGTTTTCTTTTTTCAAGGCAAAATTCGGTTAGCTCCTGTTGATTCTGGAATCGTATCCGTTCAAAACCACCTTCGTATGATAGTTTATTCAGAAGTTCATCCATCTGTTTTATTGACGAACACCCCTGATGAACCACCTGTGCTTCCCATAAAGGATCACGTATCCCCTCATCATTTGTAAACAGCAATATTTCATCTTCGTTTTTCTTTCTGTATAAAAGATTGCTTTGCAAAAGCTCCTTTAATATATCATCGCACTGATTGGAATACTCAATATTCTGAAAATGAAGTTTTTGAGGGAAATATCGCTTTTCGTTATTTAAAAACAGAACATATCTGTTCCCATTTTCATCAATGTGGCTATAATATTTGACAACAGTTGGTGATGTAAGCACAACCACAGGGGGAAGCTCTGATAGTTCTTGCGCCGAGTGGACCTCCCAGCAGGTTTGCATACCAGTTTGAGGATAGAGTGAAATATCATTACGAGGAGGAAGGAGCATAAGCTGGGCATTAATATCGTCAAGTCCAGTACTATAAGGAGTTGCAGTCATAAGAAGAATCTTTGCTTTCTTTTGATTTACAGCCTCATGTATTCTGATATGCGACAATCGTATATTTGTTTGTGAGCCAATGTTGCGCATATGATGGCTTTCATCTAATATGATAAGTGTTTGTTCATCAACATGAGCAAGTTCGCTTAAAAGATGCGCAACATCCATGGATTTTTTAATATCATCAACAGAAAGGATATAGTACGAAAATTCTTCACTTGAAATATGTGCTGCCCGTAAAATGCGATGCCACATATTTTTTAATCCTGCGGGGCATAAAACCAGCGCAACGGTAACTTTCCCATTCATACGTAGATATGCAGCAATATGTGCTGCCATTACTGTTTTTCCCAATCCTGTTGAGGCAATAAGCATTGCACCGTTGTGCTCATCGATAGTTCGTACCAGCCGTGATACTATTGGTTTCTGATAGCTGGTTAATGGAGGAAGTTTCCCGGCAACATCTTCTTCAGGTAAATCATACAATAACAGTAAAGAACGAATATAAACATAAAATGGTGGATACAGTGCTAACCATTCCTCAAGCCTTTGCAACAACTCCTCTGCTATAGGGTGTGCCTGTTCAAAGTATTCATCAAATTTTGTTACAAAATATAATACATCATCAGGATCATCTGATACCAGACCAGCCTCGCGGCTTTGTACCAGACCATGATAGGTAAGATTTGCCGACGTAACAAGGACACTGTCAGAATCAGCAATATACAATTTTGCGTGCTGAAAGAGGTACCGTGGCTGAAGTGTAGTATATGCAGGCGTTCCACTTTTACCAAGATTAATAACAAATTTTTTTTCCTGTAATGTTTCACGCAACTGCTGAATAAACGCGGTTTTGTCTTCTATATCTGCTCGGGCAAGATCTTCAATAAATTGTTCAACAATGTTTTCAATCTTTTCTTCAGAATCTTCATTTCTGCCAAGCAATAACCTAACTTCTTTATTGCGTAATACCTGTTGCAGCAGGTAATATCCAGTTGGCTCAAAATATGCAGTAGCAATACGGACAACAGTAGCGTCTGATACTAACTGCTTAACACATTTCAGTGCTAATGCATCAGCACCAAAAAACTTTTGGATTATAGTTCCATTATTGGTTTTCATTTAATACTGTGTTATTATAAAGTTTTAATACCTTAAGTCAGGTACACCACAATGATTTAATATTATGTATCTATAGCAAAGCATGTCACATTTTTGCAATATATTTTATTGGTTGTTTCTAAGCAATCTAATAAAATGAGGTAGAGTACTAATTTTTCAATTTTATTTTGTTTTTTTAGATATTCCTCAATGAGCCCTAAAAAAAATACTTTACTTTTGTGAGATAGTACAGTAAAATATATCGATATCGATGTAATAAATCTATTTACAGCGTCCTGTATAGGGAGGGTATCATGAAAAAATTAATTTTGATAGTGGTTTTTTTAATTATTGCGCTTATTGCTGTCGATTTATATCAATCGCACACCACATACACGTATACCCCAAAAAAGGGATATTCAACATTTGATGAATATTACAAAGCAAAATTAGAAGAGAGCAAAGCAAAAGGGGTAAGACCAAATAATGAAGAAAAACTTCTAAAATTTGCAGACAAAACAAAAATAGCAATGCTCTATATTCACGGTTATGGCGCTTCGCGTGGTGAGGGTGAATTTGTTATAGATACTATCGCTAAAAAATTAAAATACAATACGTATTATTTAAGATTACCCGGCCATGGAACAAATATGGATGATCACAAAAATACGGAATATTACCAGCTTTTAGACACCGCTATTGAAGCTGCACAGATGACTAAACGATTAGGTGACAAGTTGGTGATCATTGGAACAAGTATGGGTGGAACCATCGCAACCTATATTGCAGCAGAGCATCCTGATATTCCAAATGCTCTGATACTGGTTTCGCCATTTTACCGCTTTGCAAATCCTGTAGGGAATGCCTTATTCTTCAGACCTTTTTTCAGAACCGTGTTACTATTTACCACATACCGTGAGCGCCATGACCCTTATGACGATCCTAACGATAACTGGACCATGTACTGGTATGCAAAAAATTACTGGGCATCGCTTCATTCATTGCTGGATCTGGGTGAATTTATTGCCAATGATTCTATTTACAAAAAAGTATCTTGCCCGGTACTGTTGCTCTATTACTATAAAGACGAAAAACACAAAGATGGATCTGCAGAAGTTAGTGCCATGTTGAAAGCCTATGACACATTCAATAATGGTAAGCCAAATCCTTTAAGCCGCAAAGTGGCCATTGAAAACGGCGATCATGTTCTTCTTTCAAAATATGTAAAATCTGATTGGGGCAAAGCTGAAAAAGCCATTACTGCATTTTTACATGGTATTGCACATAAATAAATTCTGGCAATCATTGTTAAATAAATTTTTTTACAATATAATCCCTGATGTTATGCCATGATAGTAAACAGAAATTATATACTATCATGGCTTTTTATATAGAAGTTTGAATTGCATCTGTTTGCAGTACCCCCACACTGCTACATCATTTTACAGGCTTTATTACATAAAGATTACGAGTATATTTCTGCTATGTTAAATATCCTTATACAGGACATAGTCAAAACCTGCAATCATTGACATAATTTCTGTTTAAAAATAAAAAAAAACGCACATGCATGTGCGTTGTATAAATTTAATAATTTTAAAAGGAGGAATGATAAAAAAGTCAAAATAGTTGCGGTGGAACGATGATCTGTTCATAAATGTAATCATGAACAGGAAG
>JBBFLA010000048.1:0-22415 GCA_037481795.1 Spirochaetota bacterium
TGTCTCTTATATTATGTCTCTTTATTTTTTACTGAAATTGCAACCTTTTTTTAGTATTTATTCAGAGGTCTCAATTAAAAAATCTTTATATTTGGTCAATAACTTTTTATCGTCATTACTGTTCCTTTATAATTTTGAGCCAATTTTTTCCAGTGCATCTTTCAAATCATCTATTGTAAATGGTTTTTGCAAAAATACTGAAGGCACACTATCATTCATTAACTCCCGGTAAGCATCGTCTGAATACCCTGAAATGAAAATTACTTTTAGATGTGGTATAATTAATTTTAATTTGTTATACAGTTCAATGCCATTAATCTGTGGCATTACTATATCAGTTATTAATAAATTAATTTTGTTTTTATAGTTATCTGCTACTTGAAGAATCTCAAGAGGGTCATTAAATGCTTCAACTTCCTGATCAAGTAACAATAGCATCTTTTTTATCATATCTAATATATTCAAGTCATCTTCTACTACTATAATGTTATTTTTTGATATACCAATACCTTTATCTTCTGTCCTGCCGTTATCTCTTGCACCGCCAGATAATTGTACAACTGGCAATTGCTCAACATATTTAGGGAAAAAGATATTTACCACTGTTCCCTTGCCTGGTTCACTGTAGATATTGATAATTCCATTAAACTGTTTTACTATACCATACACTGTTGAAAGTCCAAGCCCTGTTCCTTTGCCAACTTCCTTTGTTGTGAAAAATGGTTCAAAAAGCCTTTCTAAGGTTTCCTTATCCATTCCTGAACCGTTATCAATAAATTGTATCATGGCATAGTCACCAGGTTTACATCCTGGATGCATTGTACAGAATTCTTCATCAAGATATCTATTTTTAGTAATGATCTTTATATTCCCTACATCTTTTATAGCATCACGCGAATTTGAAGCCAGATTGGTCAGGATTTGAACAAATGTTGTGGTATCAATCCATATATCATATACATCATCCGCCAGCTCTAGTTGTATTGTTATATTTTCGCCAACCATTGCCGATAGCATCTTTTCAGTTGACCTGATGATATAATTAGGATTTACCCTTATTGGATTGACTTTCTGCTGCCGTGAAAATGTTAAAAGCTGCCGTACTATTTCAGCACTTCGTTTTGTAGCCTGTAATATCTCCTCTAAATCAGGATATATTGGACTATCCTTTTCTATCTTGATTCTTATTAACTCAGCATACCCTGAAATAATACTCAATATATTATTAAAATCATGAGCAATCCCGCCAACTAACCTCCCAATTGCCTCCAATTTTTGTGCTTGCCGCAATTGCTCCCCTAATTTTTCTTTTTGTGCTTCCGCTTCAATCTGATTTGTCATATCTTCTACAATAGCCAACCCACCAACTATTTTATTTTCAACAATAAGTGGCGAAAACAATGTTCGTGCTGGTGTTACTTTATTAGCAGTTACTGATTTGTACCAACCATTATATTCAGATTGTATTCCCTGTAAGCATTTACTCACAGCATCAACAACCTGCTGATCAGGCAGTTTTAAAGTATTTAACCCAACCAGAGCTTCTCTGGAAGAACCAATTATTTTAACAAAATTATCGTTACAGGCAGTAATGACACCATTTTCATCAAATGCATAAATCCCCATTGGGGCATTATGAAATATTAATCTGAATAATTCCTCACTCTTTTTTACCGCTTCCTCTGCCTTTCTTTTTGCTGTAACATCATGTATTATTGAGAATAGATACTGCTTTCCCTTAATAGTAATGGCACTGGAGTATACATCTACATCACAAATACTTCCATCTTTTTTTCTATGCTTGAATTCAAAATAAACACGTTTACAGGATCGTGCCTCTTCCATTCGTTCTTTAATTTCTTTTGGATTTAAAGTATTAATTTGTTGAATTTGCATTGATTGTAATTCTTTTCTACTCCACCCATAAAACTCCGCCGCAGCATCATTTGCATCAACGATATCCCCGGTATCAGGATTAATTATGAGCATAACTGCTTTACTGTTTTTAAAAATGGTTCTATATCGTTCTTCACTTTCTTTTAGTTCATTTTCAACTTTCTTACGTTGGGTAATATCACTTATTGAACCAAATAAAGCATCTATTTCACCCCTTGCATTTCTGATTACACGGATTTTAATATCTCCCCAGACAATTGTCTGAAATATTGTAATGATTCTGCATTCAGCCGAAATAAAATTATTATCTCCAAGCTCTTCAAACATCTTCTCATATATTAGAACATCTTCGTTATGAATATAACGATACAAAGGTGTATTAATTATCTCATCCTGTTTATATCCAAGTACAATCTCAACATTGGGGCTGATCCATGCAATTGTCTTTGTAGATGGATCCATACTGAAGACAATAGACGGATTGACACTCAGAACATCCTGAAGTAAATCAGCACCAGCTTGTAAATTTTGCAGTGCCAGTGTTCTATTTTCAATGGTTTTAAATATAAGAGCTATGGCACATAAACCAGACGAAAGTATTATTAAATACTGGATACCTATAGTAGCAATTACAGTTAAACCACGTGGCCAGGGTAATAATAGCTGGCATAGTAAAACCAGAACATGTGTTATAACCGCAAAAAGAATGATTACATATAGGGGTATGTTTGTTGGTTCGTTTTTAAAAATACGGCGAACAAACAAACCACTCAGTGCTGAAACAACGATCGAAGCAACTCCCGCATAAACTCCCGCTCCACCCAGAAAAATCCGGTAGCTTCCAGCAATAAGCGATGCAATAAGTGATGCGATACCTCCTCCATATAATCCTGACAATGCAATAACAACTGATCGGCCATCATAAATAATGCCTTCCTCAAATACAAGAGGAGTTGACATTGCTGCAATTGCTGAAAATCCAAAAAGAAATCCTGTAAGTATTCTGTATGTATTGGGATAATTTTTACGCAATAATAGAATTGGCCCCCATACAACACTAAGGGTAATGAGCAAAGTTATATTGTGGATAAGGGTTATCAGCATAATTGGTTAACCATGATAATTAATAATAACTTATATAATGGGAAAAAAACTATTGCAATAAAAAAATAAATTTAAATCTTCAGGGATTTCTGGAATAAAAAATTACCCAATTATTACTTCTTTTTAAGTCATCTGGTAAACTGCAATAAAGATAAATTTCACCTTCTGTAAAAACCTAAAAAAACATAATTGAATGCCTTCTATTTAAAATTGTTTAAATACATTGATTGTATCCATATAATAATGTATTTGTCTTTGTTTTAAGTAAATAAATATTTTTTAACCATTATAAATAGTACTTATATACTCATTGAATTTGTATTAAAAAATAATTGACAATAGATTTTGTTAATAGAGAAACTCAGAATATTTTTATAAAAAGACTTTGGGAGGAAAATATGAATTTTGAAACTACTACATGTATTTCACAAAATCATCTTGGCATACTAAATAATTATGCTGAAAAATTAGGAGTCTCATTGCGTACGCTAATTGTGTACATGATTATGTACGCAGCTAAAAAAGAAAAACGAAAATATGCCGCGTTTAAACGTATATCATATCGTAAACGAAATACAGATAATCCATGGAAAAGAGTTCATTTAACTTTATATCAATCAGAATATGAGTTCTTCCTTGACGTGAAGAAGTTATGGAAAATGTCAATTGCACATGTTATTGAATATTGTACGGACAATGTTATAAATGAATTTTTTTTATACTTTCAGAAACGACTAAAAGAAATTAATACCGATAACTATCCCTATAATTTATTAAGCTATTACGAAAATAGATCATATACTTTTGATTTTTACAAAGAAAAAGGCATACACTGCCTCAAATTCTACTGGGGACCACCACCAAAGTTATTAAAACCAGCATATGCATAACTAAATTTAACCTAAATTTTTATTTTGTATTGAGGTTACTCTAATCTCAAGGTGTGCTTGTTTTGTCATAAAAATTAAAAGGGCATCCCTATTTTTAAGGATACCCCTATTCATAATTATATGCAAAAAACTTCCTGCTTATAATCCCATACTGCTTCGTGGTACAGTTTTTTCCACAGTACCAAATGGATCCTTAAATTCCTGATCTGGCTTAAACATTAATTTATGCTGACCACGGTTGTTCAGATATTTTGCTAATTCAAGATTAATGCTATATCCTACATCAACATTTTTCTTTGCCAGTAACTGTCGCAACAAACCTTCCGCTTTAGTAGAAAATGCAATGGAATCACCCAATATTCTTCCAGCCTCTTCTGGATTATGAAAACCAATTGAATTTTCTGCACCCATATAAATCAAACGATACAACGCTTCTAAATAAAATTCCCTGGCCTGCACATATAATGGTTCAGAAGCAAGCGTGTCCTTAAATTGATTATTCACTTTCTCAAATAGCTTTGCAACTACCGCTTCATGATAGCCAGCTTTCAGCAACAGAGACATAGTTCTATCCTGAATTTCCTTAATCTGTTTTACCAATCGTTCTTTGGATTGTGGATGGCATTTTAAACATGCAAAAAGGTCATCCTTAAGAGGGCTTGTTACATTGTGATCTGAAATCTTAAAGCTACCAACACGTTTATATGGCATGTGACAATCGGCGCATGCAAGCCCCGCATTAAAGTGAACACTCTGACGTGTAAAAAATTCAAACTCCGGATGACGTATAAATCCAACCTTGAAACCTGTCACCTCCTGTTTCCATTCACCCCAGTGTGGATTTTTCTTAATAAGTTTTATGATATTTTCTATTGAAATGTCGCCCCATTTGCTTCCTTCATAGGGATGTTCCAGCCCAACCGATTCCATCTTTTCATTTTTTGGAATATTATACGTAACATGGCATTGTGCACATACCAGGATGCGCATCTCCTGCCTGCTAAATTCCTTTTTATCTAACTTTGCCAAACTCTTTTTAAATGCTTCCCTATTAATTTTTAACCCCATAGTTTTATTATCATGGCAATCAATACAGGTTGCACCCAGATCTTTGTGTTGTGGGGGTATTTTGGCAATAGCATCCTGCCACTTCATGCTGTAAAAAGAACTCCCATATTGCTTAACCAGTGCATCCATATACGGCGACTTGCAGTTTAAACAAACACCTCCTGCTTTAGTACGTGACTGATCAATCTCATCCTGATCGATCCTCATGTACCAGTGTCCACGCGGTTCAAAGTATGCAATACCAAAACCCCATCCTTTAAAGAGCAATGCCATAAATGGATACTCCGAAAGCTTATCGTACATAATTTTATCAGTATCCCAGCCCTTTTTATAAAAACTTTTACTTTCAGGTTTAGGATCTTTTGTTTTAAGCCATGACTCATATTCCAGCGGATACACTTTGCCCCACTCTTGTGGATCATATTCATTATCCGGAATAGTTCCAACAAGTACCAATTTTGGTTCAGTAGGTCCAAGTGCGCCTATAATATATACAAATAACGACAGAGCAACCACAGCACCAATTACAATAATAATATGTTTACGTTCAATTTTTTGAATAAGGTTGTTTAAAAATTCCATTGTAAACCTCCAGTAAAAAATATTTAATGAATAATATTGTGATAAAAATACCTGTGGCAATCCCAGCACTGCATTGTCCCGCCATTAATGCGTGATACCATTTCACTGTGGCATCGTATGCAGTTGGTCTGTATTGTTTTACGCGCATGTGCAGAAGAATGGATCACCTCACCATACAACCGCGTATAAAAAAGCACTACATCCTTCATGCCATCAAGCCCCTTCCATAAAATATAGTTCATGGTGTTATTGTGTGGCAGGTGGCAATCCACACAGGCAATCTGTGTATGTTTGCCAATATAAAACCAGTCTTCATACTGAGGAATCATTACATGGCAACTACCACAATACTGAGGTGTGGATGTTTTCTGCATAAACCTGGCAGTGCCATATACACCAAATGCTAATAGTATAATCAATATGCCAAGTACTGTATATACTTTATATTTCATGGCTCACCTCAAATATAAGTATAATTACACCAAACGCCATTGAGCTAAATGCAATCCTCAAATAATTGCATTGTAAAAATTAAGACAAATTTTCCGTCATGACGTTTTTCTCTTTAATCTTATGTTGCTATCCTATCTGCGGCAATAGGCAATGCCTCCAAAATATTGTTACATTATATGCGATAGCTCATGGTAAAAGCTTCAAGCAGTGAATCCATAATTGCATGTGTATGTCTGCAGTAACGAATACCTGCTATAATTTCGTCTTTACTCTGAATACAGCCATTTTCCTTAAGCTCATCCTTGCAATTTTCCACCAGATCATAAACACCCTGTGCTGTAATTTCCAGATGAAACTGCAACCCTACTATTCTATTATTAATTGCAAATGCCTGATTGGCACATACATCAGTGGATGCTATATGTGTAGCATCTGCAGGTATATCAAAAGTCTCACCATGCCAGTGGAATGCCATAAATGTATCAGGCAATAGTTTCGCAAATGAATTTTCTGATGGTACACTATGTACTTCAAGCCATCCAATTTCTTTTGTATGATTTTTATAAACACGTGCTCCCAGTACGTCAGCAATGAGCTGTGCTCCAAGACAAATTCCTAATACAGGTTTACTTTTATTTATTACTTTTTCCACAAAGCGCTTCTCTGAAACAAGCCATGGGTATTCTCGTTCATCATTAACACTCATGGGACCACCCATAATAACCAGCATCTCTACAGAGTCAATTTCAGGGAAATAACTGTGTTGATATCCATACACCGTAAAGATATCTTTTTCAAATGCTTTTGCCCAATCCAGTATATAGCCTGGTGTTTCAAATGGTACATGTTGAATACATACTATCATAACTATCCTTTAATCATAACAAGAAGCATCTTTGCATTATTCACTGCTATAAGCGCATGAGGTACGTTAGCAGGCATTATGATAGCTTCACCAGCTTTTACAGTATTTTCTTTGCCACCAATGGTAATAACAAATTGACCATCAAGCACCATAACAAAAGCATCAAAAGGTGCAGTATGTTCACTCAGATTCTGACCCTGCCAAAAGGCAAAAAGAGTTATATTACCACTATTATTTTGAATTATGGTTTTGCTCACAATTGCATTGTTTTGATAGTCAATTGCATCAACATACTTTTGCGGGCTATTGAAAAGGTTACCCATATTATTGCCCCCATACAATATTATTCCTTACAACTCCTTCCCCGCTGTAAGCACAAATCCCCGTGAGGATCATCACAACATCGTGGCAAAATAAGCCGTACACTTTTTTCAAAGAAGATATAGCTCCAAACCCAGTTAATCATAACAAAAATTTTATTTTTAAAACCTATCAAATATAGAATATGTATAAAAATCCATAGTATCCATGCTATATATCCCTTCAAATGAAATCCAGCAATCTGAGCAATTGCTTTATTACGTCCTATAGCAACCATTCCACCTTTATCTTTATACCTGAAAGGTTTGGCTGCTTTTCCTTTAAGCTTTTGAACTAAGTAATTACCCACATATTTTCCCTGCTGCATAGCAACAGGTGCAATCATGGGAAGTGGTTTTCCATTCTGAGTAAAACAGGCTAAATCGCCAATAATAAATATATGTTCATATCCGGGCACCCTGCAATATTCATCCACTATTACTCTTCCATTGGGCATTGTTGTAACATCCAAGTCATTAGCTACAAGCTCACCTTTAACACCTGCAGTCCATACAACTGTTTCAGTGGGTATACTATTGCCATTGTTCAAATGCACTCCAGTTGCATCTATTTTTGTTACCGCTGTATTCAGTAAAACTTCAACTCCTTTCTTTTGAAGCTGAGTTTTAGTGTAATAACCCAACTTTTCAGGAAACATCCCAATAAGTCTATTCGAGGCTTCTACTAAATATAATGAGATTTTTTCATTCTTAAGTTCAGGAAAATCTTTTTTAAGCGGCCCAGTAACCAGTTCAGCTAAAGCCCCTGCAAATTCAACACCTGTTGGACCACCACCAACAATGGTTACAGTAAGCAGGCGCTTGCGCTGTTGCTCATCAGCCACAAACGAAGCCCGTTCAAAACAGGTAAGGATATGATTCCGCAAAACCATTGCATCATCCAGCGTTTTCAAAGGGAACGAATATGCAGCAACACCCGGAATATTAAAATAATTATTTTCGCTACCTGCTGATATAACCAGATAATCAAATTGTATCTGTTGACCCAAGCACAGTACACTCTTTGTATCATACTGAATCTTACTTACAGCACCACGAATAAACTGAATATTATTATGTTTTCTAACAATATTACGGACAGGGGACGCTATTTGCTCAGGTGCAACTTCGGCAGCACTCACCTGGTACAAAAGTGGCAAAAACGTGTGATAGTTATTTTTATCAATGATTGTCACATGAAAATCAGTATTTGCCAAGGTCTTTGCCACCCACAAACCACCAAAACCTGCACCAATGACAACAACCTTGTTTTTATTATGTATCACCTGAATTTCTCCACAATTAATCTAATAACCTCTTCTGCCCGGTTATCTTCTGGATGTCAGTAATATCCTGAGTAACTTCCAGACAGCCAATATATTCACCGTTTTTACGCACAGCATAATAGGTTATATAAATCAAACGGCCATTTAACGTAATCCAGAACTCGGCCTTATTGCGCTTGCCCTGCTTCATTTCATCCAGCAAGCGGTTAACCACATGAATGCTTTTATCTGGATGACAGTTTTGCACAGTCCTGCCAATAACAGCTTTTGACCGCACAAAGATACGGTCGGGAGCATTGTTAAAATATCGCACCACATCATCTTTGTCAATAAACGTAAAATCTACCGGCATGGTATCAAGCATACATTGAAGCTGTTTTAGCGTCAGGTTTCCCGTTTCAAATTCTACAGTATCAGCCGCCAATTGTATACTTACGGCTTCAGCTTTTTCTGTGTGAGTTACCGGACTGTATGACATGTACCCAATACCATCAAATTCCTGTTTTACCAATTTCCAATCATTTTCATTAAAAAACTTAAATGATGTTGGAAATAATATATTGTTTTCTTTGTAAAAGTGGTCAGCCAGCGTTTCACCCAGGCGTATAGCTTGTGTTTGTAATGTGTGCGATAGTTCCTGTGTAATATTACCTTTTGCCAGTGCATCAGCAGTTTCATATATACTCTTTTCAATTGCCCTGATATTGTCATGCTCCATCCACATAATTTTTGGTGGCTGAGTCACACCGTATTTTTCCAGTACCGGGAAAAGCACATTTTCCTCACGGAGATAGTGCACTCCCGATTCTTTAAAAAATCCAATTAATTGCTGAATGCGTGCAAACGTAGCACTATCAGGTATATCAAAAAGCATGGTTGCACTTTCAACTAATTGTTGTGCAAATTCAAGAAGCCTGCTGTGTTCAGTATACAGAATATATAAAGGATGGCCTTCAGGAACATCTACCTTACCTGCATCAATTGATTCCCTGAAAAGATCAATATGCAACTGGCACAGTCTGTGTACTTCTTCAGCTGGCATTCCTTCTTTTATGAGTTCCTCCTCCAGCATGCTTATCTGATGCGGCATAACATTGCCAAACTCGTTTTTAAAGATTGCCTTCATCTCATTGACATCAGCTCCTTCATGGAGCTGTTTAATCATATTTTTAAGCTGGTCCTTTTTTTTACTCATATCTGTCAAAAATTCACTCATTTAATCCTCCGTTACCATTTACAAAAATTTCTTAATATACCAAATGCTTCCCTTAAAAATCATCCGCATTCCGGAATAACGCATAACCTCACGTATTTTTGATCTGTTGGGTTCGGCATAGCAATGGGTTGTGCAATCTTTGCAGGCAGGCTTGGGATCGTATGGGCATATGATACGCTTGCTTGCAGCATAAAGCAATAATTTTTTACAATCATCACACAATACCACATTAAGCGGATCTATATACTGAGCAATTTTTCCATTACCCTTGGCTTTTGACTTCTGCGCAGTATGCTTACCATTACAGTATATCTGAATAAATTTACCCAATACGGCGATATCATGTTCAATTGCTTTGTTGTTTGTATCCATTGAGTACTCCTGATTATAAAATATTATCACCTTGCCAATTTATACTGCCCTTTTATCCTCAAAATTACAGCATCCAACATTAATACCATCATATTCAAAAATCCGCCCTGTTAATGTGCACTGAAATGTGTTTGGTTTTATCTGTTTGCAATATTCACAGTTTATACATAACGCCATGTAATCAATGATGCCATTATTCTGCATTACAGTAACCAGTTGTGTTAATACTGTGAATGTAGCCTTTTTATCATTAGATGACATATTTTCCAAAAACCGCATAATATCCCGTTTTGATTGTTCAATCCGTATTAAAATATTTTTTGCTTTTTTTGTTAATGTGAGATTGTAACTGCGGAAATCACTGTTATCCATGTTCTTATGAATCATTCCCTTCTTTTGCAACGTTTTCAGCGCAACACTTGCAGTGGCTTTACTGATGTATAGATTTTTCACGATGTCAGATGGTGTAATCTGTTTTGATGCCGAACATCCATTAATGTATTGCAATATCTGAATCTGCAACGGTGTAAGATTATAATTTTCAGATATTTTCCACAGCATTGAGCGTCTTATATCAGCAATTTTATCAAGTATAGCTATAAGGTTTTCATCAAGCTTTTGTATAATCATATATAATCCTTGATATAGTTAGTAGTACTAACTATAATATGCATATAAAAAAAGTCAAATTTTTTTTCAAAAAATATTTTCATTGTTTATTCGTTATTTTTTTCAAAGAAATTCTCTACTATCTACGCCGCTTTAGGCAAGCATAATAATTTACTGCCTTACTCTGTAAAGTAGTTATAGAGATGGTACATTACAATTTTTATTTATTTTCTTCTTTATGTTTCTCTAAAATTTCCTGGGCAAGCATTTTTAATTTGGGAGATACTTTCAGAGGAGGGAGTTTAACCTTAAATGAGCTTTCTTTAACTTTATCATTCCCCAACCATTTTCCAAGGGCAAATATCATTCGTTCCATTATTTCATCTATCTTTTTCTGACTTCCGCACATCCTATAAAATTTCAATGCTATCAGGGGAAGCTTCTTATCGTAGTAATAGTAATCACCTATGCGCTGCAGTCCATCTTTATAACCTGTTTTAACAAAAATCTCAATTGCCTCCTTGATTTTCCCCTGATTAAAAAATTCATTCCCTTTGCGTATTAAGGCTATTCGTTCTTTACTGTCCATCAATCACCTTTTTCACAGTAACTATCGCCCATAACTATCATTACAAATTTATGTAGATCACAATTTTGTATAACCTATCTTCTTTTTATTGACATATAATATGCTTAGCGATAGATTTGATTACAAGTACTTTTTACTATTATCGTACAGTATGCAAGTATTATTTATGCAGTTTCCATAACAGTTAACGTAAACTGTTAGTTGGCGATAGTTACCATACAATACAATTAAACTGAAGAGATAAATCTATGGCGCACATAGTAATAGATACCAACCGTTGTAAAGGATGTTATTTTTGTGTTAAGTATTGCCCCAAGCAGATAATCACTATCTCAAAACAATATAACGCAATTGGCTATTTCCCCGCTGAACTATCGCCCGATAAGAAGGATCAGTGCACCGGCTGCAAGACCTGCGCACTGATGTGTCCGGATACTGCAATAGAGGTATATAAATGAGAGTATTAACAAAAGGAAATATAGCGTTGGCCGAGGGCGCAATACAGGCTGGATGCCGTTTTTATTTTGGCTATCCCATAACACCTCAAAACGATATTCCCGAATACCTGGCTAAACATTTGCCCCGCGTTGGCGGAACCTTTATTCCAGCTGAAAGCGAAATTGCCTCAATAAACATGATACTTGGTGCATCAGCTGCCGGTGCCAGAGCAATGACATCATCATCTGGACCCGGCATTTCTTTGATGCAGGAAGGATTTTCTTACCTTGCGGGGTCAGAGCTTCCAGCAGTTATAGTTAATATCATGCGTATTGGACCAGGTCTTGGTGGTATAGCCCCAACTCAGGGCGATTATAACCAGGCAGTGCATGGTGGTGGTCATGGCGACTACCGTAATATAGTGCTGGCACCTGCGTCATGCCAGGAGATGTTTGACTTAACCATAAAAGCATTTGAACTTGCAGATAAATACCGCAACCCTGCTATGATACTGGCTGATGCCATGGTTGGACAGTTTCAGGAACCATGTCGTTTAACACCTAAAGAGCCGGTGGTAATCCCTGAAAAACCATGGGCTTTGACAGGAGCTAAAAACAGACCAGCACAGCTTATTAAATCATTGTTCCTTGGTCCTGGCGAAATGGAAGTACACAACCTGGATTTAAAGAAAAAATACGACCACATGGAACAAAACGAAGTTATGTACGAAACCCGCCATTTAGATGATGCGGATGTCATGATTATTGCATTTGGCACTCCTTCACGCATTGCAAAAACTGCCATACAATTTTTACGCCAGGAAGGGGTCAGAGCTGGACTTTTCCGGCCTATTACGCTTTTTCCCTTCCCCACAAAAGCAATACATGAATATTCTCAGCGCATTCATAAGGTGCTGGTTGTTGAAATGAATACAGGGCAGATGCTTCGTGATGTACAATTGGCCTGTCACAACGGCACAAAGGTATATTTTTACGGAAGGCCAGGTGGCGGTATTCCCTATCCTGACGATATTGTGGCGCAGGTCAAAAAAATCCTTTAGTGAGGCTACCATGCAGGCAGTATTTACCAGACCAACAACACTCAAAGACGCTCACACACATTTTTGCCCTGGATGTACTCACGGGATTGCCCATCGTATTGTTGCTGAGGTCATTGATGAGCTTGGTATTCGTGAAAAAACTATTGGCATTCCGGGTGTTGGCTGCTGTGTATTTTTATATAAGTACCTTGATATCGATGTCCTTGAAGCTCCTCACGGCCGTGCTCCCGCATGCGCCACTGGCATGAAACGGGTACTCCCTGATCGTATTATCTTTGCCTATCAGGGTGATGGCGATATGGCAGCCATTGGCACCTCTGAGGTAATCCATGCAGCAAACCGAGGTGAAAACATCACTGTTATATATATTAACAATTCTGTGTATGGCATGACCGGTGGCCAGATGGCACCAACCACGCTATTGGGGCAGCAAACAACCACAACACCGTATGGTAGGAATTTCAAAACAGAAGGTTACCCCATCCGTATGGCCGAGATGCTTGCAACCCTGGAAGGTGTTGCTTACTCAGCCCGTGTTGCATTGCATAAGCCAAAATATGTCATGCAAGCTAAAAAGGCAGTTGAAAAAGCCTTTACCATGCAAATTAACGAGATGGGTTTTTCAGTGGTTGAAATGCTCTCAACATGCCCAACAAACTGGCGCTTATCACCAACTGATGCTATTGAGCGGCTTGAAAATGAAATGATACCATATTTTCCGTTGGGTGTATTTAAAGAACGAACCGGCAAGGATTTTTTGTAAACCGATAGTTACCGTTGAAGGAGTCATTCGATGTATTATGACATGATTATGGCAGGTTTTGGTGGACAGGGTATTCAGATTATAAGCCAGCTTGTTGCCGTTGCTGCCATTAATAAAGGCTATGAGGTAACATACCTCCCATCGTATGGTGTTGAAAAACGTGGCGGACGTACCAATGTTTTCGTGGTAATTTCTGATGAAGAGATAGGATCACCCATTACCAATCATCCATATGCTTTACTTGTTATGGACCAGATTGCGTATGATACCTATATTCATATATTGAGGCCAGATGGTTTACTTGTTGCAAACCAGAGCCTTATTGATACATCCACACATCGGCGTACTGATATAGTATCATGCTGTTTGTTCTGCAATGAAGAGGCTGTTAAAATGGGTAATGCCAAATTAACTAATATGATAGCATTGGGTGCATTATTAAAAAACAGCAATGTGCTTACAATTGATGATATAGAAAAAGTAATTGACCAGGTAATCCCTGAACGCCTGGCACATACAATTCCTGCAAACATGCAGGCAATACGTCATGGATATGAATTAGCTTAAAAAATATAAATTTTATAAAGCCTTACAACCGTTGTTGCTTTTTCTGCATCTTATTTTTATACATTATAGAATCAGCCAATGATAGCACATCATCTAAATTTGAAGAACTATCGCAAATAAATACACTTCCAACACTGAGTGAAATAGAGTACTGGCGCAGATTTTTATTATTAAACGCATCAGCATTTTCAACAAGTCGCTGTTGCATCATTTCAATAAAATGTTTTTCACAGTCAATTGCAAGCACCGCAAATTCATCGCCACCTAATCTACCAATAATATCCGAATCCCTGAAACTCAAACGCAAAATTCCGGCCACATCAATTAATGCTTTATCACCCTCATGATGTCCAAGTGAATCGTTGATCGTTTTCATATTGTCCATGTCAATATAAAAAAGGGCTATACCTTTGCCGGTGCGTTTACTCAGTTTTAATTGCTGCTCAGCTAACATGGTAAACCCACGGCGGTTATACAGGCCAGTTAGCTCATCTTTGATTGCAAGTTCTTTAAGCTTATCCCGCAACATAACTATGGGGGTAATATCGGTAGCAATACACACTATGCGTTCTACTTTGCCTACTGCATTATATATATTGGATGTGGTTATGGTTATGTGGGTATCACGGCCCTCTCTATTTATTATACGTATTTCATAGTTGTTAACATCACCCTGTTCAATAAGTTCAACAAACTGGCGTATTTTCCTTTTATCCTCATGGGGATGAAGTACGCTTCTGAACCAGTGAGTTCCTTTGAGGTTTTCCAGAGTATATCCTGTCAAATTAACAAAGTACTCATTAACAAATACTATATCACCACGTACATTCATCTCAACCACAGCCGCAGGGATACGATTAACCAAATGGCGGTAGCGCTTTTCAGATTCAGCTAAAGCAATTTCCATTTGTTTTCGTTGTGTAACATCCCGAATAACCACCATTACTCTATCTTTTATCATTGGCACAAGCCTTGCCTCACGCCAACGCATTTCCCCTTCTATTTCAATAGAATATTCTATACCTACAACTTTATTATGTTGAAATACTTCATTTAACGCATTGCTATATAACTTAGTAATATGCTCAGGCAGTATCTCATAATATTTTTTACCAATTACCATATCCTTAGGAGCAAATAACTTCATTTCTTCACCAAAGTGGTAATCCTGTACAACACCATCCTTATCCACAACAACATACATGTCAGGGAAAGCTCTGACTATTGCTTTTAAATTGGATGTACTTTTTAAAAGCTCTATCTCCATCTTTTTTTGTTCGGTGATATCCTCACCGGAACTCATGGTACCAATAATATTGCCATGAGCATCAGTTAATACTGTGTTATGCCAGGCAATTAAACGCAAGTTGCCATCTTTTGTCACAACCGGGTTTTCATAAAATTCAACTGGTTTTATATTGCCTTTCATTAATTCAAAGTAAACGTTACGAACATCTTCACGCATATCCTGAGGCACACACGTATCAAACCAATCTTTGCCAATAAGCTCATCATATGAATATCCTAAAATTTCGCAGGTTTTCTTATTTGTTAAGGTAATGGTTCCCTTTTCATTGAGTATCACCATCATATATGGGGAGATATCTAAATACTTCTGGAAAGTATCGCGCTGTTCTTTTATCTGGTCCTGATACTGTTTCTGCTCGGTTATATCATTGAACAGCAGTACACAATATGATGTGCCATTTAAGGAATATCGTGAAATGACAAACTTAAACCAGTGCGGAACCCCAGCAAGGTAAATAGTACTTTCAAGCGTTATGGTTTCAGCCTGGTTGTGAATAATTTTTTCAACAGCAAAGTGCAATTGCATGTGAAAATTATGGTCAAAACATTCAAGCTGGTTGCAAAAATCAAAGAAATTCTTTTCTATAAGCTGGGTATGTTCAAAATTGGTACCCAGAATAGCATTAATAAATTGCAACCAAACCTTGTTAGCAAGAACAATAGTACCGTTTTTGTCCAGCACAACTATCTGTCGTGGTATATTATCCAGAATTGATTGCAACAGTTTATAATGTTTTTCAATGTCTGTAATTTTTCCTTCAGCTATAAGGCAGTAATGCTCATCGTCAATATGCACAATCGAAATATTTATTTTTTCTGAGTTAAGCAATGTAACTTCTTGAAGCTTCACTACATCATTAGTGGGGGTAAATTTCTTTAAAGCAGTATATATCTTTGAGGCATCGGTAAACACTGTGTCAAGTGGTGAGCCAACGAGCTTATTGAGAGGTATAGATACAATGCTTGCAAAGGATGTATTAGCGGTAACTATCGCCCCCTGATGCGAAATAACAATAATAGGCTGACTGATATAATCAAAGAAGGCAAATTGTTTTTGTTTATTAGTTTTCATATGCATCCAGCACTGATAAACATTGTTTTATATAGTATACTAAATCTATTAGAATGCAAATGAATTTTTTAACACTGTACAGGCATTGGCAATAGCTCATTGAATTAAACTTTTATGTTATAGTTATTATATAATTGTAACAATTACAAAAGCATATTTCAAGAAAAAATGATGGTAATTATAAAAATACAGGATATTACCTTGCTGGAAAATAGTTAAGCTGTAGTATGGCAAACTTTATATGCTTTGACCCCAATTGTCAATCATAAAAAAAGCGCATCATACAATGATATATGATACGCTCTTTATTGCTGTAATGTTTAATATTATTCTAATGGGGCGCCAGTAAAAATATATTCATTGGCTTTAACTACAGCTGCTTCCCCATCAAGGATGTAGTCAATCATGCCAAAGAATTTCTTGAATTCTGCACCAAGGAAGAACTGTGATGATAATACTTTTCCGGTGTAATAGGCGGCTTCGCTATTATCTGCCAGTAATGCTGTAAGCTCATCACCCTTCCTGTCGCCCACTATTTCCTTCATCTTTGGCTGTGTAATAGAAAGCATCCATAAATGCAGCCATCCCAATGTAAACATTGACAGTGCCTGCTGCAATGGCGTGGCATTTGCAAAGATATGCAGGAATTTGCCAGCAGCCATCTGATCTTTAAGATAGTTGACTACTGTATCAACTTTTTCTAGTCCCTTCTGAACTATAGCTACATATTTATCGTCTACAATACCTTTGGCCTTGTCAATAGTTTCCTGTACCCGTTTCTTGAATACAGTATAATTATACTGTTCAGGGTTCATCAGTATTTTACGCATTGTCAAGTCCATTGACTGAATACCGTTGGTACCTTCGTAAATTGAAAGTATTTTAGCATCACGTGCAAACTGCTCAACAGGATAATCAGAACAAAAGCCATAACCACCATATACCTGAATGGCCTCGGCTGTTACTTTCCATGCATTGTCGGTATTGCCGGCTTTCGTTATTGGAATCAAAAACTCTATCATTGCCTGAGCTTCTTTCTTACTTTCGCCATCAAGCACGTGGACAAGGTCTTCCTGATAGCCAACATAGTATGTTAAAAGCCTCATACCTTCAACATAAGACTTCATCCATAATAACATCCTCTTTACATCCGGATGTTTAATTATTGTAACTTTAGGTGCATCCGGATTGAGCATCTGTGTTACATCAACACCCTGAATTCGGTTGCGTGCGTATTTTATTGCATGCATATATGCAGCACTTGAAACAGCCAATCCCTGCAACCCCACGTATAATCGGGCTTCATTCATCATCTGGAACATGATCTTCATACCCTGTCGTTCCTGTCCCAGGAGCCATCCTATGCAATCACCATTATCCCCAAAATTAAGGGTACAGGTGGCCGATGCTTTAATACCCATCTTATGCTCAATACCTGAACATATTACATCATTAAATTCCAATGATCCATTTGATTTAACACGATACTTTGGAACTATAAATATTGAAATCCCTTTTGTTCCGGGTGGATCTCCTTCTATTCGTGCCAATACCGGGTGAATAATGTTTTCCGGCATATCATAATCACCACCACTGATAAATATCTTCTGCCCAATAATTTTATAGGTACCATCACTCTGCCGTATAGCTTTAGTTTTAAGATTACCAACATCAGATCCTGCATCAGGCTCAGTTAAACACATGGTTCCTGTCCACTGCCCGGTAATCATCTTTGGTATATACAGGTCTTTCATTTCCTGAGTACCAAAGTTTTTTATTAAATTAAGTGCACCTATAGTTAATGCTGGATACATTGAAAAGGCTACACTTGCAGCAGTAAAAAACTCAGTACAACATTGGCCAATTGCCTGTGGCATTCCCATGCCACCAATTTCAGGATCATTTACTAATCCAATAAATCCAGCATCATACATTGCCTGCAATGCTGGTTTATAGCATTCGGGTAATATTACTTTTTTTGTATCAGGTTCGTACTTAACACCAATTTTATCCCCCTCCATATTTGCCGGATATACCTGCTCAACAGCTATTGTTTCTGCAAGGTTCAATACATCTTCAAATGTATCTTTATCAAAATCAGCAAATCGCGGGTATTGAGTTAATTTATCAACACCTAATACTTCAAACAAAACAAATCGCGTATCCCGTGTATCCACCAATGGGTTTAGCGACATTACTCCAGTTGCCATAAAAAGACCTCCTGTATTACAATTTTAATATATATTTGGTGGTATTATGTTAAATACCATAATTCCTGATTTCACAATATTTTTTTTATTTATTTTGTCAATAATTTGTTATCATATAATTAATGTTCTGTACTGGCTATTTTTGTTTTTTTTATAATAACAAATTAATAAAAACAACCATCAAACAATGAAAATATATTGCGACCATAACTCATTTCATAACTATGCTATAAAAAAGGCAGGTAAAAACCTGCCTTTTTTAGGTAAGATTATATGTAACATCTCTTATTCGTTTAACGCCCCGGTAAATATTTCTTCACTTGCTTTAATAACAGCAGATTCACCACTTAAGAGCGCTTCAATTTTGCCAAAGTATTTTGGGAATTCTGCTCCTAAATAGAACTGTGAAGATAATACTTTCCCGCTGTAGAATGCAGCTTCAGCGTTATCTTTAAGCAATGCTGCTCTCTCTTCACCTTTCTTGTCGCCAACAAGCTCTTTCATCTTTGGCATTGTTACACTCAGGCTCCACAGATGCATCCATGCAATAACCAGCATATACATTGCCTGCTGTAATGGTGTTGCATTTGCAAACAGGTGGAGGAACTGTCCTGAAGCCATCTGCTGTTTCATCATTTCTATAACTTCATCCAGCTTCTGAATTCCACGCTCTACTATTGCAACATATTTGTCTTCAACAACACCCTTTGCCTTATCAATGGTCTGCTGCATGCGTTTTTTGAGCACTGTATAATTGTACTGCTCAGGGTTCATCAAGATCTTACGCATTGTAAGATCCATTGACTGGATGCCGTTTGTTCCTTCATATATTGCAGTTATCTTTGAATTTCTCATCATCTGTTCAACAGGATAGTCAGCAACAAATCCATATCCACCATAACACTGCATAGCTTCTGAAGTAATTAATACTGACATATCTGAACAACCAGCTTTTTCTATTGGTGTAATTATCTCAACCAGTGCCTGTGCTTCTTTTGCTGCTTCGCCGTCTAAAAGCTGTGCCAGCTCATAATTGAGATACAGATAGTAAATCATAGCTCTCTGGCCTTCCAGATATGACTTCATCCACAGAAGCATCCTTTTAACATCTGGATGGTTAATGATAGTTACACCTTTTGCTTCTGGATTAAGCATCTGTGTTACGTGAACACCCTGTACACGGTTCTTACAATAAGTAACTGCATGCATGTATGCTGCTGATGCACATCCATGAGCCTGAAGACCAACACCCATACGAGCATAATTCATCATCTTGAACATTATCTTCATACCCTGGCGTTCCTGTCCAAGCAACCAGCCTATACAATTATTATTATCACCAAAGCTCAATGTACATGTTGCAGATCCTTTGATACCCATCTTGTGTTCAATACCAGCACATGTTACGTCATTAAATTCACCTAATGAACCGTCAGGATTTACTCTGTATTTTGGAACTATAAAAATGGAAATTCCTTTTGTTCCAGGTGGGTCTCCTTCAATTCGTGCCAGAACCGGATGAATCATATTCTCATAATAGTCATTGTCGCCAGAAGAAATGAATATTTTTTGCCCATAGATCTTGAATGTACCATCAGGTTGGCGAACTGCTTTAGTCTTCAATGCTCCAACATCAGAACCTGCATCAGGCTCAGTTAAGCACATTGTTCCGCCCCATTTTCCTGAATACATATTTGCAAGGTACATATGCTTCTGTTCTTCGGTGCCAAATGCCTCAATAAGCTCTGCTGCACCATGCGTCAAGCCAGGATACATCAATAATGGGTAGTTTGCAGCACAGAAATATTCATTACATGCCCAGGAAATTACCTGAGGTATACCCATACCACCCCACTCATCTGATATATCCATTCCACCAAAACCAGCTTCATAAAATGCATCAAGTGCTGCATGATAGCATTTTGGAATAGATACCTTTTTGGTTGCTCCATCATAATGGCAACCTTCTTTGTCCCCTTCAGCAAACGTAGGATAAATCTGCTCAACTGCCATAGTTTCTGCCAGATTAAGCATGTCCTCAAACATATCCTTGTCAAATGAAGAGTACTTTGGAAGCTTTGTCAGCTGCAATACATCCATCATTTCATAGAGGACAAAGCGCACATCCCTTGAATCAACCAGTGGATTTAACGCCATAAAAAACCTCCTGCTTTTAAATTATAACAAATGTTAAAATATTACACATTCAGGTGTATGTTAAGATTTTATGCACATACACACAAATACATAGTTACGCTACAATACGGTATTTTTCTGTCAATAATGAAAATATATTTTTTTGTATAATTTATTTCAAACATACGAAAAAATATATTTTATCGTCTAAAAACTGATATGTGCATTAATGGCTCTGACCCCTTTCACACCCACTCAAGTATCATGGAATATTTTTTCCGATAATATTCCTCATATTTCAGAAACCTAACCACCCTTTTAGCAAAGGTTTCCCCCAGCTGCAAAAAGTATTCATGATGGTCAATGGGTACACCTATATTTGCCTTCTCGTCTAAGTATGCCCGTATGCTGCTGTAGTGGTATTTTGTAGGGTCAGAGCATAACCTCTTTCGTATGGGATTATATGCCAGATACCATAACAACCATAACAAATAGTGAAAACCATCTTTATCAAACTGTATTATACTATCTTTATACCGTTCATTCCAGAATGGCCCGGTTCTGCCGGTGATTTTATTATACAGTTCAGCAAACCTGGCTTTTATATACTGCACAATACGGGATATAGGAGCACCATCCTCAAGTGTATGAATGACTATATGGATATGATTATCCATAATGCAGTAGGCTATTAACTTAAATGGGTATTTTTGTTTTGCCTTGCGTAAAATTTCCTCAAAACAGGCTTTGAAATAGTCTTCCTCCAGGTAGTTCTTCCACTCAATGCAGCGTGAAGTGATGTGATAGGTTAACTCTGGTAGCTGTACACGCAATTTCCGTGCCATGATATTCCTCCATAAGTAAAATTAAAGATTAGTAGTTTTATATATACAACGCTTATGGAGAAAAAAATTTAACGGATTTTGTGAGAAATTTTAAAAATTTTGCATTGTATTGGGGTCAGAGCATATCAGGGAAGGGATAACCTCACCCACTATCCCATCTCCTTGCTAAGGAGATGGGAAATTACAGGGATTGGAGTAATCAGGGGTCAGAGCCTTTGAATGGAAAAATATGATAATTTTCATCCATAATTTTATATTGCTTTTTTTTTACTGCCAATATAGTATAACTAATTTTACTCAAAATACATGGTAAGTGGTTACTATTCTATGAAAATAAGATTGTATATAACCATAGTTCTTTTGCTTTTGTACATATTTGCAGGGTGCAACCGCTTAAATATATATGACCTGTCAAGCGGAAAATCCCGAACAGCCTATGCCCTCATACAGGAAGGTTCAACGTATACTTTAGCAATTGTTAACACTCAATTTGTCAAACTATATAAAACCAATCTACCTTCATTAGGCACCCCTGGTATTGCAGTCAATGATAAAAGAATACTGGTATATGATAAATCGAGTTCAAATCCAAGCTATACTAATACTGATAATCTGAATGAATGGATTGTTTACAATACCGACACAACAAATAATATAAATGAGACCTCTGAACAAAAGTCAAAACAAAAAAATTTAGTAATTCTTTAAAATAAAAAGTCTTAATTTT
>JBBFLA010000049.1:0-21536 GCA_037481795.1 Spirochaetota bacterium
CATAAACTATGTGTTTTCGTATAAACACATAGTTTATGAAATTAATAATAAACGTATGAAGCGATAGTTTACGGATAGTGGCATTTACTTGTAAAAGCTCTAAGTGTTCATAGGCAATACAGGTAGTCGTTTCTATATTCATATATTTCCTCCAAAGTATATATATCACTAACATAAAACTATTGGGAAAAATTACAACTACAAATTGTATGCAGCTAGAAGAACCATTCAGGTTAGGAAAAGGCCATCATATAAGGATGCACCTTGTACTGTGATACATGCTCCGGATAACAGGCAGGATGATAAGAGCACACAGTGGAAGAATTAAAGCATGGCAAGTATGACACACCACAATATGCGGTAACACCCAAGGAGAGACATTGAGCACATAAATGCCCCTTTAATGAAAAAAAATATTTTCTTGCATTATTATTTCATTACTACTATTTTGTGGTTAATTTGAAGTTTACATTTGTAATGTATCATATTTTTATTCTATTATTGATTAATCAAAATTTTTTTTTTAATCAAATTCTTATTCATTATTTTTATGTAAAAAACTAGATTACATATATTAAATATTTTTGATAATATTATGAAATTATTACCCAATTACAAAATTTATATCATAACTTTTTTCTGTACCTATCTGTTTACTTTCAATTCAGTAGTATATGCACAATTTGTTTATGAAGCATCCACCCTACATAATGCTGCCTCCCGTAGCCAGACTGTGCAACAGATTTTTTACGAGCGCTGGGATACAATGCTCGATAACTATCTCCACTTTGATGCATATATAAACTTAAACTGGGTATATGATTTTTATGTTAACACATACAACCGTGGTACTGGCAAAAAAGAAGCAGTACCCATGCGGCTTGTCAGAACATTTTCAGATGTATCCATGTTGTTTTCAGTCTATACACCCGTTACAGAAACACCGGATGAAACTCAGCCAGTTGACATAACTGATGTCACAACATTCCGCAAGCCATGGGTAAACAACTCAATTTTACTGGGTTTTACGCTGTGTGGTTATCACTATGGATTAACACGTTCGGTTGAAATCGATCGTGGCAGCGCTGGCAACGAATCAGCATCCGACTATGCGTTTTCACAATTTTTTGACGATATCGTTGCAATAACAGCTGTGTTAGTCCCCTATATTACACTCCATGCAGGGATTGTTTTTAACCAGCAGATTGAACCCAATGAAGATGGAACGCTGGAATATAATTTTAACCCATCTACAATTACTAAACGTTATTTTGGCTCATTAAGTTTGTTCAACACGCTCACATGGCGTTCTACTGCAGCAAATGACCGTGTAGAATCATCAAACATTAAAATTGATATTACTCCTCTAATCACAACCATTGGATTTGCAGTACCTGAGTATTTACCAAATATAACCATCGGTTATATGCGCTATGATAAGTACAATGATGAACCATATGACCCTGTGTGGGTGAGCACAGCAAGTGGCAAATCAAATACCATGAGCGATAGTTTAAAGCAACAAGCAACACTGTATACTTATTACACAACGTTATCCAAAAACTTTGACAATTTTTATATTGCAGCAAGTATTGAACTCCAGCATGTTGATAAAACGCTTGTTGATAAACGAACAGAGCAAAAAGTATCACTGCCACTTATGCGATTATGGTGGGCAAAAGCGGGATATGATCTTATGGATAGACCTGGATGGGATTTTATTGTATGGTTAGGTGTAAATAAATTTTATGACCCTGCAATGAGTTATCACAGCAAACACACTGATAATGATGCAGGTGGCTGGTTTGCCATGATTGATGGTACTGCACCCTATATTACCTTATCTATTAAGGCTTCGTATAATGACGCAAGTGAGCTTGATAAACTAATAGAAGCGGTTGACAAATATGTAATTGAAGGGAGTGCATCGTTCAGGATATAATACTATGCAAAAGAAAATTATACAAACACTACTATTATGGGCGATAGTTACCACTATCACTGCCTGTTCATACATGGCCGACTATATAGAAGGAGAAATTACAAACCGCGCAAGTTTTTCTATCAGTGCTCGTTACCAAGCTGGTACTGGCGTCATCGTTGAGTGGAATGCTAATCCTGATGATGAATCCTTTGCCGGCTATGAAATTTACATGACTGAAGAACCAAACAATGAATTTGCAGATTATATAGTTGTTGGTGCTTGCTACAGTATTAGCTCTTCTTCATATTTTCAAGTTGATGGAAATCTTGATAATCCTTCTGAAACACAGTTTATACACACTTCTTTACCATCATCAGGCATCTATTTCTACCGTGTTGGCGTTATAAATTGGGATGAACGCGATTATGATGGCGATGGTAACGATGATAAAAAACCTTCATCACCTAATCAATCTTTGTATGAATCGTATACTAATATAGATGAAATCAGCGGCAGCGCCATGGTGGAAATTCCTTGAATATAGATGTAGTGGGCTCAGAGCCTCAATTTCCCCTGCGGTCTCTGCGTGAGACAAACTGATGCATCACGCAGAGTTATTGGAGAGATAGTGGGATTTGGGGGCCAGAGCATTGTGAGAGATCCTGAATCAATCCTTAAAATAAATTCAGGAGATGGTTTAGTATGACTTGTTGCCTATATGTCATTCCGGGCTTGACCCGGAATCTCTTGTTCTCACCAATGAGATCCTGAATCAATCCTTAAAATAAATTCAGGACATGGTTCATGATTACACACTGTTATTCCCTACAAAACCCCAAAGGATGATATTATTGTAAGGGGTCAGAGCCTCAATTTCCCCATCTCTGCGGTCTCTGCGTGAGACAAACCGATGCATCACGCAGAGTACGCAGAGTTATTGGATAGATAGTGGGATTTTGTGGGTCAGAGCGGTTACACATTAAATAATTGACAGAAATGCATTCTCATTCCATTATCATTTGCATCCATTTGCAGGAGGAAATCCATGCATTACTGTATTATTGGCAACGGCGTTGCAGGAACCGAAGCAGCGCTGTCCATTCGCGCTCAGGACAGCTCATCAGCAATAACTATTATAACCCAATCAGCCTATCACATGTACTATCGCCCACGCCTTATTGAATATTTAGCCGGTGACATTAAACCAAAAAATCTGTATATTTACAAACCTGCAACCTATGATGAAAAACATATTGAAGTTTTGTTTAAAACTGAAGTCATTGATATTGATACAAAAAATAAATATATAACACTGCATCATGGATCAAAGATTAAATACGACAAACTTTGCATTGCCACCGGTGCCACCCCCACCATGCCATCAATACCAGGCACAACATTACAGGGTGTTTTCAGCGTTCGCACTATTGATGATGCAGATGCCATTATTAACCATATAATCAACGCACCTAATAAAAATGTTGTAGTGGTTGGTGGTGGCCTTTTGGGACTGGAAACTGCATACAGTTTGTGCAAGCGTGGATGTAATGTAACAGTTATTGAGTTTTTTGATAGGCTACTGCCGCGCCAGCTTGATAGTGATGGAGCAGCCATTGTAAAAAAGCTCCTTGAGCAAAAGGGATTACAGTTTGTATTGGGTGATTCGGTTACGGAAATTTTTGGCGATAGTTATGTACAAAAAGTCATCTGCAAATCAGGGAAAGAACTTACCGCAAACACTGTGATATTTTCAATGGGAATTAAACCACAGACTACCCTGGCAAAAAACGCCGGGATTATGGTAAACCGTGGAATAGTTATTGATAATTACCTGCAAACATCCGAACCCGATATTTTTGCTGCAGGAGATCCAACTGAATACAATGGAATATGTTATGGAATATGGCCTGCTGCACGCGAACAGGGTAAGCTTGCAGGATTAAATATGGCTGGGACCAAACAGGAATACAAGGGCACATTGCTTTCAGTCCTGCTAAAAATAACAGGCATTGACCTGTACTCGGCAGGTGATTTTAATAAAGAAGGCACTAAATCCATAGTTCATAAAGCCGACAGCATATATGTAAAATTTTTACATAATAATACTGAACCTGTTGCAGCAATTGTCATTGGTGATATGAATATCATAAAACTTGCCCGCAACATCATGGAGAAAAAAGCCGAGATTAGTGAACTTACTTCGATGTTTACTTGAAACGGCTCTATAAGCTACTTCTCTTTCAGATATGTTTCTATTCTGTTTAAGCCTTCTTGAATATTTTCTAGTGATGTTGCATATGAAAATCTTAAAAAACCCTGACCAGCACTGCCAAAATCAATGCCCGGAGTAACGCCTACTTTAACTTTTTCTATTATATTAAATGCTTCCGTATATGAATCACTACAAAATGTACGTGCATCAGCAAATACATAGAATGCACCTGTTGGCTCGACATGAATAGTAAATCCCATTGATTGTAATCGCCTAATCATATATTCACGCCTGCTGTTGTATGTATTGCGCATATTGTCAACATCCTGTTTTGCATGCTTCAACGCAGCAATTCCTGCCCATTGTATAAAGTTATTTGCTGAAATCATAAAATTTTGATGTATCCGCTGCATTACGTTTGTAAATTCTTTTGGAAAAATGCAATAGCCTAACCGCCATCCTGTCATCGCATAAAGCTTGGAAAAACCATTTATAACAAATGCTTTATCAGTAAATTCAAGAATAGAATGCGCTCTGTCTTTATAAACAAGGCCATGATAAATTTCATCTGAAATAATAAATTGTTTATCAAACTGTGCTATTGTCTGCAGTGCATCTTTGCTCATGACAATTCCTGTTGGATTACAGGGTGAATTTATCATAATAGCTTTTGTTTTGGGGGTTATTTTTTTCTTTATATCATCCGGCCTATACTGAAAACCTTCTTGTGGATAGGTTACTATTTCATTGACCAATCCTCCTGCTGCAATGATAAAATTTTGATAGCAGGGATAGCGGGGATTTGACACAATAACATCTTCACCGGGATTGATTATGGCAAGCATGGAAAAAAGCAATGCAGGAGATGTTCCAGTTGTAACCAGTATCTGATCGGGTGACAATGACACATTATACTCATTGTAATAATATTCACAGATTGCTTCACGCAATTCCAACAAACCCAACGCATGGGTATATTTTACCTTTTGTTTTTTAAGGGCTTCTATGGCAGCTTCTTCAATAATTTTGGGTGTCATGAAATCAGGCTCACCCACTTCAAGGTGTATAACGTGTTCCCCCTTTCGCTCTAACTCTTCAGCCTTTGCCATGACATCCATAACAATGAATGAGGTAAATTCATGTGCACGGTGTGATAGCATTGTGCGATAGTTCATATTGATATACTCTCACTGTTACAAAATTTTGTGTACAGTGTACACATTTACTACAAGGATATTGCTTATTTGCAAGCAATTTGTTAATTACAGCTTCCTGTTACAAGCAAACCTGTAAATCACTATCATGACAAGCCTAATTTGCAGTAACTATCGCAAAAAAATAAAAGCAACTATTGACAAAATTACTGTTTCACTTTATTTTAATCATTGATTCAATAAACAGTAACTATCCTGCATACTATAATAAGGGGTGAAGCCTATGGTCCAGATTTTGATTTTATACTACTCCCGTTCAGGCAATACTAAGGAGCTTGCACAGGCAATAGCAGAAGGCGTTAAACAGGTTGAGGGTGCTCAATGCATCCTGCGTTCAACAGAAGAAGTGACCAAAGATGATTTTTTGAATTCACAGGGCATTATTGCAGGATCACCGGTATATTTTGGTACCATGGCAGCTGAATTAAAACGTTTGTTTGATGATTATGTTATTATTAGACGTAAGATGGAAAACAAAGTAGGCGCTGCATTTGCCACTTCAAGTGATCCATCAGGTGGTAAGGAAACTACACTTCTTTCAATATTGCAGGCTATGCTCATCTACGGGATGGTTATTGTTGGTGATCCTATGGAAGCAACAGGTCATTACGGTGTTTCCTGCATTGGTTCTCCCGATGAAAAGACAAAAAAGAATGCAGCACTGCTGGGTAAACGTGTTGCCGAATTAGCAAAAAAACTTTGGGATAAATAGTGAAACATTACGCCATTATAGTAGCAGGTGGTATGGGACAGCGTATGGGTGCTGCTGTCCCAAAACAATTTTTGCTTCTTGGCAAAAAACCAGTCATTGCATGGTCCATTGAAACATTTGTTGCATCACAGTCAATTGATAGCATAATAATAGCCATTCATCCTGAGTACAAGCAACAACTGGAAGATGTCATCAAAACCTATCTTCCTAATACCAACATTATCATCACGCATGGTGGGCAAACACGTCAGGAATCATGCTTCAATGGATTGCAAGCGTACAATTTTTCCAGTGAAGATATTGTGCTGATTCATGATGCAGCACGCCCCTTTATAACTGTAAGTATGATTAAGCAGTGCATTGAAGTAGCTACACTGCATGGTGCATGTGGTATTTATGTTCCTGTAAAAGAAACGATTGCACAGGTGAATGATTCCACCCTAACACAGGTTTTACCACGAGAAATTCTCTATGCTGCACAAACACCGCAATGCTTTCAGTATTCAATAATTATTGATGCCCACAAAAAAGCACGCCAGCGTAATATTACTAATGCTACCGATGATGTGTCGTTGGCTTTACTTGCCGGATATACGGTTAAAGCCATAACAGGAGATTTTTATACAAACATAAAGATTACTACAAACGAAGATATGGAGTTAGCAAAATTGTTAATAAAGAAATAAAGAATATCAGTTGATTTGAGTTGTAGGAATATTTTAATAACAATGCTAATCTATCTTTATCTTTTTGATGTGGCCAAGCTGTTTTATTTCATCAAAAAGCAAGCGTATGCTGAAATCTTCATCCATTCGGCAATGCACAATTAAATCTGATGTATGGTTTTCCACATCTTCGGTAATGGATACCTGTCGTATGTCAATATCACCAGCATGTGTCTTTACTGCTGCTAAAATCTGCTTTGCTGCAATAGCATCGGAATAATAGGTTATCTGCAATATTCTAATTTTCTTCTGTTCAACAAGCCACAGTTCAACTTTTTCAAATACCTGTAATGTTACAACCAGTAGCACTGTAGCTATGGCCCCTAAAAAATAAAACCCAGCACCAAATACCATGCCAATGCCTGATGTTGTCCATATTGTTGCCGCGGTAGTGAGTCCTCGTATGCTGAATCCATATTTAAAAATTGCGCCTGCACCCAGAAATCCAATGCCGCTAATAACCTGTGCAGAAAGCCGTGCAGGATCACCTGATCCAGGTGAATACACGTAGGGAATAAAATATGACAAAATCATAATGATGCATGCACCCAAAGATAAAACCATGTGTGTACGCAAACCTGCAGGTTGATAGTGACGCTCGCGTTCAAATCCAATACAAAACCCTGCAATAATTGCACACATAATTCGTACAAGCACTGTAACGGGGTGCAACACATCAAGACCGGTAATGGTATCAATGACTGAATTCATGCAATTGTTCTTTTATTAATTTTATTTGATTTTCAATGTTCTCAAGTGAAGTGCTTCCATATGATTTTTTTCGTTCGGTTGATTTTTCAGGGTCAAGGTATTCATAAATGTCAGCATCAAATTTTTCTGAAAATTTCTTAAATTCATCCAATGGTAAAGTAAAAAAGTCTTTATTGTTCTGTTCACAATACTTAACAATTGAACCAACTATCTCATGAGCCTGCCTGAAAGCAATACCTTTCATAACGAGATAATCAGCAATATCAGTTGCAGTGGAAAAATTTTTATATAGTGCTTTCTTTGTTATTTCTTTATTTACTGTCATATGCTCAATCATCTCGGCCATGCCTTTCAGCACCAATTTCACAGTATCAATGGAATCAAAGAGCGGTTCTTTATCTTCCTGTAAATCGCGGTTATAGGTCATTGGGAGCCCTTTTAGCACTGTCAACAATGAAATTAAATTGCCATATAACCTGCCCGTTTTCCCACGTATAAGTTCGGCAACATCGGGATTGCGCTTCTGAGGCATAATGGATGAGCCTGTTGTAACGCTATCAGATAGCTTTATAAAATTGAATTCAGCTGTTGACCACATAATCAAATCTTCGGCAAAACGTGATGAATGCATACCCACCATTGCAGCAAAATACAAAAAGTCTGCAATAAAATCCCTATCGCTTACCGCATCCATTGAATTATGTGCGATAGTTGTAAAATTCAACTCTTTAGCAACATAGTGCCTGTCTGTGGTATAATTAACTCCTGCCAGAGCTCCGCTTCCTAAAGGAAGGACATCTGCAGAAGTGAATGCAAATTTGAGCCGCTTGAGATCACGCAAATATGCCCAGGCATACACCAGAAGATGATGACTAAAGCGCACAGGCTGTGCTATCTGCAAGTGCGTATATCCCGGCATTACAATATGTGTATGTTCTTCAGCTTTTTTTACCAGTTTTTGTATCAAATCAATACAGAGTTTTTGTATATCGTTAATTTCGTCTTTCAAATACAATCGTACATCGGTCACTACCTGATCATTTCGTGAACGTGCAGTGTGTAACCTCCTTCCTGCATCGCCAATAAGCTCAGTTAATCTTGCTTCAATATTCATGTGAATGTCTTCAAGCTTTTCGTTAAAAGGGAATGTGCCTTCTTCAATTTCTTTCTGGATTGTTTGTAAACCTTTTATAATAGCATTGCAATCATCCTGAGATAGTATACCCTGTTTAGCTAACATTGTGGCATGTGCAATGGAACCCTGTACATCATGCTTGTATAACCTTACATCAAAATGCAATGATGTAGATATCTGTTCTGTAACTTTAGAGGTTGTATCACTGAATCTTCCACCCCATAGTTTTTTGTTTTTCAAAGCTGTTCTCCTGTAGAAATAGGATTATAATGCCCTGTCAATTTAAAAAGCACAGTGACTGAAGAATCTCATGTTTGTTACATTAAGAATTTTCACTTAAATTAAAATGATACCCCATTACTTTCATCAAATTAACCTACAATAGCCATGACTATCAATTTCTGAATAGTAATTTATTTCAAAGCCATAGTAAATCATTTCATTGAAATTATATAATAAAAATGTATATATAAACTATCTCCAGTGATAGGAGTGCACACTTCATATTTCATTAAATAATTTTTTAGGAATTACTACTGATTATTATCAGTAATTTATTTATGTCAAGTATAAAGGGGAATCTATGATTTGATATTTTTTAGTATTATGTTAAGATAATTGTCTAATTCCCCAATAAGAGGCTTTAATTCATATTCAAGTATATCCGAAAGGCTGACTATATCATTATTTTCCATTATTTCTACAATTTCGGATAACATATCCTGTAATCTGATATTCAATTCTTCAAGCGATTGATCATTATAGACAATGTCAGCCAGATTTATGCCAAATACCGGTGATACCTGATAGCAGGTTCGCATGTATAAATAAAGGAAATCCACAAGTGTATGTATAATCTCCAGTGCTTCATTATCTTTACCCTTTTGATACAGGCTGGCTATTGCCTCTAAATTATTCACCTGTTTTGAAACCATAGATTTTAAATCCAGCAGTGTCTGAAAAAGAACATCCGGCGAATCCACACTCTGAATAATAAGATGCTTCAGTGCATCACTGCAAAGTAAAACTCTGAATAATGTTGTTACATCATGAAACAATTCATGAATTTTATTAATATCACTATTGGTTCTATTTTCACTTATCATATTTTGCAATAATTTAATTGAATCAATATATTGCTGTACCGTCATATCTTTAAACCGCACATCTTCCCTTTCCAGGCCAAGCATATGCAATACTGACTGTAATACTGAAATAATCCATTCTATACCATAGTGCAACTGAGTAAACTCATTATCAGTTAATTGCGCTATTGACTCTTTATCTTTCAAATACTGTTCGGCTCTATTACAATATGCAATACCTTCTTTTATGGAATCAATCACCACATCACCCACAGACTGGACATAGCAATTAATATTTTTAATATCATGTATTGGTGTATCGGGTGCTGAGTCTGGCTGATATAGCACTCCATCAACAATAGCACCTGAAAATATCAGGCTTCGCTCTGATGCCCAGCTGTGAACTGAACTCATCACATCTTTTACAGTACTTTCTTTTTCTATGGTAAAATCAACAGGATGATCATTGATTAAAAGCTGCATCATATACCTCTTATTCTAATATTTAATCGCCAGTCTGGTTTTTCATATTTTTCATTTGTTGATCCAGCCAGTTGCTCTGTGACTTGGAGCCTGAAATAGCCTTTTCCATGGAAGCAAATTTTTGCCTTAATTTTTGTTCATATGCTTTTAGATGTTCCTGCTTGCGTTCAATACGCTCATCTGTAGCTTTAATAGATGCATCCTCAAGATCCATTTTTGCTACTATAATGTTTTTACCTGCACTTACATACGGATCCAAGATACTTTCCATTTTAAAAGCCAATCCATTATCAATCCGGTTATCACCATCAGTATCCGAACCAAAAAAATCCTGAACACCTTCTGGATTTTCTGACAGCACCTCAACAAGCTTTGCCTCATCTATTATCAGCTTGCCTTCTCTTATTGTTTCCCACTTTGCATTTATTTCACCGGTTGAAACTCCAATCTGATAAAGCATTTTAACCGGTTTTTCTACATTTGATGGATAAGCGGAGCTAATTGCGGTCTTCAATGCATTTTGCAACCGCATGAGAGTCATATCCCCAATAAAAATACCATTTTTATATTTATCTTTTTGATAATCACCAACTTTGTCACTTTTTGCTGCTTTTGTTAATTCATTATTAAATGTAAGATAATCATTATATGCTTCAACAAATTTCTTTATCTTTTCAACTGCTGTTTCAGTATTCTGACGTATTGTTATAGTAACGGGTTTCGTTGAAGTGCCTAATAGATTAAGGGTTACCCCCTTTAATACATCATCAATACCACTATTTTTTGGTCTGACTATCTCAACTCCATCAAGTTTCATTTTTGCATCATTTGCTTCAGCTATAACATTTTTTGGGTCAAGTATTCCTTCCCCTTTTATCTCGGTAATCAGTGAAGCATCTTGAAACGTAGCTTTGCCATCATTACAGTAGAACAAAATTTTAGTTATCTTTTTATCTGCAAAATCCTGCCCTACCGGTATTTCCTGTTTTCCCTGTTTATTTGGGTCTAACTTATATATTTTTTCAGTGCGTTTGCCATCTTCAATCGAAACTACCCCAACACCAATAATATCTTCAACCTCTTTTTTTGGTTTCTTTTCAAGAGGTCGTTCACGGGAAACATTATACCCTTTCAGTTCAATACCTTTTATAACAGTTGTCTCATCAGGACCTATCTCAACTTTATAGGGTATTACTTCATCTTCCGATTTTTCTTTTGAATATGTAACATTCAGCTCAAGTATTGACTGCTTTTGCGCTTTGTACTCAACCGGTAAAATATACTCACGCCATAATTTGGCATCTATTGTTAGCATTTTCCCTTCTTTATCAACTGTCAGAGTACCATCTTCATCCTCTACAGGTTTGTCACCAGTATAACCTGTAAAATATTTTGTATCAAAGATTATTCGCTGGGATTCTTTTGCTGCGCCTTTTTCACCTTTTACAAGGCCAATCTTTTTTAAGTACTCTTCGTCACCGCGTATTTTTAATTCACCCTTTTTTCCCGGCACTTTTGATTCAATAGTTAAAATACTTTTATCATCGATAGTTTTAATTGTTGTTGCTGAAACAACACTGGATGCAATTTCATTAATTTTGTCGCTCAATGTTTTGATATTACCACCACGAAATTTTATGGTATATGAATTTCCATCTACTTCTATGCTGAAAGTTCCTGCAGGCAATATTTCATCTTCTTTAATCTGATCAGTGGATATTTTGTGGGATGAAGCTAAATTCAATACTTCAAGTGTATGTGTGCCATTCACAGCATGCCGTGACGCCTGAGCCTGCAAAACACCAGTATCAGAAACCTGGACACCTTTTTCCTTGAATGGTGACCTGAAACCGTATAAATCTTTAGTTGCATTGTTTAATGTATTAAGTTTTGTTTGCAGCTGACGTAAAGCTTCCTTCCGGAGAGAATATCTGTCTTTTTCCTCCTGCCATTGTATAATAGGCCTGGCTTCTACCTCAACCAGCTTTTGAATTATCTGGTCGGTATCCATCCCTGATGCTACGCCGCCTAAAGTGACTGGCATACATGTATCCCTTCATGTAAGATAATAGTAAAGATAGCAATGTACCCATACTATTTCAATACATTATCGGCAAAATTCACCAATCACTAAAGCGACATATTACAACAAAATTATCGTGATTCATCGATAAACATGCCTATCATTTCCCTGATCTGAGCAGCAAGTCTGATTACCTCTTTTGGAGGTATTTCCCGTATCACTTCATTATTGTTGGCATCCAGAACACGCATAACGATTCTGTCAGTCTTTTCATCCACTGAAAATGCTATACGATTGTTGACTGTTTTTGCCGCTGCATTCAACATGTCTACAGCATCATTCAAATTTTCCTTTGAAAAACGGGGTTCTTCATATTTTCTATCCTCATTTCGTGCTTCAGACTGCTTAACCTTGAAAGCATTCACAGGCATATTCCCTGAAATTTTGCTTATATCCATACAAGTTACCTCCTTGTATACTTAAAAACTTCCCTGTAAAAAATTTTTGCCCTCTCCTCGCAAATTCACAGAGAGGGCAAATCCCGGTCGGCACTGCGGTAACCGGATATTTCCCTCATCCCAATAAATGCAATACCAGCTGCGGCTTGAAATTAGCCTGAGCCAGCATCGCAACACCACTCTGGACGAGGATCTGGTCCTTTGTAAACTCAACCATTTCGGCTGCCATATCCGCATCCCGTATACGGGAATCAGCAGCTAGCATATTTTCATAGGACATCGCCAGAGCATTAATGGTATTTTCCATTCTGTTGTAGTAGCCACCAAGGTCTGCCCTTTGTCGATTCAGCTTATCTAAGGCTGCATCGATATACCCTATCATGGCATTTGCCTGACCAACAGTGGAAATTGACCGTTTACGATTCCCATCATAAAGGTTTAAAGCCTTGGCACTCATCGTAGTAATAAAGGCTCTAATCCTTTGTCCCTGGTTTGGCCCAATATGGAAGAATATGCTTCCCACCTTCGAATTGCGCGCATAAATGCCGGTGAGCATCTTCATACGGTTGAACTCAGCGGATGTTGAAATCCTGTCGATTTCATCAATTAGCTGCGATACTTCAACCTGAATCTGCGCACGGTCGGCATTTGAATAAATCCCATTGGCAGCCTGTACCGATAGCATCCGGATTCGTTGCAGAATATCATTAATCTGCTGTAATGATCCTTCAGCAACCTGTATAAACGAAAGCCCATTTTCGGCATTTCGTTCAGCCTGGAACAAACCATTAATCTGTGTCCTCATCTTTTCAGACACAGCAAGTCCTGAAGCATCATCACCAGCACGGTTAATCTGCTGGCCGGATGCCAACCGCTCAATGGACTTATCCATTCGAGATGAGACGATCTTAAGCTGCCTGTTAGCGAATATAGCGCTTAAGTTGTGATTGATTCTCATAAACTCTCCCTCCCTTGAACGTTTGCAGGATATCCCAGTATTTCTGTTGAGATATCTCAGGATTTTTCAGTATGTTCATCATGAACATACCTGGTCCAATGTAAGACCAGGGGTTTTCTCCCCAATGTTGCCCGGACTGCCCATCATCCAGACTTCATCAGCTGCCGTGATTCCGGCAGCCGGTGACGCCCTCCCATCATCACCGGCCGCCAGAACAAGCAGCCGAATAGAAAGGACAGCCCCGGTACAATCGTCCAGGGAGAGTGAGAATCATCACAAAAGTTTTCAAAGAACCATTAGGTGTGTCCCCTAACCGATTACACAAGTAATCGTAACACCGATTGGGGTTGTAAATTAGCCTGTGCTAACATTGCAGTGCCTGACTGCACAAGGACTGTGTTCTTGGTAAATTCTACCATTTCTTCAGCCATATCAGTATCCCGGATACGGGATTCTGATGCCTGAACATTTTCATACGCGGTCATAAGCCCCTTTGCAGTATGCTCAAGCCTGTTATAATAGGCACCTAAGTCAGCACGCTGCTTGGAAAGCTTCTGTAATGCAGCATCCATTACACCAATGGTTGCATTTGCACCACCTGGTGATGTCAGTGTAATAGCTATTTTACCGGTAGCATCCTTCATTTTGAAAGCCTGAGCTGTCATGGTTCCAATAAATACCCTTACGCGCTGATTGGCGTTAGGCCCCATATGGAACCACATGCTTGACTTTGGATTAATCTTGGAGAATTCACCGGTTAATATCTTGAACCGGTTAAATTCTGCCTGCGATGCTATACGATCCACTTCATCTACCAGGGCAGATACTTCAACCTGAATAAGTTGACGATCTGCGTTGGTATAGATACCGTTTGCAGCCTGAACCGCCAGAACCCTTATTCTCTGGATAATCTGGGCAGTCTGTGCTAAATACCCTTCTGCAGTCTGAACAAACGACATGCCATCTTCGGTATTTCGTTCCGCCTGACGCAAACCCTGAATCTGGGTTCGCATCTTTTCAGACACTGCCAAACCAGAAGCATCATCACCAGCTCTATTTATTCTTTCGCCTGACGAAAGCTTCTCCATGCTTTTGTTCACACTCCACTGCGTGAACTTAAGCGTTCTGTTAGCATTTACAGCACTCATGTTGTGGTTGATAATCATTTTACACTCCTTTGCACATTAGTTTTGGCTTCCCTGCCATTAATTACACCACACCGGGCAGACAGTGCAGTGTAATGGAAAGCAGCAAAACGCTGCCCTGTTCCAGGCTTGTATCTGGGCTCATACAAGACCAGAACCATTAAAAGGCCAAGCCTGGAGTGCTACTATCAAACCACAAACCCCAACAGGTGTTTTCAAAGACCAACGTTAGAAGACACTACTCCCTGCTCGACTTTTCGTCACCGTAGGCCTAAAACATGAATGCTGATATTTACATTATTTTGTTATTATTATGGATTAAACGCAATTATTACAAAATATGCTTTTATTTTATCTTTTTTTTGCTATTTTTAATATTTTTACATCATATAGCAAGAGGTGCCCTTCCACAGCATTTTTTAAATTTATTACCTGAACCACATGGGCAGGTGTCATTACGCTGTAACCGGTTAAACTGGCCTGATTGTACTGATTGCTGTAATTTACTTACCCTTCCTACCAATTCCTTTTCATAATGCCGGTAATGATCAAAAAGCATCTTCCATGCTTCACACAATTTGCTTTTACCTCTTTGAGATATATTATCAGTAGTAAATCTATACCTAGTGCAATCGCCCATACAAAAATTATTAATGCTGCAAATACTACATTCTTGATTTATTTCACGTTTGAGTTGTGCAAATCTATTGCGTTTTTCATTATTTAAAATATCGAGCAAGTGATAGTTCATAATATTGCCCAGATGCCACTCGGGATACACAAAAAAGTCACAGGGGTAACAATCACCATTATGCTCAATGACAATATACGAATCACAATTTTGCTTCCAGCAACACGACGTTTTTACATCTTGAATTGCATACAAAAGAATATCCTGAAACAGCCGTACCTGAACGTACGGAAAACCATCACGATACCATTCATCAAAAAGCTTACAGTAAAAATTTCCCACGTCAGTACCTGAAACACTACATCTCGTAAGGTTTCCCTGCTTATCGAACTCAAAACATGGTATAAATTGTAAATATGAAAAATTGTTCTGGCGAAAGAATGAATATATTTCGTTTGCTTTTGCTATATTGGAATCTGTCAGCAATGTAAGTATGTTGTACTGAACAGAGTATTCATTCATACGGCCTATCGCAGCCATCACGGTATCAAAACTTCCACGACCGGCATAATCTTTGCGATAGCAATCGTGAATTTCTTTTGGTCCATCAAGGCTCACACCAACAAGAAAATTATTTTCTGATAAGAATCGACACCATTCGCTATCTAGCAAAACACCATTCGTCTGAATAGAATTTTCAATTGCTTGATTTGGTTTGCGATAGTTTCTTTGCAAAGTAACTATCGCCCTAAAAAAATCCAAACCGGCAAGCGTAGGTTCGCCGCCCTGCCAGCAAAAAGATATGTGCATAACATTGGTATTCACTGCAGATTGTATAAGTTGTTCAGCTACAGATAAAGACATAACTTTGGGATGATTGGGATATACATCATGCACACGTTTATAAAAGCAGTAATCACATGCTAAATTACACTGATACGATACTGGCTTCACCAAAAATGAAAGTGTGTTCATGGTAATACCATTTTTTATTTCTATCCCACTATATTTGCATGAAAGTTATTTTCAAATCCATTATGGATATCATAAATTTTTATCAATCTATATCAAGATATTTTTACTTTTTCTTTTTTATAGAGTATAAATATCTGTATTAATGGTGATGGAATTTGAGCTACCGACAATGCTATGAATGGTGATAATAAAACAACAATTGAAGCATATAACTTTAATATATTCCTATATGGATTGTAATACTTATTTGGCATTGAACTTTTAACTTCAATTTTTCGTTGTTGATATAAATGCTTTACTATACAAAATAAATCAATGCAAGAATTTTTTTATAGCATTGTTTTAAAAGTTTTATATGATATCTGATTATGAGAATACAATATGCATGATGCATAGTGCTCGTCTTTTATGATCAAGAGATTGTTAAGGTAGTTTCAAACGCAACGTTGAATGCCGTTTTGAAAACAAAAATTAGTTTTAGCTTAATACATATACATTTACGATATGTGTGTAGTGAATAAGCGTATGGAAATTATATTGCAAATATCTCAAACAAATCACAGGAAACATACAAAGGCATCAAAATGTTAAAAAAGTTGCCATTTTTTCTAAACTGGTGAAAAAAATGCACGCGTGATCACTATACATGCGTTAGTGTGACATTATATGTCGCTGGCTGGTGATTATATTAGATTTAAAGATGCAAAATAAGTTGATTCTTGTATCGATTGTTTCAAGTTGATAAATGAAATGATATAATTGGTGAGTGATCATGGTTTATTATGCGCATTCAATTGTTAAAAAACCTGAAGATGAATGGCATTTGCTTTCTTCCCATCTTCAAAAAACGGCGGAGATTGCTGGTTCTTTTGCACATTCAGATGAATATGCAAAAGTATTCAAAATTGCCGGGTTGCTTCATGATCTTGGGAAATACCAAGAGTCATTTCAGAACTATCTGCGAGAAGGCGGCAAGCGTGGAAGTGTTCCCCATGCATCATGGGGTGCTGCGTATTCGCTGTTATTGAAAAACCAGGAGGCTGCATTCGCAATTGACGGACATCACAAAGGTTTACCAGATTTAGCTACTGCTCAAGATGATTTGAAACCGTTTCTGAGAGACGATAATCCAGAATTTAATAGAGTAATCAAAGTTTTTCAGGAAAATAATAATATTACTGAAGACAATCTTCGAATATCACTACCTTCTTTTAATGACGTATTTGAACGCGAGATGTTTATTCGATATATGTTCAGCTCGCTTACGGATGCAGACTGGCTCGATACTGAAAAAGCTTGTAATCCTGAACTCTCATTAAAACGTGAAAATCGAGTACTTGATTATGACGAATTAATCAATAAAATTAACAATTACATTCAAAGTAAACCTAACAAAGGAGAATTAAATTCGTTACGAAACAAAACACGTGAATTTGCTCTAAGTAGAGCCTCTGAATCAAATGGCTTCTTTTCTCTGAATTTGCCAACCGGCATGGGAAAGACTCTCACATCGGTTTTGTGGGCACTTGAACACGCAAAGGCTAATCATTTGAAAAGAATAATTATTGTTCTTCCATTCATCAATATTATAGATCAGACGGCTGAAGTCTTGAAAAACATTTTTGGTGAAGAATTTATTCTTGAACACCACTCAGGTATTGGTGATGATATTTTATTAACCGATGATGAAAATAGTAATGAATACAATAAAAGACTGGCTTGTGAAAACTGGGATTACCCAATAATTATTACCACTACAGTTCAATTTTTTGAATCCATCTTCAGCAATAAACCATCTAAATGTAGAAAGATTCACAATATTGCAGAATCCGTTGTTATTTTTGACGAAGTACAGTCGCTTCCAAAAGATATAATTATTCCAACCTTGACTATGCTGAAAAATATTCTTACTGTAATGAGGACATCCTTCCTTTTCTGCACTGCAACTCTCCCTGCATTTGAGAAGAGAGAAGCTTTTAATGGTATTGAATCTATTACACCGCTTACCGATAATCCTGATATCTTATTTAAAAAAGTCATAAGAGTAACATACTTCTCTGTTAATAACTATGAACCTGTTGATTTTGCTGAGATAAAATGTTTGGCAGAGAAGCAACACGCTTCTGTACTGTCAGTCTTCAATACCAAAAAGAAAGCCCTTGAATTTTATAAGTATGTTTTGGAAAGCACATCATTTGAAAACCTATATCATCTATCCACGGGGATGTGTCCTGCGCATCGCAAGCGTGTTATAAATTCCATTAGAGATGACTTGCAAAACAAAAAGACTATACTTGTTTCATCGACCCAGCTTATTGAAGCAGGTGTTGATTTTGATTTCCCTTGTGTTTTCAGAGAAATTGCACCTCTTGAGTCGATTATTCAATCCGCTGGAAGGTGCAATAGGGAGGGTTTACTCAAATCTGGAAAGGTTTTTCTTTTTTGTCATGTAGATCCCAGTATGCCTGACAAACAATATAGAACTGCTTCAGATTTTGCATTGGAGTTGATTAAAGAAAATCCTGAGAATTTTTACAATTATAATTTTTACCATGAATATTACAAAAGGCTGGTTGGCTTATTCGTTGATGGTGATGCAAGAAAGATTAATGAATTAAGAAGTAGTTTTAAGTTTCAAACAATTAATGATGCATATCGAATAATCGATAAAAAAACAAAAAGTGTAGTAATTTACAACTATAGTGATGAGAGCAAATGCTTGGTGGATGAAATCCTCCGGAAGCAATTTCTTTCACGTGATGATTACAGGAGAATGCAGAAGTTTGTAGTGCAAGTCTATGCGAATTTTATTTTGAGAAATAAAGATTTAATCAATGTAACCAAACATGGAGTATTAATATGGTATGGAGGTTATGATGATAATTATGGTATATCCCATGACGCATCCCATTCAGATGATTTTGTGGTATAAAAGGAGGAATTATGTTAAACAGTGAAATTGTACGTGTGAAAGTCTTTGGTGAATTTGCATGCTTCACCCGACCAGATCTTAAGGTTGAGAGGATGACATATCCATGTATGACACCATCTGCAGCGCGTGGTATTCTTGATTCAATATTATGGAAACCAGAGTTTCAGTGGTATGTGAGGCGAATTATTATTCTTAATCCAGTGAAGTTTATATCGGTGAAAAGAAATGAGATATCTTCAAAGCAATCGAGGAGTCCAATTATCATTGAAGATAAACGCGCACAGCGTAACAGCATTGTTTTAAGGGATGTAGCCTATATCATTGAAGCTTCGATTTACCAGATCGAGAAGTCCCCAAAAAATCCACCAAAAAAATATGTTGAGATGTTCAGGCGAAGAGTCAGAAAAGGGCAATGCTATCGTAGGCCATTTCTTGGTACTAGAGAATTTCCTGCAGAATTTTGCGAACCAGATGGTAATGAAAAACCTATTATAGAACCAATCCCGATAGGGAGCATGCTTTTCGATATTTTCTATGATGAAAATGGAAAGCCATCGCCTCTTTACTTCTATGATGTTTTGGTTGAAAAAGGTGTTCTTAATTGTGAGGTACCAGAAAACGATATTATGATGAAGTCTTGTCATGTGAGACCGCCTGCAGATTCGGAGGTGAGTGCCTATCTTTACGAATTTACAAAATTGGAGAACGAGGATTTTAACAAGGAGGTCACATCATGATCAGGGAATTAAGCGAATTAGGAAAGAAATTAAGAGAAAAGAATGCCAGTGAAAAGATTGTTCACGACGCATTAAAGGATGAGCCTATTTCAATTGATCTTATTATTAAGAAGGATGGATCTTTTTACAAATTTGAAACTATTGAAAAAATATTACGGCCTGCAGAAGCTATAACAGCAAAAAAAGGTAAAGCAAGATTGCTTTTGGATAAAGCCGAAGAAGTTATAGGGTATTTGGGTAATGAAAAAAGATCTAAGCAGGGAAAAAATGAAGAAAAAATACGGGATACGGTTAAGAAAAAACATGAATTGTTTTTGGCAAAACTTAATGATTATAAACATGTAGATGTTATAAAGCCTGTTTTTGAATTTTATAATTCCAACAAACAGAATGGAGTCGAAAAAGCGTTACTAGCATTTGAAGAACAGGTCAATGAAAAGGAAAGAGCTGGAAATATAGCATTTCGAATTATTAATGATGATTGCAGAATTCATGAGAAAAAAGAGGTTTATGATGCAATAATTGCAAAGTATGAGCAACAACAAAAAAACACATTAAAAAACCAGTTAGCTAAATGTTCAATTTGTGGTAAAAATGATTATCCAATTGAAGATGTTCCACATGGCATGATTAAACGTGTTCCCGATGGGCAAACGAGCGGATGTGCATTGGTTTCATATAACGATACTGCTTATGAGTCGTACAATCTTACTGGTAATCTGAATTCACAAATATGTACCGCATGTGCAAGAGCCTATGTTGAAGGAGCAAATTGGCTTTTGAGTAATGGTACAATGATTGCAATAAAAGATAAAATTGGTAAAGAAAAAGAAATTTATAAATATACAAACAGAAAAAACTTTGGTACTGATACCGCGATAGTGTTCTGGACCCGCGAAAATAAAGAAGTCCCTGAGCTTGACCTTTTTGACAAACCAGATCCCCAAGCAGTGGCTAATCTCATACAATCTATATCAAAAGGTGACGCTAAAAAATCAAAAGTTATCTCACACGATAAGTTCTATTCAATGACTCTTTCTGGTGCAGCGGCCCGTATTGCAGTCAGAGACTGGATTGAAATGAGTCTTTATGACTTGCAAATGGCCATTGCAACATGGTTTGAAGATATCCGAATTGAAGCATGGGGTGAATCATATTACCCTTCATTATTCCAACTAGCGAGTTGTGCTCAAAATGAAAAAAGCGATAATACAACAACCTCACGAATTGCTGCACATCTGTGGAAAGCATCAATCAAGGGGAGTGCACCTCCCTTATGGATATTATCTGCACTTTTGAAGCGTGTCAGAATTATGGAAAATCTAGAAAATGAAAGAAAAAAGGAAAGCATCACACCGGATAGGGCGGCTCTTATCCGTTTAATATTAAATCGAAATAGTAAAGGAGGAATGATAAAAAAGTCAAAATAGTTGCGGTGGAACGATGATCTGTTCATAAATGTACTCATGAACAGGA
>JBBFLA010000050.1:0-21412 GCA_037481795.1 Spirochaetota bacterium
TTTCTCTAAACACAACTATTTCTCCTTGAAAATTTTGTGCCTCTATACTATATTGTTGATATCCTGTAAATTAATTTATATGATTTCATCCATAAAATTTCATTTGTATAACTCTTGCCCTTTTTGCAGGGGATTCATAAATATATTAATGTTATTATAACTATAAAAGTGTTAATTCTGGTTATATTTTTTTCTTTGCTTTTGTTTTTATTGTTTGTTTATGGGGGAAAATTCTTAAAAAAATTAATACCAGCTATTATTGTTGTCAGTATAATTCCATCTTTTATTATTGTTTCTTCATTAGCAATTACAGGTACAATATATCATAGAAGTGATTTTGATGTTATATTTACCACTGATTTGTATGAATCAATTGAATTTGTGTATCAGTTCATAAGTTTTAAGATAGTAGCTTTGTTAATACTATATTTTTTACCATTGATTTTATTATTTAATATAAAAAAGCATATAAAAGAATTAACAATTCAAGAAGATTCAAGAAGATATCTTGTTATAATAATTGTAACTATTTTGTTCATATTTATTTTTGCATATAATTGGAAAATAATACAAGGTGAGTATCATGTAGTGGATTTTTATAAATCATTTTATCAGTTTGTAAATAATAAACAATTTGATATTTACAGGGGAAAAAGAGTTAATAAAAAATGGAATGATAATGTAAAATGTAAATTAAATATTAAGGAACCAAAGATATTTGTTTTAGTAATTGGAGAATCTTTATCGCGCTCACATATGCAAGTATACGGGTATCAGCGTGAAACAAATCCTGAGTTGAGTAAAATTCAACAAAATTTATATATTTTTACTGATGTAATTTCTCCCGCTGTGACAACTGTTGATGTTATGAAATATGTTTTAACTTTTGCTACCTTAAAGAATCCAGAATCCTTTATTGAGAAGCGTTCGGTGGTAAATCTCTTCAAAGATGCTGGATTTGAAACCATATGGATTGGGAATCAAAGTTTAAGGGGAAACAGAAACAATTTAAGTCATAGTTTAATTGCACATGAGTGTGATCAATTTTATGATGTTTCATCTGATACTGATAGTGTTGTGGTTGATAAATTAATTGAAGTACTGAATAGGGGCGGTAAAAATGACCGGTTTATTATCATTCATCTAAGAGGCTGTCATACAAAATACAGTTCAAGATATCCTGAAAGTTTTAATTATTTTGACAATATAAAAAATCCTGTGCCATATGGAGAAAACTTGTCAAAGACAGATAAAAGGATAATAGATGAATATGATAATAGTGTACGATATAATGATTTTATAATATATTCAATTATTAGTATTGTGCAATCAAAGAGCTTATATTCATGGGTATTATATTTTTCTGACCATGGTGAAGAACTGTTTGAATTCAGGGATATGTTTGGTCATAATAGTCGAAATTATTCTAAATATATGTGTGATATTCCTTTTATTGTATGGGTATCCGAAAATTATAAAATAAAAGATACAAATTTTTTTAGTAGACTAAAATATTTTGTTCATAGACCATATTCAACTGAGTATGTTATATATAGTCTTTCTGATTTGTCCAGATTAGAGTATCAAGATTTTAATCCCGTTTATAGTATTTTTTCAGATAAATTTGTAAATGGAGTTAGATACGTGTATAATACTAAATATGAAAATATACCTCCAATATCAAGAAACAATAATAGTAAGGTTGTCGAAAATGTAAAACTCGGATATAATAGAAATGTATTAAAAAAGAAGGATAGTATTGATTAATTATTATAAAGGGTATTAAATCTAATGTCTACTAGGCAAAAGTACGATTTTAATGTATATTGCTGCCAGTGTTCTTGAGGAATTAGGTGGCCATTATCGAAGCAGGGCCTTTTATGGTTCTTTTAAATATTTTAGGTTTTATAATATCTGAAATTTTTAAAGCCCAAAAGTGAGCATGGTGGTATGTGAAAGGAGTCATAATAGTAATAGCGTTGCTCATTACCGCACTTATAGTAGGATGAAGCTTACTACTGGGGGAAGCAACTTAATGTGTATTTAATTTTATTTCTATATTAAACTATTAAACGTCTCTATTCACCAGTGAAACTACAATCTGTGTCCCAAACTTAACAGCAGCCAATATATTGCCTCTCACCATCGGATGCACATGTGAGTGTGAAATGCTCACAATCAGGTCTTCTATTTTTTTCTAATAGCCTTACGATGCTGTTTTACGCTTGATTTCCTTTTTTCACCGTACGCAAATAATCCCGCCGGGCTGTGTTCCGGTAAGTTCGCAGCCTGTTTATTTTGTCGTTATGCTATTCATATCGCGGTTTTTCATCATATACATTTTTTTCCTGATGCACGTTATTTGAAAATTCATTTTCATTATTCTTCTACTTGTATCATGTCTCCTCTCCAATTTTAACTAATTTTTTTCAGGAAAGCTTAAGTAAATAAACTTGACTTATATTTATATTCAATCAGTAGATGCTATTAACATTAAAAGAAAGGAACTCAACATAATGCCAGTAAAAGCAAAATATGATTTTAATGACCTTACTCAAAAACTTGGTGGTAAAAAGATGCCACTGTGCAATTTTTGTGGTACATGTATAGGTTTATGTCCATCAGGTGCTTTAAAAAGCGATTATGAAGCGGGGAGGCCTATTTTTGATGAATCAAAGTGTACACAATGTAGCCTTTGTTACCTTCATTGTCAGGGTATAAAGGTAGATTTTTCAGAACTGGATTCAAAATTTAAAGGTGGAGATAAATTTGATGCATATCTTAAAAGTTATCAAAAATGCTTCCTGGGACATTCAGAAGATGATCAGGTAAGAAGGAAAGGAGCGTCAGGCGGAAGCGTTACCCGATTACTGGTATATTTGCTGGAAAAAAAACTTGTGGATGGTGTCATACTTCCAAGAAATAAGCCTGACCAGAAGTGGTTATTCAGGCCGGAGATAGTAACTGATATTAAAACTGTTAAAGCTTCTTCGCAGTCAAAGTATTGCCTTATTCCAACAAACGAAATTTTAAAAACACTCAAAGACAAAAAAGGGAAATATGCAATAGTTGCTCTTCCATGCCAGATTCATAGTTTGAGGAAACTTCAGAATGAAGGCAATAAACATGCTAAGAAAATTGAATATATACTGGCATTGATCTGTGGGCATAATATGGAATACGGCGCTACAACTTTTGGAATGAAAAAGCTGAAAATAAATAAAGAAGATGTTATTGATGTTAAATACAGGGAGCATGGTGACTGGCCTGGTGGTTTATCATTCCATTTAAAAAATGGTGAAAGGAAAGGTATTAATTTTTTTAATTATCACTATCTTAATGCTGTTTATTTGCCAAATAGATGCAGATTGTGCCCTGATTATTATGGCAACTATTCAGATATCAGCTTTGGCGATTCATGGCTGGTAAGATTGTTAGGTAGGGGAATGAATGAAAGAGGATTACCTAAAGGTTGGTCAAGTATAATTGTAAGAACAAAAAAAGGCTTATCTTTAATTGAGTCAGCTCAGAAAGATAGGGCCATGCATTTAGAAGAAATAGAGCCAGCGGAAATCCATGAATCATTTCCTTTTAATATATCCTATAAGCTAAATGGAATTTTTATACGTTTAAAATTAGCAAGGAAGAAACCTGAATTTATTGGATTACAGAAACCTGAAAAGCTAGATCGTTATCTTTATCACTTTATATATAACATTGTTTTAATTTTTGGTGCCTCACGTGCATTCAGGTTTTTCCTGAGTGTTATGCCTTTAAATTTTAATCTTTTTCTTATAAAAAATTTCAAAAAACTTATGGGTTATAAACCAAATGCACGTGATATGGTTTTAAAATACAATGAAAAATCAAATGTCTAATCACTATTTGTTCTTAAAAATATATTTGTATTAATTTGATAATAATAGTCTCTACTCTTAAAGACCTCAGCCAAGGGAGTGTTCTTGTATTTTATATAATATTGTGACATAATTTAAAAAATTTAACGTATATCTGGATAGTATCATGAGCAAACAATATTATTTTACACTTAAAGGTTTCTGGAAAAGAGCTAAACAGGAATATGACTATTACACAAAACGACCATGGACACTGCAACAGGTTGGTGAATTCTGGGATACAGTTGAAGATTATGATGAAGTCAACGAAGAATTGTATACCTACTTCAGGCGGTTTACAAATTCATATGACTTAGCTATCAAACATATGAAAAAAGAAAAATATACAATGATTGATATACAGGCACGTAGTGGGAAAGGAAGCCTGTTCTGGTATCAAAAAGGCAAAATTGATAGTTCTGTCTGTGTGGACTTTTCGGATTTTTTAATTTCTCTTGCTGATAGAAGATTAAAAGGGACTGGTTTAAAATATAAAATTATAAAAGTACTGGATTTTCCGTTGCCTTTCAAAGATGGAAAGTTTGACCTTGTTTGCTCGTATGAAACTATAGAACATGTTTATGACTACAATACTTTTTTTGATGAACTGGTCAGAATACTCAGTCAGGATGGTATAATGATTCTGACATGCCCAAACAGGTTATGGGAATGGGTACACTGGCTAACAGCGGCAATCAATATCAATCATAGCGAGGGGCCGCACAGATTTTTAAAAAGAAAAGAATTACTAAAATGTATAAAAAGAAATAATATAAAAATTCTGGAGGAAAACAGCACTATTATTCTTCCATTTAATAATAAAGTATCAATAGCAATTGACAGATTTCTTGAAAAATATTTACCTGAAAGTATTAAGCGTTATATAGCTTTACGAAGAACTTTTGTTTTGAGTAAAGGAGTTTAATAAGAACCTTTGAAAAAGATATTGTTGTTATTTTCTGGTTTTTTTATTATATACCTGCTTTGTTTTCTTTTTCTTGATTATTATTTCAATAAACAATATTCTCTTAACAATATTGCTTTAAGTAAGACTTTTGATGCAGCTGTCGTCTTTTATGGCAGTTTCGATGCTTCAGGAAATCCTGATAAAGAATCAATGCGAAGGCTTTCACTTGCAGTAGATTTATACCAAAAAGGTTTAATCAAAAGTTTAATTTTTGTAGGTGGATGGAGACCATCAAAAGAATTTTCAGGTTCTCAATTATTGGCTCAAGAAGCAATTGCTTTGGGTGTAAAACCTGCACGTATATTTATTGATACCCATTCTCGAGATACTATTCATAATTGGAATGAAGCAAAGAAAATTATAAATGAAAATAAGTTTAAGAAAATACTGTTGATTTCATCCCCTTTCCATCTTTTCAGGCTAAAACATTTGAGTGCCAATTACGATGATGTGCAAATATTTTATGGTACATATAGTAAAACTGGTAGTTTACCTCAAAAATATTTTATAGAGAATGTTATTGACTATACTTATCACATGATTTCATTTGTTACATATTTATTCTTGCCTTCACAATTGTATCAGTTTTTGATAGAGAAAATAAGAAAGTAATAAAAGCAAATCTTAAAGATATATTGTACTTTTGACAGGTGAGCCCCTTGAAAGATAAGATTAAATATTTAAATTTTATAGGCATTATCCTATTTGTAGTTATTCTATGGAAAATTGATTTAAAACAGATAGTCCATTATCTTAAGACTGCAAACTACTGGTATTTGATATTGGCTTACCCCTTTTTGCTGATGCTGATATTCTTTAAGGCAATACGATGGAATGTTTTAATGAGAAGCCAGAATGTCAAAACATCAATTTTTGAAACATTTTATGTGTATTTGTGGGCATTTTATTTTGGTGCCGTTACTCCTGGCAGAATAGGTGAAATTTCCAAGGCAATTTATTTTCAGGATAAATTTGATAATCTAGGACGAGCATTCGTTTCGGTAGCTATTGATAGAGGGTATGATATTGGTATACGTGTTGCTGCACTTTTTTTGCTTTACCCTTTTTTCAGCCATCTTTTTGCTTTTAATTATATTGGATTTTTAATTATTATATTATCCACAGTTGCAGGTATTGTTATTCTTAAAAAGTTTAAGTCCATTCACAATATAATTGCCAGGTTCAGTAAATTTATCCTGCCCAAGAAATACTATCCTGTAATTCAGCAAAATATATCAGGGTTTATTAATGATACTGTAATGATGTTAACCAGTATTCGATATGTAGCACTATCTACGCTTTTAACTATTCCTGGATTTATTTGCTATTGTCTGGTTGCATACTTAATTCAAAAAAGTTTTTCTATAGAAATGCCGTTTGGCTATACAGTATTTTGCCTGGTTTTATCAAGTTTTTCTGTAGCAGTTCCTATTTCGGTATCTGGATTAGGGGTCAGAGAAGCTATTATGATTTTTCTATTTAAGAGCATCGGGTTGGGAAGCGAAGCAGCAGTATTGTTTTCCTTATCAATTTTTGCATTAAGCCCTGTACTGGGATTTCATGGATGGCTTGTAAATATATTAATGATAATATATGGCTTTTTAAAAAAAAGGGCAATGAATAAAAGCATTCCTGAAGACATTTCGGATTAAACATCTTAAATAAAATAAATATCTTGACATGAATTCATTCAATTATTCATTTATAAGAACCATAGAATAGTTAAAATATATAAGGTGAAATTATGAAACAGGGTTTAACGCTTATTGTACCGGTTTATAATGAAATTAGTGCCATAGAAAATAGTATTATCCACCTGAAGGCTATTAAAAAAAATTGCAAGGACTTCAATCTGGAAATCATACTAGTCAATGATGGTTCTACTGATGGGACAGAAAAGATATTGCAGGGTGTTACAAACGACAAAGATTTAAAAATAATTCATCATTCTAAAAATCGTGGTTATGGTGCGGCACTCAAGACTGGTGTCAGAGCTGCAAAATATGACTATGTTGCTATTACCGATGCAGATGCCACATATCCTGATGAACGTATCCCTGAATTTTTTAAGGATGTTATTGCAAATGAGCTTGATATGCTTGTTGGTGCAAGAATAGGTGAATCTGTGAATATACCTTTAATACGGAAATTCCCCAAATGGGTCATAAACCAGTTGGCAAACTATATGGTAGGGACAAAGATACCTGATCTCAATTCAGGCATGCGGATAATGAAAAAGTCAGTAGTTGAAAAGTTTATGAAAATTCTTCCTGAGGGTTTTTCTTTTACGTCTACTATCACCATTGCTATGCTTGCTAATGGTTACCAGGTAAAATATGTACCTATTGATTACCATGAGCGTAAAGGCAAATCCAAAATAAGGCCATTTTACGATACGTTAAATTTTATAAGACTTATCATACGTACAGTTATGTTCTTTGATCCTTTGAAAGTTTTTCTGCCATTAAGCCTTCCATTGCTTTTGTGTGGAATTGTAATGGTCTTGATAGAAGGTATACTCTATAGAAATATTAATACAGTATCAGTGCTTATCACGCTGTCAGGTTTAAATATTCTGACTGTTGGCATGCTTGCGGAAATGATTGCTCATAAGGAATAATTTTAATTTATTTCCCAAAAACAATATATTTGGAACCCAAAAAATTAATCAGTAATCCACCCATAATACCTATAAACACAGCCAGAAGATAAAATTCCTTAAAATATGGGTATGTGGAATACAGGTAAACAGAAATAAACCAGTTGAAAATGCCGCCTATACTGCAGACTATGAAAAAATTTCGATATTGCATCAAAAGATTCTTATGAGGTGAATCAGGGAATGTGAGTTTTCGGTTTAAGAAAAAATTCCAGGTAAGTGCAATCACAAATGCTAATGCTCGTGCAATCTTGAAATTAATGTGTAACAATCCGTATGTAATAAATACTGTGGTCATATCAACTACCATGCCCGTTGATCCAATAAGTGAAAAGAACAAAAACTGGTATAGTGATGGATATTTATAATGAAATAATCGCTTTAAATGCAAAATATATAATATTTGTTCACGTATTGAAAGCTTGCTTTGGCCAAAAAGCCGTTCTCTGAATGATATGGGAATTTCTGTTATTGTTTTGGGGTTACACTTCACAATAATTTCAAGGCCAATTTTAAAACCAAGTGGGTTCAACATATTCAGAATTTGTGGGGTGAGTATTTTTGCATCAAAAGCAAAAAATCCTGCCATGGGATCCTTTATCTTTGTAAATGGACGCGCTAACATCTTGGATACCCATGCATTGAGCTTTCGGTACAAGTTAAAATGTTCAGCTGAACCACCTTTAACAAATCTGCTACCAACAACAAATTCAGCTTTACCATTAATGATTTGTTTAACAAGCTCAGGTATTTTTTCTGGTGGATGACTCAAGTCAGCATCCATAACACAATAGATGGTGCCTTTAGCATGTCTAAACCCTTCAATGACAGCTGATGAAAGTCCACGTTCGTTGATGCGAACTTTTATAGAAACAGGGTAGCGCTTTTTCTTAAGCGCTTTAACATTATCCTCAATTCCATCTTTAGAATTATCGTCCACGATAATGACTTCGTAATCAAGCCTGTTCTGCTTCATGGTTTTATCAATTGATTCAATAAGTATAGGGATATTCTCTGCTTCTTTGTACGTTGGAACAATAATGGAAATGAGGTGTTTCATATGGTATTCCTTTTAGTGTGTAATAAAAAACTTATTGACGCCAGCACAGTCGTTTCCACATTATTTTTCTATTCAAAATCGTCAATTGATTTATGGAGAAAGTACTTGTTACACAATAATCCTGTCAAATCTTTTTATGATATCTTCAAAAAACCTACAATTTTCACTTTTCTTTCTATTGCGATAGTTGCTGTTATACTACGGCTCCCAGCAGTAGTTATTGATTTTATCCATGTTGATGTTCTTACCTCATATTTATTGGCAAAAAGGGACTTGTTGGGACTATCATATGGCATGAACAAAGGATGGCTGTATCACTGGCTCATGAAATTTTCAATTACATATATAGCCGACACTCCTTGCGCTTTTCACTTTATTGGACTTTTATTTGTTCTTGGAACCATGTATGGTATTTTTATCCTGACAAAAAAAATATATAATACACGAATAGGGTTGTTTGCCGCTTTCTTATATGGTGTTGTTATTTCATGCTATCATACTGAATATCTGGCTGCAAATGGTGAAATATTTTATAATTTATTCAACATCTTTGCATTGTATTATTATTACCGTGCAGTATATGAAAAAAAGAAATGTTATATAGTGTTGGTTCTAGTAAATTGTGTTGCATCATATCTCATAAAGTTTCAGGGTATTTTCATTCTTCCCATTATTCTTGTGCATTTTATAATTGTATACCCTTTAAGCTTTGAAAAGCAAAAATATATACAATTTTATAAATACATTATAGGCTTTAGTATAAGTGCGATAGTTATCGGTATAGGACTTGCTGCTTTTTTAAAAGAATATGCTGCAATCGATGTATTTGGAAAAATTCATGCTACATTTTATGGGATGTATACTTATGTCGCAAACAGAGGTTTTAATCCATTATTAATTCTTGTGAAACTCTTGTGGCGGGTTTATCAGTTCTCTCTGTTTCATGCTTTTTTCTGGTATGCTGGTATTATACTGATTATTAATTTTCTCAAAAATCTTCGTGGTAAAAATTTTGATAGTGGCACGGCTTTTCTTGTATATGTGGCGCTGTGCTTTTTTATCCTTGTTTTTGCGGCTGGCTCACGAGTGTCGGTACATTACTTTATCCCAATCATGCCTGTTATGGCGGCGTTGTCGGCAAAACAAATTCTTGATATTTGTACTGAAAAAGGCAAGAAACTGGTATACATACAGCTCATGATTACACTGATGTTTTTTCTGGTATGGCATTACAAAGATTTATATATTTACAAATGTAACCATAATCTGAAACATAATGAAAGTAAGCTTACGGAAATATTCAGAATTGCTGTTATTGGTTCATATGGTGAATATCTTTTGCCCCATAAAAGTTTGCTTCCTGTAATACATTATATCAATAATAACTATCCTGAAAGAAGCATGCTGGTATGGCCCATGGGAACAGAGATAGATTATTTTACAAAAGGGCATTCAGTGGTACCTTCATACTGGTTTAATGAAAATGCATTATTTGCGATAGTTCAAAGGGAAAAGGGCAATGACGCATATATACATGAACATGAAAATTATATTAACAGCATCATCCGTGAATATAAGCCTGACCTTTTTGTTGATGTTGGTTCTACCGATATGATTAAGAAGGTGATGGTTTACAGAAAAAAAGGTGAGCAAGCTTTTTATTTCAATATTCATGAAACACCAATATTACGCCTGGGGAGGTTTGCTAGTCTTGATGATTTTCCAAAAATTATAGAATATCTTAATGCACATTATGAGTTTAAAGGATATTTTGGGAAGGCACGATTATGGGTAAGAAAATAAAAAATAAATATTATTTTTTTGCATTAATGTTTTTATTCATACTGGTTCTTCGCATTCCAGCTTTATATCATACAATAATTGATATTGATGAAGCTGCTTTTGCCGAATTTGCAAACAAGTGGTTAGGCGGAGCCATACCCTATGTTGAAGTGTATGATAACAAGCCAATTGTAACGTATTTATTTTATTACATCATCTTTTATCTGTTTGGCATTAATAATCTCTTTGCAGTGCATGTAGCAACACTGTTTCTGGTTTTCATATCTACTGTTGTTATCTATTGGTTTATTGAAAAGATTGCAGGAATGGAAGAAGCTAAAGTTACAAGTTTATTCTTTATATTTTTAATGCACACGTATGAGCCAAAATACATAGCAACAAACACCGAAACGCTTTATACGCTTCCTTTGTTACTGGCATTTATATGGTATTATGGTGTTGTATGGGAAAAAAAGAATATTCTGTATGCTGTGCTATCGGGTATTTGTGCGGGCATAGCTTTTTTAATAAATTATAAAGCAGGAGTTATATTAGCTGCCTTTGGTATATTTGGCATCTATTTGCTATTTAAAGCCAGTGACAAAAAGGGGGAACTGCTCAACCAGATAAAAATTCTGGGATTTACTGGTATTGGATTTATTATCCCTGTATGTATTGCAATACTATACTTTTATCATAAGGGAGCTTTGAACGAATTTATTAACCTGGGCTTTTTGTATAATTTCAAATATATTCAAAGTGGGATGGTTACTGTCCCTTATCTAAAAGCCCTTGCAAGATTTTTGCTGTTTGGTATATGCAGTTTACCACTCTGGTTCATTATTACAAAACATTTCTTTCAAAGGTATGATAAAAGCAAAACCACTGACAATCTCATAATCTTCCTGCTTTTATGGCTGTTTGGTAGCGTTTTTGCTGTTATGTTAGGGTGGCGTGCTTATGGTCATTATTTCATACAATTGGCACTGCCACTTTCGCTGCTAGCTGGATTAAGTATTAATTCTGTGCCTGAACTGTATATAAAACGGTCGTATGTGTATCTTACCATACTGGCTGTTATATTTACATTGTCTCGCATTAATATTCCGCTGACCTATTATTATTTAGGCGATAGTAATGCATTATCAGATTTTGCCTATAAAGAAGTTGCAGCAAAAGTACAGGCAATAACTTCACCAGATGATACAATGTTTGTATGGGGTTCGGGAGCTTCTGCATATATTTATGCAAACAGACGATGTTCGTCAAAAATTATTATAACAGATTATGTTTCGGGGCGACAGTTTGGTGTTTCCAATGAAGATATGGGAGAAAATGTAAATCAATATATACAGTATTTGCGGAAAGAATTTATTCATGAGTTTATAAAACACCCGCCCACTGTTTTTATAGATACTTCGCCATCAGGCTATTATGGGTATGACAAATTTCCCCTGAAAAAATTTCCAGATTTCAATGCAATAATACAGAATATGTACTCTTTTCATGTGAGTATTAATACCATGAATATTTTTATATTGAATAAAAACATAAAAAAGAAGTAGCCACAATGATTATTTTTATGAAAAATTATTGACACTTACGCTATATTTTATATGAAGGTTTTCATGTTTTGCTGGCGTAGCTCAATCGGTAGAGCAGCTGATTTGTAATCAGCGGGTTGGGGGTTCGATTCCTCTCGCCAGCTTTATCATGGTGAGGTTCCCGAGCGGCCAAAGGGGGCAGACTGTAAATCTGTTGGCGAAGCCTTCGGTGGTTCGAATCCACCCCTCACCAATAAAAAGAGCTATCGTTCAATATTGTTCGATAGCTCTTTTTATTTAGGCTTTTATCCAGAAATGATGGTATAATTGTGTTACAGTGAGTTGTGAGTTAAATAGCCTGATTTAATTTTTCAAGCATTTCTTTTATCTGTGCATCGGTTAATCCGTGTGCTTTACTGCCCTGTTCAATAGTTTCATATATTCCAATATGGCAACCAATACAATGGAGTCCGTAAGAAGCTAAAACCTGTGCTGCAGTGGGATATTTCTGGACAAGTTCGCCAAATGTCATATCTTTTGTTATTGTGTTTTTCATTGTAATAACCTCATAGGTAAAGAATTTTACTCAGGTGAATACAATATAGCATTTGATTTATTTTTTTTCAGAATTATTATATGGGCTGATAATTTTAAACATTTTTTAACAGGAACTATCGAAAAACAAATAAAGATGACAATGGTCTTGTATTAATATACTTTTTTTTAATTGAATATAATTACATCATTATGTAATATGGTAAAGAGTTGAATTTAATAGAATGAATTAAACATCCTTAAAAAAAGATTGATGACTTCATTTATAAGGATATGGATTTGTATATGAAACGGATGATATTTCAGAGTCCTTACGTATTATTATTTTTTATTATTATAGTTATTCATAGTATTGGGCATTATGAGTACTTATATGCAGATAATTACACAAATGCAAATTTAACAGATTGTTTGCAGATAGCTCTGCAAAATAATGTTAATATAAAAATGGCTATGGAAGATGTCAATGCTGCATCCCTTAATTTAAAAATAACAAAAGGCAGTAATAGTATTCAGGTAAATGGCACGGTCCAGACTGTTGAGATATTGAAATCAGATGCTGCGAATAGTTCATTTAATATACCCGGTAAAGATACCCTTATAGGTTTATTTGTTGGAGCTTCTGCTAGTTACAAGCTTTATGATGCCAATAAAAATAATTATGAACGGTTAAGAATTCTTGAATATAACAATGTAGCATTAACAGCTTTAAAGGTAAAAAATACTGTAGCCCGTGATGTAAAAATTGCGTTTTATCAATTGGCATTTGCAAAAAAGAAAAGTGAATTACTGGAAAAATTAATTAAAAGTTTTGAAATCAAATTAGCCAATGTTGAGCAGCTATTTAAAAATGGGCAGCGAACCATGCTGGATATTTCACGGGCACAGGTGGACCTTACCAATGCACGATTGAATTATCAAAGAGCTCAAAATGAGATTGCAGTTGCAAAAAGCAAATTACTGTCACTGATGGGTATTCAAATTGATAATTTTGATATAAACGTTGCAGATTTTGACGTTGATAGCACTGTAAAAGAAATACCAAATAATTTAGATGAATTGCTTGAAATAGCCTTTCAATATTCGTTTGATATCAAGTCTGCAGAAATTAATCAGGAAATTGCCAGAACGCAGATTGATATTGAAAAGGACAGGCGCTTCCCTATTATAAATATTATAGCATCCCTGGGATATGAAAACAGAGCTATTCAGAATGGTGCTTTTACAGAATCATTGTCGGATAGGGATAACTGGAAGCCAACCATGCATGCTGGAATCAGTGCCAATTTTCCTATTTTTACCAGTGGTGTTCTTTCTTCAAGTATTGACCGGGCTGCTGTTTCATTTAACAAAGCTTTATATAACAGCAAAACTACGGTGGATACTTTATCGGCAAATATAAAGAGTTATTATAATTCATTGAAAGATATAAAAGTGCAACTGGATATATCACGGCAACTGATTGAAAATGCAAGAAAATATCTGGAACTGGTGCAGAAGAATTATGACAGGGGAATAATAACACAGAATGAATTGCAGGATGCCGAATTGAATTACATTAATGTTACTATCGATTATGTCAAGATTCTTACTGATTATTATATTAATTATCATCAATTGATAAGTTTATTGTGTGTTGATGAAACAATTCTGTTTTCAAAAGGGGTTGATGCCAAATGATAAAAGAAATAGTATTAAATAATAAGAAAAAAGTCCTTATTACTGGTGTTGTCATAATCATCCTTATACTGATATATTTTTTGCGTTCTGGCGTTGATAATTCAGAATATATATATGATTATGAGAAAGTAAGTGTTGGTGAAATATCTAAAACAATATCAACAACCGGTACAATTGATCTGTTAGATCCTGTTTCTATATTATGCCAGGTTAATGGGGTTGTCCAGAAAGTATATGTTGATTTTAATCAGCATGTTAAGCAATATCAATTGTTAGCGTTAATAGATGCCGGTGATTTGCAAAATGATATTACAAAAATGCAGAAGAGACTTGAACAGTTAAATATAGACATGAAAAACATGGAAAATGACCTGAAGGTCAAAAAAAGTATGTATAATGAACATATGATATCAGCCAGCGCTCTTGAGATGGCTGAAAATGAATATAAGAAAATGCAGTTATCATATAGCCAGGTACTGGTTGATTATAAAAATTTACTCCAGATGCAAAAAAACACACGAATTTATGCACCCCTTAGTGGTATTATAGTATCTCGTGATATTAATGAATCAGACCCGGTAGTAAGGAACAAGCGCTTATTCTTAATGGTAAGGGATTTAAAAACCATGCAGCTAATGGTAGTCATAGATGAAACTGATATTGGCAAGGTTAAAAATGATCAGAAAATTAAATTTACTGTTAATGCATATCCGGATCAAACATTTACCGGAGCTATCAGACAAATACGCTTTAATCCGGTGAACAGGGGAGGTGTTATTACCTATGATGCTGTTGCAATATGTGATAATTCTCAGTATTTATTAAAACCGGGTATGACAGCAATAGTAACTATTGAGGTTGATAAAAAACAAGGTGCCATGAGAATACCCAATGATGCGTTTACAGTTATTCCACCTTTTATTGATAAATATAAGCTTGATAAGGATAAAAAATATATATGGAAAAAGAAAAGAGGTTCTATAGTACCTGTTGAAGTGAAAACTGGATTATATGGAGATGAATATACTGAAATAAAAAAAGGTGATGTAAAAGCTGGTGATACTATTCTTATCCGTGTAAGAAAACAAATTTCAATTAAAAAGTAGTAATTTTAGTATGAATATTCCAATTATAAATATTGAGAATTTGCAAAAAATTTATAGAATAAGCGAAGAAGTTTCAGTTCATGCTTTGAAGGGCGTTAGTCTTAAAGTTAAAAGAGGTGAATTTGTTGCGATAATGGGAGCCTCAGGTTCTGGGAAATCCACATTTATGAATATTTTAGGATTTCTGGATACGCCCACTTCTGGCAAATACATTTTAGATGGTATTGATGGCACATCTTTAAACGATAATCAGAAAGCTGAAATCAGAAACAGGAAGATTGGATTTGTATTTCAGGGATTCAATTTGCTATCAAGAACCCCTGCTATAGAGAATGTTGAAATGCCATTGTTCTACAGGGGTGGTTTTACTCATGAGGAGATGAAAAATAGGGCAAGAAAACTATTGTCAATGGTTGGCTTATCTGGCAGGGAGATGCACCATCCCAATGAGCTATCAGGTGGTGAGCAACAACGTGTAGCTATTGCACGAGCGCTAATCAATGACCCTGCAATCTTGCTTGCAGACGAACCTACGGGCAACCTGGATACAAAAAATACAAATGAGATAATGAATGTATTTACAACGTTAAACAAAGAGTATAATATTACTATTATAATGGTAACTCATGAACCTGATGTTGCTGAATATGCAGATAGAAAAGTTGTATTTAAAGATGGTTTGATAATTGATGATAGCCCAATTAAAAAGTTAAAGAAAAGCAGAAGATAATATGGATTTTTCAAATCTTTTAATAACTGCATTACGGTCGCTTTCTAAAAATAAAGTTCGTTCTATGCTTACCAGCATTGGTATAATAATAGGCGTTTCCTCGGTTATTGTAATGATTGGAATTGGAAGGAGCGCTCAAATTACTGTTGAAGAAAGGGTTGGTACGTATGGTAAAAATGCCATGGAGATTGCCTCTTTTCATACCTTGCTTACGGAGGCTGATGCTGAAAATATCAAAAAAAAATTTCCTCAGGTTAAATATACTTCAATTATTATTACCAAGTCAAATGTACAGGTGAATTATAAAGACCGATCAACCATAAGTGGTATGTATGGTGTAGAAAATGATTATTTTAAAATGAAATTATGGCCTTTGACCTCAGGAAGATATTTTACTGATATAGAGATGTCAACACATGAAAAGGTTGTCATAATTGGTGCTACAGTCATGCGAGATATTTTTATATATGAAGAACCCGTTGGCAATATTGTAATTATTAATAATGTGCCTTTTAAGGTAATTGGAGTACTGTCGGAGTTGGGTGAATCTTTTGGCGGTAAGGATTTTGATAATGTCGTAGTAATGCCATATGGTGCAGCACAGCGAAAAATTATTGGGAACAATAAGATTGATCGCATATATGTATCTGTGTATTCAGATAAACAGATGGACGAAGCAGTTGAGCAAATAAAAGAATATCTACATAGAGCTCATATGATTACACCTGATTCAAATGAATTCCGTATTACAACCAGCAAGCAAAAGCTTGAGATGGCGGAATATATATCAAAAACACTATCAATGTTACTGGCAGGAATTGCTTCTATTTCGCTTTTTGTTGGGGGTGTTGGCATAATGAATATTATGCTTGTTTCTGTAAGTGAGCGCACACGTGAGATAGGCATACGCATGGCAATAGGGGCTAAAAGGCGTGATATATTAAGCCAGTTTCTGATAGAATCAGTAACATTAAGTGGATTAGGTGGAATTGTTGGTATTATTCTGGGGTTATTTATTTACTATCTCATAACCTATATTGTGGATTGGCCATATATATTTTCAATTACTTCAATACTTGTGTCATTTCTTTTTGCCTGCGCAGTAGGTATATTTTTTGGTTATTACCCAGCTAAAAAGGCTGCAGATTTAAAGCCTATTGAAGCCTTACGGTATGAATAAAATAAATATTTAAATTTTTTCATTAAATCCCTTCAAGACATAATCCATAATTTTCCGATATTATATCAGAAATAAAAAATATGATAATTTGTTTCATTTATCCCGGTAGGATTATTGCGAATCAAGGAGGAGTATTATGATGAGGTGATATACTTTGAAAGATATTATAGCTATTAAACGATTTAAGCGATTTTTGCAGATTGAAAAGGGGCTTTCTCCTAATTCTATTTATTCATACACATATGATTTAAAAAAATTTTCTGATTTTTTGGCTCGTAAAAATAAAACAATACTCAATGCCTCACAGGACGATGTGGAGCAGTTTTTATTTTTTGAGAAAAATAAAAAAAGAAATTCTGCAAGGACATTAGCACGATCCCTGGCTGCTATTCGCCAGTTTTATAATTATATAGCAAGTATTGAGAATATTAGCAACCCAACTGTAAAAATAGAAACACCTCATTTTCAAAAAGCATTGCCTGATTTTTTGTCAATAGAAGAAATTGACAGGCTGTTTGCCTCAATACGTGAGGATGATCTGTACCAGTTGCGTGACAAAGCCATATTCGAATTATTGTATTCTGCTGGTTTGCGAATATCCGAGGCAGTAGAATTAAAGGTGATAGACGTTGATTTGAAAAACAAATTCTTAAAAGTATTGGGTAAAGGAAATAAAGAACGCATTGTGCCTATTGGTGACGAAGCAAAGCGCCTGATTGAAAAATACTTAAATGATTCCCGTCCTATTATTCTAGGAAACAGAGTAAGTGAATATCTTTTTATAAGTAAGAAAGGTGGCATGTTGAATAGAAAATCAGTATGGCGTTTGCTTAAAGGGTATGCAAAAATGGTTGATATACGTAAAAATATTACTCCCCATACATTGCGTCATTCATTTGCAACACATTTGCTTGAACGTGGTGCTGACCTCAGAGCTGTTCAGGAGCTTTTGGGTCATGTGGATATCTCAACAACACAGATATACACACATTTAGCACGTAAGCAATTGCAGGAAATTCATAAACGTTTCCATCCAAAAAGTTAAAGGTTCAGGTTATTATTATGGCGATAGCTCATGTTTTCAGATGGTTGCTGATTATAATCTTGGTATCAATAGCAGGTTGTGTGCCTCCACCTGAATATATGGCTAAAACAGGAAAACGTATTGGGCTTGATAATGATTACATTAAAATTCTTTTATTGCGCGACCAGCTCAAAGTTGAAGTAGTCACCACCACCAAAACAAAAGTAGTACAACTGCCAAATAATACTATTGTATATAATAGCGATGCCAAACGTTTTGTATTGTTTGACAATCAATTAACACAGCCATTACAGTTTGAATCCTGGAATAATGAAATAAATGTAAATGGCATAACAGTGAGAGGTATGATTCAACTTCATCCTGTTGTTGGTAAAATACAGGTGGTTAATGTTTTAAAAATGAATGAATATCTTTATGGTGTTCTTCCTTCAGAAATTATGTCAGGCTGGCCTGAAGAAGTGTTGAAAGCACAGGCTGTTGCAGCACGAACGTATGCATACTATCATCTGATGAAAAACAACAGCACGTACTTTGACTTAGATGCAACAAACAACTTTCAGGTATATAAGGGTAAAGCCGTTGAAACTGAAGCAACTAACAAAGCGGTGGACGCTACCTCTGGTATAATTATGACATATAATAATAAACCTATATTGGCATATTTCCATTCTACCTGTGGAGGAAAAACAACAGATGACAAATACGTATGGCAGGGTGAAGATTTGCCATATCTGACATCAGTAGTTTGCCCATATTGTAAAAATTCACCCAATTATAGCTGGCAGGTTGAGCTTACATTAAATGAAATATATGAGGCGCTGGTAAAACGGTATAAAGCGGTGGGAAAGATTAAGGCTATAACGTTAGGACGTGAAGATACCCGTGTAACAGTGGTTAAGATAGAACATGATAACGGCATAATCAGAATGAGTGGAAATGATTTCAGGTTACTGTTTGATGCAAAAAAAATAAAAAGCCTGTATTTTGAAGCAAAGCAAACGCGAACAGGATTAATATTAACAGGCCATGGATGGGGCCATGGTGTTGGTATGTGTCAATGGGGTGCAAAAGAGATGGCACAGCAGGGTATGCGTTTTGATTGGATCCTTACGTTTTACTATAGAGGCATACGAATCATGACATATTCTTTGCAAAAGTGAAAATCTTCTTTATTTCTTCTGTATGAGATAAGCTTTCACCGTTTAAAATTTAATTGCAATCCAATACTAATTTATACTATCATTTCCAAACTTTTCATTATCTACAATGAGAGTCATTGTTAAATCCTGCAGCCCATCACATGAACTATCTCATATAAATAATAATCAAAGTGAAAATATAAAAAAAATATACTATTGACTGCAGTATTTGTTCATTGTATTATAAACGTATGCCAGGAGGGAGTATATGAAAAAGATGAGTATCGTTCTTTTTATGCTCTTTGGAATATGCATTTTGGCTTTAGCGCAAACACAAAAATTTGGTGAAGCATTGCATGGATTATATGCATATAAAGATTTTCAAAAGGCAACATACTGCCGTCAATGTCATGTAGAAATTTATTACCAATGGCAAAAAAGTATGATGGCACAGGCTTTTGTCCATCCATGGGATGAAATAGAATATTTTGATTTAGCTGTATCCCATGGCAGACGAAATCCAAAATTTAAACCTGTTGCTGATGGCTGTAATGGATGTCATGCGCCGATTTCATTTATGGCAGGTGATACGCCCCCTCCAAGACCGGAGAAAAAATCAATGGCTAATGAAGGGGTGAATTGTGATGTATGTCATACCATTGTATCATTTAATCAAAATGAACAATTTAACTTTAGTTTTTTTTCAAAGCCAGGAAGAACAAAATATGGACCCAGGGGTGGAAAAAATTCCCCGGCACATGATATCGTAAAATCAGAATTAATTACAAAACCAGAATTTTGTGCAAATTGCCATAATGAAAAAAGCCCATGGGGAGTATGGGTAAAAGCAACATATAATGAGTGGAAAGAAGGCCCGTATAGCAAAGAGGGAGTAGTATGCCAGACATGCCATATGCCTAAAGCTGCAGGTAAGCGAGCAAAGACTGAAAACAAATTATATGATGATCTTAAACAGCATACATTCCATGGAGGCCATTTTCAAGCAAAATACAATGGTGCAATAGATGTGCTGGTATATCCTGATACTGATTTTGTAGAGCCAGGTATGAAAACTAAGATAACAGTATATTTGTATAATCAAAAGTGCGGCCATAAAGTTCCAACTGGTTCAGTTGAAGACAGGCTTGTGTATTTGCATGTTGAAGCCATTGACAGTAAAGGGAATGTCTATCATCTTAAAGTTGATAAAAAAGGATTCCCGGGCGAAGAATACACTATTGCTTCTCGTGATAAAGCATATCAGGATTTTGCTGAGATGATGGATGTACCTATAGGTTTTGATGGTATAATCCGTGAGGATGTTCCTGTTGGAGATAGAATATTCAGGATGCCTTACTTTACTGAGAATGGGATTATGACAATTGCTCAGTGGAATACAGCAAAGTTTGGAGTGGATTACAGAATAGCGCCACGGGAAACAAAAGTTGAAACATATACATGGACTGTTCCAGACACTGTTGCACCAGGACCATTGACAATACGAGCTACGTTGTATTACCAATTATTGGTAAGGCCAGTTGCACAATTTTTAAAAGTGCCTGAGTCAGAATCTATGGATAGAATGATAAACACTGATGTTGCAACGATTGATGTTATATATTAAATAAAGACAGATTATTGGAGAGGATATCTATGAAAACATCAAATACTCGTAATTGTATAATAGTATTGGTCATTGCTATAATAGTATATTATGCTGTACAATCACAGGCAATGCCAGGGTTTGCGCGCAGATATAAATTTACCTGCCAGACATGCCATGCGCCGTTTCCCAAGCTAAAACCCTATGGCGAGGAATTTGCTGCAAATGGATTCAGGCTGCCTGAAGGGGAGCCTTCGTATGCAACCATAGATACAGGTGATCCTTCGCTGGAACTCACACGTAATTTCCCCATTGGCATACGACTGGACGCATATGCAGTAGTGGATAAAGATGATACCGTTAGTAATGATTTGCAAACACCATATATCTTAAAATTAATTTCGGGTGGCCCTATCGCACAAAATTTATCATATTATTTTTACTTTTTCTTTTCTGAAAAAGGTGA
>JBBFLA010000051.1:0-20547 GCA_037481795.1 Spirochaetota bacterium
TATCGTTTTAGTGGCTACACATTTTCATTTTATTTAGAAGAAGGCATCCCGTGTTGTCAATTTTACTGGGGACCACCGCCGGAATTAGTGAAACTTGCCACCCAATAGACGTCATAGCTAAAGGTAATCGGCTAACATACGACATAACAAAATTTTTACGTTGGTAAAAGTATATCCGCATACTGCCTTCTTTAAGTTTTTTTAATTAATATCCACTCTCAAGGGTGTGTTATGTATGATGCTACATTTTTTTATTTTGTTATAAACTTTATTCTTGAATCTACCTATCATTTTATTGTGATAGATTACTTTCAATAACAAGGTAAGATTTGAATGACACTATTATTAAGTTCATGTTGAGAGCTAAATAAACTGAGATTTTTTCAATTTGACAATAGCTTAGCGTAATTTAAAAATAGTATAAAAGTGCAAAGGTTCATCATGATAGCCCTTATTACGGATTTTGGAATAACTGATCCCTATGTGGGAGTTGTTAAGGGAATGATATATTCACATGGATATACCGGGCCGATAGTGGATATATGTCACCATGTTTACCCTTATTCAGTAGAGCATGCTCAATATATGCTTGCAACATCATACAGCTATTTTCCGGAAGGTACAGTGTTTGTTGTGGTAGTGGATCCGGGAGTGGGAACGCAACGAAATATTTTACTGGTACATGATGGCAGGTATTATTTTTTTATGCCAGATAATGGAATAGCAGGGTGCTTTAATAAGGATAGCATAAAAGTGTGGGCAGTAGAAACGGTGGAGTTTTTCCATGCTTCTTCAACATTTCATGGCAGAGATATTTTTGCTGTATTAGCTGCTCGATTAGCTTTGCAGGGTATAGAAGCTATACATTGTCAGGACTACACAGATTATTTACACCATACATTCCCATGGTATGAAATCAATAGAGATAGAGCCCTTACAAAAATAGTGCACATTGACAGATTTGGTAATTGCATTTTGTCATTGCCAAATGAAACCTATTCCCAACAATTGCACACATTAATTGCTGGAAATCAGCGTTATGAATTAGCCCACTGTAGAACCTATGCCGAGCTTTCCAACAGTGCCATTGGTATATTACCGGGAAGCAGTGGTTTTATTGAGATCTGTATGAATCAAAAGGATTGTAGCAAGCATTTAGCGGTAACAACAGGATATATGGTGGAATTACTCTATGAGTGAACGAAAAATTGCAATACTGATTGGCGATGGCATGGCCGATTATCCAATAGAAGAGTTAGGTAATAAAACGCCATTACAATATGCTAAAACCCAACACATGGATTATCTGGCAAAAAATGGTATATGCGGTCTTGCCCGCACTATCCCTTTTGGGATGCCACCGGGAAGTGATGTGGCAAACCTTTCAGTGTTTGGCTATAACCCGGCTACCTGTTATACCGGTAGAGCACCTCTTGAGGCATTGAATATGGGAATAGAACTTGGTCCTTCTGATGTTGCGTTCCGGTGTAATATGGTAACTATCGAACATGATATCATGAAAGATTTTGCTGCAGACCACATTGATTCAGCATTTTCAAAAATTGTAATAGAGGAGATAGCTCATGCAATCGATATTGCGGGCGTTGAGTTTTATGCAGGGGTATCTTATCGCAATATTATGGTGGTACGCAATTTTAAAGGTGAGCTGCCTGTCACCACACCGCCTCATGATATACAGGGGAAAAAAATTTATGAGTACCTGCCTGAGGGTGCAAACAGTGATTTGCTGAATACCATCATGCAAAAGGCAGCGGGGGCGATAGTTCATAGTAAAAAAATTGAAGCCGGAAAACAAAAGTTTAAGGGCAATCCAACAGGAATCTGGCTGTGGGGAGGTGGATTCAGGCCAAAGATGGAACCTCTGTCAAAGAGGTTTGGATTACACGGGCATACCATTGCTGCGGTTGACCTGATACATGGTATTGGAAGGGCAGCGGGGCTAACGCCAATTCATGTTGAAGGCGCAACAGGCTATATTGATACTAACTATAGTGGGAAAGCACAGGCGCTTATTGATGCAATGAAGAATGCAAATTTTGTGTTTTTGCATGTTGAAGCACCGGATGAATCCGGACATGAGGGCAATTTAGAACACAAACTTAAATCAATAGAGGATTTTGATGCAAAGGTGGTGGGTCCTGTTGTGAATATGCTCAATCGTTACAGCGATTTCACTGTGCTGGTGATGCCTGATCATCCCACACCGCTTAGCTTGCGCACACATTCAAGCGACCCCGTTCCTTTTGTAATATATGCCCCTGGCATGAACTATCGCTTTAATTGTAAAGGCTTTAATGAGGTAGATGCAGGGGGCACTGGCATATTTGTTGAGGCACATGAACTTTTAGCAATGATTGTGAAGAATGTTTATCCATGGTGAGGAATATATGTCAAAGAAATTTATAGCTGCTATAGGTATAGTTGTTGCAGTAGCTGGTATCCTTGTATATAGAGCCATGACACCGGCAACCATTGATGATGCTATTGAGTACATTGACAGCGGGCATTATAAAAAGGCGTTAAAGGTGCTTAATACACTTGCAAAAACTGCAAATTATGAAGATGGTGAACGCATATATTATTACCGGTTAAAAGCGCTTTTAGGATTTATTAATGAATTGAATGAGGACTATACTGATGAATGTGCTGAAATACAAAAAATAAAAAACAAAAAAATTATATCTAAGCTCAAAGCTAAGTTAGAAGAAATAAATAAAAAGGCTGAGGTTGACCTTATACTTATTACTGAGCCAGAGTGTTATATATCCATGGGTGGCAAGCTATATGACGAATTTGTGTCATTGTATCCCGGCAGTCGCTACATAGAATCAATAGACTTTGATATGTTACAATTTACTATGAGCAAACATCCGGGTACTATCAATCCAGTAATGGAGTTCTATAAACGGTATCCTGAAACTACTTATCTGTCATCGCTTATCAATATAGTATTAAAAGCGCTGGAAAATCCAAAGATTGAATTAAAAGGGCATGCTGAAAAGCTTACTGAGATGCTACAGAACTTTTGTAATAAGTATAACTCCAGTGCAGAGTATTACCGCCTGTTCAGGTGCAAAGGTGAAAATGTGAATCTTCGGGATTCAGCTGGTACTCACGGACAAATTACCGGCAAACTTAATAAAGGTGAATTTGTTATTCAATTAGAGCGCTCAATGGATTCGGTGCAGATTGGTGATGTGCGCGACTACTGGTATAGGGTAGTTTCTGTGAGCGGTAGCAGGGGTTGGGTGTTTGGAAAGTTTTTGGAACGCATTGAGCCACTATCAGGAACTGTCGCCCAAAATGAAGAAACATTTACTATTGATGAAACTTTTAATGAATGGATTGATTCCAATACCCCGAAAGGATGGCAGCATGTGTATGCTGGCTTTGCGCAAGCAATTAGCTTTAATAAACTGAACAATAAAAATATTATAAAAATTAATACCGCTGAAAAAGGCGGACTTTATAAAAAAACCGGTAGTTTTCAGAACCTTGTGTGTAGAGTTAAAGGTCGTTTACTGGATGGTAAAGTTGTATTAGCGGCGGTGGTGGGATATGGCAAGCTTGCTGCTACCATAACACTGGAACCAGAATTTGTAGATGTATGCGGATACCGTATACCATTTAACACATTCCAATGGCATGAGTATGAGCTTCGTAGTGAAGGAAAAATGTTTACGCTATATATTGATGGTGAGCTTGTTGCTCGTAAGATTGCTGCCCAAAAGCATGATCTACTGCAATCGTCGGGGGTGTATGTTCTGGTAAGCCAGTCAAGAGCGCATGCTGAAATGGAGTACATTAAGATAAAATAGTTCTTGATAAAATAATAAATACATATACAATAATTAAACAGAAATACGTAATACAAGCGGGTATCAGCAATACGCAAAGATAAAGTTGCAAGAGTGTTGTTGCGGATGTAATATGTGCATGTATTACAGATGATGCCATCTAATCATTTGTTGCTCATTCGGGATAACTAAAAAAACAATTGGGGGAGGCTAAAGATGGAAAAGCGGGTTCGCAATTTCATGAACCGATTTTATCTTTATACCACGCTCGTTGAATACTGTGTTATAATACCAATTGCTGTATTAGCAATTGCATTGAGTACGGATATACCACGTGAGCAGTTTTATTCAATTTTAATGATTATTGGTGCTGTTGCAATTCTGGCGCTTATAGCTTTTCCTCCTATACAGAAATATATGTTTAAGCCCTTTATAGAATTAGCTGATGCATTAAAAGAAGACAGACAGCCAGATGTAACAATAAAAATTCTTGTCAGGGAAAGATTGTTTGCACTGCCTGTTTTGCGTTCATCTGTTGGGATTATATTCTGGCTTGTGAGCATAATTATTGTTGTTGCAGGGATGTGGATATTTCAAATTGATATTCAAACGATTTTGGTGTGTTGTGTTGTAGGTGCATCAGTATTGGTTGCGGTTGGATTTGCAATGATTATTGTCCCCCAGCATTTGGTAAATATCTTTATAACACAGAATGATTTTATACAAGAATTTGTCAATTATGCGGAACAAAAAAATATCAGTTTTTGGGGTTCATTAAAAAATGCACTCATTGTATCGATTAACAATATGATTTTACTTGCCGTATTGCTTGTTGCTTCATCTTCATTATTGTTTGTGTTTAAAGCACGTATTAATGAGTATGAACAGCAGATGCAAATAAACGCCTCAGCTATTGCCAATGATATAAAAAATTATCTGTATACAGGTATAGAATTAGTTTCTGTTGCGGCGCGCGAAGGAAGTATTGATACATTGGGGTATATAAAGGGGAAAGATGAAATTATTGATATATTCATAATGAAAGATGAAAAAAATGTAACAGCACTGCGTTCATTAACCGGAAAGGCCGCTAGTTTAAAATCAGACACATTGGGCATGACTCAAGGGATGAAAAAAGGTAAAAGTTTAATTGGAGATTTTGTATATATTCCTGAATTACAAAAATCAGTTGCAGTGTGTGCCGCTAAAAACAATAACCTGTGGTATTGTATTTGCTATGACGTGAATGCCCTGTTTCAAAAAAAGTTTTTACATTATAAAATTGGTAACCGTGGGTATATGCTGATTATGGATAAGAATGGTCTGTTTTTAGCTCATCCAAAAACAGAGTATATAGGTCGGGAAAATCTTAAACAATATGACTGGGGTAATAAAGCTTTCCAGGAAAAGAAGGTGGTTAAATATATCTGGGAAGGTGAAAGAAAATTTGTTTATATACTGGAGAATAGTGAGCCATCCTTTGTTGTAGCACAAACGGTCTATGAAAATGATATTGGGCTTTCCATACGAAATACCATAGTTTTTGTAGGGTTTCTGGCATTGGGTGTTATCCTGTTGGGTATACTTGCAAGTACTATGGTATTAACATTTGCATTTGAGCCTTTTACAATTATTAGGGATGCAATATATAAGATATCAGAAGGCGATATATCAATTACTCCCAAAGTAATCTATGGCAATGAAATTGGTATAATTGCAACGTCAGTTAAAACGTTAACTTCAAAAATTGGCTCAATAATAAGTCAGATAAAAAATTCCTCAGATGAGTTGTCAACAGCTTCCGAACAAATGTCTGCTGGTATAAGTGCACTGTCAGAAGTTGCATCCAATCAATCAGCATCAACAGAAGAGATTACTGCTACAATTGAGGAAATATCGGCTAACCTTGATTCAATTGTAATAAATACTAAAGATGAGTCAAAAAGTTTGGGTGAGTTTTCCAGCCATTTACAGGAATTATCGCAATCCATTTTTTCATTTTTACTGATTATGGAAGAATCTGCTCAGAAGACAGAATCCATAAGTAATGATGCACAGCAGGGGCAGGTATCACTGCAACAGATGAACACAAGCATGCATAAGATTGTAGAAAGCTCACGTGGCATTTCAAATATTGCTCAGATTATACGTGGTATAGCTGACCAGGTTAACCTGCTTGCATTGAATGCTGCCATTGAAGCAGCCCGTGCAGGTGAGGCAGGAAGGGGTTTTGCAGTTGTGGCTGATGAAATAACCAAATTAGCTGACCAGATTGCCCAGAGCCTTAAGGATATTGACATACTTGTAAAAACTAATGAGAAAGAAATTCAACAGGGAATCATTATTACTGAAAATACGGTCACTGCCATGTCAAATATAATTAAAGGGATTGAATCCATAAGCCATGAAGTAAATACCATGGGTAAGAAGATTAGGGAACAGAGCGAAATATTCAATGAAACTAAAAAGGTATGGGATAGCACTGAATCCCTGTCCCGCCAGATACTTGATTCCGTTGAAGACCAGAAAGGTGCTATTGATGAAATAGTGAGATCAATTAATACCATTAATTCATTAACACAGACTGTTGCAGGCACAGCAGAAGAAATGAATTCAAGTGCTGAAAATTTAGCTTCAATGGCTCAGAAGCTAAAAGCAATGCTTGAATATTTCAAAGTGTAACTATTCTTCATTAAGCGTTAAGTTTTTTACCAACAACGCACCAGACCATATACGCAATAGTTACAGCGGCTGGTATCAGGTAGCTGAAATTTAAAAAACCATGTATCATGCCCTTTGCCTGTATACACGTTGACTGTACGCCAGCTTCAAGCAAAAACAGGTTATACATTTCACCCTGATCGCGTAAAGGATCATGCTCGGCTGTTATGATAATAGCTTCTGGCAGTCCTCCAGGGTTTAGATGAAAGATTGGGAACATGTAATAAAACCCTCCAGGTTTTTTTGTGCGATAGTTACTGGAAAAATTAATGAATGAACATTAATATGTCAATGAAATTTTCTTATACTAAAAAACCCTCGCTTTCGATAAGCGAAGGTTTTTAGTGCTGAATTTATTTTGAAATGTTAATCCTGAATAAATAAAAACAATGATTCAATGAACTCAGGATCTTCCTTATCAATAACTTCAATTATATGTTTGTGAAGCCTTTTTTTATGTTCGCCAAAAATGCCGCGTTTTTTCTTGAATGATTTTGCAAACGCAATTGATTCCTTCATGAGTTCTTCTACATTGGCGCAGGCTTTTTCAATCACATGATGTTCAGCAAGCTCTGGTGCTCCCACACGCCTGCCAGTGAGTTTCATCTCATTGAATTTATAGTAGGGAATAGCTTTTTTGACAAAAGCAATCATGCCCGGCAAAAATGGAATGCCTAAATCAACTTCAGGGAAGCAGAAAAATCCTCTATCTGAGCGCATGAATCTGAAATCACATGCACAGGATAAAATTGCACCATTCCCAAATGCATGTCCGTTTATGGCTGCAACAACTGGCATGGGTATAAGCAGTAAGCGCTTAAATACGTTATTCATGCCGTACATGAAATCTTTAATTGCCTTGAAATCCTTTTCTGCCATTCGTGGCATCAGCCATTCAATATCAACACCTAAACTGAAATTTTTTGCATCACTTGATGTAAGCACAATACCATTAATTTCCTTATCAGCTTCAATTTCATCCAGAGCCTGCAACATGGCTTGTGCAAACATCACATTATGGCGGTTTTCCGCAGTGTTCATGGTGATAATTGCTATGTTTTCATCCTTTTTCCATTCTACAATGGCCATACAAGTACCCCCTTTAGTTATAAAATTAGTTGTTATTGGCTGCAAATTCTAAAAGAGCCTTTAGAAAAAAAATCTTTTAAATCCTGAGGCAGGATATCCTGTAATACATACAGTAGTTCGCTTGAGTCTTCATCGCATACTATCTGGTTTTCCCTGTCTTTGAAATTATACTTATTCCAGTTTAGACAGCGTGCATGTGTCATGATAGACATGAATATCTTTTCCATAAAGGTCGTCTCATCATCCCAGACCAGATCTAACTCATAGTAATAGTCAAGCCGTGTGCCCACAGGCTGAAATCCCCGCTGGAAGGCTGTATCAATTATCTGATGCCAGATACGTTCCTGGCACAGATACACAGAGCTATCGTACATATTTTGTAACATATATGGTGCTGCCATACCTGACACAGTGGAATAGTTTTATAAACTGCAAGTACTATAGCATAACAACGTTATGCCCTGTCAAGGTAGTTTTATATTGACAAAAAATTAATTGATAAGTAGTTAATCATTTACTACTGTGCCAGCCTGTTATAAATGCATTTAAAAATAAAGGAAATGATGTTTATAATTAATATCTTCACTATTGTCCTTTTACTGGAACAGTGTAATCTAAAATTACAATTAATGCAAAAAAAGGGGCTATAAAAGTCCCTTTTTTTGCTGCTAATGTTAGTTGCGTTTATAGAGCGGAAACCTTTACATTTTCTTTTACCAGCTTTTCAGCCAGAGCAATCTTTTCCTTATTGTCTTTGGTTAATAAAGCTTCCATCTTGTCAATCTGGCCTGCTACCTGATATGCATTGCTTGAAACTAAAAGCAGTGGGATGTTCTTTTCAGCTGCTTTTGAAATGATGTTTGAAGGCGGCAGAATATTGTTGGTCAAAATGATACCAACAGTATTTGTTTCAAGTGCAGAAATGATGATGTCACTTCTGTCGCCGCTTGTTATCAAGAGCTTACCTTCTTTATTGAAGAGAGGATTTCGCAGTGCTTCATTTACTGACATTGCACCAAGAAATACATTCTTCACAACCTTATTTAAACCAGCTTCACCAGCTATTACTTTTGCAAATAATGCTTCTGACAGATAGTCCATGGAGAAGTAGGTAAGGTCAGCTGCATAGGGAATCATTCCTAAAATAGGAACGCCCATTTTTTCAATCTTATCAGCATAGGTGCTCTTGAAATCATCAAGATCGTGAATCTTGTTGATAATAACACCCAGGAAATTAATCTGGCTTGTATCAACATACTTCTTGAAAAGTGTAATGTCATCAATGATGACATCATCATTGCCGCCAACAATGAGAACAAGCTTGGCATCAAGTGATTTTGCAACAGTTATTGGGTCAAGATATACTGAGACGCCATAGGCTAAGTCTTTTCCGCCTTCGATGAAGAGAACTTCACGGTTTTTGGCAATTGATTTTGCCACTTCCTGAAGCTTTTCTTTAATCCTGCCTTCATCATACACATAGCGCAGCTTGGCATGCTCAAATCCAATGGTCATATCTTCAGGATTTTCTTCCAAGCCAAAAAGGTTAGTCAGAAGTGCAGCATCATAATCCCATAACCTTTTTTTCCTGTATATAAGTCTATCGCCAAAGGGCTTCATATATGCCACTTCCTTGCCCATTGCTTTTGCCAGACCGGTAAAAATGGTTGTTTTCCCGGCGCTTCTTCGTGTACATGCAAATACTATTTTATTCATGATTACACCTCACTTACGATTTAGAAATTATTATCCTGACGTCAACAGCTTTAAGGCCTTTGCCCTGCTCATAGACAACGACAGGATTAATCTCGATATCTGTGATTCGCGGTATCTTCCTTATGATTGTTGCAACTTTGATAATTGTGTCAACAACAATATCAATATCCTTCTGCTCTTCACCGCGAACGCCTAACAGTAATGGATATGAACGTATTTCAGAAAGCATTGAGCGTGCTTCTTTCTTGTTAATTGATGCTGCTCTGAATGCAACGTCTTTCATGACCTCAACATAAATGCCACCCAGACCGCACATGACAATGGGACCTAACTGTGGGTCTCTGCGGGCACCTATGATGAGTTCAACACCTTTCTGAACCATTTCGCATACTTCAATGCCATCTATGACTGCATCTTCCTTATATGCGCGACAGTTCTTCATAATAGCTTCATAGGCATCCATTACTTCCTGTTTATTCAATATATCTAATGCTACGCCGCCAGCATCAGATTTATGTAAGATGTCACGGGAAACAACCTTCATAACAACCGGGTAACCTATCTGCTCGGCCAATCGTACACATTCGTCTATTGATTTGCCAATACCTGCGCCTGGTATCATGACGCCGGAAGCTTTCATTACGGCCTGACCTTCGTTTGCAAGCAGGAATGTTCTTCCGTCGGCAAGTGCGCCATCGATAATTTTGTTAATAGCAGCTATGTCTATTTGTGCATCTTCTACACTGTCATCACGTTCGGCTAACATGTTGGTATATTTATACAGAGCACCCATACACGATACAGCTTCGTATACATCAGGGAAAACCGGCACATTCATTTTACGCAGTTGAACAATTGCGTCTTCAACTACTTTACCACCAACTATCGCATACGCAACAGGCTTGCTGCTGGCTAAGTGCTTGCCATAGGTATCTCTTATCATTGGAGCTAAGTTTTCGGCATCAAATGTAGCTGTTTCACAATACAATGCCAGAGTTGCGTGCATGTCTTGTGAACGTGTTGGTGCGGTGAGTGCCAGATCATAATCTGCAGCTTTTGCTCCACCGGTAATGTCTACCGGGTTTTTGGTTGAACCAAAGTCAGGTGTTGCTGGGCCAAATACTTCTTTAAGCACAAGCTGATCGTCGTACAGATCAACACCATATTTTTCGCATGCATCAGTTGCCATAACACCAATACCGCCACCGTTGGTAACAATAACAGTGTTTTTGCCTTTTGGACGTGGTGAATATGCTAAAAACTTACACCAGTTAAATGCTTCCTGTAAGCTTTCTGCTCTAAGGAGCCCTGTCTGCCGTGCAATAGCGTCAAAAATTTCATCAGAACCTGCCAGAGAACCGGTGTGGCTTGCAGCTGCCATTGCACCACGTTTTGAACGGCCTGATTTTAATACTACGATTGGTTTTAATTTTGTTGCTTCGCGTACTGCTTCAATGAAGCGCTCACCTTCTTTAACGCCTTCAATATACATCAATATAACTTTTGTTTCCTGGTCACGCATAACAAATTCAAGGCAATCTGCTTCGTCAATATCTGCTTTGTTGCCCAGGGAAACGATGGCAGATAATCCCATATTTTCAACAGCGGTTTTTCCAATCATTGCTATTCCCAATGCACCACTCTGGGTAAGAATAGCAACATTACCACGTAAAATATCTGTGGCAGAGAATGTTGAATTATAATTACCTGATGCAGAGTATACACCAAAGATGTTAGGACCAAGTACGCGAGTTCCTTTAGATTTGGCATACTCAACAATCTTGTGTTCTAATTCTACTTCGCCAACTTCTGAGAAGCCAGAGGTAATAATCTGAACATGCTTTACGCCTTTATCAGCGCATTCCTTAACTGCATCAAATGCTAATTTTGCAGGAACACAGATTGTTGCTACGTCAATGTCATCCTTAACATCTGAAATGCTTGGGTAGCAATCAACGCCTAAAATTGCACCACCTTTTGGGTTTATTGGATAAATTTTCCCCTTAAAACCACCCTGAATGATATTTCGGGTGATGCTGAACCCAATTTTGCCTGGTTGGGATGAAGCGCCAACTATTGCAACACTTTTGGGCTGGAATAAAGATACAATACTATCCTTTTTTGCTTTCATTGTTCATCTCCCCTAAATTCCATCTTCAATTCATATACTCCTGCGCTACTCCTCTTTTCTATATTGAACCCCATTTTTTCAAATAGATGCAGCATGGGCTTGTTTTCCACAAGCACTTCTGCAGTAAATCCCAGCAAACCATTTCTCTTTGCTATCTGTGTTAAGTATGATAAGAGTATTTGACCAATGCCTTTATATTGATAATCATCACGCACAGCAAAAGCTACCTCAGCCCAGTGCTGAAATTCCTGAATACCGTACTGACCAACGCCAACCACAACTTCTTTTTCGTTCTGTTCAATAACCGCTAAAATTACCATCTCCTTGGTATAGTCAATAACTACCATTTCCTGTAACCGTTCATGTGGCATGTCCTTGCGTGTTGAGATGAAACGCCTGTAGAGGCTCTGGTCGGAAAGTGAATAGAAAAAGTCCTTTAAGAGTTCCTCATCGCTGATCTTGACAGGCCTTAGTTTAAGCTTAATGCCTGTCTTTGTAGTACGGTATGTTTCAAGGTGCTCTGGATACTCGCCTTTTTTACCCGGAATGAATGCCTGATCTCTGTAGATAAGGCCATTCTTTTTTGCTTCTTCTATAAGCCATGGCCTGAATTTTGGATGAGCTATCGCTATTAAATCCATAGCTCGCTCCCTGATATTTTTGCCATGGATATAGGCTATTCCATACTCGGTTACCACATAGTGAACATCACCACGATTGAGTGTAATACCTGCACCTTCAGGTATAAACGGGACAATCCGTGATTCCTGCTCATTATCAGTGGTAGAGCGCAATGTAAGAATAGTTTTGCCTCCAGGAGCAAGTACAGCACCTCGCATAAAGTCGGCCTGGCCACCTATGCCGCTAAAAAAAGTTTTACCTAATGATTCAGCAGTAGCCTGGCCTGTTAAATCTATTTGCAAGGCAGCATTTATTGCAGTCATCCTGCGTTGCTGCGCAATGATGAGCGGGTTGTTGGTATAATCAATTGTTTTAAACTCAATGGATGGGTTATCATGGATGTATTCATAGGTTGCTTTTGTGCCCATGCAGAAAGAAGCAATAGTTTTGCCTCTATCCACTGTTTTTTCAGAATTGGTGACAACACCTGCTTTCATGAGTTCAACAATTCCATCGGTAAGAAGCTCTGTATGGACACCTAAATTCCGTTTGGTGATAAGATGGTGCAAAATTGCATTGGGCATTCTGCCATAGCCAACCTGTATGGTATCACCATCCTGAATAATAAGCGAAACGTATTTACCGATTCGGTTAGATATATCATCAGAAACCTTTGTGGTAAATTCAAGAATTGGTTCATCATGATGAACAATAAAATCAACATCCTTTATGTGAATAAAGGCATCACCATGAACTCGTGGCATGTGTTTGTTAACCTGAACAACCACAAGCCGTGCACTTTCCACCGCTGTTTTTACAATATCAACGCTGACACCCAAACTAAGAAATCCATGTTCATCGGGTAATGATGTCTGAACCAATGCAACATCAATCTCAATTATGCCTTTTCGCAGTAAATTAGGCACATGTGAAAGGAAAATTGGGGTGTAGTCAGCTATACCCTGATTTATTGCATCACGGGTATTGTTGCCAATAAAAAATGAATTATGGCGGAAATTTTGTTTAAATTTTTCATCAGCGTAGGGTGCAACGCCTAATGTCCAGACATGGATAACTTCTGTATCAAAGAATGCCTTGGGGTATGATTTTACATATTCAACCAGTGCATTAACTAAATACTGGGGCTCGCTGCAGGCTGTTCCAATGAAGATCCGGTCGCCCCTGTTAATGTGGCTAAAAATCTTCTCTTCTGGAAGAAACTTTTCTGGATAAATCCTTTTAAAATCTTCCAGTTTTGCAGTATTCTGCTCCATAACCCCCCTTTTCAACCTGCTATATAAAAGCAGCAGATTGTATGTAAAATATTTTAGCTACTAATTCTGTCAATTCAAATTTTTATAATAAATATTATATAGTAAAAATGTTGTTCAAATTTTGACTATTTTACATAAATTATATCTATTAAATTTTGCAAAGTCAAGGCAGTTTTTTGTAAATTTGATATTATAGGTAAGTATTGGTATAAAATTGGTGATTCATGGTCCAGAATAAAGACACCTAAATATGTTCATTGGGCAGTTGATGTTTTTATAAAACTTCATGAGGATCAAGATAAGACTTGATCATTTTTTGATTTTCTTGTTGAAATCTGGATTAATACACATTCGGTTAAAAACAAAAAACAGCAAAAAGCCGAACCAACCTTGGAATCGTTACTGAATTACTGTTATAAAAAAATTAAGGAATATGATGATTTAAGTTCTAAAGGGGAATATAGTGTAAAATTTCTTATCCTTTTAGCTAAATTATTGATTATACAAGAAAAAACAAATTTAGAAACTGAATAGATGTTTAAGAATTTACTGGAAACATTGAGAAATGATGAAGATATTTTCTCTATAGTTTCTATCGCTACACACACCAGAAAATAGAATAATCAAGATTTTTGGTTTAGGGTATCAAGTCACTATTTTCCCTACTTGCAAAATGAAAATAAATAAAAGATCACAATTATAAAAACAGGTTTATTGAGTTTATTCAATAATATCTGATAAATAACCATTTTTTATCATTTCGATATTTAATAAATAATTTCCATCGTCATAGTATTCCTTTAAGGGTTTAATTGTTTTTTTCCATCCTTCCCCATCAGTTATCCATATAAAAGTTATTCCCTGTTTTTTCCAGAACTCCGCCATTTTCCGGTATTCACCTGCGGTTGATTTTAGTTTTGAACCTCCGCCTCCATAGAAATTAACTTCAATAAAATAAATTTTACTATTTTTGCCTTTAACAACAAAATCTAAACTTCTTTCAGATTCTTCAATATTTATGTCTATATTCCATCTATGATGTATTTTGCCTTTAGTTCCCTGCCTCATATAATCATATCCCTTTTGATTACATAAATCTGACACGTATAATTCAACAATATCTTCCATCATTGTTCCGCCTCTATTTTTCCTTGCATTTGTGTCCATGCCAACTTCTATACCAAGCACATAATCTACCAAATTTTTTATCTTTTTCTCTGATAGCATGTTTGCTAATCCAGAGTTGATTAAAAAATCTGCTATCTCTTCAGTATCTTCATCTTTTAAGATTGTTGTATCAAAATTATATTTTTTATAGATGAAATTCCTTGTGTCAATCAAGACTTCTACTTTGTTTTCTCTGATAGCCAGAAGTATCGGTATCGCTTTAAGAGCCTTTGGATATTCTTTGACTAATTCTTTAAATTTTTCTCTTATATTGCTTTGACCTATTAATGAATTTAGTAGATTTAATTCTTTTTCTATGGGTTCAACATTTTTTAAAATTCTATTCCAGTTGACATAGTAATCCCATGTTTTTAAGGTTTTATGCAATGTATTAATAAAAATGTTGAATAAACTATCGTTAACCATTTATCGGGCTACTTTGTGTTTTATATCCCAAAGGCTGTATGAAATTTTTTCAATTTCTTCCTTTAAACGAGGTATTGCTATTTTGTCCAGATATTCTTTTTCGTTATCTATTCCAATAAACTTTCTATTGTATCGAACAGCAACAACTCCCGTTGTACCACTTCCGCAAAACGGATCGAGTACTGTATCGTTTTCTTTTGTAGTAGCTAATATAATTCTTTCTAATAAAGCTTCTGGTTTTTGAGTAGGGTGTTTACCATATTTTTTTTCTCCATTCTTTGGAGTTGTTATGGCCCAGACACTTCGCATCTGCTTACCGGGTTTTTTTAGTATATCATCCCAATTATTATTTTTTACCATTTCATAATTAAAAGTGTGTTTTGCTTTTTTGTCTTTTTTAGCCCATAATAGTGTTTCATGACTTGCAGTAAACATTCTGCATGCCAAATTAGGAGCGGCGTTGGGTTTAAACCAGCAAATATCATTTATAATATGCCATTTTTGGCTAAGCAGAGCATAACCACATGCATAAATTGAGTGATATGTGCCAGAAATCCAGATACCACCATTCTTTTTTAAGATTCTTTTACATTCTCGTATCCAGTTGTAATGGAATGAATAGTCTTCTTCAATTCCTTTGCTTTTATCCCATTCTCCTTTGTTCACACTAACTCTTTTGCCAGCATGGCATGTGAAACCATCATTTGATAAATTATAGGGTGGGTCAGCAAATATCATATCGATGCTTTCATCGGGTATGCTTTTCATTATTTCAACTGCATCACCAAGATAAATTTTTATTTTATCACTATATGAATAGTAAGCTTTAATTTTCATTGCGTGTTTCATTGTGGTACCTTTAGTATATGTCGCATTTATATTTTACATTAATTTATTTGTCAAGTCCATATATTCCCTAAGTCTTTTTTTCTTGACGAATTATGGTGATCTTTAAGAATTCCACAGGTTAATGAATGGTAATAAAATTATGCGATTAAAATCATTAATATTAATTGTCATTATAGCCGGACTATCTTTGTCATACTTCAAGGCAGACCAGGTATACAGATACTATCTTACAGTATACTATCAAAAAATAGAAAAGCTTGATGAGGCTGCCTTTACTGCAAGGATTGAAAATTTCTATAAAGAAAAAAATTATACAATGCTGAAACGGTATTGTGATCATGGAAATATACTATACCCTGCAAACAAGAAGATAAAAAAATACAATGGGTTATACCTGCTTTCAATGGGTGATGTTAAGGGAGCATTCATCCTTATTGCACTTGATGAAATTCCTGATGACATTGAAAAGCTTGAAAAAATTATTACAGTGCTTGATGACAATGCTTCTTATAAAGAAGTAATCATGATAGTTAGTAAAAAAGGAGCAAAGTCTGTTTTGATACAATATAAATATGGCAAGGCTCTCTATTTTACAGGTAGCTTTAAACAGGCACTTAATCTTTTACAGCAGGTGTACGCCAGAGGTATACATGAATCCGATTTCTTTATTGGTGAATGCTACTTTACATTGAACGATTACAAAAATGCACTTGTCTGGTACAAAAAGGCATTGCAACGACAGCCGCAAAATAAGCAGTATATACATAGAATTGCAGCTGTATATAAACAGTTAGGTGATTATCCTAAAGCAACACAGTATATCATGCGTTTGCAGCAATAATGACTGGAGGAATATATGAAGCATGAGTTAGATTATTTTTTTCATCCCGATGGAGTGGCTATTTTAGGCGCAAGTCAGAATGAACGAACGGGCGGTTATCATATTGTACGCAATGTGTTGGGTGGCTATAAGGGCAAAGTGTACCCTATTAATCCAAAATATACCGAAATATTAGGCGTACAATGTTATCCTGATATAGAATCTATTCCCAATAATTTTGAATGTTTGATTTATTTTATACCTGCTAAGTATATACTGGATACCATTAAAGTAGCAGCAAAAAAAGGGGTCAGAGCAATCATCATTGAATCGGCAGGATTTGCAGAGGTTGGGAATGAAGGACAAAATCTTCAAAAAGAAGCTGTTGCATTGGCTCATAATCTTGGGATACGTTTGTGGGGACCAAACTGTATGGGGTATCTTGACGGGCATACCCGCAATGTCTTTTCATTTATGTATACTGATAAATGGAAAACATTAATGAAGGCGGGCAACGTTTCCCTGATTGTGCAAAGTGGGATGCTGTCTGCCGGTTTTTTAATGTCGGTTCTGGAAAGGGATGCTATTGGCATAAGTAAGGTGTGTTCTATTGGCAACAAGTGTGATGTCAATGAAATAGATCTTCTTGATTATTTTTGTGGCGATAGTGAAACGGAAGTAGTTGGTTGCTATTTAGAATCAATTGTTGATGGAAAACGATTTTTGCAGATTGTGAAAAATACACAAAAGCCGATAGTTGTTTTAAAATCCGGGCGAAGTGATCAGGGTAAAAAGGCTGCAATGAGCCACACGGCAAGCCTGGCTGGTAATTCCGCGGTGCAGGCTGGTGCGTTTAAACAGGCTGGCGTTGTGCAGGTGATTGACCTGTATGAACTTATTGATACCGTCAAAGCGTTTTCTTATATAAAGAACTATCGCCCTCATAAAGGAGTTGCACTGATGACATTTTCAGGAGGTGCAGGCATTGTCACAACCGATTTGATGGCTGATTATAATATTCCGCTTGCAAACCTTTCCAATGATACACTGCAGGCAGTTCAAAAATTATATCCTTCATGGATGGGGGCTTCCCACCCGCTTGATCTATGGCCTGCTGTTGAGCAGAATGGTCTTGATGCAGTGTATACCGCTACTGTAGAAGCATTAATGAACGATTCATCTGTTGATTCAATCATTATTGAATGTTTTGCAAGCCGCTATTATGATCCTGCTTTTTTTAAGGATATTGGCAATATGATGCATACCCATAAAAAGCCAGTTGTTTTATGGCTTGTGGGTGAAAAAGAAGTGGTTGAGAATTATAAGAAACATGCAGAAGGTTCAGGTATCCCTGTATTTGGTGAAATTGGAAGGTGTATTCAGATTATACAGGCTTTGCGATTTCATTTTAGCAAGCGCGGGAAAATTTAAAAAAAACCGTGTTTAAAGCTGTTGAAATATGGGGTCAGAGCCTCAGTAAAGCTTTTATTTTCAAATAATTTTCCAGGCAAAGATAAAAAAAGGTTGAATCTCAGTAAAGATTGCTTACGATTACTGTATTACTAATGTACAGTACAATCCTTTTCTTATAGCGTCAGGGATATATGCTACATTTATAGGCAGGTGGGGGCTATTAATGAGAAATTTTGCAAGCATTTCAACATTTGTCATTGCTATTGTTGTTTTTGCATCTTCATGTGCAACGCTCAATACCCAGGATACAAAACTTGTGGATCAGCTGAAAGCTGAAAACAGGGTATGTTCTCAGAACCTGAACCTCTTTATGCGCGAAAATGATGTGCTGAAAGCTGAAAATGCAAAATATAAAAAGGAAAATGTAAATCTGCAATCAAGGAATAATCTGTTGCAGTCAGATCTCAATGCATTGCAAACAAAGTACAATAATGATATTGCAATGTGGAACCAGCGATATAATTCTTTACAGCAAAAATATGATGTTTTTGTGAAACAGAGTGATGTTAAATTGCAGGAACTGGATCAGCGCAACAAAGAACTGGAAAAAAAGATGGCGGATGAAATAGCACGGTTAAATGAGGTTATCCGCAAACAGGAAGTTGATTTTATTAAAGAAAAAGAAAACATTGTAAACCAGAATGCAAAAAAAGAGATTGAATGCCAGACTACTATCGATAGTTTACAGAAGCAGGTGGCATCATTATCTTCAGAAAAAGAACAGCTTAAAAGCAGGCTGGCTGAGGCTGAGGTACTCATTCAGAAAATGCAGAAAGAACTGGATGATATGAAGAAAGCCAGTGTAACAGAAATTAATAAGGCTGAAGATACGGGAACTGAAACAACGAAAGACGAGCAAAAAAAAGAAGAAAGCAAATAAACAATGCGTTTTGGGTACTACTTTACATTTTGCCTGATTTTTATTATGGCATTCTTTTCCGGTGCAGTTGCATATGATACACTTACTATTATTGCAACCAGCAATCTCAAGGGCAATTTTTCACTGGATATGGATGATGGTACTGATCCACTGTTAGCTACCGCCCGCGGTATCATTGCAGAGCGTGCCGCAAAACAGGTTGATTGCTATATTGATTTAGGCAATGCATTTTCCCCCGGGGTTCTGTCAAAATACAGTTATGGTGCCGTAGTGCTTGATTATTTTGAATTTTTACAGTGTGATGCTGTGCTGGTTGGTTCACATGATATTGCTGTTGGATTACGCAACCTGGAACTGGCTTCGCGAAGCCGCTCAACACAGCTTCTATCCCTTAATATTATGGTAGACAATAAGCCAATTTTTAAACCATACTGGGTGCACAAAAAAAATGATATTGCCATTGGCTTTGTTGGTATTACTTCATCAAAAGGCATATTCGATGTAGCAGAAAAAAGCATGTTAAGCATTTCGCTTGCGGGGTATGGTGAGTATCTTACCAGTACCATTGCAGCACTTAAAGGAATGGGGTGTAAATATATCATTGTACTATCAGGCCTTTCAGCAGATCAGAACATGCTGCTTTTGAAAGAATATCCTGATATAAACCTTATAATAGCCGGAGGCGATGCAGCAGGTCTGTACTATGATGTATATGCGCCACGTGTTGACCTGGAAGATGGACGTTCGGTCATTACTCTTACAAAATCAAATGGTCATTATACCATCAGGCTTGGATTGAAAGATAATCTGGTTTGTGAAAAGATACATTTTTCAAGTGCAGATAAAAAGGTAAGCGATAGTTCCTACATTGACCTGGTTTCCCGTGTCAATTTGTGGAAGGAGCGGTATGCTGAAATTGGTTCATCAACACTTTCGGACAATTTCCCATCAACCAATGTATCATCAGTAACTATCGCCCATTTGCTCCGCCACTGCTATAATGCTGAGCTTGCTGTTGTTACTGTGAGTGATATATTTGCAACAACGTTAAGCGGGAAGGTTACCAGCATTGATGTGCAGCGCATTATTCAGAACGATTATACCATTTTTACCTACAGACTCAGTGGTAAACAGATTCAGGCATTAAGCAGTGCTTCTTTGCTCATTTTCTCGGGGCTTTCAGCAGGGAAAATTCAGGGTGTGGTGGTGGATCCTGACAGGATGTATCGTGTTGTTTCAACGCAGTCAGCCTATGATACAATAGCTGCTGTGGTGGGTGAGGTTTCATATGTCAATACATGGACTCCACTGTCATCAGTTATTACAAATGATATACAGGGGAATAAAATTATTGCTAAAGACGATTTTTCATACTTAGATAATCGTTTCAGGTTTACGGTTGACATTAACCTTTCAAATATATATGATAACTCCGTTATTACAACCGATGATACTTCTTCCGCTCCTCCTGGCATGCCATCAAAAACATATAAAAAGTGGGGTATTGAGGATAGTGCTGATATTACAGTGTATAATCAATACCATCGATTGACAGTTACTCC
>JBBFLA010000052.1:0-20357 GCA_037481795.1 Spirochaetota bacterium
TATCTGCTTTCCACACCGTCATGGCGTTGGCAACAAACCCAACTGCATGATGCCTAACCACCGCGCGGTATGAACGCATCACACCTGCAGATAGCAGCTTTTCACCAATTGCTAATACTTCATCAACGCCAATGGGGATTTTTTTTTCGGTAACTATCGCCCCAAATGCTTCCGCAACTAACGGAAGATCCTGTTGCAATACTTTGATAGCCTGTTTTACCGTGTTATCAATAGTCATGCTTTCATCAGGATTTTTCACAGCAAATTGAGTATCACTTATGACATCATCGGGGTCAAAGCGGGCAGAAAGCTTGACCATGGTTGTTGCTTTGAAAATAGTAAAACGCAGGGCACCCGCTTTCTTTGCAAGCTTTTCAACATAATCCAAAAAATTTTCTTCCTGTGGCAGTGCCAATGTGAACCATATATTGTAATCGCCTTCACGGAGGTAATTGTGGCTTACCCCGGGTAAAGGGTTAATGGCACGTACTGCCATTTCAATATTGTTGTGTGGCACAACAAAAGCCACCAGGTTTGACTGATAGCCAAGCTTCTTAGCATTGAATATTCCCGCAATACTTCTTAGAATGCCCTGTTGCTTTAAGCTGGCAAGCGCTTCAATAACTTCATCTTCAGTTGAATGAAGGCTATCAGCAATTGCGGTAAATGGCCTTTTAACTAATGGTACCTGTATTTGAACTGTTTTCAGCAGTAGTTTTGTATCAAGCATGGGTCATCCTTTTTGGTTCATATACACAGTAAGGTTCTTCATCCATGTAATCACCCGTTGCATAGTATGCCCGTGCACGGCAGCCAGCACAAAACGCTTTATATTGGCATACGCCGCATTTGCCTTTGAGTTTTTGTAAATTGCGCAAATTGGCAAAAAGCTCTGATGATTCCCATATCTGGTTAAACGGTGTGGAAAGTACATTGCCGGCTACAAGTGGCAGGTAGCCACAGGGCTGCACATCACCCCTGTGCGAAATAAAACACACGCCACTTCCAGCAAGACACCCGCGTGTCACAGCTGCAAGTCCATCAGTTTCAAAGGTTAGTTTACGCCCTTCTTTTTTTGCTTCCTGCCGTATGATGCGATAGTAATGAGGAGCGCACGTTGCCTTAAATTCAATGCCTGCTTCTTTAGTTTTATAGTAAAGTGAGCGAAGTACTTCTTCATACTGTTCTTTTGATAGCATATCGGTATCGGCTATCTCAACGCCGCAGCCCACAGGTACCAACATAAACACGTGTAATGCAGCAGCGTGTTTTTCTTGTGCCAGTTTTAAAATGGCTTCAATGCTGCCTACGTTTCGTTTTGTAATTGTAGTGTTGAACTGAAACGATACACCAGCCTGTTGTAACAGCAAGGCGCCCTGTAAGGCTTTATCAAATGAACCAGGAATTCCTCTGAATGAATCGTGCGTTTGTGCATCAGGACCGTCAATTGAAATACTTACACGCTGGAATCCACTTGCTTTTATTTGTTGTGCAATTGTTTCATCAATGAGTGTGCCATTAGTTGCAAGGGCTATAGGCAAACCCTTTTCATGCGCATACGCAGCAATGTCAAATAAGTCTTTGCGGTAAAGTGGTTCACCGCCAGTTAATACAATGATGGGGCGATAGTTACTGGCAATAGTATCAATGACGGAATAGATTTGCTGTGTTGAAAGCTCATTGATATACTCTTTGTCGTAGCTTTCAGCCCTGCAGTGGACACAGCGTAGGTTGCAGCGTTTTGTGAGTTCCCAGAAGATAAGGCGAGGGCCATTCATAGCTTGAATATCTCCTGAAGTAATTTAGCTTTTTCCTTTGCTTCTTTTGAGTTACTGTTTGTGCCAAGCTCTTTTAAATACGTAATGGGTATATGGAGCATTTTTGTCATGATTTGTTGGGTTAATTCTTCTATTATGGTAAAATCTTCATCTTTTAAATGTTTGAGTTTTCGGCGGCGGTATTTTTTTAGTTCATCATTGCGAATAGTTTCAAATGATTCTTTAATTTTAGCAATTAATGGCACTATCTGCAGGCTTTCATACCAGTGAAGAAATTCTTCAGTGTCGGCATCTATCATTTCATAGGCTAACTTTGTTTCGTTGAGCCTGTTTTTTAAATTTTCATCAGCTATTGATTTTAAATCATCAATATTATATAAAAAAACATCATGGATATCGCCCGCTGCGGGGTCAATATTACGGGGAACAGCAATATCAATTAAAAATACTGGTTTTGAGCGTTTTTTCACTGCTTCCTGTATCATATCTTTTGTCAGCACATAATAGTGCGCACCTGTTGAGGATATTATTATATCAACGCTTGGTATTGTTTCAATAATTTCTGCCAGTGTAATGATTGTTGCATCCAGGTTAATTTCGCTGGCAATTCGCTGAGCATTGTGTAATGAGCGGTTAGCTAATGTTACCCTACCAATCTTAAATTTAGTTAAATATTTAAGGATAAGTTCGGCCATCTCGCCGGCACCAATTAAAAGGACTGATTGTTTTGAAAGGTCTTCAAATATCTTCTTTGCAAGTTCCACGGCAATAAATGCAATGGACAAAGGATTGCGCGCAATCTCGGTTTGGGTGCGTACACGCTTTGCGGTTCTAAATGCCTGATGAAAAAGCTTATTTAAGATAGTGCCAGTAGTTTCATGCAATGTTGCCCACCGGTACCAGTCCTTAACCTGACCAACTATTTCGTTTTCACCAATCACCATTGAATCAAGTGATGATGCAACACACAAAAGATGGCGTACTGCATCTTTATGGTATTTTTTGTATAACACGGGTTCAAAATGTTCGCGTTGCAAACCGGCAAACTGTTCCAACAGATGAATTACCTCTTGCGTTGCTTCCTCTATTTGATTTGACACAAAATATAATTCCATCCTGTTACAGGTTGCAATATATACCATTTCCTGTATAGTATGCTTTTTAGCAGTATTCACAAAGGATTCTAAAACCTGCGTATCAAAGGCAAAACACTCGCGTGTTTCAACGGGAGCCGTTTTGTGGCTCATCCCAACCATGCCAATCTGTGGTATATATTCTTTCATTGCTAATTACCTGAAACTGTGGAATCCTGAAGTAATCACAACATTGCTGGCCATAAACACTATCATCAGTATCAAAAAGGATACTATTGTCATAATACTGAGGTAATAATTACTGGTTATGTGCCATCTACTGATAAGCCATAAAATAAAAATGATACTCCATGCCGCATACATTAAAATTTCCTTGGGACTTCCAAATGATATATTGCCATAAAGCTGAAATAACATGATGATACCAATGATTATACCAAAAGTGAAAAAGAAAAGTGAGCGTGACAGTGAAAAGCTGGTAAGTTTGCTAAGTACAGTAAGACTTGGAAAGCGGTTGATAAATTTCATGGATGACTTTTTCTGTAATTGCCAGGAAACAATGATATAGAGTACCGAAGAAGCAAAAGCTACAAAGAAAAGCACCTCCCCTAACAGTGCCAGAACAATATGGATTACCATGATACTGTTGTGTCCAATAGTCATATGGCGAGGGGAGTTTATAAAAAACAATGAAATAATGCTTATAATAGCAGCAAGCGGAATAAGTATAGCACTAAATGACCTGTAGTCATTGTTCCATTGTGACACTGCCATGTAAAGGGTGAACAATGTTAAAAAAAGAATTATAAGGTAAAAGAAGTGAAAAATATGTATCTTATATACACCAGCAATATACACAGGCATACAATAACCAATTACCAGAAGCACAATCAGTATAATGCTCATCAGTAATTTAGTGGCTGTTACATACAGTGGCAAGTCCTTATGTATGGAAAGGATGCTATATGCTGATGCCACAATAAATAGGAATACCAGTATATATATTACAATCATAAATCCTCGTATTGTTAATTAATATATATCTATTATGACACAATTCATAATTATTGTTCATTTGAAACAGTGTCAAGTATTATTGGTTGATTCTTGTAAATCAAGTTAGTTTAAAAATATGGGCGATAGTTCATGGTAAAAATTTGATTAATAAAAAAAGAATTGCAATAATTGTTGTATAGTTAACTATTTTCTAACATGTTTATCCAGGTTTTTTAGTTTTACTGGAATACGGTAAGTGTGGTGTTGTAGTGCTTTCAATACATTCTATTTTCATTAAAGTTTCATTAAAGGAGTGAATGAGAATGGCTAACCGTGAACATTGGGGATCAAAAGTTGGATTTGTGCTGGCTGCAGCCGGTTCTGCAATTGGGCTGGGTAACGTGTGGAAATTTCCATATGTTACAGGTGCTAATGGCGGAGCAGCTTTTGTATTTGTGTATCTGATCTCAGTATTGATATTGGGTTTGCCTATAATGATTGCAGAACTTGTCATAGGCCGTCATACGGAAAAAGACCCTGTAGGTGCATTCAAACAGATAGCAGGTGGCACAACCTGGGAATTTGTTGGCTATTTAGGCGTGCTCTCAGGTTTTTTTATCCTTTCCTTCTATAGTGTGGTGGGTGGATGGACTATTGGTTACATTGTTAAAAGTATAACCGGGTCAATAGCAGGATTACACGATACAGCTCAAGCTTCTGAAATATTCAAACAATATGTTGCCAATCCTTATTTATCAGTATTATACCATATTCTGTTTATGCTATCATGCATGTACATAGTCATAAAAGGTATAAAAAATGGCATTGAAAAATGGAGTAAGATATTGATGCCACTTTTGTTTGTTATTTTAATAGCTCTTATTGTCCGTGGCATAACAATGGAAGGGAGCCTGGAAGGCATAATCTTCTTTTTAAATCCTGATTTCTCAAAAATTACGTTAAATTCTGTTCTTTCAGCGTTGGGGCAATCATTCTTTAGTTTAAGTCTTGGTATGGGAGCAATGATAACCTATGGGAGCTATCTCTCAAAGGAAGATAAAATTCTGCATTCGGCACTGTGGATTGTTGTGCTGGATACAGCTGTTGCAATTTTAGCTGGCCTTGCTATTTTCCCATCAGTATTTGCGATGTCGCTATCGCCCCAGGAAGGCCCCGGACTTATTTTCCATGTCATACCAGCGGTTTTTGCACGCATGCCGTTAGGGCAGTTTTTTGAAGTTTTGTTTTTTGTGTTGTTGTTTATAGCAGCGCTGACATCGGGTATATCGTTACTTGAAGTGGTTGTGGCTTACATCACCGATGAAAAAGGATGGAGTAGAAGAAAAGCGGTACTTATTATGGGGAGCATCATTACAGTCTTAGGTATTCCATCAGCACTTTCATTTGGAACACTAAGTAGCTTTACCATATTAGGAAACACGTTCTTTGATTTTATGGATAAGCTTACATCAAATTATATGCTTCCCATAGGTGGATTCTTTATTGCAATTTGTCTTGGATGGAAGTATGGCCTTGAAAATACCATTCATGAGCTTGACCCGGATACACGGTTTATTTCATTGAAAGAGTTGTGGGCATTCATGATCAAGTTTGTATCACCTTTTATATTATTTGTGGTATTTTTTATGCTCATAAAGGATGATATTGTTGCATTCCTACAAAAGATATTTTAGCTTTCATTTGAATATGATTTATGAGCATATCACCGTTACTTAAAACAGCATGATATGCTATAGCATAATTTATTATCAAAAAAGAAAAATTTTATTTGACTATTTTTGAAGGTTTTATTACTATTATTGTTGAAGCTACTCATTGAGTAGTTACCTTCCAAAGTAATCCGCTAATGTAATTGACGGTTCCGCAAGGGATCGTCTTTTTTTATTAATGTGATATATAAATTTAATATTGACAAAATTCTAAAACCGGATTTATTTATAGGTGAGGGTTGCTACAATGGGCATGCAGGATATTATAATATTTACTAAAGATGAAGAAGAGCTTGTTGAAACATTAAAACAGGCTATTAAAGATAAGTACATGTCAGAATATACTCTGATAGAAAAACATAAGGAAGCATTGCGCAGTTTGGCCACATCAATATCCTTATATCCCTCGCTGCTTGATTCACAGAGGCTGAATAATCAAAAGCGTACAATGGAAAGCTTGCTGGATACATTGTGTTCCCGGTCAATTCCTGATATGATATTGCATATACCCACAAAGGCAATTTTAGGACGAGCATTTACCATAGCAAAGATTAACTTTTTCATCATGTTGTGGTATATTGTAAGAGATAGAAATGAATATGCATCATTTCTTGATATATTGCTTACCTGTATTGCATCAAATGTTTTTATGCTCACTGCTGAGGAGGTGTATACATCCATCATAGAGGACGACACGCTTGCATTGAATATACGTCATAATGCGGCGTATTTGTTGGCACGAACCTGGGAGCACCGCCTTGATTATGGAGTTGCTGAGTTTGCCCCAATATTGCTTAATTTGTGGAAAGCGCGTGAACGTTTAATCCCTAACTTTGGCACCATGATGGGTTTTTCAGAATTGTGCATGCTATCGGAACATACTTCGCCATTATGGCTTGATTTTTTACAGCGGGACACAATCAGCGAAGATGAGGTGTATGCGGTTGAGGAGTTTATATTTGATTTGAGTTTTGAAGAGATAGTTTATGTCAGGGATTATCTAGAAAAGCATAATAAAATCACTGTGAGCAGGGATGAGTTGCCGTCAATTTTGCAGAAAACCCATATTCCCGAATATCAGGGACAGGATCCACGAGAATTATACCGGTCATTCAGGGACCGAAAGATTAACTCGCGCTTCAGAGCACGTTCAGGGCTACAGGGCCCCAAAAAAACGCTTGAAGAATATTTGATGTGCTTTTTATTATCTTCTCGCAGTATGGTTGAATATTAGGAGCTGCTATGTTTGATATTTTTGAATCACATGAATACAGACCGCCAGTATTTGAAAATATGCAGATGGAGATCAGCGATATTGATAACGATATATCTTCTGATATTGACAATCTGCTGGCAAACAGGTTTGATTCATTGTACGTCAAAGATGTTTATAAAAAACAACACATCGCTGTTGAAATTATTTATCCTCGCATTCAATACAATCATCATAAAGTGTTACTTAAATCACCTGATTATTTTAGGTTTTTACTGTCACTGTATCCTTTTGTCAGCGATCTGGAAAATGTTGCCAAGATAGTTATCCGTCCACGTCATGTAGTTCTGGGTAATGTGGAACTGATGGGATTGTATCTGCATAGGAAAAAAATTATGGTTATCTATCTCCACCAGCCACATTTTTATTCATTAAAAACATCACGCGTTGCACGGTTTGCTGAGTTTATCCCAATGTCTCTTATGTTGCAGTCAAAAGTTATAAATTCACAAAATTCTGAAAACGATCCATATCTTATTCCGCCTCTGTGGTACATGTTATCAGTCATTGAAGCTTCTCCTACTGACAAAGTTGATAAGTTTTTATTAAGGTGTGATACTACATCCAAACTGCAGGCAGCACTGGATGAAATATCCTTCTTTTATGGACGTCATGGATATTAATGTACATGATAGATTACCACGTACATACCTCCCTGTGCGATCATGCAACAGGAACACCACAGGAATATATTGAAAAAGCAATAGAAGCAGAATTATTTGAGATAGGTTTTTCTGACCATGCACCATTGCCTGAGCATCTTAGGCAAAATATTACCATGGAACCAGAGGAAACGGAAGACTATGTTACAATGTTACAGGCGTTGAGTGATAAATATCCAGTGGCTGTAAAGATAGGTTTTGAAGTGGATTATCCGCTGCACCCAACTTTTGATACACGTTATTTCAATGACAGGCGGTTAGATTACATCATTGGTTCATGCCATTTTATTGGTGATTGGCCATTTGACCATCCCGCATTTGTTGATGAATATGCTAAACGGGATATCAACCAGGTATATCGTGATTATTATCGTATAGTGTATGCTATGGTGGCATCACACATGTTTGATATTATTGGGCATTTTGACCTGGTGAAAAAGTTTGGTTACAGGGCAACTGCTGATTTGAGTGCAGAAATTGAACCAATATTACAATTAGCTGCACAGCAATCAACTGCAATTGAAATAAATACGTCAGGATGGCGAAAGCCTGTTAAGGAAGCATATCCCTCGTTTGAAATTATACAGAAAATGTTTCAGTATAATGTTCCTGTAACATTGGGGTCAGATGCACATGTACCGGAAGAAGTGGCATATAATTTTTATGAAGCATTAAGCCTTATAAAACAGGCAGGATACAAAAAAATAGTTGGTTATAGAAAAAGAAAGCAATATACAATAACATTATAAAATGAAACATATATGATACGACTGGTAAAAGACCCTCAACAAATTTTTAGAATATATGGTTTATGTGGATTGCAGGCTGGTATTATTGGAAAAAATGCCAATTCAGTAGATTATTCTGATGGTGGAGTTGAAGTGCGATTTAAAGAAAAGATGCTCCTATATAAAGCAACAGGAATATTGCCGGAACACATTGTGATGCTAGATCAGGTTCATGGCAAAGAAATCATAGAAATACTAAAGCCTCCTCTTAAAAATGAACCATATATAGCACAGGCCGATGGATTTATTACTGCTGAGCATGGTATATGCCTTGTAATACGAACAGCGGATTGTGTACCAGTAATTCTGTATGATGACCAGAATGGAGTGATTTCCGCATTGCATTCCGGATGGCGTGGTTGTGCGCACAATATAACCTCAGAAGGTATTAAACTTTTAATACATAGAGGCGCAAAGCCTTCATCCTTATATGTTTTGATTTTACCTTCAATTAGTCCGGCGGCATACGAAATTGGTCAGGATGTTGCCTCTCAGTTTGACGGCTATGTACTACAAAAAGAAGGAAAGCTGTATTTGGATATGTGGCAGCATATTAAGGATACTGCATTGCGATATGATATTCCAGAGCAAAATATATTTAGTACAAATATGTGCACGTTTCAGCTCAACACGGAATTCTTTTCATACCGTAAAGGGGATAATGGCAGAAATCTCAATTTTGTCTATTTAGCCTAGATATATCAATTTTTTTAATTGCTTAAATAGAAAATTTTTTGCATTTTTTCTAACTTAAAAGATACTATAAATATTCATACTCTGGAGGAAAGTATGCAGCAACTTCAACTTTCAAAACTGCTTAATACTCATGATCATGAGAAAACTCTTAAAGAAATTAAAACAATGTATACAAAATATTATTCTGGTTTTGAAACAATTGAATCATGCTTTTTCTTAATACGGGACTTATTTGAAGGAAAGTTCCCGGGGTACCAAAAGTGTAATACACAATATCACGATTTCCAACACACCGTTGATGCAACAGTTGCTGCATTACGAATACTTGATGGCTACAATATTAAACGAAAAATCATGCCGCAAAATATAGCGTATTCATTAATTTTAGCATCACTGTTACATGATGTTGGTTATATACAGGAGGATTGGGATACAGAAGGCACAGGAGCAAAATACACAGCAGTACATGTTCAACGGAGTGTAGATTTTGTAAAAAGAAATCATGAAAAATTAGGGATAGATGAAGAATACATTCCCCTTATGACATTATGCATACAGTCAACTGGTCTATCAGCAAAGTTTGAGACAATGGAATTTATTTCACGGGAGCACAGAACGGCAGGAGCCATGATGGGAACAGCTGATTTATTAGGGCAGATGTCTGACAGAGAATATCTTGAAAAGCTACTATTTTTATATTATGAGTTCAAAGAGGCGGGCATACCAGGATATGCAACCGAGTTTGACATAATCAGAAAAACCATTGATTTTTATGTTATGACTGTTAAACGCATGAAAAGCACACTGCTCAATGTCCAGCAGTACTGCCTGTATCATTTTGATAAACGTTTTGGCATCCATAGTAATCTCTATATGGTGGCAATAAACCGTAATATCAGGTATATAAAAAAGATAATTGCCGATGAATCAACCAACTTCCGCCACAAATTAAAACGTGGAGACCAGTATCAGCTGCATATGTTATCACAAAAGACATTGCCTCATTAAAAGAATAAAAAAGAATAATGTTTATTTTTTACTGTTTTGGGCGTGCCCCCGCCTAAATGGCGGGGTCGGGCTACTGCGGGCTCAGGCTTTTGCCTTCGGCCACGGGCGTAATTGGTGGACATTGACCGCATTTTTGTGCATGAAATCACAAACAAATAGACGTATAGCAATGCGTTTCTACAAATCATTGATGTACGCCCGTGGCTGCCGTACGGCACCCTTCGTATCCCTCACGCTTTAAGGTTGCAGAAAAATGTTTGACAATAATAGTTTATCAGGCAATACTTTAACTGATTTGCCTGATATCAACAAATGTACTATCGTTACTTGCAATCGTAAAAATTTTTTCAAGGAGCCTGCAAATAAGTATTGGAAACCAAGGAGTTGTGGCAATAGCAAGCCATAACGTAGTCTTGAGTAACTGGAGCATACATATATATGAAACGAATAAAACTATTATTCACAGGATTAAGTATTATAATTGTAGTAGCTCAGGTGTGGGCATATGTTGTCATGGATATACAGAAATGGGAAATAGATAAGAATGAGGCTATCACATCTTATATCCAGAAATCGCCCTATAAAACTTACACGCTCAGCCAGTTAAAGGGTTATTCCAATAAATTGCTTAATTACATCCTTGCCATTGATGAAAATTATAAAGACAAGGTTGTCATACTCAGGGTCACAAGTGATAGTACCAGAGATTTTATGTTTATCAACAATAAATTATATGTTATTACTGATTATATGCAAAAATCCTCAGAGGTCTCTATTTCAGGAACTATCGCCCAACTGGAAAAAAAATATGGTGTGCCACAGAAACAGAGTGAGGGTACAACTACAACCTATACATTTACCAGGAATGAAACAAAAGTAATAGCCATTGGCGAAAATAAAGGTAATAATTATTATCTGACAATTTATTATTATTATAAAAATTTATTTCGTAGTCTGATGCAATAAAATAAGCAAGTATATCAGGGCATATTTTGAGTTCTTTTTTTACAAAAAAATTTATTAAATTCTTGACACATTGTGATAGAATTTGTTTATATCCAATTCATTAAATTTTAGTTTAGAAAATTATTACAATCATTATAGAGTGACGAGGGTGTAACATTGGCTAATATTAAATCAGCTGAAAAAAGGAATAGGCAAAGCGAAAAACGTAGACAGCGAAATTCGCAGGTAAAATCTTCTATCAGAACTGCTGAAAAAAAAGTGCGAAAGCAGTTAGAAAGCCAGTCCAAAGAAAATGTACCTGTACTGTTTAAGGAGTTTGTAAAGAAAATTGATACTGCAGCACGAAAGGGCATTATACACTGGAAAACAGCTGCACGTAAAAAGTCTCGTTTGGCAAAGAAGGTTAATGCTGCATCATAATTGTGCAGGCAGGGGTATTTTTGACCAAACATGAAATAATTAATCGGTTGCATCTAAAATATGGTATCTCCCGCGATGTTGTGCAACAGATTGTTGATGGCTTTGTGAATGAAGTTGTGGAATCGGTTCAGAAAGGGGAAAAGGTAACCATAAAAGGTTTTGGCGTTTTTTCAAGGGTTAAGCAGGCAGAACGTAAAGTATATTCGCCAATAGCTCAGCGAGAAGTGACTATACCTTCACGCTATGTTATAGATTTTAAATCTAGTAAGCTTACTGATATTGAGCATTAGGAAAGGGCGCTTAGCTCAGCTGGGAGAGCATCTGCCTTACAAGCAGAGGGTCAGAGGTTCAAATCCTCTAGCGCCCAAAGGTAAGAGGGTATACTACTGTATACCCTTATTTTATAAGTATATGAAAAAGCTACTGGAATATCTTTCACCAATTGATAAGGTTCTTCTTAGCTTTGTTCTATTAATTTTTGCCGGTGCATTTATTCTGTGCCTTCCTGTATGCACTGTTGGCGGAATTTCATTTATTGATGCATTATTTACGTCCACTTCAGCAGTGTGTGTTACTGGCCTGGTTGTCCTTGATACAGCAAAGGATTTTACCTTTATTGGGCAGGTGGTCATTCTTTTGCTTATCCAGTTTGGTGGTCTTGGAATAATGACATTTTCGGTTGCACTGCTTTCACTGATGGGTGGAAGTGTTTCCATCAAATGGCGCTTCACGTTACAGAATATGTACAGTGATGTGTCAAAACTTCCCATACGCAATATTCTTGGAAGAATCATAATTTATACATTTACCATAGAAATAATAATTGCACTCATCCTGTTTACACAATTTGTTAAACATTTTACATTTACCCAGGCAGTATGGCATTCAATATTCCATTCTATTTCTGCTTTCTGTAATGCAGGATTTTCTACATTCAGCAATAACCTGATGGATTATAATGGCAACAGCATTGTTATTATAAGCATAGCAATAGCTATTATTACAGGCGGAATTGGCTTTTTAACAATGAGTGAATTATTTAATACTAAAACCTTACAAGTAAAACGGATGTGGAAAACGTTAACATTACATACACGAATTGTGTTGACAACAACTGTGATATTAATTTTTGGAGGAATGATTATTTTTTATATACTGGAATATAATGGCATTTTGCAAACTATGAGTTTTAAGGAAAAGCTGTTGGCATCATTTTTCCAGTCGGTTACTGCACGAACTGCAGGTTTTAATACAGTAGATATAGGGGCTTTGCGCGAAGGTACATGCTTGGTATTAATATTCCTTATGTTTATTGGTGGATCACCTGGCTCTATTGCTGGTGGTGTTAAGACCAGTACATTTGCAATATTATGGCTATTTCTGATTTCTCGGTTAAAAGGATTACGGCAGATTACAGTATGGGAGCGGGCACTGGCGTATGATAACGTGGAAAGAGCGGTTACGTTAGTTGTCATTTCAGGATTGTATATATTCTTTGCAACCTTTATTCTTGTAGTGCTGCCAACCTTGCCAACGAGTGAATTTCTATCGTCTTTTTTTGAAGTAACATCAGCATTTGGCACAGTGGGGCTTTCAATGGGAATAACGCCAAAGACAATTCCTCTTGAAAGGATAATTTTATGTATTGTCATGTATACGGGGAGGTTGGGGCCGTTGACATTAATTTCAGCATTGACTATGCGTAAAAAGAATATTAATATCAAATATGCTGAAGATCATATAATGATTGGGTAAAGATTGTGTATGAAAAAATATTTTGTTATTGGGTTGGGTAATTTTGGCTTTAACATTGCCAGAGCTCTTGAAGAAAATGGCTGTGAAGTACTTGGCATGGATATTGACAGGGAGTTAGTCCAAAGAGCAAAAGATTTCATAAGCCATGCTATAATAGGGGATGCTTCGGATAGAGAGGTGCTTGAATCGCTTGCAATAAGCGATTTTGATGGAGCTGTTATCAGCATTGGGCAGGATATGGCAGCAAGCATCCTGATTGCACTGTATTTAAAGGAGATAGGCATGCAAAAGATTATTGTGAGAGCTATCTCCGAAGATCATGGAAAGATTTTAACACTGATAGGTGTTGATACTGTTGTATTTCCTGAACGTGATATGGCAATACGGCTTGCCAGCAAATTAGCACTGAAAAATGCTATGGATTATCTTCCTCTTACCGAAGAATATGGGATCCTTGAAGTTGTGCCGCCCAAAAGTTTCATTAACAAGTCACTTAAAGACCTGAAGCTTAGCACCCGTTATGGATGCCAGGTTATTGGTCTGAAGTATTATACAAACGAGAATTATAATGATGTTACAGAAAAAAATGTTCAGATTAAAATTGCTCCAACAGCTGATGATGTTGTAACTGAGCATTCTGTTATGGTTGTAATAGGCAAGTTAAGTGATATTGAACGCCTGCAGAATGCTGACTGATTATATTTCTATTTCCATGCCTTCGCGTGCGATGTCAATGGTTAATTTTCCACGCCGTGAAGGATTCATACCCAAATATAGCTTTGCATTAGATAAAACAGCATCTAATTTATTATCATTGTAGTCTGGTTCATGGTGAAACAGTATTAATCGCTTAATGTTGAACATTGCTGCAATATCAATTGCAATTGAAGCTGAAGAGTGTCCCCAATCCACTTTATTAATTGATTCTTCAAAGGTGTACTGTGTATCAAAAACGCATACATCAGCATTTTCAAAAAATTCTTTATATGAATCAATTTTATCAATTTCATCTATATTAAATTCGCAATCACTAGTAAATACAAAAGATTTGCCATTTTCCTCAAACCTGAACCCAAACGAGCCACCAGGATGGCGCATGCGTTTGTTTTTTATTTTGACATCATTGATGTAAATTTCGCTTTCTTTTTCAATTATAAAGAATTCTTTCTGAGCAAGCATATATTCAAGATTGATAGGGAAGTGTGTGAAAACCTGCTGATATTCAATACGTTCTTTAATATCATTGTATGGTGAATAGATATTAAAACGATTCCCTTTAATATAAAATGGAGCAAAAAAAGGTATTCCCTGTATATGGTCCCAGTGTGTATGTGTTAGTAAAATAGTAGCAAATCCTTTGCCTATGCCAAAATCACCTTTTAAAAGTTGATTGCCAAGATGTTTTAAGCCAGTACCACAATCAATAATGATTAAATCATCTGAAGCGGTTCGTAGTTCCAGTGTAGTTGTATTACCACCATATGTTCCAACGATTGATGTTGGCAATGAATCTAAAAAAGTTTCAATAGATTCATCATTGGCAATATCTTTTGGGGTTGCTAAATGAAGTGCCTGTTTTATTTTATCTCGTATGGTAATAGAGTTAAGGGTGGTTGGTATTGAGCCTCGTACTCCCCAGAATTTAACCTTCATACTGGTGCCTCTTCAGTATTGTCTTATGTATAATATATAATATCGTGGTTTTTAGGAGATTCAAGAATAATTTTTAATAAGGCTCTGACCCCATTTTTTTCACGCTGAATATATGGAAAGCGTGGTGAAGAGGGTTTTTTGTCTTTTATAGGGCTCTGACCCCTAATAGCCTAATAGACCACTAATAGTAATAGGATGTATATGCTCTGACCCCTTTTTCATCTGCGTACCCTCTTTTTATACGTCAATTTATTTTATTACTATGCTCTGACCCCTTGTTGTTATAATTTTTTTAAAATTTTTCATAAAAATGCACAAAATTTTTCAACCATCCTGTTCATTTTTTTACCCTCAAGCGTTGTATATAGTGAAAGCTAAGTTTTTATATTACTACCTATACGGAGGGATACTATGGCAAGGAAATTACGGGTACAGCTTCCGGGTTTAACCTACCACATCACTTCCCGCTGCATCGAATGGAAATCGATGTTGCAGGAAGATTATTTCAAAGCTTGCTTTGTAGACATATTAAACAAAGCTAAAGCCAGGTATTCATTTAAGCTCATTGCCTTCTGTATTATGGATAATCATATCCATTTAGTCATTCATACCCTTGAGGATGGTGCACCTATATCCCGTATTGTGCAGTATATTAAGGCACGATTTGCTGAATTGTATAATAAGATTGCGGGAAGAACCGGGCCATTCTGGAATGAGCGCTATAAGGATAGCATTATACAATGTGCCAAAGATGGATTTCACTATTTGTTGTGGTTGTTGTGGTATCTTGCATATAATCCCATACGAAAAAGACTATGCTCTGACCCTACACACTATCACTACAGCAGTATACGGGCATATTTAGATGATAATGCCGATGTAGGGGTACCCATAGATCAACATGACTACTTTATACAGCTGGGGGAAACGTTTACAGAAAGGGTAGCTACATTCATGCAGTATGAGGAATATTACCTAAAGAAATATTCCATGATACTTGAGTGGGTGTAATAATAAAATAAAAGGGGTCAGAGCATTAAAAGAGCATTATAAAGCACTAAGATTATACAACAGTATGCAGCAACTTTAGCTCAACACCAGCTTTTTCAAACATAGATAAAACATAATCAATGTGTTCGTCAGTGTGGGTTGCCATAACACTTAAGCGTATAAGCTGCTGACCTTGTGGTGTAGCTGGAAAGATTATTGGATTTGAATAAACACCATAATCAAAAAGCTTTTTCCATAGTGTAAAAGTCATGAAATCATCACCAATAAGTACTGGTATTATTGGAGTTTCACCTGGCAATACTGAAAACCCAAGTTCAGAAAGACCTTTACGCAGGCGATGTGCATTATAATGAAGTTTCTGTATTCGTTCAGGTTCTTTTTGGATTATCTCAAGTGATTTTAATGCTGCTGCTGCATTTGAAGCTGGCATACTTGCATTGAATATAATTGCTGGTGCATGGTGCTTAATATAATTGATTACGCGTTCGCTAGATGCTAAAAAGCCACCAGAAGAGGCAAGACTTTTAGAAAAAGTACCCATAATAATATCAGTTTCATCGGTTAATTTAAAGTAACTTGCCGTTCCCCTGCCACCGGTGCCTATTACACCAAGTGCATGAGCATCATCTACCATAATACGAGCATTATATTTATGAGCTATCGCCACAATGTGTGGAAGTGGAGCAATATGCCCATTCATACTGAACACGCCATCAACAACAATAAGTTTACCTGCATCTTGAGGCAAGGTTGAAATTTTATGTTCAAGGTCATCCATATCATTATGATTGAACTTTATCAGGATACTATCGCCACATAATCCTTTTGCAATTAATGTCCCCTGAATGATACTTGCATGATTTTCAGCATCAGAAATGATATATTCACCCTTTTTTATTAAGGGTACGATAGCTCCCTGATTGGTCTGGTAGCCTGTGGAAAAAATACAGGCAGCTTCTTTGCCAACAAACTGTGCCAGAGCTTCTTCCAATTTAAAGTGAATATCAAGTGATCCATTTATAAGACGTGAACCAGAACAACCGGTTCCATATTTGTTGATAGCGTCAATGGCAGCCTTTTTAACTCTTGGATCATGGGTGAGCCCTAGATAGTTGTTGGAACCTGCCATAATCATACGTTTATTGTTCATAAATACTACGGGGCCTTCGGTTTCGGTTATTGGATGATAGTAAGGATACAATCCAACCGATTTAACCTCTTCAACACGGGTAAATGCATAGCATTTATCAAAAAGATCCATATTAAACCTCCGTTTTTTATTTCTATCATAGAAAACGTAATGAAGAAAGCGGGCAATCTACTTCATAAAAAATACTAATATTGAAATAAAAAGTCAATATATTAATGTAAAATGATATATAAAAATAGATTAATATAATTATTTACAATGATATAAAAATAAGAGTGAACATTCACTCATATTTGACTAAGTACTCACTCATTTATAATATTTGATGATAAAATGCCAAAAATGATTACTAAATAAAAGTGCATCCTTATGGAGGGTCAGAGTCTTAAAAAAAAATAATTGCAATAATTTTAGTGTATACCTTTTAAACTAATAGATTTGCGTATGAGGAGGTAGAAAAATGACCCAAAGAATAACAAAGAAAATAATTAAAATGGCTCTAGTAATTATTGTAATTATTATTGTGCTGATAGGTGTAGCTATAGCACTTTTGTATAGTGATCCGGTGTTACGTTTTATGCTGGTTATGAATGAGATTGTGCCTGCATTGGGTGTTACATCTCAAGAAGTAATTCTTCCTTTAGATGAAGGAAAACAAACCAAAATGACAATATACAAGTCAATTTTCAGGAGTGAAGATAAATATTATTTTTGTGTTCATGGAATGACTCCTCAGGGCTATAGACATCCCTCATTGGTTAAACTAGCGAAAGCACTTGCACTTGCAACCGGTAGAAAAGTTCTGGTCCCTTACCTCTACGGAAGCGAAACTGATAGAGATGTAATAGATGCAACAAAAGAGATTAAAAAAATGTATCTTTCTGTTAAAAAACTTTACCCCGGGAAATATAATGGATTTGGAGCATGCATATCGGCAACAATGTTAGTTGCAGCGCTTAATGATATCCCTCTAGAATGGTATCCGGATAAAATATTTATGTATGGCCCATTTTTAAATGGTGAAATGCTCATGCATTTTTATAATACCAGTGGCATGGAGGTTGACTTTATTGTTAAACTTGCAAATGCCATGCGACATCCAAAACTAACTGAGGAAGAAAAAAAGTTGGTAGGTAAAGCTATAGCATCCACAAAACCAGGGGTTACTGATAGAAACCAGATGAAACAAATATTGGGCATTGACCTGTATACAAAAGTGGATTCGTTGAAAGTTGAAAATCCGGAATTCAAGCAATTAAATGAGATGACACTGTTTAAAAAAAAGCAATTGCCATCAAGCAAGTATTACATTTTGCACTCACGTGCTGATAACATTATTCCTTTCAGTATGGGCTTAAGTATGCATAAGTATCTTTTACAATTGGGATTAGATAGTAAATTCGTGGCAACAGGAGCTTTCCAGCATACCCAAAAAGGAAAGTCATTCACAACACTAAAAACAGAGTTTAAAGAGATATATGCTTTTTTTTATGATCTTTTTAAAGAATAAAATAATCATTATGCGATAGTTACGGTGTTAATGGCTAAATAATATTTTACTGCTTAAGGGATAAAATCCCATATTTGATGCCCCTGTACAAATATCCTGTGTTTAGGTGGAAAAAACAGTAAAAAAATATGGTAGAGAAATTGTGCAACTTCCTGTATCATGGTTTTGACATCCTCACTACTTATAGAAAATACGTAATTCAATAGTTATTCATATTAGCAAACTTACCTTTTTTACAGGGGATTCATTAAAAAAATTCTTTATAACCCCACCTTAAATTAATAAGGGTGGGGTTATTCCTTTTTTTTAGATAGTAAGTTTTGATTTTTTAAACATTCTGCGTTCAAGTCATGTTTATAATAATGTATTCAATATGTTGTCATTATAATAAATAATAAATATATTCAAAAATCTATTTTTAATTTTATGAATATATTACAATAAATCGTAACAGATATAATATGTTAACAAAAATAAATTTTTTTTGTAAAATATATGATTAATAGTTGACAATACTTACCAGTCGGTATTATTATATTTCCATGAATTAGTATGTCTAGACGGTAAATACTGGTACGCCAGTTTGAAAGGGTATGGTATGAAAATATCAGGACAAATTTTAACACCGCAAGCAGAAGGTGAGAATTTAACAAAATGTTTTTTTGTAGGGAATAGGGTACTCAACCGTCGGATATTTGTTAATCAAATAGACCGACATATCAGTATTATTTTTGCTATAAAGCAAAGAGTTCTATCTATGCTGAATTCATTATTTAACAAAAAAGAAATATTTTATGTATTCCAGGAGGGACATATGAAAGTGTTGAAATCATTTCTATTATTCATATTCATATTAATGTTCATAACTTCCTGTTCTGAAAGTAAATTCTGGTTTCAGCGCAATGACCCTGAGCCACCATACCGCCTTTTTGACCTTTTAGATGATTATCCAGCGCTGTATGATGCATTTTCCGGGATTGATCAGCATACATTTAATATTCTTTTGGCTGATTCAATTAATGCGGATGTGGATGCTGTTAAAGATGTGTTGCCTGTTGTGGCTGATCCTTCAGTTGTTGATCCTCTTGTTGATACCATTGGTGCACTTCGTTCTATCATTGGAAGAATACTGCAACAGGACGACTATGACTGGCCTAATGACAGTTATGATAGCTATGCAACAGATTTGTATAGCTTTTTAGACGATTTAAGTGCAACAAGCCCTGGTACCACCAATGAAATATTAAATATGTTACGCAAAATAATAGGCTATATACAGTATGCTCATGGCAATGAGCTTGAAACAATAATGGCCGATTTGATTGCCTTTTTGCAGGATAGTGATGGGCAAAATTTGAAAACAGTATTTCCCCAATTGCAGGAAGGCCTTGGGAAATTGTTAGTGCGGGCAAACACCTTTTATGATGACAACAACAATCGGCTGGGCAATGCTGTCAATGGTATGGATGCCCTGCTGTCAGGAATTAATGATATAGCAACCGGTGACCCTGAAGCACGTGAAGCGCTGTATGATGTCATCCGTGAAACTGGAAATCTTTTGACGGCAAGTGCAGGCAGCAAGTCATTTGCAGATATTTTAAAAGAGCTTATGATAAATGCCGAGGATTATGCAACCGTGGGGGGATCGGTATATTCATCAGATAACAATTATTACAACGATAATTCTACGTATTATGTAAACACTGAGCTGCGTAATGGTATAAAACAGCTGTGGCCTGGACTGGTAAAACTTTTTATACGGTATGGCGATAATTCTGCAGATTGTCCCATCTATGATCCTGTTGATGGAAGTTCATCATTGCCAGATGGACGATCGGCTCTGGAATATTTAACCCAGAAACTGTAT
>JBBFLA010000053.1:0-20222 GCA_037481795.1 Spirochaetota bacterium
GAATACATCATTTTTCGGATGACTATTCGTTCATCTTCTTGTATATGTCTATACAGCCTCATATGTGAGCCTCCTTATGTTGTTTTGGTCATGAAAATCACTATAAGGATGTGTTCCTTATGAGGCTATATTTTTTTATTTTGTTTTGCTCTTCATTCTTGAATCCGCCAAAATATTATTAATATCAGATTACATTGTATAATAAACATTTAGAAATATTTTTATATTCTTAATATGTAGTGCGTATTTAATCATATCTGATTAAAATAATATAACATTTATTTATTAAATCATAATTTCTTTCATTAAAGATAAGTAAATGTTATAATGTTTATTTGTAATACTCAACAGCATTTTTAAATATCTGTAATCCTTCACCAAATTGTGGGATTTCTTTATTTTGCCTTTTAGATACCTCCCGTACATAAGTCCAGTCATCACGCTGCATAAAGTATACATGCCGTTCAGGATGAGGCATCATCCCCATAATTCTGCCGGTGGTATCACTAATAGCTGCTATGTCCATAATTGAACCATTTGGATTATAGGGAAATTGCCCCTGTGCCAATGATCCATCAGGCTTTATATATTGCATTATGATTTGATTATTTTTTGTCAGTTTATCAATAATATGTTGTGGTGCTATAAAATTGCCTTCACCGTGAGCTACGGGAATATGGAGCCTTTCAATACCTTTTGTGAAGACACAGTTAGAATGTGGATTAATAATCAAATCAACCCATCTGCACTGGAACCTGAATGTAGCATTGTGTTCAAGTGAAACTTCAACATTGCCAATGGGTTGAGATAATCCTGGCACTATACCTAAATTAACCATTACCTGAAATCCATTGCAAATACCTATCATCAAGGTATCACGGTTAATAAATGACATCATTTCTTCATACAGGTTATGTTTAATTTTATTTGCCAGTGCTTTGCCGCTGCCAGTATCGTCACCATACGAAAAACCACCAGGAAATGCAAAAATCTGGTAAGAATTCAGAAGGGATTTATTTTCAATAATATCGTTTATATGTATTATTGTAGGATTAGCTCCTGCTAACTCAAATGAAAAACGTGTTTCCTCATCACAATTAATGCCATATCCGGTTAATATTAAGGCTTTTGGTTTTGCCATTGGTACCTCTAAAATTCGCTGAAAGTAGATTTATATGCAGAATGTAGGTCAATAACTGAAGCTGAAACTATTTCCTTCCCATTTAAGCCAGTAATTGTAATCAAAGAATTATCAGTAACCTGCCCTATTTTGGCAAAAGTTATGTCTTTGCATAGTTTTTCAAATTTAGACTTATTATCAGGTTCTATCGACACAAGAATTCTTCCTTGTGATTCTGAAAAAAGTAATGTGTCATTGCGGTGAATGTCTTCCTGAGGGATATCACGTAAATTAATATTGGCTCCCAGCAATCCACCCATTGCTGATTTTGCAAGTGCCAGTGCTATACCACCCCGTTCAATACTTATACTTGAAGCAATCAAGCCTTCACGCAATGCTTTTTCAATTACTCTATATACTTTAGTATTCACTATGGTATCAACATGAGGAATAGTGTCGCCAATATATTTTTCCCCTGAAAGCTTCTCACCCATATACGCTAAATATTCACTGCCACCTAATTCATCTCTGGTAATTCCAAGAATATAGATATAGTCGCCAGCTTTTTTAAAATCAAGAGTCTGGCAATATGCAATATCAGACACAACACCAATTGAAGAGATAAGTAGTGTTGGTGGTACTGATATAAATACCTCATTAAAATTTTCATCATACCCTTTGAAATCATTAAACATACTGTCTTTGCCACTGATAAATGGTGTTTTATAAGCAACCGCAAAATCATAACATGCGCGTGCGGCTTCTTTTAATTGGCCTAACCTGTACGGATTTGTAGAATCACACCAGCAGAAATTGTCTAAGATTGCCAATCTATCAAAGTCACAGCCCGTTGCTATTGCATTTCTGATTGCTGTATCTATTGAACAAGCTGCCATCCAGTATGTATCTATATCACTATATGAAGGATATAAACCCTGTGATAGCACTACCCCTTTTGTGGATTTCAATACAGGCCGTATAACTGTTGTGTTTCCGTTGACCTTCCCTTTTCCCTGAAGAGGTTTTATCACACTGTTGCCCTGCACTTCATGGTCATACTGAGTTGAAATAAATTCAAAGCTTGCAGTATTTAGTCGTTTAACCATTGCAATAAAATGTTCGGTTACATTATCTGGATCATCAAACTTGGGATATGGATGTGACTGTGGAGCGTAGGTACTTGAAAGCTTTTTCTGAGGAAGACCTTCATGTAAAAAATGAAGGTCAATATTAAAAACTATCTCACCATTATAATATACAATCCCCCTTCCAGAATCAGTAAATTTGCCAATTACCCATGCTTCAACACCACGACGTTTCATCAGATTAAGAAAATCTTCAAGAGTTTCATCGGGAACTGATAAGGTCATACGTTCCTGCGATTCTGATACCCATATCTGCCATGGGGAAAGTCCCGGATATTTTAATGGCACTTTTTCTAAGTATACAATAAAACCACCAGCTTCACGTGCCATCTCTGAAACAGAGCATGAAAGTCCACCGGCGCCGTTATCGGTAATTGAGTGATATAACCCCTTGTCACGTGCTTCTTTCACAATTGCATCAGAAAATTTTTTCTGTGTAATAGGGTCGCCAATCTGAACAGCTGTTGCAGGGCTGCCTGATGTTAATGCTTCTGAAGAAAATGTAGCCCCATGGATGCCATCACGCCCCACTCTGCCACCAACCATAACTATGTTGTCACCGGGCATTGCTTTTTTGTGTACTGAAGATTTTCCTTTAATCTTTTTAGGAATAAGGCCAACGGTTCCAACAAAAACCAGAGGCTTCCCCTTGTAACGATCATCAAAATATACAAATCCCTGTGGAGTTGGTATACCGGAGCAGTTGCCACCAACATTAACACCGTGGATAACACCCTCCATAATACGTCTGGGCGATAGCATCTTAGAATTTGTATCTTTTGATTTGTATAAAGGTTTTGTATCAAATGGATTGGCAAAGCAAAATCCATAACGGTTAGCAACTGGTTTAGCGCCAAGTCCAAATCCAATGGCATCACGGTTTACTCCAACTATTCCGGTAATAGCTCCGCCAAAAGGATCAAGTGCGCTTGGGCTATTGTGTGTTTCTACTTTATCAGCTATGACGTAATCATCATCAAATTCAATTCCACCAGCATTATCGGAAAATACTGAAACACAGATATCATGTTTGCCTTTCTCACGGCGAATTCTCAGTGTTGCTTCTTTAATATAATGCTTGAATATACCATCTTTGATATCGTCCAGTTGTGCAGCAAAAATAGTATGTTTACAGTGTTCACTCCAGGTTTGTGCTATTGATTCAAGCTCTACATCGGTGGGATTTCGTTTTTCAATATCTTTGTAATACTTTCTGATTGCTTCAAGAGAAAGCAGGTCAAGTGCCAGAGGTCCACGACGTGTACCATCAGGATTTTTAATGCCTTCTTTGCCCAATGCTATTAGCTCCTCTTGGGAAACGTCTAATGAAACTTCTTCAGCTTTTGAATCTTCGTGCAATGTAACAACAGGAATGAAATTCCCAAATCCCTTACGTGCACTATAGTCATTGTATGTTAAAATACTTGCTCGCTGTATTAATGGATTATACAATTCCAGTGAAATCTCATGTACATCTTCTCCGTTAAGATCACCCCATAAAAAATATGTAGAAGATGTGAATACGCATTTTTCAGGGTCACAGTGAATTTTGAAAATGTCTTCAATCATTTCGCGGGTTGTATGGGCAACATTGTCAGTTACTCCAGGAAGATAGCCAATCTCAATGGCATATGTAAAGTGGTCGGGTACATAGGGATTATTTATAGTATAATTCTGTGTAACAGGCTGGATAAGTGCCCGGGCGACCTTATCAATTTGAATGTCTGTAAGGGGAATATTTATGAGATAGTTATCGGTACGGACACATTGGTGTACATGAAATCCTAAATGATGTAATTTATTTTTCAGTACAATGCCACGTGAATCAGGAATGGTATAATATATTTCAATACGGTAATTGGCCAATTCCATGATTAAAACCTCTTGATAATCTTTGTGACTGATTATTATACTAAGTAAAAAAATCAAGTCATAAAATTAAAAGCACACCATACTATGGTGCGCTTTTTTGTTTCTATCTTTAGCTGCTCGGTATGTATCAGTTTTGTTCAATGCTAAAGATACGATAATAATCATATAAACAGTATATCTGCAAAATATTGAAATTTCATAATTTTTAATTAATTTTTTTAAACAAAAAGGTGTCTAATGAAGACACCTTTTTGTTTATTCAAATGAAGATAAGTATCGTTATTAAACTTTAGGTGGTATTCTCATTGCATAGAATGAACGCCATACAAAAATTAGACCAATAATAAATATTGGGATAGCTATAAAAATAGTGTAGTCAGTTACCTGTGCTTTTGCAGCATGTAGCTTCATTTCTATTGCAATTTCAGTAGCCAATAATCCAAACAAAGTGGAGAATTTAATAATTGGATTCATTGAAACTGATGAAGTATCCTTGAAAGGATCACCAACGGTGTCACCTACAACGGTAGCAGCATGTAATTCGGTTCCTTTTTCTTTAAGGTCTACTTCTACAACTTTTTTTGCATTATCCCATGCTCCACCTGCATTTGCCATATAAATAGCCTGGAATAAACCAAAGCATGCAATTGATACCAAGTACGATACAAAGAAGTTAGGATCAACAAAAGCAAATGCCAGTGTAATTGACATCAGAGCTATAAAGATATTCCACATACCTGACTGTGCATATTGGGTACAAATTTTTACAACAGTTTTTGAATCCTCAATATCAGCTTCCTTTTTATCTAACGACATGTTTCGTTTGATAAATTCAACAGCGCGATATGCACCGGTAGTAACTGCTTGCATTGAAGCACCTGAAAACCAGAATATTACCATACCGCCGCATATGAAACCCAATATAACTGGAGCATCAGTTAAAGAAAGCTGAAGTAATCCAACTTTCTTAAGTAACAGGATGATTGAGAATATCATTGTCGTTGCCCCAACAACAGCTGTACCAATTAATACTGGTTTAGCTGTGGCTTTAAATGTGTTTCCGGCTCCATCATTGGCTTCTAGATAATGTTTTCCTAATTCAAAATTTGGATCAAAGCCATATTTATCTTTGATATCCTTTTTAACATTTGGAACAGATTCTATCTGCGATAGCTCAAAAATAGATTGAGCATTATCTGTAACAGGACCATAACTATCCACTGCAATATTAACTGGACCCATGCACAGGAAACCAAAAGCAACTAAACCAAAGGCAAAAATTGATGCATATGGACCCATTACATCAGATAAGCCAAATAAACTGGTAATATATGCACCTGTCATTAATGCAACAATCAAAAATCCCATCCAGAATGCGCTGAAGTTACCTGCAACAATACCAGACAATATTGTTAATGAAGAACCACCTTCTCTTGTTGCGGTAACTATTTCATTGACATGTTTAGATTTTGAGCTTGTAAATATTTTGGTGAATTCAGGAATTAAAACTGCAGCTAAAGTACCACAGCTGATTATTAATGCCATCTTCCACCACATTCCAGGATAGGTTGCAAAAACTATATCCGTTGTTGCATTTACTCCTATACTCTGCAACGCAGAAACACTCAGCTTGAGGTCAAGATTACCTAATAACAAATAGCTCATGAAGAACGAAGTGCTTATGCAAAGGACAGCTGCAATCCATATCAATCGCATTAAAGGTTCTTCAAAATCAAAATCTTTTTTACCTTTATATTTAACAGTTGAAATCCCCTGATTTACAAAGTATGATACGCCAGAGAAGAAATCCATAAGGAATCGCATCCCAAATATCCATACTATAAGTTTTGATTGTAAATCGGCCTGGAATAAAGATGCAATTTTATTCACTGCTTCTGAGCTAACTTCAGCAATTCCTGCATTGGATAAAATCTGTGGTATATTAATCCTGCCAAGGATGTCAGGAATCGTGATCGCAAGTGTTATAAAGGAGATAAGTGCTACACCGGTAACACCATAAGTTTCAAATCCATCTGCCGTAGGTCCAACACTGTCGCCCGCATTATCACCTGTACAGTCAGCAATAACACCAGGATTGCGCGGATCATCCTCTTTTACCTTAAATACTATTTTCATCAAGTCTGAACCGATATCGGCTATCTTGGTAAAAATACCCCCTGCGATACGAAGTGCTGAAGCACCAAGCGATTCACCTATTGCAAAACCAAGGAAACAATATCCTACGATTTCCCTGGGTACAAAGAGAAGAATTATTACCATCATTACGAGTTCAAGGGAAATAAGAAATAGACCAACACTCATACCAGCTCTTAATGGGAGATTAACGACTTCCCATGGCTCAGCACGTAAAGAAACAAAAGCAGTTCGTGCATTAGCATATGTATTAACTCTAATACCATACCATGCAACAGAATATGAACCAGCCATACCTATAATAGAAAATAAAAGAACCTGAGCCAGCGTTGGGATATGTTCACCTTTAAGAACAAGGAAATAAAACGCCATTGCTACTGCAATAAATGCAAATAACATTAAAAGGAATTTCCCTTGCTGAATAAGGTATGTACGACATGTCTGATAAATTGTTTCAGCTACTTTCAGCATTGATTCGTGAGCTTTTTCCTTTTTAATCATATAATACTGGAATAAGCTTATACTTAAGGTACCTACTATTACCAGGGCTCCATAAAAAAGAAACTGCCATGCAGTAATAGTTGCGCCAAATATCGTATATGTACCAGAGTGCAGATCAGGAATAGCCAGATCTGCTTCACTGGCAAAGAGTTGAGGCGCTGAAAGTACTACAAGACCCACTCCCTGCAAAAAGCGTTTAAATACTTTCATATAAAAAACTCCTTATTGTTAGTATTTATTATACACCAGGGTACTGCCCATCCTCCGATGATAATTTTTGATAGAGTGATACCCATGGAGTGTATATTCTTATTACTATACGTGTTCCATAAGTTGAAAATAGCTTGTTTTGTCAATCATTTTAAATATTGAAGTTTTATACGTTCATATGTCAAATTTTTATTGATAAATTCATACTATAAATTTTAAGTATCAATTCTAACATAATAATTATTGGGGATGGAGTCCCCCTCATAAATGCCAGAAAAGGCTGATGACTCCTGCTGCTATTTCTTCGGTAGTGGGAATTGTTAAGGTGTAAAAGATATTGATTCAATTCCATGAGGGGTAATCCATGTTAAAAACTATTAAATATATTCCAATCAGACAAATATTTATAAAACCTCCAAATACTATTGCCATCTTACATATACATATGAAAAAAAACTTGTTATTGGCTGATTTATTGAATATATACATTTATATATTCTAATTTAGAAATAATATGAGGTTGATTAAAAATGGACTTAGCATTAATAAATTATTTTCAAAAAATAAAGAATATAATAGACGAGGAACAATTGGAAGCTCTTCAACAACAAACAGTGGTTATTGAACGTTTAATAAACAGATATAGACATATTGATCTGGTAGTGGTGGGGCAATTTAAAGCTGGTAAAAGTTCTTTTATAAATGCTCTCGTTGGTAGAGATATTCTACCCGTTGGAGTGATTCCAGTAACATCAGTTATAACACGTCTTAGGGCGGGAGAAAGAGATAAAGCTTTTATATATGATGAAAATGACAGAATTATCGAAATTTCAATTGATAGTATTGATAATTATATTAATGAAATAAAAAATCCAAAGAATAAAAAGGGAGTAAAATTTGTTGATATTGAAATACCTGAATTAAATAAATATAAAGGCATTCAGATTATTGACACACCAGGTGTTGGAAGTATTTGGAAACATAATACTGAAACAGCTGAAAACTATTTTGCAGAAATTGGAATGGGAATAATTGCCATTAGTGTTGAGCGCCCATTATCTGAAAGCGATATGGATTTAATAAATGATGTTGCAAAACATTGCCCTGAAATAATAATACTATTAACAAAATGTGATTTATATACCCCGAAACAAATTACAGAAATCACTCAATATATCGAAGATTTTATAAAAAAAAATCTTAATATAAAATATAAAATTGAATACTTTTCCTCAAAAACCAACAAAGATTACTATAAAAATTTATTTGAAACTCAAATATTAATACCATTAATAAAAAATTTTGATTCATTTTCAAAAACACTTGTAGAATATAAGATAAATTCTTTATCAAAAAGCTGTCTGAGTTATTTAGAAATTGCTTTACAGACATCTACAAACAATGATATTGAAAATGAACGATTAAAAAATAGTATAATTGATGAACGATTAAATTATAAATATTTATATAAGCAATTGCTTTTAATTTATGAAAGTCAGATAAGTAAAACCAGAGAAAATGTTTATCAGTTGCTTAGTAAGCACCAAAAACAAATCATAGAATTATTAAAAAATAAATTTAGAATTGATTATAATCAGTGGAAGGGAAATCTTTATAGATTAACAAGGTTTTATGAAAGCTGGTTAGAATTAGAATTAAGTAAAGCGTTGGTTTCAATTATTGACCAGGAATTTAACGATTTAGAAAATATTATTAAAGAATCAAGGGAACATTATAAATATTTTTGTAAATCTTTCCAGGATAAAATGTCACAAAATATAGAAAAACAGCTTGGCATTAAAATCAATATGAGTGAACTTGATATTCCATTACAACCTTTCAGAAAACCAGACGTTTCAATAAGTTCAACATTTGATATAAAAATTGACCTGTTATGGTTTTTATTTCCGATGGTTTTGCTTAAAAAGTTTTTTGGCTGGTATTTTGAAAAGAAAATTAACTATGAAGTTGAGAAAAATGTATATAGGTTAACATCCGATCTCTGCTATATCATTAATAAAGCAATTGAGAATATACGTGATCAAACTAATAAATATATATCAGGAGAATTAGCAACTATTGAAAAAATTCTGATAAATAGGAAATCTAAATCAGCAGAATATATTGATATGATAAACTTTATTAAGAAAAAAATAAATCCATGATATGAAAATTAAATATCATTAAAAAAATACAAATAAATAGTATTATTTTACAAAAGACAACAATCACTTTTCAATTTTTATTCCTGCTATTATGTTTAATGTACATATTCAATAAAATGTATACTTAAGCTGCCTTAACTGATAGGAGTATTTGTAATATATAATGTTATTATATAAAAATATTGTAAAAAATTGCTGGCTACAATTGAAGTTAATAATAAAATTTTATATATTTAATTAACAAATTAAATTAATGGAGGTTAAGTATGACATTAACTTTAACCGAACAGGAAAAAGAATTATTGACACAACTATTAGAACAGTTTATTCAGGAAAAACTAATTGAAGAGAGGCATACCTTTAAAAGAGAGTATAGAACTATAGTGATGGAAAAGGAAGGCGTAGCTGAACAGTTATTAAAAAAAATTTCTCAGTTATAATTTTAAATCTCTACTATAAATTTTTTTAAAAATTTGCAGTATTCATAAGAATACCTATATAAAAATATAGGTTTTGTCGTTTATATTTCATAAAAAATCATATTGACAATTTATCCCATAACCTTATAAAGCAATAAACAAGTATTATAATACAATTTTTGCTAATTTAATAGATAAGAAAAAAGTAGTAAAACCTAAGGGGTTGATTGAATATACCAATGGAATATTTAAAGGAATATATACAAATATTTATAAATTACTTTAGTAAACGCAAAAATAAAAATAATCATCTTACTAATGTTGTTGATAAACATGCCATTCAAAAACAGGAAATGATTCGTGGAATATTAAGTCTTTCACAGAAAAATCTGCGTGAGGTAATGATACCACGTGTTGATATAAATGCTGTTGATGAATCCATCTCATTGAAAGATCTGGTAAAGCGAATTATAGACGAAGGGCACTCAAGAATACCTGTTTTTACAGGAACTATCGACAATGTTATTGGAATTTTATATGTAAAAGACCTCATGCCATTTATTATTGACAGGCGAATGAAATTTAACATTAAAAAGCTTCTGCATAAGCCATATTTTGTGCCGGAAACTATGACTCTGGACGAATTACTGTTACAATTTCAAAAGCAAAATTTACATCTGGCGATAGTTGTTGATGAATATGGCGGGGTTGCTGGAATTGTTTCACTTGAAGATATTCTTGAGGAAATTGTTGGCGAAATCAGAGATGAATTTGATGAAGATGAAATACCTGAAATACAGACCATTTCAAAAAACACCTGGGAAGTTGATTCTCGGTTATCAATATCAGATTTTAATGAACATACTGGTTGCACTATACCTGATCAGGAATTTGATACAATAGGTGGTTTTGTTTTTGACCTTTTTGGGAAGATTCCAAAAAAAGATGAACAAATAAAATATAATAATATAACATTTAAAATTAAAGATATACAGGGTACCCGCATTGGCAGGATTCTTGTTACAATAATTCCGCAAAAAAGTTCTGATATTAATTAAAATCCAATGGAAATCATTAAATCAGAAGGAATAATCTTAAAAAAAATTCCTATTCAGGAAGCAGATGTTGCAGATATTATATATACCCAGAACCATGGCAAACGGACATTTATATTTAAGGGGATCAAAAAAACAAGACGACGCAGTCAGGCTGCAATAGAGCCTGGTAGTATTGTGCACCTTGTATACTATTACAATGAACAAAAAGCAATGTTTCATGTAAAGGAATTTTCGCTTTTGCTGGATACGGTATTAATCAGAGATAATTATCAGGCAATGATTACGCTTTTTCTGTTAATGGAAGTTGTTGAAAAAACCACCGGTCACAATGACCCTAATATTACAATATATAGGCTATTAAAAGGAGCTATCGAAACATTACCTAAAATTAATGCATATACTTTACTTGCCCTTTCATTTATCATTCATTATTTAAAGCTATCCGGTATTATGCCTGATTATTTACATTGTTCAGTATGTCATAAAGAAATTACTGATGACCTGTATTTAACTGAATATCAACTTTCTGCGTATTGCAATCAATGTGCACCTAACAATGCGTTTGTATTTACGGCAACAGCCCCATTAATTTATGATATATTAACAAAAAAATTTTTGAATATTGAAACAAACACATATAATTCATTAGATATTCAAAAACTACTTTTCCATACATTATTGTTCATTGATCATTATTTCAATATACATATAAAAACAAAGGAATTGCTATTTAATAATACAAAATTATAATTCATAGTATAAAATAAATATATAAAAATATTATTGACATAAAGTGCTATTAATAAATATTTTGTATACATATAATATTATATTTTATAGGAGGGTGTTTTATGTTTAAGCGTTTTTTTATAATTCTTGTTTGTATGATGGCAGTATCCAGTTTTTTGGTACAGCCAGGGTATGCATGTTTTGATACTTTTTTATTTTTACATCATAAATCTATGGTGTATCCAACTGGTTTTTTTGCTGCAGATGTATTAGGTGAATATTCATTCAATGATACTGATGCCCCTGATCAGGATTCGTATTTTACCAACTACAGTATGTATTATGGATTGGCCGAAAGAGTTTCTGTTCAATTTGGCTTAACTCAGGCAGAAACTACACGTGCTGAAAACAAATATTCTACAGAATCATGGTCAGTAAGAGGTGTATTTAATACAATTCGTTCAAATAGCAGTAATTATTTTATGGATTTAATTGCTGAGCATCATACTGGTGTAGATATTGATGAAAATATGGCACATTTTTCTATACCAAACCTTTTGTACCTGTCAAATTTCATTGTTGTTATTCACCCGGTATATGAATTGACGTATAGTAAAAATAATAGAGAACATACATTTGGTGGACATGGTGGTATATTTTACAATATAAATAATATTGGTATTATAGGTGTTGGCGGGGAATTTGCATCTGCTCAGTCTAGCAGTGCGTTAGGTAAGCGTTTTACCGAAGGTGAAGCAGCAGCAAGCCTTTTTATTGGCTTCAATCTTGGAAATATATACTTCCAAAATGAATTTGCAAAAGGATTAAATAATTCAAGGGATTTTGGATTTGCTGCTACTCTGAAATTTTTCTTCAATACTGGTATGAGTATATAAATAAAAAAGGCACGGCAAATAAGCCGTGCCTTTTTAATATTATTATTTTCCTGTTAATTACAGCTGCTCCATAATCGCGGGTATTACTTCAAAAAGGTCACCCACAATACCATAGGTAGCAATGTTAAAGATAGGTGCTTCAGGGTCCTTGTTGATAGCAACAATAACTTTAGAACCTTTCATACCTGCTACGTGCTGAATAGCACCTGAAATACCACAAGCTATATAAAGATCTGGTGTAACAGTTTTCCCTGACTGTCCTACCTGACGTGCAGCGTCTGTCCATCCAGCATCAACAACAGGACGAGATGCAGCATATTCGCCACCAAGTTTTTTTGCAAAATTCACGATTATATCGTTATATTTATCCTTTTCCTTTGTTCCTCGTCCACCAGATACTATGATCTTGGCCTGTGAAATGTCAACTGAGCCAGCCATAGTTTCAACAAACTGTTTAAATTTTCTTCGTGGTTCTGGAATTGAAGCGGATACTGCAGTAACTGAACCTGCACCACCTGCAGCTTCTTTTTCAAAAGCACCTTTTTCAAATGTTGCAACAAATTTATCGGTTTTAACGGATCGCTGTTCCTGTATTTTGCCATTATACGTGTTTCGGGTAAATACAACAGCACCGCCCTGCACTTCAAATTTGTTGCAGTTTGTAACTATACCGCAGCCTAAATTCAATGCCAATTTAGCGGCGTAATCTGTACCGTCGTAGGTATGGGGTACTAATACACCCTTTACATCCTGTGCTTCTACCACTGCCTTAGCAGCAGCAACATATGTATCAGCACTATAAACTTCAAGTTTAGGATCTACTACTGCAAACACTTCTGGAATATACTGTGCAACTTCCTTTGCTAAGCTGTCATCTTTATAGAATACTGCAGCAGCAGGGGATGCACCCATTGCAGATGCTAATGCCTTTGCAGCTTTGCAAAGTTCTAATGTAGCATCGCTTATTTTTCCATTTCTCTGTTCTGCTATTACTAATATACGTGCCATTGTGTACCCCCTTATATCACTTTTGCTTCATTGCGTAATTTTTCTACAAGCTTGGCAGCAGCGGTTTTAGGATCACCTTCAATAATTTCAGCCTTGTGATCTGATACCGGGAAGAACATCTTAACAAATTTTGTCCTGGAACCAGCATCACCAACAGCAGATACTCCCAGATCCGCAGCCTTCTTTACATCAAGTCTTTTCTTCTTAGCTTTCATAATACCAGGAAGGGTTGGATACCGTGGCTGATTGATACCTGACTGAATTGTAAGAACTGCAGGCATTGCCATCTCAAGTACTTCGTTTAATCCACCTTCAAGCTCACGGTTAACGGTCATTGATTTGCCATCACCACCAACTTCAATTTTAACAACATTTGTACAATGTGGCATGCCAAGCATATCAGCAATCATAACACCAGTGACTGCTGCCTGGTCATCTTCGGCCTGAACTCCGGTCAGTATAAGGTCAACGCCGCCCAAGCTTTCAACAGCTTTGCACAGTGCTGATGCAACCACAAAATTGTCACCTGCATCAACCTGCTCATCCTGAATCTGGATACCCCAGTCGCCACCCATTGCAAATGCCTGACGAATTTCTTTTGATGCTCGCTCGGGGCCTGCTGAAATGATAATTACTTCACCACCAAATTTCTCTTTCAATTGCAGCGCAGCCTCAACAGCATATTCATCAAAATCATTCATCTTGAAAGCAATCTGGGATTCGTCGATCTTACTGTCGCCAATAATTTTGAACTTGGATTCCATATCTGGAACCTGCTTAACTAAGACAGCTATCTTCATAGTCCCACTCCCTTTTATAAAATTTTATGCAAAAAATTAGATTAAGCCCATTTGTGCACAATGGTATAAATTGCATTTTATATGTCAAGATTTATTAGTATATTTCATTATATAAATTTAAATACTGTTTATTTTATTTTTTTTGCACGGCGTTTTGAAACAGGATACACCTCCTGCCCCTTTGAAAGCAGGTCAATATCTTTAGGGTTAAGAGGTTTGGCTAAAAGTACTTTTGTATCAACTTCTTTTACCTGTAATATGACTTTTTTTCGTGGTTTTTCAGAATCAATGGTATCTTCATTATCTACAAATGTTTCAAGGATGCTGTCTTTTTCAATGCCATCAATACTCCCCAGATTAACTGACACCATATCATCATAGTAGGACTGAATTTTGCCCCAGTATGGAATGGTGCTATACAAATTTTTGGCTATATCCATAGATATTGTTTGCAAAGAATATTTTGTATTGTCAGATTCGTTATAGCGGGCTATAACTATTCCGGTTTTTACATCCATTAGTTTTGCATCAACTTCTATGTATTTGCCTGACAGTGTATACTCTCCATATACTATGTATGATATGCGGGGAAGTTCATTGGAATTAATTTTATCATTGAGTATACTTAAAATATCGTCTAAATTATTTGACGCAAACTCTGTGGTAATTGTCTGACGTTGTGTTAAAGGGAAATTTCTGTATCTTCCAAATTGACCCATAGCAAAGTTGATTGAATTGGCAATAACAGATCCTGCATCAGCAAATGCAGGTACTGCAACAGCAGGTGTAAAATTAAGCACCAGCACCAGTGGCACATCACGTGGCAATTCTTCTTTATCATAGCCCAAACGGAAAAACAGCTTGTCTCTTCGCTTCATCACAGCAATGCTCATCATGTCCTGTGTTTTTTGTGTGGGGTTTAATGTATGCATTTTTTTAATTTCATCGTAATAAAGCTCATAATAGCCCAGCGTTTCATATATGCGCATTAACTCCTGACGTGCTGTAGTATTGTTGGGGTTGAGTGCCAATGATAAACGGGCAAATAACATGGATAAATCAGGATATCCTTTTTTTCGCAATTCCTGTGATGAGTCAAAATCGTCATTACTGCTCTGTATTCTTACGGGATGTCCTATTTTAATGTGTTCCAGTAAACTGAGCTGTCGAATCTTCATTGCAATGAGGCTGTTGAGGTTATCTTTTGATAGTGCTTTCTGATAATAGGTCAATGATTGGTTTATATCGCCTTTGTATTCATACATTAAGCCTAAATTATAAAGGATTTCATTGCTGGCAATGTTTGGATAATGAGTAACTATCGCCTCATAATACGTCATTGCATTTTGATAATCCCCCTGAACATAGAGCAAATATCCCATATCACGATTTGCCTGCAGGTGTGTTTTGTTTATAATTAATGCTTTCTGCAATTCATCAACTGCCTGATTTAAATATGCTTTATCACCATAATAATAATATTTAAGATACAGTAGCTCAGCTAATTTGACAAATGCGTCAGGGTATGTTTCCCTTGCATCTATGGCTTTTTTAACAAGTTCAATTGCATCGTCAAGGCGTTTGTCTTTTGCCTTTATATCAGCATACAGTAACAACGCTTCGTAGTAATAAGGATCATTTTGCAAGATCCTGTTAAGCATACGTTTGGCCCATAGCATTTTACCCATTTTATAGTACAGGTATGCCATTCCATACCGTGACTCATTATTGGTGTACGATAGTTCATTTAAGGTATCGTAGATTTTCATTGCTTCACGGTAGCGACCCAAACCAGTATATGCTTTTGCTATCCCTAATAGTGCCTGCTCATTATTGGGATACAATTTTAGCACTGCATCAAATAATTTAACTGATTCAGTAAAGCCTTCTGTGTGCAGGTATGCGTAACCCAATCCTATTAATGCTTCTTTATATTTTGGGTTTTGCGCAAGGGCACTTTGAAACGCAACAATTGCTGAATATGAATTGCCCGTTTCCAGGCTTTCCCAGCCTTTTTTATTGTAATAGATAGCATTCTTCTGCTGTAATTTTACTGGTTCCTGTCCGTAAAGAAAAGCACAACAGCAAAGAAAAAGTAGTATAGCGATATTTTTTCTGCGCATTAGTTTTTTAATTGATAAAATAGTATTATTAAAAACAAAAGTTATTAAATAGCAACTTAGCGTGTGAAGTCAACAAAATATTTATTTTAGTGCAAATCAGGAAAAATAAAATAATGAGAGAAATAAAAACAACTGCACTATCGTTAATTATAGTATTTATTTTTATGGCAGCAGTATTCTGGTTTTTCAGCAGCCCTCCGCAAAACATGAAAGGTGAAACTATTACCATAAGATCAGGTATGAATCTTTATCAGGCTGCATATTTCCTTAAATCCAGGAATATTATTACCAGCGCTTCGTTTTTTTACATTATGGGACGCATCCTGAATGCTACTGATGTCAAAGCAGGTAACTATCGTATCTATGATGGTGAATCCAGCTTTTCAATATTAATGAAAATAACCAGAGGCAAATTTGTAACAAAAAGAATAACAATTCCCGAAGGTTACACTATATATGATATTGCAAAAGTATTGGCTGCAAATGATATCTGCGCTGAAGGTGATTTTTTATACTGGGCTCAGTCACCATCATTTTTAGCAACATTAGGAATACGTGCACCAAGTGCTGAAGGATATTTATTTCCCGATACGTACGTAATACCTGAGAATACAGATCCACGTGATATAATACTACGTCTGGTAAACCAGACAAAAAAGGTGATTCATGATATTCAGGAATCTATAGAAGTACAATATTCAAACCTTCACCAGATACTGACCATAGCATCCCTGGTTGAAAAAGAGGCAAAAATAAACAATGAGCGCTCGTTAATAGCTGCAGTATTTTATAACAGACTACAATTAAAAATGAAATTGGATTGCGATTCAACTATACAGTATGGATTAAAAAAATTTGGTAAACGGCTTACTTATGATGATTTAGATTCGGATACTCCGTATAATACCTATAGATATACGAGATTGCCCCCAACGCCAATATGTAATCCTGGGAAACGTTCAATACTTGCAGCGTTGAATCCGGCACATGTACCGTATCTGTTTTTTGTTTCAAGGAATGACGGTTCGCACTATTTTTCAAAAACACTTGCTGAACACAACCGGGCTGTTGATTTTTATCAAAAAGGTATACGGAATGGCTTTAAAGACAAACAAAAATATTGAGCTTGTTGCTCCTGCCGGCAATTTTGAAAAGCTTCAGGTGGCTGTTCAGTATGGCGCACATGCTGTTTATTTTGGCGGTCAACAATTTAACTTACGAGCAACCACAAAAAATTTTTCAATACCTGAAATAGAACAGGCGGTAGCGTATGTCCACGAACATAATGTGAAGGCAATATTTTTACTAAATGCTTTTTTGCATGAGTCTGATATACCTTTTATTTCTGAATATATTAAGAATATAAAACACATTCCATTTGATGCAATCATGATCTCTGATCCTGGTATGGCTTTACTTGTGAAGGAACATATGAATGTTCCACTCCACCTTTCAACCCAGATGTCAACGTTGAATCACCTAGCAGTCAACTTCTGGGCTAGCCATGGAATATCACGTATTGTACTTGCGCGGGAAACTACTCTGGAAGAAATTAAGCAAATACGCCAGCATACAGATATTGAGTTGGAAATTTTTTGCCATGGTGCACTATGCATTTCGTACTCGGGCAGGTGTTTGCTTAGCCGCTATCTCTCAGGCCGCGATGCCAATCAGGGCAACTGCTCACATCCCTGTCGGTGGAAATATTCACTGGTTGAAGAAAAGCGGCCAAGCAATCATTTGGATATCATTGAATATGCACATGGAACTGAGATTCTTTCATCAAAGGATTTGTGTTTAATCAACAGGATACCTGATTATATTAACGCAGGTGTAAACGCATTCAAAATAGAAGGCAGAATGAAATCACTGTACTATACAGCCAATGTAACGCGTATCTACAGGCACGCAATTGATACGTTTTTAAATGGTGGCGATAGTAACCGGTATAGTGACTTCTGGCTTAAAGAACTTGACCTGGTAAGCCACAGGCCATATACCGAAAACCTTTTTAACGAATTCAATAATCAATCATTTGATGGCATACCATATATTAAGAAAACATTATTTATGGGATATTGTATTAACCAACAACAAAACTTTATTAAGGTATTCAACCCAATATACAAAGGCGATAGTTACGATGCACTATATCCTATTGTACATAATCAGATACACGATTCCTTGGTAACAGTTGTCGATATTGTAGTGGATGGTAACTCAGTACCAATGGCACAACCCAATACCATAGCAACAATTATATTTGACAAACCTTTACGTCAATGGGCAATTTTACGCAAACGACTATAATTCATTTTTAATTTTTCTGGAGGAAACTGTAATGATTCAAAAGCCACCAGGTGTAGAAGATATATTTCCTGACAGGACGCCAAAATTTAATCATATAGTTCATACTGCAAAGGAAGTATTCAGGCTATATAATTACCGTGAAGTCATTCTACCTATAATGGAATATACAGAAGTTTTTGCTCGTGGTATAGGTGACGGTACAGATATCGTAACCAAAGAGATGTTTACATTTGAAGACCGTGGTGGTAGAAGTTTGACCTTACGACCTGAAGGCACTGCTTCCATGGTACGTGCTTATGTAGAAAACGGTGAATATAACAGGCTAGCTTTATGTAAGTTTTTTTATTATGGACCAATGTTCAGGGCTGAACGACCTCAAAAAGGTAGACTGCGCCAGTTCAACCAGTTTGGGGCGGAACTATTTGGCAGTGACAACCCATGGTATGATTTTGAGGTCATATCATTAATGAATGAGATAACTTTAAGATTGGGAATAACAGAATATAATTTGCTAATAAATTCCATTGGCTGTCAAGAGTGTCGCAAACCCTATATTGGTGAGTTATTTAAGTATTATTCCGAACATGTAGATGATCTTTGTGAAGATTGTAAAAAACGGTTACACACAAATCCATTGCGACTGCTGGATTGTAAAGTTGAAGGATGCATAGTATTAAAACAGAATGCACCAAAAATCACACAATTTTTATGTCAATCGTGTAAAGAACACTTTAACCAAACAAGCGATTTATTGGAAAAACATTCCATAAACTATATTCATGACCCGCTTCTGGTACGAGGTTTAGATTATTACACAAAAACAACATTTGAGTTTGTTACTACAAAATTGGGTGGTCAAAATGCCTTCGCAGCAGGTGGTCGATATAATAATTTAGTTGAATTGTTTGGCGGGAAACCTACTCCCGCTGTTGGATTTGCAGCAGGAATTGAACGCATAGAATTGTTACTGGAACAATTATCTGTAACAGATAAACTGGACGTATACATAGCATATTCTGGCGACAATGCACTACCTGTTGTTATGCAGATAGCAGAAGAATTACGAAAGAATAATATTTCGTGTGATTTTGACCCTGCTGCAAAAGGTTTTAAAACACAGTTTAAGCGGGCTGACCGTGAAAATGCCCGATTTTCATTGATTTTTGGTGAAGATGAACTGGCAAATAATTGCGCAACCATAAAAGACATGTACTCAGGAGATCAGGTGAGCGTAAAAAGGGAGTCAATTATTTCTTTCTTAATGGAAAAATTAACTTAATAAAATACTTTACTTATTTTTAATATATTATAATTATTATATTTTGATAAGACATAGGTACAGTAGATAAAAATGAATGGTTTAAAATTATAGATGTATATAGTATACTATGAATATTGAAAATAAAGCACAGCGTTTCCCTTTTATTCAGGGACTACTGGCCAAAGAATCATATGTATATGATATTCTTGCAGAAATAGTTCGTATGCAGGAACTATCGCTCCCCGATGGCAAACGGGAAATGGCAACAATGCAATTTTTACAATCTTCGCGAAATATTCCAATACCATTTACAACCTCAAGAAATAATCAAATAAATTATTTAATTACACAGTTGCTCAATTCATATCCTGATCATGTTAAGAAACTTATAACATTCAGTTTTTCTGTGGATGAGAAAACAAAGAAGCTTGATATTAATGAAAAAGAAGAG